>NZ_JBVLTJ010000001.1:0-877340 GCF_055597585.1 Streptomyces sp. AMJ-169
AAGCTAAGCCTCACAGCGCCGATGGTACTGCAGGGGGGACCCTGTGGGAGAGTAGGACGCCGCCGAACTCCTTTTAGAGAGGCGGGCTCTGAACTTCGGTTCAGAGCCCGCCTCTTTTTTGTTGTCCGTCACTTGCAGTTCACGTTCCGCCTCGAACATTCCGCCCATGGGTACTGGAGCAATGCTCAAGGCGGCCGGTGTCGGACTCGGTGACGAGGTCGTCGTGCCGGCCTTCGGGGATGCCGGGCTCGCCGAAGAGGTGGCCCGGGTGGGTGCGATGCCGGTGTTCTCCGATGTCGATCCGGTGAGCTACTGCCTTGACGCGTCGGCCGTCGAAGCGGTCGTGACTCCTCGGACGGCGGCCGTTGTCGTCGTGCACCGGTTCGGGCGGTTCGCGGACCTGGGGCGGTTGCGGGAGGTCGGGGAGCGGCGGGGGCTGCTGGTGCTGGAGGAGCGGGACGGGATGGCCGCCGTCGACGAGATCGCTCAACGGCGGGAGCGGGCCGCTTACTTGGACGCGCGGCTCACGGGAGTGCGGACGCCGGACGGTGGCGACGGGCACACCTACCAGCAGTACGTGGTGCGGGTGCCCGGCAACGGGCGGCCCGACCGGGATGCTTTCGCACGGGCCCTGCGCGGCAAGGGAGTTGCCTGCCGGGTGCCGGTGAAGACGCCCGTGCACCGGCTGCCGGAGTTCCGGCGCTGTGTGTCGCTGCCCGAGACCGAGCTGGCCGCCGACGAGACGCTCGCGCTGCCCGTCGACGCCGCGCTCACGAAAAGGGACATGCAGCGCATAGTGGCCGCCTGTAATGCGCTCGGCGGGCTCTTGCAGCCGGCGTACTGAACGGGTTTGGGAATTCCGGCGCGACCGGGGTAAGGTCTTCCTGTTGCCAGCGGGGGAAACCCCGAAGAAAAGCAACAGGCCCCTATAGCTCAGTCGGTAGAGCGTCTCCATGGTAAGGAGAAGGTCAACGGTTCGATTCCGTTTGGGGGCTCAGCCATAAAACCCCCGCCCTGATCAAGGGCGGGGGTTTTCTCATGTCCGTTTCCGGTTTCTCACGCCACCCGCATGGCGAGGATCGCCATGTCGTCCGAGGGCGCGTCCGAGGCGAAGCGTTCCACGGCGCGCATGATGCGGGCGGCCACCGCGCCCGCCGTGAGACCGGTGCAGGTGGTGAGGACGTCGGCCAGACCGTCGTCGCCGAGCATGCGGGTGCCCTCGCGGCGTTCCGTCACGCCGTCCGTGACGCACAGGAGGACGTCGCCGGGGTCGAGGGTGACCGTCTGCTCGTACAGCTCCAGGTCCTCGATGACGCCCAGCAGGGGCTGGGGTTCGGCGGCCGGTTCGACCGTGCCGTTCTGGCGCAGGCGCAAGGGGAGGGGGTGGCCGGCGCAGACGACCTTCAGTTCGGCGCTGCCGTCGTCCTGGGGGCGCATCTCGCCGTAGAGGAGGGTCAGGAAGCGGCTGCGGGCGCCCTCGTCGAGGATCGCGGAGTTGAGGCGTTCCAGGACCGCCGGGCCGCTCAGGCCCTCCCTGGCCAGCAGGCGCAGGGCGTGCCGGGCGAGGCCGGTGACCGCCGCCGCGTTGGGGCCGGTGCCGCAGACGTCGCCGATGGCGAAGCCGTACGCGCCGTCGCGGATGGGGAAGACGTCGTAGAAGTCGCCGCCGACCTCGTTGCCCTCGCCGGCCGCGCGGTAGATGACGTCGACCTCGACGCCGTCGATCTCGGGCAGGCCCGGGGGCAGGAGGCTGCGCTGGAGGGACTGGCTGATGGCGGTGCGCTCGGAGTAGAGGCGGGCGTTGTCCAGGGCGAGGGCGGCGCGGCGGCTGAGGTCCTCGGCGAGTTCGAGGATCTCCTGGCGGAAGTGTTCGTCGGTGGGCTTGCCGAGGGTCAGCATGCCGATGACGCGGTTGCGGGCGACCAGCGGGAGAACGACCGTTTCGCCTCCGACGGCCGACGCGGTCGCGAGGGTCGGGCCGAGGCTGGTGCCCAGCTGCTGGATGGGGCCGCCGGTGAGGCCGAGGCTGCGCATGGAGCTGCGCAGCGCCGCTTCGTGGGCGGCCTTGCCGGGGGCGGTCCAGACGCGGGCGCCGGGGGTGGGGACCGGGTCGGGCGGGGCGATCTTGGAGAGCAGCGACTTGATGCCGTCGATGAGCTCCTCGTCCTCGTGCAGGACGTAGGAGAGGTAGGGGTCGGAGGCCTGGTCGGCGATGGTGTAGACGGCGCACCAGGTGGCCAGGGTCGGGACCGTCATCTGGGCCATGAGGGCGAGCGTCTGGTCGCGGTCCAGGGTGCCGGCGAGCAGGTCGGAGGCCTCGACGAGGAAGCTCAGGGAGCCTCTGCGCAGCCGTTCCAGCTCGCCGAGGCGGGCGGACTCGACGGCGAGGGCGATGCGGTCGGCGGCGAACTGGAGCCTGAGCGCTTCCTCGTTGGAGTAGCGGGCCGGGGACTCGGAGGCGACGCCGAGGGAGCCGGTGAGGCGGCCCTCGACCTTGAGCGGGACGGTGACGACCGCGCGCATGCCGGTGCCGTTGAGGAGGGGGACGGCGCCGGGGACGGCGGCGAGGTCCTCGTGGACGGCGGGCATGCGGGCGGAGCCGTAGCGGCCGGGGCCGGCCTCGACGGGGACGCGGGCGAAGCGCTGGCGGGTGGAGGGCAGGCCGGTGGAGGCGCGGACCTCCAGTTCGGTCTCGTCGTCGGTGGCCAGCAGCAGGAAGGCGGCGTCGGCGTCGAGCATGTCGCGGGCGCGTTCGACGGTGCGCTGGAGGAGTCCGTCGAGGTCGTCGGGGGCGGGCGAGCCGATGAAGACCTCGAAGGGGTCGGCGCCCTGGCCGCCCTCGGCCGTGGAGTCGGAGGCGGGGACGCGCGCCGGGGTCTGGAGGACGGCGCGTTCGTGGTCGCGCACCAGGAGGCAGACGGTGGAGGGTTCGCCGCCGGTGTCGCGTACGCGCAGGTGGGAGGCGTAGACCGGGGTGACGCGGCCATCGGCGCCGCGGATGCCGTAGCTGCCTTCCCAGCGGGAGAGCTGGAGGGCCTCGGCGATGCCGGTGGCGGTGCCGGGGGTGTGCGGCCAGGCGGCGAGGTCGGTGAGGGGTTTGCCGGTGACCTGGTCGGCGGGGTAGCCGAAGATCTCCTCGGCGTCCTCGTTCCAGGCGGAGATGCAGCCCGCGCGGTCGATCTGGACGACGGCGACGCGGACGCGGCCGTCGGTGAGGGGGAGCAGTCCGACGGGGAGCGCGGGGCCTGCCGAGCGGGTGCCGACCTGGCGTTCGGGCAGGGCGAGCTGGAACCACACGTTCTTGTGGGTGGAGGTGTACTCCACGCCCCAGCGGGCGGCGATGGCCGCGCACAGCTGGAGTCCGCGCCCGCCTTCGCGGTCGGGCCCGGCGAGCCCGGAGAGGGCGCCCTGGAGGGGGATCTCGCGCTCGGGGTAGCGGTCGGCGACCTCGATGCGTACGCCGCCCTCGCTGCGCAGGCACAGGACGTCGGCGTGGGTGCCCGCGTGGACGACCGCGTTGGTGACGAGTTCGCTCGTGAGGACGACGGCGTCGTCCACGATGTCGGCGAATCCCCAGCCTTGCAGGGTGTCACGGACGAAGGAGCGGGCGGTCGCGACCGACCGTCCGGCGGGCTCGAAACTGGCAGCCGCGCGCGCGGTGATCACAGAACTCCTCGGCCGGTCGTCGACGTGCGGGTCTTGCTGCTCGTCCGGGCCGCGCCGCGGTGGTGGTGGGCGCAGGCCGGTCGGACGAGGGTCCGGGGGCTGTTCCCCGGGGATCAGTCCGGTGGTCATGTGCGGCCTGCCCCTCCGATGCCCGTTCATGCGTGGTGCCACCGCCCGGACCGGTCGGGCCGGCGGCGGCACGGCAGCCGTGTGCAAGGTTACTGACCCTCCCCGCCCCCGCGGATGCCGGTCGGCTGTGTTGGCCCCGTTTCCGGTGCCCCGTTCCCCCGCGAGGTGTTCCTGCCTCGGAGGTGTGCGGACGATGTGCGAAGCTGCCGAACTGTTATGGCCTGGTTCGGTGAGGGTGAAACACTGGGCAGGCTTCTGGCGCGAGCGGTGGCAACAGGTGACGGTCGACCCCTGCGGGAGGGACAAGTGGAGTCTGGCACGGCGACGCGCGGCAAGGCGCGCGCGAAGAGCGGACCGTCCCTGGGCAAGGGGGGGACGACCGTGGTGGACACGGCGGCCCTCAACCGGCTGCTGGCCGCTCTGCTGTCGATGCGGGACGGCAATTTCCGCAAGCGGCTGACGGTGTCCGGGGACGGGGTGATGTCGGAGATCGCGGCCGTCTACAACGAGGTCGCGGACCGCAATCTGCATCTGACGGGCGAACTGGCGCGCGTACGGCGGATGGTGGGGCGCGAGGGGAAGCTGACAGAGCGGCTGGAGACCGGGGCCTGCGAGGGCTCGTGGGCGAGCGCCATCGAGCACTCGAACGCGCTGGTGGACGATCTGGCGCGGCCGGTGTCCGAGGTGAGCCGGGTGCTGTCGGCGGTGGCCGAGGGCGATCTGTCGCCGCGGATGGAGCTGCGGGCGCACACGCCGGAGGGGGCGGCGCATCCGCTGCGCGGGGAGTTTTTGAAGGTCGGGCGGACGGTCAACAACCTGGTGGACCAGCTGTCGACGTTCACGGACGAGGTCACGCGGGTGGCCAGCGAGGTCGGCACCGAGGGCAAGCTGGGCGGCCAGGCGCAGGTGCGCGGGATGTCCGGTTCGTGGAAGGACCTGACCGAGTCGGTCAACACGATGGCGGACCGGCTGACGGCGCAGGTGCGGGACATCGCGCTGGTGACGACGGCCGTGGCCAACGGCGATCTGTCGCGGAAGGTCACCGTGCACGTGGCCGGCGAGATGCTGGCGCTGAAGGAGACCGTCAACGCGATGGTCGACCGGCTGTCGGCGTTCTCCTCGGAGGTGACCCGGGTCGCCCGTGAGGTGGGCACCGAGGGCATCCTGGGCGGTCAGGCGCAGGTCGGCGGGGTGGACGGGGTGTGGAAGGAGCTCACCGACTCCGTGAACACCATGGCCGGCAATCTGACGGCCCAGGTGCGCGGGATCTCCGAGGTGACGACGGCGGTCGCCAACGGTGACCTCTCGCGCAAGGTGACCGTCCCCGCGCGCGGGGAGGTCGCGCAGCTCGCGGACACGATCAACCAGATGACGGAGACGCTGCGGATCTTCGCGGACGAGGTGACGCGCGTCGCCAACGAGACCGGCTCCGAGGGGCGGCTGGGCGGGCAGGCGAACGTACCCGGGGTGTCGGGTATCTGGAAGGACCTGACGGACTCCGTCAACACCGTCTTCCGCAATCTGACCACGCAGGTGCGGGACATCGCGGCGGTGACGACGGCGGTGGCCAACGGCGATCTGACGCAGAAGGTCACGGTCGATGTCGCGGGCGAGATGCTGGAGCTGAAGAACACCGTCAACGGGATGGTGGACCAGCTGTCGGCGTTCGGTGTCGAGGTCACGCGGGTCGCGCGGGAGATCGGTGTCGAGGGTGAACTGGGCGGCCAGGCGCAGGTGCTGGGCGTGGCCGGGACGTGGAAGGACCTGACGGACTCCGTCAACACGGCGTTCAGGAATCTCACCGGACAGGTGAGGAACATCGCGCAGGTCACGACAGCTGTGGCCAACGGTGACCTCTCGCAGAAGGTGACCGTCGACGTCTCCGGCGAGATGCTCCAGCTGAAGAACACCGTCAACCGGATGGTCGACCAGCTGCTGCTGTTCGCGGACCAGGTCACCAAGGTGGCCCGGGACGTGGGTACGGAGGGGCGGCTGGGCGGGCAGGCGCGGGTGGACGGGGTGTCGGGGACGTGGAAGGAACTGACCGACTCCGTCAACTTCATGGCGGGCAACCTGACGTCCCAGGTGCGGCAGATCGCGCAGGTCACGACGGCCGTGGCGCGCGGTGACCTGTCGCAGAAGATCGACGTCGACGCGCGCGGCGAGATCCTGGAGCTGAAGAACACCATCAACACGATGGTCGACCAGCTGTCGTCGTTCGCGGAGCAGGTGACCCGGGTGGCCCGTGAGGTGGGCACCGAGGGCATTCTGGGCGGCCAGGCCGAGGTCCAGGGGGTCTCCGGGACCTGGAAGGACCTCACGCAGTCCGTGAACTTCATGGCGAACAACCTGACCATCCAGGTCCGCAACATCGCCGAGGTCACCACCGCCGTCGCCAAGGGCGACCTGTCGAAGAAGATCACTGTTGACGCCAAGGGCGAGATCCTTGAGCTCGTCACGACGGTCAACACGATGGTTGATCAGCTGTCAAGCTTCGCGGAGCAGGTCACCCGGGTCGCCCGGGAGGTGGGTACCGAGGGCATCCTGGGCGGGCAGGCGCACGTACCCGGGGTCACCGGTATCTGGAAGGACCTCAGCGGCAACGTCAACCTGATGGCCAAGAACCTGACCATGCAGGTGCGCAACATCTCCCAGGTCGCCGCGGCCGTCGCCAACGGGGATCTGACGCGGCAGGTCACCATCGAGGCGCGCGGTGAGGTGCAGCAGCTCGCCGACACCTTCAACACCATGGTGCGCACGCTCAGTTCGTTCGCCGAGCAGGTCACCAAGGTCGCCCGTGAGGTGGGCACGGACGGCATCCTGGGCGGGCAGGCGCACGTACCCGGGGTGTCGGGCACCTGGAAGGACCTCACCGAGTCGGTGAACCAGATGGCGTCCAACCTGACCGGTCAGGTCCGCAACATCGCCATGGTGACGACGGCCATCGCGAAGGGCGATCTCACCAAGAAGATCGACATCGACGCGCGCGGGGAGATCCTCGAACTCAAGACGACCATCAACACCATGGTCGACCAGCTGTCGTCGTTCGCCGAGGAGGTCACCCGGGTCGCGCGCGAGGTGGGCACCGAGGGCGAGCTGGGCGGGCAGGCGCGCGTGCGGGACGTCGACGGGACCTGGCGGGACCTGACGGAGTCCGTCAACGAGATGGCCGGCAACCTCACCCGGCAGGTGCGGGCCATCGCGCGGGTGGCGACCGCGGTGACCCGGGGCGACCTCAACCTGAAGATCGACGTGGACGCCTCCGGGGAGATCCTGGAACTCCAGGGCTACATCAACAAGATGATCACCAACCTGAGGGACACCACGATCGCCAACAAGGAGCAGGACTGGCTGAAGGGCAACCTCGCGCGCGTGTCCGCGCTCATGCAGGGCCGCCGGGACCTCGCCGACGTCGCCTCCCTCATCATGAGCGAGCTGCCGCCGCTGGTCGCCGCCCAGCACGGCGCGTTCTTCCTCGCCATGGACCAGAGCGGGCCCGAGAGCTACGAACTGCGCATGCTGGGGTCGTACGGGTACTCCTCGGGGTCGATGCCGACGTCGTTCAAGCCCGGTGAGGCGCTGGTGGGGACGGCCGCCCAGGAGAAGCGGACGATCATCGTGGAGAACGCGCCCAGCGGTTATCTGAAGATCTCCTCCGGGCTCGGGGAGGCGCCGCCCGCGCAGGTCGTGGTGTTGCCGGTGCTGTTCGAGGGGCAGGTGCTCGGGGTCATCGAGCTGGCGTCGTTCACCAACTTCACGCCCGTGCAGAAGGACTTCCTCAGCCAGATCGCCGAGATGATCGCGACGAGCGTCAACACGATCTCCGTCAACACCAAGACGGAGCAGCTGCTGAAGCAGTCGCAGGAGCTGACCGAGCAGCTCAAGGAACGTTCCGCCGAGCTGGAGAACCGGCAGAAGGCGCTCCAGGCGTCCAACGCCGAGCTGGAGGAGAAGGCCGCGCTGCTGGCCCGGCAGAACCGGGACATCGAGGTGAAGAACACCGAGATCGAGGAGGCCCGCCAGGTCCTGGAGGAGCGCGCCGAGCAGCTCGCCGTCTCCATGCGCTACAAGAGCGAGTTCCTCGCGAACATGTCGCACGAGCTGCGCACCCCGCTCAACTCGCTGCTCATCCTGGCCAAGCTGCTCGCCGACAACGCCGAGGGCAATCTCTCGCCCAAGCAGGTCGAGTTCTCCGAGACGATCCACGGGGCGGGCTCCGACCTGCTCCAGCTGATCAACGACATCCTCGACCTGTCGAAGGTCGAGGCGGGCAAGATGGAGGTCTCCCCGACCCGTATCGCCCTCGTCCAGCTCGTCGACTACGTCGAGGCCACCTTCCGGCCGCTGACCGCCGAGAAGGGCCTGGACCTGTCGGTACGGGTCTCCCCGGAGCTGCCGGCCACCCTGCACACCGACGAGCAGCGGCTGTTGCAGGTGCTGCGCAACCTGCTGTCCAACGCGGTGAAGTTCACCGACTCCGGGTCGGTCGAGCTGGTCATCAGGCCGGCCGGGGCGGACGTGCCCGTCGCGATCCGCGAGCAGCTGCTGGAGGCGGGCTCGCTCACCGTGGCCGACGCCCCGCTGATCGCGTTCTCCGTCACCGACACCGGCATCGGGATCGCGGCCGGCAAGATGCGGGTGATCTTCGAGGCGTTCAAGCAGGCCGACGGCACCACCAGCCGCAAGTACGGCGGCACCGGCCTGGGTCTGTCCATCTCGCGGGAGATCGCGCAGCTGCTCGGCGGCGAGATCCACGCGCAGAGCGAACCGGGGCGCGGCTCCACCTTCACGCTGTACCTGCCGCTGCACCCGAGCGAACTGCCCCCGCAGGGCTACCAGCAGACGCCGCCCGCGCCGCCGGCCGGTGAACTCGCCGCCGCCGAGGGCGCGCTCGGCGCGCTGCCGGGGCTCGTGGAGACCGAGATCGAGACGCCGGCCGAGGTGAAGTCGTACCGGGAGACCCAGAACGGCGCCGCCGCGCTCTTCCGGCGCCGGCGGCGGGGCGGGGACCAGGAGCAGGAGACGGTGTCCTACGCGCGCTCGGGCATCCTCTTCGGCGGCGCGAAGGTCCTCATCGTCGACGACGACATCCGCAACGTCTTCGCCCTCACCAGCGTCCTGGAACAGCACGGACTGTCGGTGCTGTACGCGGAGAACGGGCGCGAGGGCATCGAGGTGCTGGAGCAGCACGACGACGTGGCGGTCGTGCTGATGGACATCATGATGCCGGAGATGGACGGGTACGCGACGACGACGGCGATCCGCCGGATGCCGCAGTTCTCGGGGCTGCCGATCATCGCGCTCACCGCCAAGGCGATGAAGGGCGACCGGGAGAAGGCCATCGAGTGCGGTGCGTCCGACTATGTCACGAAGCCGGTCGATCCCGACCACCTGCTGTCCGTGATGGAGCAGTGGATGGGCGAGGGGTGATCGCGATCTTTGTGAAGGTGCGGTGAGGCGCTGACTCAGGGTGTGCGCGCCCGGGTACCGGAGCGGTGTTCGGGGAACCTTCTGGTCCGCTACCGCGTTCCTGCTTCATACGCTGTGACATAGCGGTGACAGGGTGTGGCGGCGGTCGGGGTGCGGCTACCATGACCGGCACAGGGAAGGGCGGCGCAAAGGAGTCGTCCCCAGGGGCGGCGCCCGGTGCACTGCCGGGGCGAGGAGGGCGGGCCATGGTGCAGAAGGCCAAGATCCTCCTGGTCGATGACCGGCCGGAGAATCTGCTGGCGCTGGAGGCGATCCTCTCGGCGCTGGATCAGACGCTGGTGCGGGCATCGTCCGGGGAAGAGGCGCTCAAAGCACTGCTGACGGACGACTTCGCGGTCATTCTGCTGGACGTCCAGATGCCGGGAATGGATGGATTCGAGACAGCCGCGCACATCAAGCGTCGGGAGCGGACCAGGGACATCCCGATCATCTTCCTCACCGCGATCAACCACGGTCCGCACCACACCTTCCGGGGGTACGCGGCGGGCGCGGTGGACTACATCTCCAAGCCGTTCGACCCCTGGGTGCTGCGCGCCAAGGTCTCGGTCTTCGTCGAGCTGTACATGAAGAACTGCCAGCTGCGCGAGCAGGCGGCGCTGCTGCGGCTCCAGCTGGAGGGCGGCGGCCGGGCCTCCGCCGACGGCGGCGCGGGGCGGGAACCCGTGGGCCTGCTCGCCGAGTTGTCGGCCCGGCTCGCGGCGGTCGAGGAACAGGCCGAGGCCCTGTCCAAGCAGCTCGACGACGACTCCGCCGACGCGGCGGCGGTCGCCACGGCGGCCCATCTGGAGCGCAAGCTCACGGGGCTCAGGCGGGCGCTGGACGCGTTGGAGCCGGGGGCGCCGGGGGCTGCCAGCGGGAATGGTGCGCCTACGGTGCCTTCGCAGGGCTGAGATCCACTGGAGTCGCGCCCACGGAGAACGCGGGCGCGGCTCTTTCTGTATGAGGCGGCGTCAAGCGGGTGTCCGGAACTCGCTGTTGGGGTGGGGTTCGCCAAGGCGCTTAACGGAAGCGTCAGTTCCGCGCCTCGCGTCCGGCGACACGATCGGGTGAAGCTCCAACCACACGTGTCCCTTGCCGTCTCCCGGTAACCTCACACCCATGGCCTCACGTCCCTCCGCAGCCAAGAAGCAGCCCGCCAAGAAGGCAGCCGCTCCGGCGAAGAAGGCCGTGGCCAAAAGGGCCCCGGCGAAGAAGGCTCCCGCCAAGAAGGCGGCGGCCAGGAGACCCGCGCCCAAGCCGGCCCCCAACCCCACGGGCGGCGTCTACAAGGTCGTACGCACCCTCTGGCTCGGGCTCGCGCACGGGGTGGGGGCGGTGTTCCGGGGGATAGGGAACGGGGCCAAGAACCTGGACCCCGCCCATCGCAAGGACGGGGTCGCGCTGCTGCTGTTCGGGATCGCGCTGATCGTCGCCGCCGGGACCTGGGCCGATCTGCGCGGGCCGGTCGGCGACCTCGTCGAGATCCTGGTGACCGGTGCCTTCGGGCGGCTCGACCTGCTGGTGCCGGTCCTGCTCGGGGCGATCGCCGTGCGGTTCGTCCGCCACCCGGAGAAGCCCGAGGCCAACGGCCGGATCGTGATCGGGCTCTCCGCGCTCGTCATCGGCGTCCTCGGGCAGGTCCACATCGCCTGCGGCTCGCCCGCGCGCAGCGACGGCATGCAGGCCATAAGGGACGCCGGCGGCCTCATCGGCTGGGCCGCCGCGACCCCGCTGACGTTCACCATGACCGACGTCCTCGCCGTCCCCCTGCTGGTCCTCCTGACCGTCTTCGGCCTCCTCGTCGTCACCGCCACCCCGGTCAACGCCATCCCCCAGCGCCTGCGCCGCCTCGGCGTCAGGCTCGGGGTGCTGCACGACCCGGAGGAGGACTACGACGAGTACGGCCCCGACGACGAGCGCTACGACGAGCAGTGGCGCGAGGCGCTGCCGGGCCGCCCGCGCGGACGGACGGCCCAGGGCGGCGCGTACGACGCCGAGGACGCCGAGGAAGCGGCCCTCTCGCGGCGGCGCAGCCGGCCGAGGCGCTCCGGGGTGCCGCAGCCCGCGATGGACCGCCAGATGGACGCCGTGGACATCGCGGCGGCCGCCGCGGCCGACCTTGACGGGGCCGTCCTGCACGGCATGCCGCCCTCGCCGATCGTCGCCGACCTCACGCAGGGCGTCAGTGTCGGCGACCGCGAGCCGACCATGCCGACGCCCGTCCCGGGGGCGCGGATCAAGCCGGTGCCGGCGGCCGGGGCGGCTGCGGCTGGGACGGCTGCTGCTGCGGCCAAGGGGAAGGCCAGGCCCGGTGTCGTCCCCGATCTGACCAAG
This sequence comes from Streptomyces sp. AMJ-169, assembly GCF_055597585.1. Classification (NCBI taxonomy): domain Bacteria; kingdom Bacillati; phylum Actinomycetota; class Actinomycetes; order Kitasatosporales; family Streptomycetaceae; genus Streptomyces; species Streptomyces sp. AMJ-169. Next base: position 11,599 of record NZ_JBVLTJ010000001.1, read on the forward strand.
GCGCCGCCGGAGGAGACCCGGGACCTGCCCCCGCGCGCGGAACAGCTCCAGCTCTCCGGGGACATCACCTACTCGCTGCCCTCCCTGGACCTCCTGGAGCGCGGCGGCCCCGGCAAGGCGCGCAGCGCGGCCAACGACCTGGTCGTCGCCTCCCTGACGAACGTGTTCACCGAGTTCAAGGTCGACGCGGCCGTCACCGGCTTCACGCGCGGGCCGACGGTCACGCGCTACGAGGTCGAGCTGGGCCCGGCCGTCAAGGTCGAGCGGATCACCGCGCTCACCAAGAACATCGCCTACGCCGTCGCCAGCCCGGACGTGCGCATCATCAGCCCGATCCCCGGCAAGTCGGCCGTCGGCATCGAGATCCCCAACACCGACCGGGAGATGGTCAACGTCGGGGACGTGCTGCGGCTCGCCGACGCGGCCGAGGACGACCACCCGATGCTCGTCGCGCTCGGCAAGGACGTCGAGGGCGGCTACGTCATGGCCAACATGGCGAAGATGCCGCACATCCTGGTGGCCGGCGCCACCGGCTCGGGCAAGTCGTCCTGCATCAACTGCCTCATCACGTCGATCATGTGCCGCGCGACCCCCGAGGACGTCCGGATGGTCCTCGTCGACCCCAAGCGCGTCGAGCTGACCGCCTACGAGGGCATCCCGCACCTGATCACGCCGATCATCACCAACCCGAAGCGGGCCGCCGAGGCGCTCCAATGGGTCGTGCGCGAGATGGACCTCAGGTATGACGACCTCGCGGCCTTCGGGTACCGGCACATCGACGACTTCAACCAGGCCATCCGCGACGGCAAGCTGAAGACGCCGGAGGGCAGCGAGCGGGAGCTGAAGACCTACCCGTACCTCCTGGTGATCGTCGACGAGCTGGCCGACCTGATGATGGTCGCCCCCCGGGACGTCGAGGACTCCATCGTCCGCATCACGCAGCTCGCGCGCGCGGCCGGGATCCACCTGGTGCTCGCCACGCAGCGGCCCTCCGTGGACGTCGTCACCGGTCTGATCAAAGCCAATGTGCCCTCCAGGCTCGCGTTCGCGACGTCCTCCCTGGCCGACTCCCGGGTCATCCTCGACCAGCCCGGCGCGGAGAAGCTCATCGGCAAGGGCGACGGCCTGTTCCTGCCGATGGGGGCCAACAAGCCGACCCGTATGCAGGGCGCCTTCGTCACCGAGGCCGAGGTCGCGGCCGTCGTCCAGCACTGCAAGGACCAGATGGCGCCCGTCTTCCGGGACGACGTCACCGTGGGCTCGAAGCAGAAGAAGGAGATCGACGAGGACATCGGCGACGACCTCGACCTGCTCTGCCAGGCCACCGAGCTGGTCGTCTCCACCCAGTTCGGCTCGACCTCCATGCTCCAGCGCAAGCTGCGGGTGGGCTTCGCCAAGGCGGGGCGGCTCATGGACCTCATGGAGTCCCGGAGCATCGTCGGGCCGAGCGAGGGGTCCAAGGCGCGCGATGTGCTGGTGAAGCCGGACGATCTGGACGGGGTGCTGGACGTCATCAGGGGTGGGGGATAGGGGCCCTGGGCGGGTCCTCCAGGGCGCGCGTTCCGCGCAGGCGTGCTCTATAGGGTTGCCGGTTTCCGTGACTCACCCGTTAGAGAACGCAGGGCAACCGTTTCCCTTTGCCGTACGTCCAGTTGAGCGAGAGACAGGTAAGGGCGCCGTCGTGCCCGGTCTGTCGCGCCGTCGGCGTGTCCGGCCATACCGATGGCGTACAAAGTCCCACCGTCCGGTTGCCCGACCCTTCCGCACCCCCCCTAGACTGAATCTCCAGCACAGGTGGCTACACGCTCGAAAGGCGCCCCCGTGTCCATCGGCAACTCCCCTGAAGACGAGCGTCCGTTCGAAGACGTATCCGAGGAAGCCCACTCCATCGGCCGTGAACTGCGGCAGGCCCGGATCGCCGCCGGGCTGACCGTCGACGACGTGAGCAGCGCCACCAGGGTCAGGATCGCCATCGTCCACGCCATCGAGGCGGACGACTTCGCGCCCTGCGGGGGCGACGTCTACGCGCGCGGGCACATCCGGACCATCGCGCGGGCCGTCCGTCTCGACCCCGCCCCGCTGATCGCCCGCTTCGACGCCGGACACGGCGGCCGGCCCGCGCCCACCCCGGCGGCCCCGCTCTTCGAGGCGGAACGTATCCGTCCCGAGCGGCGCGGGCCGAACTGGACCGCCGCGATGGTCGCCGCGATCGTCGCCGTGATCGGGTTCGTCGCGTTCACCGCCTTCAAGGGCGACGGCGAGGGCGGCGCCAAGGACCAGGTCGCCGACGGCACCAACACGGCCGTCGACGCGTCGCCGGCGCCGGCCCCGAAGCAGGAGAAGCCGGCCGAACCCCGGCCCGTGCCCTCCGACAGCGCGATCGCCGCGGCCCCGCAGGACAAGGTGACCGTGCAGGTCAGCGCCACCGACGGGCGCAGCTGGATCTCCGCCAAGGACCACAACGGGCGGCTGCTGTTCGACGGGCTGCTCAAGCAGGGCGAGTCCAAGACCTTCCAGGACAGCACGAAGATCAACCTCGTCCTCGGCGACGCCGGGGCGATCGACCTGTGGGTCAACGGCAAGAAGCTCGCGAACGACTTCCAGCCGGGGGCGGTCGAGCGGCTGACGTACACCAAGGGCGATCCGCAGGTCGGCTGAGGGGGTGCGGTCGCGGGGGCGAGCGGTCGGGGCGGCGCGGGGGTGGCGGTGGGCGCCAACCCCGTCGACGTCCGATGTCAGTGGGACCACGTAGTCTTGAGCCCATGCCTGAACGCCGTACCGTCGCACTCGTCACCCTTGGCTGCGCCCGTAACGAGGTGGACTCGGAGGAGCTCGCAGGCCGTTTGGAGGCGGACGGCTGGCAGCTCGTGGAGTCCGCCGACGAAGCGGACGTCGCCGTCGTCAACACCTGTGGTTTCGTCGAGGCCGCCAAGAAGGACTCCGTGGACGCCCTCCTGGAGGCCAACGACCTCAAGGGCCAGGGGAGAACGCAGGCCGTCGTGGCGGTGGGCTGCATGGCCGAGCGGTACGGCAAGGAGCTGGCCGAGGCGCTGCCCGAGGCCGACGGCGTGCTCGGGTTCGACGACTACGCGGACATCTCCGACCGCCTCCAGACCATCCTCAACGGCGGCATCCACGCCTCGCACACCCCGCGCGACCGCCGCAAGCTGCTGCCGATCAGCCCCGCCGAGCGGCAGTCGGCCGACGTCGCGCTCCCGGGCCACGGCGCCCCGTCCGACCTCCCCGAGGGCGTCGCCCCGGTCTCCGGACCCCGCGCGCCCCTGCGGCGGCGGCTCGACGGCTCCCCGGTGGCCTCCGTCAAGCTCGCCTCCGGCTGCGACCGGCGCTGCTCCTTCTGCGCCATCCCGTCCTTCCGCGGCTCCTTCATCTCCCGCCGCCCCAGCGACGTCCTCAACGAGACGCGCTGGCTGGCCGAGCAGGGCGTCAAGGAGATCATGCTGGTCTCCGAGAACAACACCTCCTACGGCAAGGACCTGGGCGACATCCGCCTCCTCGAGTCGCTGCTGCCGGAGCTGGCCGAGGTCGACGGGGTCGAGCGGGTGCGGGTCAGCTACCTCCAGCCCGCCGAGATGCGCCCGGGCCTGATCGACGTCCTGACGTCGACGCCGAAGGTCGTGCCCTACTTCGACCTCTCCTTCCAGCACTCCGCGCCCGGCGTGCTGCGCGCGATGCGCCGCTTCGGCGACACCGACCGCTTCCTGGAGCTGCTCGACACCATCCGGAGCAAGGCCCCCCAGGCGGGCGTGCGCTCCAACTTCATCGTCGGCTTCCCCGGCGAGTCCGCGGCCGACCTGGCCGAGCTGGAGCGCTTCCTGAACGGGGCCCGGCTGGACGCCATCGGGGTCTTCGGCTACTCCGACGAGGAGGGCACCGAGGCCGCCACGTACGCGGACAAGCTGCCCGAGGAGGTCGTCGCCGAGCGCCTCGCGCGCGTGTCCCGGCTCGCCGAGGAACTCGTCTCGCAGCGCGCCGAGGAGCGGGTCGGGGAGAGCGTCCAGGTCCTCGTGGAGTCGGTCGACGACATCGAGGGCGTGTACGGCCGCGCGGCCCACCAGGCGCCCGAGACCGACGGCCAGGTGCTCCTCACGAGCGGCGAGGGATTGCAGGTCGGCCGTATCGTCGAGGCGAAGGTGGTCGGCACCGAGGGTGTCGACCTCGTGGCCGAGCCGCTGGGGCGCTCGGACGGGTGGAGTGAGGAGACGGGCAGATGACGGGTGTTCCGGCGTCGGCCGCGGGCGGCTCCTCGCGGGCCCCTGGCGCGGGCGGCGCGGGGCGGGGCACCGAGGGCGCCGCGGAGCGCCGTACGGACGCCTCTGAGGGGCGTGCGGGGTCCGACCGGGACGGGCGGCCCGCGCGCGGGGCGAAGATCGCCGCCGCGGCCGTCAATCAGGCGAGCGTGTGGAACATCGCCAATCTGCTGACGATGCTGCGGCTCGTCCTGGTGCCCGGGTTCGTCGCGCTGATGCTGGCCGACGGGGGGTACGACCCGGCGTGGCGGGCATTCGCCTGGGCCGCGTTCGCCGTCGCGATGATCACCGACCTGTTCGACGGGCACATCGCGCGGACCTACGACCTCGTCACCGACTTCGGGAAGATCGCCGACCCCATCGCCGACAAGGCGATCATGGGGGCGGCGCTGATCTGTCTGTCCGGGCTCGGGGATCTGCCGTGGTGGGTGACGGGCGTGATCCTCGGCCGGGAACTCGGTGTGACGCTGCTGCGTTTCTGGGTCATCAGGTACGGGGTGATCCCCGCGAGCCGGGGGGGCAAGCTGAAGACCCTCACCCAGGGGGTGGCCGTCGGGATGTACGTCCTGGCGCTGACGGGGTGGCTGGCTTCCCTGAGGTTCTGGGTGATGGCTGTGGCGGTCGTCCTGACCGTCGTGACCGGCCTCGACTACGTAAGACAGGCCATTGTGCTGCGCCGGCAGGGGATCGCCGCGCGGAAGGCGGCGGCGGGGGAGACGGAAGCGTGAATTCCACGGCCACTGACGTGGTGCGACTACTGACGGTGAGGGGTGAGCTGCTTGCCGTCGCCGAGTCGCTGACCGGTGGCCTGGTTGCGGCGCAGATCACATCGGTGCCCGGGGCGTCCAAGGCCTTCCGGGGGTCGGTCACCGCCTACGCGACCGAGCTGAAGGCCGGTCTGCTCGGGGTCGACGCCGCTCTGCTGGCCGCCGAAGGAGCGGTGAATCCGCAGGTCGCGGCCCAGATGGCGGCCGGTGTGCGCAAGGCGCTCGGCGCCGACTGGGGCGTCGCGACGACCGGTGTGGCAGGCCCGGACCCGCAGGATGGGCAGCCCGTCGGGACCGTCTTCGTGGCCGTCGACGGCCCCCTGGGAGCCCGTTCCGGTTCCGCCTCTGGCGGAAAAGTGGAGGCCCTGCGGTTGAACGGCGACCGTGAGGAAATTCGTAGAGAGAGTGTACGGAGCGTACTCGCACTGCTCCTGAAGGAGCTCGCGGGCGAACAGACCGGGAATGAGCGGGCACAGGATACGGAACAGAACGGGGGGTTTTGATGTTTGCAGCCCTGAGTGAACACGACATCGCTCCCCGCACGGCCGCAGCGCTAGGCGGTACGGTGGGGCGAGAAGGATGCGGCTACGCGGTCCGAGGAGGGAGCCACCGATGATTCTGCTCCGTCGCCTGCTGGGTGACGTGCTGCGTCGGCAGCGCCAGCGCCAGGGCCGTACTCTGCGCGAAGTCTCCTCGTCCGCCCGAGTCTCACTCGGCTATCTCTCCGAGGTGGAGCGGGGGCAGAAGGAGGCGTCCTCCGAACTGCTCGCCGCGATCTGCGACGCGCTGGACGTACGGATGTCCGAGCTGATGCGGGAAGTGAGCGACGAGCTCGCCCTCGCCGAGCTGGCCCAGTCCGCTGCGGCCACCCCAAGCCAGCCCGTGCCCGCACCGGTGCGTCCGATGCTGGGTTCCGTCTCGGTGGCCGGTGTGCCGCCGGAGCGGGTGACCATCAAGGCGCCGGCCGACGTGGTCGCCGCCTGAAGTCTGTACGTGTGTGGGGAGCCCCGGCCGGGGTGATCCGAGGGGACTCGGGTTCTGGCCGGGGCTTCCGCGTTTCGCCGGGGATTTCGGCTGCGGGGTCCGGGGTTTCTGCGTTTGCCGGGGTTCCGGGGCGCGCGCATCGTGGAGGGGCACGGTTTCGAGCGCCGGAGGTTTTGCGGATGTACGTCGTGAAGAGCCCGCTGTCCGATGCTGATTTGCGCACGGTCTCCGAGGCGCTCCAAGGGGCCCTCGTCGATCTCATCGACCTCTCGCTGGTCGCCAAGCAGGTGCACTGGAACGTCGTCGGGCCGCGCTTCCGGTCCGTCCACCTCCAGCTCGACGAGGTCGTCGACAGCGCCCGGCTGCACTCCGACACCGTCGCCGAGCGGGCCTCCGCGCTGGGGGTCTCGCCGGACGGGCGGGCGTCCACCGTCGCCGCCGGGAGCGGGATCGGGCAGGTCGCCGAGGGGTGGGTGAAGGACGCCGACGCGGTGGGGGCGCTGGTGTCGGCGCTGGGGGCCGTCATCACTCGTATGAGGGAACGGGTGGGGGCTACGGGGGATGCGGATCCTGTCAGCCAGGACCTGTTCATCGGGATCACCGCGGATCTGGAGAAGCATCACTGGATGTTCCAGGCGGAGAACGTGTAGGGGGTGGGGGTGCGTGCGGGTGGGGTGGGGGCTGGAGAGGGGGGTGGGGGCGAGGTGGGGGCTGGGGTTGAGGCTGGGTCTGGGTCTGGGGCTGGGCGAATAGTGCGGCTGGGGGGTGGGTTTGTGCTGGGGGTGGTGTGGTGGTGGGCCGTGGTGCGGCTGGTGGTGTCGCCGGGGGCCGGGGTGGTGGAGGGGGCGGTGGCTGCCGGGGGGTGGGGGTTGAGTCTGCTGCCGGTGCACTGTGTGCCCAAGGGGCGGGCGGTGGGGGTGGTCGCCTCGGGGAGGTGGCGGGAGGCTTGGCGGGGGAGTGGGGGTGGATCGGGGTGAAGGGGGAGCGTGTTCGGCGGTGAGGGGCGCGTTTCGCTGGCGTGCGCCGGGCGCTTTCACCGGCGCGTCAAGGCGTCTCCGGTGTGCTGGAGGCGGCGTACGCCGTCCTCACCCCGGCATCGCCACCCCGCCGTTGGGGCGCAGGTTCTGGCCCGTCACGAAGGCCGACGCGTCCGAGGCGAGGTACAGGACGGTGTGGGCGACGTCCTCGGGTTCGCCGACGCGGCCCAGGGGGGAGCGGCGGGCCATGTGGGACTCGGTGCGTTCCTGGGTCTCGTCGGGGTGGCGGGCGGTCATGGGGGTGCGGATCCAGCCGGGGGAGATTGCGTTGACGCGGATGCCGTGCGGGCCGGCCTCGGCCGCCAGGGTGCGGGTGAGCTGGAGGACGGCCGCCTTGGCCGCCGTGTAGCAGAGCAGGCCCGGGCTGCTGACGTCGACGGCGCTGGACGCCATGGTGATGATGCTGCCGCCGGAGCCCTGTCCGATCATCAGGGCGGCGGCCTCCTGGCAGGCGTACAGGACGCCCTTGAAGTTGACGGCCAGCACCCGGTCGAGGTCCTCGTCGAGGGTCTCCAGGACCGGGCTGCGGTGCATGATCCCGGCGATCGCGGCCAGGACGTCCAGCCGCTCGCAGGACGCCATGGCCTCCCGCAGCCGCGCGCGGTCCGTGACGTCGAGATGGTGGGTGCGGGCGGTGCCGCCCGCGGCTTTGACCAGGGTCGCCGTCTCCGCGAGGCCCGGCGCGTCCCGGTCCGCCGCGTGCACGGTGGCGCCCGCCTCGGCGAGCAGGACGGCGCTCGCACGGCCGATGCCGCTCGCGGCGCCGGTGACGAACGCGGTGCGCCCGGTGAGGTCGTACGCCTTGAGGGTCATGAGGCGACCGTACGAGGATTTCTGACGGTCCGTCAATTGGCTGGGCCGGTCTGGCAGGACGGGCACCAGTAGGTGGGGCGGTCGTCCTGGGTGCCCGCGCGGACGGGTGTCGCGCAGCGCAGACAGGGGCGGTCCGCGCGGCCGTACACGAAGAGCCCGTCCTGGCCGCGGCGGCCGGTCGTGGTGCGGACCGGGCGGGTGCGGTTGGCCTCCAGGAGGCGGTGGGCGAGGGCGGGGAGCCGGGCCGCGCGGTCGGCGGGGAGGGCGCCCAGCGGCAGCCAGGGGGTGGCGCCGATCAGGAAGCACAGCTCGCTCTTGTAGATGTTGCCGATCCCGGCGAGGTTGCGCTGGTCCAGCAGCGCCTCGCCCAGGGGGCGTGCCGGGTCCCTGAGGAGGTTTTCGAGGGCGCGCCCGGGGTTCCAGTCCGGGCCCAGCAGATCGGGGCCCAGATGGCCGACGCAGCGGTCCTCCTCGGGGGTGCGCAGCAGGTCCAGGACGGTCAGCCGGTAGCCGACGGCCGTACGGTCCGCCGTCCCCAGCACCGCCCGGATCTGGTGCCCCGGGCCGCCGCTCCAGCGCTCCCCGCCGGCATACACCCGCCAGGCGCCGTCCATCCGCAGATGCGAGTGCAGGGTCAGGCCGCCCTCGACGCGGGTCAGGAGGTGTTTGCCGCGCGGGGTGACGTCCAGGACGGTCCGGCCGGTGAGGTCGGTCGTCGCGTACTTCGGGACCCTGAGGTCCCAGCGGGTCAGCGGCCGGCCCGCGAGGGCGTCGTGCAGGCGCTTCGCCGTCTGCCAGACCGTGTCACCTTCGGGCATGGGGACAGGGTGGCATGAGGATGCTGCCGGGGCGGGGTGTCGGCGGGGCGGTACGCGCGCGTGCTGTTCGGTTTGTTGTCATGCGCGCAATCGCAATCCGCGCGGAGTGGCGATGAACCCCGCGTTCTCCAGGACGGTGCCGACGGGAGAGGTCAGCGCCTGGGCGCCGTTGATCCGCTCCACCGTGACCGTACCGAGCGTCCCCGCGCGGGCCGCCTCCGCCAGGGCCTGCGCCGCCTCGCGCAGCCGCGGATCGTCGTCCGGGGTGTCGGCCCCGACGGCGGGCCAGGCCAGCAGCGTCTTGCCGCCGCGCTCCATGTAGAGCGCCAGTTCCCCGTCGACCAGCACCACCAAGGAGCCCGCTTTCCGCCCCGGCTTGTGCCCCGCCTCCGCCGGCGGCTCGGGCCAGGACAGCGCCGCGCCGTACGCGTTCGCGGGATCGGCGGCGGCGAGCACGACCGCGCGGGACGCGGGTGTCCCGGGGACTCCGGTTCTTCCGCTACGGCGCTGGGGGGCGCGTCCGTCGTCGTACGGCGCGTCGGCCGGGGGCGGGGCGCTCCAGTCGTAGCCGGGGTCCTCGGCGGGCGTCAGGCCGCGCGCGGCGCTCGCCGGGAAGCCGTAGTCCGCCGGGGTGCGCGCGGGCGCGGGCAGGGCCTCGCCCCGGTCGCGGGCGCTGGCCACCGCGCGCAGCCGGTCCACCGCGCCGTCCATCGCGAACTGGGCCGCGCCCAGGCCCTCCACGACGTAGCCCCGGCGCGCCTGCCCGGACTCCTCGAACACGGACAGCACACGGTAGACGGCCGAGAAGCCGCCCTCGACGCCCTCGGCGGCGACCGCGCCCCGGGTCACCACCCCGTGCCGGTCGAGCAGCGCGCGCGCCCGCGCGTGGGCGCGGACCGTCGGCTCGCCCTCGGCCGGCGGGAGCAGCGACCAGCGTCCGGCGACCGTCGGGGGGCCGCTGCGGGACGCGGGGCGGGCGACGCTGAGCGAGCCGTAGCGCCCGCGCGGGACCGTGCGCCGGGCGCGGTGGGCCGTGGCGCCCGCCGTGCGGCCCGAGCCGAGGAGGGCGCGCAGGGGGGCGAGCGTGTCGTTGGTGAGCCGGCCGGACCAGGCCAGGTCCCAGAGGGCGTCGGCGAGCTGGGGGTCGGTGGCGTCGGGGTGGGTGGTCGCGCGGACTTGGTCGGCGATCTGGCGGAAGAACAGGCCGTAGCCGCCGGAGAGGGCCGTGAGGACCGATTCGTGCAGGGCCGTCGGCTCCAGGGGGTGCGGCGGGGGCAGGAGCAGCGGGGCCGCGTCCGCCAGGTAGAGGGAGATCCAGCCGTCCTTGCCGGGCAGCGCGCCCGCGCCGGCCCAGACGACCTCCCCGGCGGCCGTCAGCTCGTCCAGGAGCGCCGGGGAGTAGTCCCGCACGCGCGAGGGCAGGACCAGCTTCTCCAGCGCGGACGCGGGCACGGCGGCGCCCTGGAGCTGTTCGACCGCGCGGACGAGGCCGTCGGTGCCGCGCAGGGCGTGGTTCCTGCCGATGTGCTGCCACTGGGGCAGGAACTGGGCGAGCGCGGCCGGTGCGACCGGCTCCAGCTCCTGGCGCAGCGCGGCCAGCGAACGCCGGCGCAGGCGCCGTAGGACCGTCGCGTCGCACCACTCCTGGCCGATGCCCAAAAAAGGAGGGGCGGCGCGAAGCGCCTCGTTAGAAGGGTGGTGGTGGGCGACGGGTGGGCGGAACTCGCCCTGGACGACGCGTCCGCTCGCCGTCAGCCGCTGGAGGGCACCCTCGGTGACGGCGGTGCCGAGGCCGAAGCGGGCGGCGGCCGTGGCGGACGTGAACGGGCCGTGCGTGCGCGCGTAGCGGGCCAGGAGGTCGCCCAGGGGGTCCTTCACCGGTTCCGTGAACGCCTCCGGGACGCCGACCGGCAGCGCGGTGCCCAGAGCGTCGCGCAGGCGGCCCGCGTCCTCGATCGCCGCCCAATGGTCCACGCCCGCGATCCGGACCCGGATCGCCCGGCGGGTGCCCGCCAGTTCCTGGGCCCAGTGGGGTGCGGCGCCGCGCTCGGCCAGCTCGGCGTCGGTGAGCGGGCCGAGGACCCGGAGAGCGTCGGCGACCCCCTCGGCGTCCCTCAGACGCCGCTCCTCGGTCAGCCACCGCAGCTCCCGCTCCAGCTCGGCGAGGACGTCGGCGTCGAGCAGCTCGCGCAGCTCCGCCTGGCCCAGCAGCTCCGCCAGCAGCCGCGAGTCCAGCGACAGCGCCGCCGCGCGGCGTTCGGCGAGCGGGGAGTCACCCTCGTACAGGAACTGGGCGACGTAGCCGAACAGCAGGGAGCGCGCGAAGGGGGACGGCTCCGGGGTGGTGACCTCGACCAGGCGCACCTTGCGGGACTCCAGGTCGCCCATCAGCTCGACGAGCCCCGGGACGTCGAAGACGTCCTGGAGGCACTCGCGGACCGCCTCCAGGACGATCGGGAACGACCCGAACTCGCTCGCCACCTGAAGCAGCTGGGCCGCCCGCTGACGCTGCTGCCACAGGGGCGTACGGCGGCCCGGGTCGCGGCGGGGCAGCAGCAGCGCGCGGGCGGCGCACTCACGGAACCGGGAGGCGAACAGGGCCGAGCCGCCGACCTGGTCGGTGACGACCTGGTCGACCTCGCCCTTGTCGAAGACGACGTCCTGCGCGCCGACGGGGGCCTGGTCGGTGTCGTACGCGGTACCGGCCTTCTCCTGGTCGAGGAGGTCCAGGCCCATCAGGTCGGCGTCCGGCAGCCGCAGGACGATGCCGTCGTCGGCGTGCATGACCTGGGCGTCCATGCCGTACCGCTCGGCGAGGCGGGCCCCCAGGGCGAGCGCCCAGGGGGCGTGCACCTGGGCGCCGAAGGGGGAGTGGACGACGACCCGCCAGTCGCCCAGCTCGTCCCGGAACCGCTCCACGACGATCGTCCGGTCGTCCGGGACGTGCCCGCACGCCTCGCGCTGTTCGGCTAGGTACGACAGGACGTTGCCGGCGGCCCACGCGTCCAGGCCCGCCGCGAGCAGGCGCAGCCGGGCGTCGTCCTCGGGCAGCGCGCCGACCTCGCGCAGGAACGCGCCCACCGCGCGGCCCAGTTCGAGCGGGCGGCCCAGCTGGTCGCCCTTCCAGAAGGGCAGCCGGCCCGGGACCCCGGGAGCGGGGGAGACCAGGACGCGGTCGCGCGTGATGTCCTCGATGCGCCAGGAGCTCGTACCGAGGGTGAAGACGTCGCCCACGCGCGACTCGTAGACCATCTCCTCGTCCAGCTCGCCGACCCGGCCGCCGCCCTTCTTGGGGTCGGCGCCCGCGAGGAAGACGCCGAAGAGGCCGCGGTCGGGGATCGTGCCGCCCGAGGTGACGGCCAGGCGCTGGGCGCCCGGGCGGCCCGTCACCGTCCCCGTGACGCGGTCCCACACCACGCGCGGGCGCAGTTCCGCGAACGCGTCCGAGGGGTAGCGGCCCGCGAGCATGTCCAGGGTCGCCGTGAACGCCGACTCCGGCAGCGACGCGAAGGGGGCCGCGCGGCGGACGGCGGCCAGCAGGTCGTCGAACTGCCAGGCGTCCATCGACACCATCGCGACCAGCTGCTGGGCCAGCACGTCCAGCGGGTTCGCGGGGACCCTGAGCGACTCGATGGCGCCCGTACGCATCCGCTCGGTGACCACCGCCGCCTGCACCAGGTCACCCCGGTACTTCGGGAAGACCACCCCGGTGGAGACCGCGCCCACCTGATGACCCGCGCGGCCCACGCGCTGGAGGCCGGAGGCGACCGACGGCGGGGACTCGACCTGGACGACGAGGTCCACCGCGCCCATGTCGATGCCCAGTTCGAGACTGGACGTCGCGACCACCGCGGGCAGCCGGCCCGCCTTCAGGTCCTCCTCGACCAGCGCGCGCTGCTCCTTGGAGACCGAGCCGTGATGGGCGCGCGCGATGACCTGCGGGGCGCCCTGGGCGGCGCCCGAGCCGCCCATCAGCTCGGCCGGCGCGTGATGCTCCGCCAGCGGCTCGCCCGTGGCCCGCTCGTAGGCGATCTCGTTGAGCCGGTTGCACAGCCGCTCCGCCAGGCGGCGGGAGTTGGCGAACACGATCGTCGACCGGTGGGCCTGCACCAGGTCCGCGATCCGCTCCTCGACGTGCGGCCAGATCGACGGGCGCTCGGCCTTGCCGTCGTCGACCGGGGAGCCGCCCAGCTCGCCCAGGTCCTCCACGGGGACGACCACCGACAGGTCGAACTCCTTGCCCGACTCCGGCTGGACGACCTCCACCCGGCCGCGCGGCGCGAGATAGCGGGCGATCTCGCCGACCGGGCGGACCGTCGCCGACAGGCCGATGCGGCGGGCCGGACGCGGCAGCAGCTCGTCCAGCCGCTCCAGGGACAGCGCCAGGTGCGCCCCGCGCTTCGTGCCGGCCACCGCGTGGACCTCGTCCAGGATGACCGTCTCGACGCCGGTCAGCGCGTCGCGCGCGGCCGACGTCAGCATCAGGAACAGGGACTCCGGAGTCGTGATCAGGATGTCCGGGGGGCGGGTCGACAGGGCGCGGCGCTCGGCGGGCGGGGTGTCGCCGGAGCGGATGCCGACCTTCACCTCCGGCTCGGGCAGGCCGAGGCGGACGGACTCCTGGCGGATGCCGGTCAGGGGGCTGCGGAGATTGCGCTCCACGTCCACCGCGAGGGCCTTCAGCGGCGACACGTACAGGACCCGGCAGCGCTTCTTCGGGTCGGCCGGGGGCGGGGTGGACGCCAGCTGGTCCAGCGCGGCCAGGAACGCGGCCAGCGTCTTGCCCGAGCCCGTCGGCGCGACCACCAGCACGTCCGAGCCCGCCCCGATGGCCTGCCACGCCCCGGCCTGGGCCGCGGTGGGCGCGGAGAACGCCCCCGTGAACCAGCCGCGGGTCGCGGGCGAGAAGCCGTCGAGGGCTCGGTGTCCGGAACTGACCATGCGTCCATCCTGCACCCCGGCACTGACAATCGGCCTGACCTGCGGGTTCGGGGGCGGGAGGGGGGGAGTGTGCCGGGAGTGGGGGCTCCTGGTTCGGCCATGCGCGCGGCGGTAGGGCGGCGGGCGGTCCGTGCTCGTGCCTCACGTACGCCTGCTGCGGCGGCGCCGACCCGTGGGCTGCCCGCGCGCGTGCGCACGGGCTGGTGCTACCCCCGGGCGCGGGATACTGGGGGCATGCGGTTGACGGTCTTCTGGCAGCGGATGGCGGAGCACTTCGGGACGGGGTACTCCGAGACCTTCGCGCGCGATCACGTCATGACGGAGCTGGGCGGGCGGACGGTGCACGAGGCGCTGGCGGCCGGCTGGGACGCGAAGGACGTGTGGCGGGTGGTGTGCGGGGTGATGAACGTTCCGAGCGAGAGGCACTGACCGGGGGCGACGGCTGCGGGGCCCGGGGCGAAGATCGCGGGGGGAGTGTCCTGATGCCGGTGGGGTGGGCGAGACTTGGTGTGTGGCACCCACTGACGAGAGCGGGCGATCGGCCCCGCAGGCATCCCCGTCCGGTCCTTCCCCGTCCGCTCCTTCCCCAGCCGCCGGGCCCTCGGGGCCCTCGGACGAAGGGGCCGCAGAGGGGGCGCGGATGCCCCGGTGGCTGCCGCGGGCCATGGTGCTCGCGCTGGTCCTCTTCGGGCTCTTCCAACTCGGCACCTGGGCGTTCCATCAGCTGCTCGGGCTGCTGATCAACATCCTGATCGCGTTCTTCCTCTCGCTCGCCATCGAGCCCGCCGTGAGCTGGATGGCGTCCTATGGGATGCGGCGGGGGCTCGCGACCTTCCTCGTCTTCTTCGGGTTGCTCGTCGTCATAGCCGGGTTCGTCACATTGCTCGGGTCGATGCTCGCCGGTCAGATCGTCAAGATGGTTGAGGGGTTTCCCGAATACCTTGACTCGGTCATCCACTGGATCAATACGACGTTCCACACCGAGTTGCGGCGGGTGGACATCCAGGAGGGGCTGCTGCATTCCGACTGGCTGAAGAAGTACGCGCAGAACTCCGCCGCCGGTGTGCTGGACGTGTCGACCCAAGTCCTCGGCGGGCTCTTCCAGTTGCTGACCGTCGGGCTGTTCTCGTTCTACTTCGCCGCCGACGGGCCGCGGTTGCGGCGGGGGCTGTGTTCCGTGCTGCCGCCGGCCCGGCAGGCCGAGGTGTTGCGGGCCTGGGAGATCGCCGTCGACAAGACCGGGGGGTATCTGTACTCGCGCGGGCTGATGGCGCTGATCTCCGGGATCGCGCACTACATCCTGTTCCAGGTGCTGGGGGTTCCGTACGCGCCGGTGCTGGGGGTGTGGGTCGGGGTCGTCTCGCAGTTCATCCCTACGATCGGGACGTATCTCGCCGGGGCGTTGCCCATGTTGATCGCGTTCACCGTTGATCCCTGGTACGCGCTGTGGGTGTTGGTGTTCGTGGTGGTGTATCAGCAGTTCGAGAACTACATGTTGCAGCCGAAGCTGACCGCTCGGACCGTGGACATCCATCCGGCCGTCGCGTTCGGGTCCGTGATCGCCGGGACCGCGTTGCTGGGGGCGGTGGGGGCGTTGATCGCTATTCCCGCGGTGGCTACGTTGCAGGCGTTCCTTGGGGCGTATGTGAAGCGGTATGACGTCACCGATGATCCTCGGGTGCAGGGGGAGCGGCGGGGGCGGGAGGCCGGGGATGGGGGCGGCGGCGGGGGCGGGGGTGGCGGCCGGGGTGCTGCCGGGGCTGTCGACCGGGTGCGGGCTGCTCTTCGGCGGTAGGTGGTTCGCCTTGTCCGGTGGGTGGGGCGGGGACCCGGCGGGGGGTGTCCCGTCCTCGGTCCGGCGGCCCTCCCTGTTTCAGAGGGGACCGGTGTTCTCGCCGGACGCTGCGGGCGGGACACCCCCCGCCGTGTCCCCTTCCCGCCGTTCGCGGGCTCCCCCCCCGCCTTCCCGCCGTTCTGCCTTCCGCGCCGTTCGCGGGCTTCGCGCCGTTGTGTGTCGTGTCTGCCGGGTCTGTGGGCCGTGTGAACTTAGTGTCTGGGGGTGGGTGTGGTGCTTGACATCGAAATCGAACATCCATTCTCATTGAGGTTCCGGTATGGGGGCCTGTGGAAAACCTCGTGGGTGATTTGTGCCTGGTTAGGTTGATTTGCAAGGGAGTTATCCACAGGCCGGACCGGCGTCGGGGCGCGTTGTCAGTGGCAGGCGTTAGCGTCTTGGACGTGAAGCGATCGACTCAAGCAAATCGGGTGGAACCCATGGCAGGCACTGACCGCGAGAAGGCGCTGGACGCCGCACTCGCGCAGATTGAACGGCAATTCGGCAAGGGCGCGGTCATGCGCATGGGCGAGCGGTCCATGGAGCCCATCGAGGTGATCCCGACCGGGTCCACCGCGCTCGACGTGGCGCTGGGCGTCGGCGGGCTGCCTCGTGGCCGTGTCGTCGAGGTCTATGGACCGGAGTCCTCCGGCAAGACGACCCTGACGCTGCACGCGGTGGCGAACGCGCAGAAGGCCGGCGGGCAGGTCGCGTTCGTGGACGCGGAGCACGCGCTGGACCCCGAGTACGCGCGCAAGCTCGGCGTCGACATCGACAACCTGATCCTGTCGCAGCCGGACAACGGCGAGCAGGCGCTGGAGATCGTGGACATGCTGGTCCGCTCCGGCGCGCTGGACCTGATCGTCATCGACTCCGTGGCGGCGCTCGTGCCGCGCGCGGAGATCGAGGGCGAGATGGGTGACAGTCACGTGGGTCTCCAGGCCCGCCTGATGAGCCAGGCGCTGCGGAAGATCACGAGCGCGCTGAACCAGTCGAAGACCACCGCGATCTTCATCAACCAGCTCCGCGAGAAGATCGGCGTCATGTTCGGCTCGCCGGAGACGACGACGGGTGGCCGGGCGCTGAAGTTCTACGCCTCGGTGCGGCTCGACATCCGCCGTATCGAGACCCTGAAGGACGGCACGGACGCGGTGGGCAACCGCACCCGCGTCAAGGTCGTCAAGAACAAGGTCGCGCCGCCCTTCAAGCAGGCCGAGTTCGACATCCTCTACGGCCAGGGCATCAGCCGCGAGGGCGGTCTGATCGACATGGGTGTGGAGAACGGCTTCGTCCGCAAGGCCGGTGCCTGGTACACGTACGAGGGCGACCAGCTCGGGCAGGGCAAGGAGAACGCCCGTAACTTCCTGAAGGACAACCCCGACCTCGCCAACGAGATCGAGCGGAAGATCAAGGAGAAGCTGGGCGTGGGCGTGCGTCCGGAGCAGCCCGCCGCTCCGGGCGCGGACGCTTCGGGTGCGGCGGCCGACACCGGTGCCGAGGACGACGCGGCCAAGACGGTGCCCGCCCCCGCCGCCAAGGCCGCCCGGACCAAGGCCGCGGCCGCCAAGAGCTGATCTGCCGTGACACGACGAACCGAATGGGCCGAGTACTCCGCCTCCGGCGCCTTCCCGGGCGGCGGGGGCGAGGGCGCCGGCCCTGACTGGGGGGTCGAGGAGCGCGACGGCGGGTGGCTCCAGGAGGAGCGCTCGGGTGACGGCGGCGGAGCGCGCGGGCGCCGTCGAGGGAGGAACCGTGGCTTCGGGGAGCCGTCCGGTGGGCGGTCCGCCGAGGACGGGGGTGCCGCCGACCCGTCGAGGGCCGGGAAGGGGCAGGCCCCCGCGGACCCGGCTGAGCGGGCTCGGGCGATCTGTCTGCGCCTGCTCACCGGGACCCCGCGTACCCGCAGACAGCTCGCGGACGCCCTGCGCAAGCGGGAGATCCCGGACGAGGTCGCGGAAGAGGTGCTGTCGCGGTTCGAGGAGGTCGGGCTGATCGACGACGGCGCCTTCGCGGACGCCTGGGTGGAGTCCCGGCACCACGGCCGGGGGCTGGCCCGGCGGGCGCTCGCCCGGGAGCTGCGGACCAAGGGCGTCGACGCCGCGATCGTCGACGAGGCCGTCGCCCAGCTCGACTCCGAGCAGGAGGAGGCCACCGCCCGCGAGCTCGTGGCCCGCAAACTGCGCTCCACGCGGGGGCTCGACCGCGACAAACGGCTGCGTCGGCTCGCCGGCATGCTCGCCCGCAAGGGCTACCCCGAGGGCCTCGCCCTCCGAGTGGTCCGCCAGGCCCTGGAGGCGGAGGGCGAGGAGACCGACTTCCTCGACAGTGGGCAGGAGTGACAGGAGTGAAGTGAGGGGTGCTGAGTCTTTGCCGGCGGTGGTCGGTTCGAGCACAGTGGTGGGGCGTCGATCGCTTCCGGTCCGGCGTCGGGGGGACGCCCGAAGCGGGCGGTCCGTGAACTCGCCTCGCCCGTACGGGGGTTGCGCTACCCCGCTACCTCGTCACCGGCAGCCCGGCCGCCCGCCATGCCTGGAAGCCGCCGGTCAGGTCGGTCGCCCGGTGCAGGCCCAGCTGGTGGAGGGAGGCGGCGGCGAGGCTGGAGGCATAGCCCTCGTTGCAGATGACGATCACCTGGAGGTCGTGGCTGTCCGCCTCGGGGAGGCGGTGGCTGCCCTGGGGGTCCAGGCGCCACTCCAGCTCGTTGCGCTCGACGATCACGGCGCCCGGGATGACCCCGTCCCGCTCCCGCAGAGCGGCGTACCGGATGTCCACCAAGAGGGCGGCGCCCGCCTCCGCGGCGTCGTACGCCTCCTGGGGGGTCACCCGGTCGTATCCGGCCCGCACCCGCTCCAGCAGTTCGTCTATGCCCTGCGGGGTCACTGCCAGTCCTCCGGGCGTTCCACCTGCTCCAGGCGCAGGACGGGGCCGGTGCGGCTGTAGCGGCGGATCTGGGGGAGCGGGGGGTGGTAGGCGTGGACGGAGATCGCGTGCCGGTCGGGGGACTCGTTGAGGACCTCGTGGACGTGGTGGCGGCCGAAGGCGCGGCCCTCGCCCGCCGGGAGCCTGCGTTCGCGGTCCACGTCCTCGGTCAGCTCCAGGGTCTTCCAGCCGTCCGTGGGCAGCCGGGCCGCCAGGGAGTGCTCCTTGAGCTCGCCCCGCGCGGTGAGGAACGCGCCCACGGAGTCGGCGTGGTCGTGCCAGCCGGTGCCCGTGCCGGGCGGCCAGCCGATGAGCCACGCCTCGCTGCCGCCGGGGCCCTCCAGGCGGATCCAGGTGCGGCCCTCGGGGTCGAGCGGGAGCGACGCGATCAGCTCGGCGTCGGCCGCGGTGCGGCGTACGAAGTCGAGGAGGTCGGCCTGGGTGGGGGCCGCCGTGACGGGGGTGGGGGAAGCGGGGGCTGCGGACATGAGTGCCGTCCTGGTGAGGGTTCGCGGAGGCGCGCTCGGGTGCGGCGGCGCACAAGGGGAAGGGCGAAATCAGCAGGACGGGCGACACACGCAGCCCGCGTAGCGGACGAGGTCCATATGGACCCTCCGCCACAGGCGCACACAGGTGTCGGTCACGAGCGGAGTAGACCATGTCCGGGAAGGGCGGTCAACCAGCCTTCAGCATGCGGACGGTGGGGCGCGCACGGCCACCTCTCACCCCCTCACTTCGCCCCCGCCGTCTCCGTCTCGCTCTCCGCCTCCGGCTCCGCCGTCGCCGTTTCCTCCCGTTCGCCGCCGCCCATCGCCGCGTCCGCCGCCGCGTACAGGTCCGCGGGGCGGACGCCGTTCAGGGCGGCCACCAGGTGGCCGTCGGGGCGGATCAGCAGGACCGTGTGGGCCGGCGCCCCGGGATAGCTCTCCGCGACCAGGAGTTCCGCCGGGTACGGCAGGGCGGCGACGGAGGCGGCGAGGCGGGGCATGAGGCCGGCGCCGACCCAGTGCTTGCGCTCCCAGACGCCGGTGCCGGGGGCGATCAGGACGACGAGGAGGGCGCGGCGGCCCAGGCGGTCGTGCAGGCGGACGAAGGTGCCGTCCTCGGCGGTGACGCGGACGTCGGTGACGGGGGCGCCGGGCGGGGTGTCGACCGGGACCTCCGCCTCCAGGTGCCGGGGGGCGAGCGGGGAGTCCGCGTGGTCGGCCGGGGCGCCGAGCGCGCCGCGGCCCAGGTGGCCGTCGGTGAGCAGCGCGTCGTGGCCCCGGGCGGCGCCGGGGACGTACGCGCGGAGCTTGCCGCCGCCGCGCAGGGTCAGCGACTGGTCGGCCGCGCGCAGGCGGGCGGCGACGGCCGCGCGGCGCTCCGTCTGGTAGCTGTCGAGCAGGGCCTCGCGCGGGCCGTGGTGCCAGGCCGCCGCCAGCTTCCAGGCGAGGCTGTCGGCGTCGCACAGGCCCTCGTCGAGCCCCTGCGTGCCGAACGCGCCCAGCAGGTGCGCCGCGTCCCCCGCGAGGAAGACCCGGCCGGCCCGCCAGCGCCGGGCCAGGCGGTGGTGCACGGTGTGCACCCCGGTGTCCAGCAGCTCGTACGGCGGGGGCGAGCCGCCGCACCAGCCGGTCAGGGTCTCGCGGACCCGGGCCACCAGCAGCTCGGGCGTGACGAGGTCCTTGCCGGGCGGAAGCAGCCAGTCCAGGCGCCAGACGCCGTCCGGGAGGGGGCGGGCGGTGACCTCCCCGGCCGACGGTCCGGACGTCCGCCACGGCGGCATCCGATGGATCAACGCCTGACCCGCCCACGGAAGTTCCGCCCGCAGCGCCGCCACGGCGTGTCGTTCCACGGCGGTGCGGCCGGGGAAACGAATGTCCTGAAGTTTTCGCACCGTCGAGCGCGGTCCGTCGCAGCCGATCAGGTAACTCCCGCGCCACCAGGTGCCCTTGGGGCCACGGGTGTGCGCGGTGACCCCGGACGGCTCCTGTTCGAGGCCGTCGAGGCGGCTGTCCGTGACCAGCTTGACCAGCGGTTCGCTTCCCGCACGCGCGCGCAGGGCGCCCGTCAGGACGTGCTGGGCGAGGTGGACGGGGCCGGGTTCGGCGGCGTCGAACGTGATCTCGCGCATCGTCTGCTTGCGGCGCAGCGAGCGCCAGCCGGTCCAGCGCAGGGCCGCTCCCCCCAGGGGCGCGCCGGTCAGCCGGGCGACGAGGGCGGCGGTGTCCTCCCGCAGGACGACGGTGCGCGCCAGCCGGGGTTCGTCCTTGCCGGGGCCCTCGTCCAGGACGACCGACGGCACCTCCTGGCGGGCGAGCGCCAGGGCGAGCGTGAGCCCGACGGGCCCCGCTCCGACGATGATCACCGGGTCCACGGCGCGGCGCCCCCTGCCTGCGACGGTGCCTTCAGGGACGTGGATGAACCAGAGGGAGGAGCAGGGTGCGCGATCACAGAACGTATGCAACCCATTGCCGCTGCTTGCGTCAAGTGACGGAGGCAGCGGCGCGCACGCCACTGCCTCCGTATAGGTCATGCTTGTTGAGTGGGCGTCAGGTCGTGCCGCCCGCTCCGGTGCCCATGGGTCCGCCGATCGCCGCGTCGGTCGCCGGCAGCACCGCCCCGGAGGACTTCTTGCCGCGCCGCAGCCGGCCCTCCAGCCAGCTCGCGAAGCTCGTCAGGCTGAAGTTGACGGCGATGAACAGGACGGCGACGACCGTGAAGCTGGCGATCGTGTTCGCCCCGTAGTAGCCGCTCATGGTGTTCGCGGCGGCCATGAGGTCGGCGAAGGTCAGGACGGCGCCGCCCAGGGCGGTGTCCTTCACGACGACGACGAGCTGGCTGACGATGGCCGGCAGCATCGTGGTGACCGCCTGCGGCAGCAGGACCGACGTCATGGTCTGCGTCTTGCGCAGGCCGATCGCGTGCGCCGCCTCCGTCTGGCCCTTCGGCAGGGCCAGGATGCCCGCGCGGACGATCTCCGCGAGCACCGACGCGTTGTACAGCACCAGGCCGGTGACGACCGCGTACAGCGGGCGGTCGTCGGAACTGACGTTGCTGTACTGGGAGTACAGCGCCAGTCCGAAGATCATGAGAATCAGCACAGGGATCGCGCGGAAGAACTCCACGATCACGCCGACCGGGACGCGCACCCACTTGTGGTCCGACATCCGGGCGATGCCCAGGACGGCTCCCAGGGGGAGCGCGATCACCATGGACAACGCCGCGGCGATCAGTGTGTTCTTCAGACCGGGCAGGATGTACGTCGTCCACGCCTCGGTGCCGGTGAAGAACGGCTTCCACTTCGCCCAGTCCAGCTGCCCCTTGTCGTCGAGGCCGGTGTACACCCACCACAGCACGAGGACGGCCACGACCACGAAGACCACGGTGAGCAGGACGTTGCGCCGCTTGGCGCGCGGCCCCTGGGCGTCGTACAGGACGGAACTCATCGCTTCACCGCCACCTTCTTGCCCACCCAGCCCAGGATCAGGCCGGTCGGCATGGTGAGGCACACGAACCCGAACGCGAAGACCGCGGAGATCAGGATGAGCTGCGCCTCGTTCTCGATCATTTCCTTCATCAGGGTGGCTGCCTCGGCGACGCCGATCGCGGCGGCCACCGTGGTGTTCTTCGTCAGCGCGATCAGGACGTTCGCCAGCGGGGCGACGACCGCGCGGAACGCCTGCGGCAGCACCACGAGCCCGAGCACCTGGGTGAAGTTGAGGCCGATCGCCCGGGCCGCCTCGGCCTGTCCGACGGGCACGGTGTTGATGCCGGAGCGCAGCGCCTCGCACACGAACGCGGCCGTGTAGACGACCAGACCGAGCACGGCGAGCCGGAAGTTGATGACGTCGAACCTGTCCGCGCCCATCTTCACGTCGAGCGTCTGGTTCAGTCCCAGCGAGGTGAACAGGATGATCACCGTCAGCGGGATGTTGCGGACGATGTTGACGTAGGCGGCGGCGAAGCCGCGCATCAGGGGCACCGGGCCGACGCGCATGGCGGCCAGTGCCGTTCCCCAGATCAGGGCGCCGGCGGCCGAGAGCAGCGTGAGCTGCACGGTCGTCCAGAAGGCCCCCAGCAGGTCGTAACCCTCAAGAAAGTCGAACACGATCTCCCGCGCTTCCGCATGTGGTCGGGCCGGGCGCGCCGCCGTCAGGGCCGGGCGGCGCGCCGTGCAGCCGCTGGTCAGCTCTTGACGTCGCCGATCTTCGGCGCGGGCTCGCTCTTGTAGCCGGCCGGGCCGAAGTTCTTGTCCACGGCCTTCTGCCAGGAGCCGTCCGAGACCATCTCCTCAAGGGCCGTGTTGATCTTGGCCTTGAGGTCGCTGCCCTTCTTGACGCCGATGCCGTAGTTCTCGTTGGTCATCTTCAGGCCCGCGAGCTTGAACTTGCCCTTGAACTGCGACTGGGAGGCGTAGCCGGCCAGGATCGAGTCGTCCGTGGTCAGCGCGTCGATGGCACCGCTCTGGAGGCCGTTCAGGCAAGCCGAGTACGTCGGGTAGTTCTGAAGGTCGGCGTCGGGCGCCAGCTTGTCCTTGACGTTCTGCGCCGACGTCGAGCCGGTCACCGAACAGAGCTTCTTCTTGTCGAGGTCCGCGGCCGTCTTGATGGAGTTGTCGTCCGCGCGGATGAGGACGTCCTGGTGGGCCAGCAGGTACGGGCCCGCGAAGTCGACCTTGGCCTCACGCTTGGGGGTGATCGAGTAGGAGGCGGCGATGAACTCGACGTCACCGCGCTGGAGCATCGTCTCGCGGTCCTGGCTCTTCGACTCGGTCCACTGGATCTGGTTCGCGTCGTAGCCGAGCTTCTTCGCGACATAGGTGGCGACGTCGACGTCGAAGCCGGAGTAGCCCTGCGGGGTCTTCTGGCCGATGCCGGGCTGGTCGAACTTGATGCCGATCTTGATCTTCTTGCCCGACGAGCCGCTGCCGCTGTCCGAGCTGCCGCAGGCGGTCGCGGCGAGGGCGAGGGAGAGGACGGCGGCCGAGGCGGCGGTGACCTTGCGAAGCTTCATGGAGCGTCCTTTGAGGTGAGGTCTGCGGCGGGGCGCCCTGAATGCGCCCCGCGCGGGAACGCGGGTGCGGGTGGCCGTGCTGTGGCGTGCTGGGCCGGCTGGGGCAGGCGTCAGTGGTGCAGGATCTTCGACAGGAAGTCCTTGGCGCGGTCGCTGCGCGGGTTGCTGAAGAACTGGTCGGGTGTGGCCTGTTCCACGATCCGGCCGTCCGCCATGAACACCACCCGGTTCGCCGCCGAGCGGGCGAAGCCCATCTCATGGGTGACGACGATCATGGTCATGCCCTCCTGGGCGAGCTGCTGCATGACCTCCAGGACCTCGTTGATCATCTCGGGGTCCAGCGCGGAGGTCGGCTCGTCGAAGAGCATCACCTTCGGGCCCATCGCCAGCGCCCGTGCGATGGCCACACGCTGCTGCTGGCCGCCCGACAGCTGCGCCGGGTACTTGTCCGCCTGGGTACCCACTCCCACGCGGTCCAGGAGCGCCCTGGCCCTCTCCTCGGCCGCCTTCTTGTCCGTCTTGCGGACCTTCAGCTGGCCGAGCGTCACGTTCTCGAGCACGGTCTTGTGCGCGAACAGATTGAACGACTGGAACACCATGCCGACGTCGGCCCGCAGCCGCGCCAGCTCCTTGCCCTCCTGGGGCAGCGCCTTGCCGTCGATCGTGATCTCGCCGGCGTCGATCGTCTCCAGGCGGTTGATCGTGCGGCACAGGGTGGACTTCCCGGACCCGGAGGGTCCGATGACCACGACGACCTCGCCCCGCTTGATCGTCAGATCGATGTCCTGGAGCACGTGCAACGCGCCGAAGTGCTTGTTGACGCTCTTCAGGACGACCAGGTCGTCGGTCGTGGCCGCGTTCTCCTTGGCCACCGAAACTTCGGTCATCGCTCTCTGGCTCCGTCCTCCTCGGGTTTCGTGGACAGTAGTGACCAGGCACGACCAGCGTCATTACATCTGAGGGGAATCTGAGCATCACGATCCGATAGCAATCGGACACGTGTCGTAGCAAAGGCGACGTGCGCGCATATCGGCCGGATAACGGAAGGGGTGCGCGGCCGGAACCCGCTTGACGGCGTCCTCGTCCATCAGCGTGACTGCCATCGTGCACGCGCGCGTGTGGCGCGTTTTTCACCCTCCGGCCCTCTAGGGATTCCTACAGGCTCGGAGCGACGATCGCATGAACCGGGGGAGGCTGGAATGAGACTGCTGCTCGTCGAGGACGACAACCATGTCGCCGCGGCCCTGTCCGCGGTCCTCAGGAGGCACGGTTTCGACGTCACCCACGCGCGCAGCGGCGAGGAGGCCCTCCAGGCGCTCGTCCCCGAGGGCCCCGGCTTCGGTGTCGTCCTGCTGGACCTCGGCCTGCCCGACCAGGACGGCTACGAGGTCTGCGGCAAGATCCGCAAGCGCACCTCCACCCCCGTCATCATGGTCACCGCGCGCTCCGACGTCCGCTCCCGCATCCACGGCCTCAACCTGGGCGCCGACGACTACGTGGTCAAGCCGTACGACACCGGCGAACTGCTCGCCCGCATCCACGCCGTCAGCCGCCGCACCGTCGCCGAGGACGCCGCGGGCGGCGGCGACAGCACCCTGGTCCTCGGGCCCGTCCACATCGAACTGCCCACGCGCCGCGTGACGGTGGACGGCCAGGTCGTCCAGCTCACCCGCAAGGAGTTCGACCTGCTCGCCCTGCTGGCCCAGCGCCCCGGCGTCGTCTTCCGCCGCGAACAGATCATCAGCGAGGTGTGGCGCACCAGCTGGGAGGGCACCGGACGCACCCTGGAGGTCCATGTCGCCTCCCTGCGCGCCAAACTGCGCATGCCCGCCCTCATCGAGACCGTGCGCGGCGTCGGCTACCGCCTCGTCGCACCGGTCGCCTGAGCGGGTCCCGGGGTGCGCACGAGGCTCCTGCCGCTGCTGATCGTCCTGTTGGCGGCCGTCCTGCTCGCCCTGGGCGTCCCGCTGGCCGTCAGTTTCGCCGGCGCCCAGCAGCAGAAGGTCGTCGTCGACCGCATCGACGACACCGCGCGGTTCGCCGCCCTCGCCCAGTTCGTCACCGTCACGGGGGACACCTCACCCGGCGCGGTCAACGAACGCCACGACACCCTGGAACGGGAGATCCAGAGCTACTACGACGTCTACGGCATCCGCGCGGGTGTCTTCTACCGCACCGAGACCTCCATGGCCAACTCCCCGTCCGCCTGGACGCTGGACACGGCCGGCCGCGAGGTACGCGCGGCGTTCGGCGAAGCCCTCCTCAGCCGGCGCAGCCACGACCCCGAACAGGTGTGGCCCTGGGAGCGCGGCCGGCTGGTCGTCGCCTCACCCGTCATCCGCGACGGCGACGTCGTCGCGGTCGTCGTCACCGACTCGCCCACCGGGGCGCTGCGTTCGCGCATCCTGCACGGCTGGCTCGTCATCGGGGCGGGCGAGATCGCCGCGATGCTCCTCGCGATCGGCGCCGCCCTGCGGCTGACCGGCTGGGTCCTCAAACCGGTCGGCGTCCTCGACGCCACCACCCACGCGATCGCCAGCGGCCGGCTCAAGTCCCGCGTGGCGGCCTCCGGCGGCCCCCCAGAACTCCGCAGACTGGCCCGGTCGTTCAACGAGATGGCCGACACCGTCGAGGACGTCCTGGAGCAGCAGAGAGCCTTCGTCGCCGACGCCTCGCACCAGCTGCGCAACCCGCTCGCCGCGCTCCTGCTGCGCATCGAACTGCTCGCCTACGAACTCCCCGAGGGCAACGAGGAGATCGCCTCCGTCCAGGGCGAGGGCAAACGGCTCGCCCAGGTCCTCGACGACCTCCTCGACCTCGCCCTCGCCGAGCACTCCGAGGCCGACCTCAGGATCACCGACGTCGGCACCCTCACCGCCGAGCGCGTCGCCGCCTGGGCGCCCACCGCCGCGGCCAAGGGCGTCACCCTGACCGGGACCTGCCCGGCGACCACCGCCTGGGCCGACCCCGTCGCCCTCTCCAGCGCCCTCGACGCCGTCATCGACAACGCCGTCAAGTTCACCCCCCGGGGCGAGAAGGTCGAGGTGTCCGTCGCCGCCGACGGCTCCACCGCGACCGTCGTCGTCACCGACGAGGGGCCCGGCCTCACCGACGAGGAACTCGCGCGCGTGGGGGACCGGTTCTGGCGCAGCGGACGGCATCAGAACATCAAGGGGTCGGGGCTGGGGCTGTCGATCTCCCGGGCGCTGCTCGCGGCGGGGGGCGGGACGATCTCGTACGCGGCGCATGAGCCGCACGGTCTGAGGGTGACGGTACGGGTGCCGCGGACGTCGGCGTCCTAGGGCTACAGCTTCACCGAGCGGTAATAGCTCCGCGCCCCGTCGTGCAGGCGCAGCGGGTCCGTGTAGATGGCCGTCCTCAGGTCCACCAGCTGCGCCGAGTGCACGTGCCGGCCGATCTCGTCGCGGCTCTTGATGACCGTCCTGGTCATCCACTCGGCGAGGCGGGTCCCCGTGTCCGCGCGGGTGATCAGGAGGTTGGCGACGGCCACGGTGGCCACGGTCTTGCCGTTCTGGACCGCCGGATAGGCGTCCTCGGGCATGTTGGTGGCCCGGTAGAAGCGGGTCGACGGGTTCTGCTCGTGCATCTTGGCGACGAGGTCGGCCGGGATCGGCACGAAGCGGAACTTGAACGAACCGACCAGCTTCTGCAAGCCCTTGGTGGGCACCCCGCCGGACCAGAAGAACGCGTCGATCCTGCCGTCCTTGAGATGCTGCGGCCCCGAGTCGATGCCCTCGTCCATGGCCGTGATGTCCTTCTCCGGGTTCACGCCCGCCGCTTCGAGCACCCGGTTGGCCATGAGCCGCACCCCGGAGTCCTGAAGCCCCGTACCGACCCGCTTGCCCCGCAGGTCGGAGACCTGTCTCACGGGCGAGCCGGACGGCACGACCAGCTGGAGGTAGTCGTCGTACAGCCGCGCCACCGCGCGCAGGCCGTCCGCCGCGCCCGGGTGCGCGCTGTCGTACGTCTCGACGGCGTCGGCGGCGACGATCGCGAAGTCCGCGTTCCCCGTGGCCACCCGCTGGACGTTCTCCTGGGAGCCGTTGCTCGGGAGCAGCCGCACCTTCAGGTCCGGCATGTCCTTGGCCAGCTCCTGCTTGAGGAGCGTGCCGTACTCGAAGTAGACGCCGGCCTGGTTGCCGGTGCTGAGCGTGACCGACCCGGCCGGCGGCTCGTCGCCCAGGGGCAGCAGCCACCACAGCAGCAGCCCGAGCACGACGACGGCGGCGCCGGCGCCTTCGAGCGCCCGGCGCCTGCCGATACGGGAGAACAGCTTGGCCATGGCCGCGATCCTGCCAGCAGACGTACCGTGCTGAACAGGACGGGGTGCGCGAAGCGGGCGGCGCCGGGGGCCCGAGGGCGTTGTCAGTGGGGGTGGTTACAGTCGGCGCATGAGTTCTTCGCCTGCCGAACTGGTCCGTGAGTTCCACCGCGTCTTCGGCCTCGAGGCCCGTGAGCGGCCCGGGGAGGTCGGCTTCGCGCTGGCCGCGCACCGCGGGGAGCTGCTGGCGGAGGAGGCCGCCGAGGTGGCGGAGGTCTCGGTGGTCGGCCCGCTGGACAGGCTGGCGCACGAGCTGGCGGACGTCGTCTACGTGGCGTACGGCACGGCGCTGGTCCATGGGATCGATCTGGACGAGGTCCTCGCGGAGATCCACCGCGCCAACATGTCGAAGGCCGGCCCCGACGGGGAGATCGTCCGCAGGGCCGACGGGAAGGTCCTCAAGGGGGAGCACTATCAGGCGCCCGACGTGAGCGCGGTGCTGCGCCGCCAGGGGTGGAAGCCGGGCGGCGCAGCGCAGTGAGACGGCCCTGGGGAGGTGCCTTGAGGATCGGACGGCCCTCAGGCGGGCGTCCCCAGGATCAGGAAGGTGTCCTCAGGAAGGCGTCCTTCAGGAAGGGAAGCCGCCCAGCTTCCACTCCCGGTGCAGGGCGCCCAGCGGGATGTTCCGCTGGAACAGCGGGGTCCCGAAGATCGACAGTTGCAGCCGCAGGTTGCCGCTCAGGTCGAGCCCGCCGTACAGCGCCCAGCTGCCCTGGCCGGTCAGCTTCCCGTCCGTGCCGGTGAGCGTGCCCTGGCCCTCGCCGCGGACGTACGGCGCGAGATCGGCGACGACGCCGACGGAGCCGTAGAGACCCACGCTCGCCTCGGCGCCCAGGGCGGCCTTGACGGCGCCGGCGCTGGTGATCGCGGTGCGGACGGGGGTGCTGGTCACCGTGGAGGAGCTGACCGGCGTCCAGCCCTTGGTGAGGCCGAAGCTGCCGCCCGCCTTGAAGTCGCCCTCGGTGCTGTGCTCGATGTCGACGGTGACCTTGCCGTCGCCGGTGATCTGGACGTAGCAGGTCAGATCCAGGTTGACGACGATCGGGGCCGGACCGACCTGGAGGACGGGGGTGGCGTGCAGCTTGGCGAAGGGGATGCGCTGGGCGGTCGCCGTGGCGGCGGCGCGGCCCTTCAGGGCCCAGGAGGACGACCAGTCGCCGGAGACGCCGAGGTACGCCGACAGGGGCGAGGCGTTCGCGCCGTCGCCGCCGTACTTGAAGTCCACCTGGGGGGCGAGCTGGACGAAGCCCGAGACGGAGGCCGACGCCGAGGCGGAGTCGTTGCCGACGGTCGGCAGGGCGGCGGTGACGTCGAGGCGCAGGCTGCCCAGCGGGACGGCTCCGCCCTTCGGGCCGATGTGCGCGCCGCCGGTCTTCGTCCAGGAGAGGTCGACGTCCGGGAGCAGCTTGTCGACGGTGAACGCGGACGGGTCGACGGGGACGCTGCCGTCCGCCGTGTCCTTGCCCAGCAGGGCGTTCAGCTGGGCGGGTTCGGTCTGGACCTCGGTGCCCTCGGGGGTCTCGCCGAGTACTTCGGTGACCTTCGCGAGCAGGCCGTTCGGGGCGCCGGGGGCGGGGGCGCTGGCGATCACGTCACCCACGGAGGTGGGGCCGTCGGGGGCCGGGGACTCGGGGGCGGTCGGTTCGGGGGTATCCGAGGCGCCGGGGGGCTGCGGGGACTCCGAGGGGTCCGAGGGGTCCGAGGGGTCGGGGGAGTCCGACGGGGCCGGGGGCTGCGGGGTCTCGGGGGCGGAGGGGTTGGGCGAAACGGGTGAATCGGAGGGTTCCGGCACCGATGGGGAACTTCCGCCGTTCTGGCCCCCGTTGGAGGAGATGACGGCCCGTCCGGTCTTGCTGTCGTAGGAGGCGACGCTCAGTTCGGTGGCGCGGACCTTGCCGGCGGAGTCGTCACCGGGGCTCGCGGAGGCACTCGGGGCGTCGGCGGGAGCCGCCGCCACGGCAAGGGGGTGACTGTTGGAAGAAGGGGTCGGATCGGCGGAGATCCGTTCGCCCGCCGGGGCGGAGCGGTCGTCCTGCGGGGGAGCGGAGCAGCCCGCCGCGAGGAGGAGGGCGGTCGCGGCTAAGGAGGGCATGAGGATGCGGTGGGGCCGCGTGCGTCGGCGCAAGGTCAGTCCTGGGGGTGGTGAGGGGTGAGGAAGGCGTACCGGTGGGGCGAAGGCCTCTACTCACCGGTAATGGGCCATGAGCATGCCACGGTGGACAGGCTCCGGCTCCACAGTTTGATCACATCCAGGTGTGAGCTGCGTCATGGTCGGGCGAGGGTGGTGCGGTTGCGGGGGATGTGGGCGCGGTTGTCGGCTGGGGGTGGGCTTGGGGGTGGAAGTCGGGTGCGGGGAAAGGGAGTTGGCGGGCGGGAGGGGTGGCGTGAGCTGGGGAGGGGAGGGGTGCGGAGGGTGTTCGCCTGGTGGGCCGGCGGCGGGCGCGGGGGCCTTGCCGGTGGCGTGGGGCGGCTGCGCGGGGCCGGTGTGAAGGAAGGGTGTACGGGTCGGCTGCCCGGCTTCCGCCGTCCGGAAGGAGGGGTTCTCGATGGCCGCGCTCCCGCCGGCCGCGCTCCCGCCGGGTGGGCCCCTGCCGGGTGGGCTCCTGTCAGCCGCGCTCCCGCAGGGTCGCTCCTCGCAGGGTGGGCCCTCGCCGGGTGGGTGCTCGTCGGTCGAGCCCCCACCCGGTGGGCCCCCGTCGGCCGGATCCCCCTGGGCCCGGCCATCGCCGGCCGCCCCGGTGCCCGGAGATCACCCCCCAGCGATCCCGGTTCCGGGGCGGCCGGTTCCTCAGTCCCCCACCGAGGTCTGCTCGCGGGGTTCCGCGACGGTGCTCTGGGGCGGCTCGGACTTGGGGGTCCGGCGGGCGGCCCAGCGCATGGCGAGGGGTTCGGTGTAGCGGGCGGTCAGCGGGCCGAGGACGACCAGGAGGAGGACGTAGGCCGTGGCCAGGGGGCCCAGGGAGGGCTCGATGCCCGCCGTGACCGCGAGGCCGGCGATGACGATCGAGAACTCGCCGCGGGCCACCAGCGTGCCGCCCGTGCGCCAGCGGCCCCGGACGGAGATGCCCGCGCGCTTGGCGGCCCAGTACCCGGTGGCGATCTTCGTACCGGCGGTGACGACGGCCAGCGCGAGCGCCGGCAGCAGCACCGGCGGGATGCTCGCCGGATCGGTGTGCAGCCCGAAGAAGACGAAGAAGACGGCGGCGAAGAGGTCACGCAGCGGGCTCAGCAGCGTGTGGGCGCCCTCGGCGACCTCACCGGAGAGCGCGATGCCCACCAGGAAGGCCCCGACCGCCGCCGACACCTGGAGCTCCTGCGCCACACCGGCGACCAGGATCGTCAGCCCGAGCACGACCAGCAGCAGCTTCTCCGGGTCGTCGCTGGAGACGAACCGGGAGATGACCCGCCCGTAGCGCAGCGCCACGAACAGCACCACCCCGGCGACCCCCAGCGCGATCGCCAGCGTCAGCGACCCCGAGAGCAGCCCGGCGCCCGCCACCAGCGCGGTGATGATCGGCAGGTACACCGCCATCGCCAGGTCCTCGAGGACCAGGATGCTGAGGATGACCGGCGTCTCCCGGTTGCCGACCCGCCCCAGGTCCCCGAGCACCTTCGCGATCACCCCGGACGACGAGATCCAGGTGACGCCCGCGAGGACGACGGCCGCGACCGGCCCCCAGCCCAGCAGCAGCGCGGCGATCGCGCCGGGCAGCGCGTTGAGGCAGAAGTCGACCAGACCGGCCGGGTAGTGCGACTTGAGGTTGGAGACCAGATCGCTCGCCGTGTACTCCAGGCCGAGCATCAGCAGCAGCAGGATGACGCCGATCTCGGCGCCGGTCGCCACGAACTCCTCGCTCGCCCCCAGCGGCAGCAGCCCGCCCTCGCCGAACGCGAGACCGGCGAGCAGGTACAGCGGGATCGGCGAGAACTGGAAGCGGGCGGCGAACCGCCCGAGCAGCCCCAGGCCGAGAATGATCGAGCCGAACTCGATGAGCAGGACCGCGGAGTGCACCGGGGATCACTCCTGCCCGAGTATCGCGGCAGCCGCGTCGACGCCCTCACGGGTACCGATGACGATCAGCCGGTCGCCGCCGGCCAGCCGGAAGTCCGGCGCCGGGGACGGGATCGCCTCCGCCCGCCGCAGCACCGCCACGATCGACGCGCCCGTCTCCGTGCGCATCCGGGTGTCGCCCAGCAGTCTGCCGTTCCAGCGCGAGGCCGCGGCGACCTCGATCCGCTCGGCGACCAGCCCCAGGTCGGTGGTGTAGAGCAGGCTCGGGCTGTGGTGCGACGGCATCAGCGCGTCGATCAGCGAACCCGCCTCGGCCGAGGTCAGCCGGAGGGACTGAAGACAGGAGTCCGGGTCCTCCGTCCGGTACACGTTCACCGTGCGGGTGCCGTCGCGGTGCGCCACGACCGACAGATGGCGCTGGTCGCGTGTCACGAGGTCGTACTGGACCCCGATGCCCGGCAGCGGCGTCGACCGGAGGCGTGGAGCAGACACGTTTCGTTCCCCTTGTTGCTGATCGTCTTGCGTACGGATCTCTGCGGTTCCCAGGGGTCTTCCCGGAGCTTCCGAGGAGTCTTCCTGAGGTGTCCCGGACAGATACCCCGACCGTCATGCTGCCATCCGCCCGTACGGTGGCGATATGGGTGTCATGACGGATGGACCGCGCGGACGGCTCACAGCCATGCTGAACGCGGGTGTGCCGTGGGCACGGAAGCGGGCGGGCGAAGGAGGAGTCGGGAGCGTGTCGCTGTTCTGGCGGATGTTCTGCCTCAACGCGGTCGGGCTCATCGCCGCCGCCGGGCTGCTTCTCGGCCCGGTCACGGTCTCGACGCCCGTCCTGCCGACCGAGGCGCTGGTCGTCGCGGCCGGCCTCGGCGTCCTGCTCGTCGCCAACGCCGTCGTGCTGCGCATCGGACTCGCCCCGCTGGGCCGTCTGGGGGGCGCGATGGCCGCCGCCGACCTGCTCCAGCCCGGCGGGCGCGCGGTCGTCGCGGGTCCGGTGGAGACCGCTGAGCTGATCCGCACGTACAACGCGATGCTCGACCGGCTGGAGGCCGAGCGGGCCGCCAGCGCCGGGCGGGCGCTGTCCGCGCAGGAGGGCGAGCGCAGCCGGATCGCGCGCGAGCTGCACGACGAGGTCGGCCAGACCCTCACCGCCGTCCTCCTCCAGCTCAAGCGTGTCGCCGACCGGGTGCCGGAGGAGCTGCGCGAGGAGCTGGGGCAGGCGCAGGAGGCCACCCGCGCGGGCCTCGACGAGATCCGCCGCATCGCCCGCCGGCTGCGCCCCGGGGTCCTCGACGAGCTGGGCCTGGTCAGCGCCCTGCGCTCGCTCGCCGCCGAGTTCACCACCCACGGCCTGACCGTCCGGCGCGAGCTGGCCTCAGGACTGCCCCCGCTGCCCGAGGAGTCCGAGCTGGTGATCTACCGCGTGGCCCAGGAAGCCCTCACCAACACCGCCCGGCACAGCACCGCCGACCGCGCGGAACTGCGGCTGCGGGCCGTCCCGGGCGGCGCCGAACTTGTCGTCCGCGACAACGGCAAGGGCTTCGGCGGGGCCCCCGAGGGCGCCGGCATCCCCGGTATGCGCGAACGTGCCCTCCTCGTCGGCGCCCGCCTCACCCTGGGCACCGCCCCGGGCGGCGGCGCCGAGGTCCGCCTCCGCATCCCGCTGGGCCCCCGCCACCCCGCGGCCGCCCCCCACCCCGAAACCGCCCCGCACCCCCACGGGAGCCCCAGATGATCCGCGTGCTCCTCGCCGACGACCACACCCTCGTACGCCGCGGGGTCCGGCTGATACTCGACGGGGAGGCCGATCTGACGGTCGTCGCCGAGGCCGGGGACGGCGCCGAAGCCGTGGAGCGCGCCCGCGAAGGGGGCGTCGACCTCGCCGTGCTCGACGTGGCGATGCCCAGGATGACGGGGCTCCAGGCGGCCAGGGAGCTGTCGCGGCGCCTGCCCGACCTGCGCATCCTCATCCTGACGATGTACGACAACGAGCAGTACTTCTTCGAGGCGCTCAAGGCCGGCGCCGGGGGGTACGTCCTGAAGTCCGCCGCCGACCGGGACCTGGTCGAGGCCTGCCGGTCGGCGGCGCGGGACGAGCCGTTCATCTACCCGGGGGCCGAACGGGCGCTGGTGCGCTCGTACCTGGACCGGCTGCACCGCGGCGACGGGCTGCCGGAGCGGCCGATCACCGAGCGCGAGGAGGAGATCCTCAAGCTGGTCGCCGAGGGGCACACCTCCAAGGAGATCGGCAACCTGCTCTTCATCAGCGCCAAGACGGTCGAGCGGCACCGGGCCAACCTGCTCCAGAAGCTCGGCATGCGCGACCGCCTCGAACTCACCCGCTACGCGATCCGGGCCGGCCTGATCGACCCCTGAGCCGCGCCCCCGGCCGGGCCGCTCAGCCCGCGATCTCGAACTCCGGGATCAGCTCGCCCACCAGCCGGATGCTGCGCAGCACGCTCTCGTGGGAGAGACCGCCGACCTGCTGGAAGCACATCAGCCGGTCGATGCCCAGATCGGCGTAGGCGCGCAGCTTCTTGCGGACCGTCTCGGGGCTGCCGACGATCAGGGAGCCCTGCTCGCTGAGCGCCTCGAACAGTTCTTCCTCGGGGACCGTCTCGCCCTGGAGGATGCGGCCGATGGCCAGCTGCGCCGCGTTCGGGCCGGCCGCCGCCTGAGCCTCCGCGCGCAGGAACTCGCCCGCGAGCCCGCCGCCGTCGGGCGCCTCCCGCAGCGCCTGCTCGCGGCCCATGGTCTCCATGAACGCCTCGGCGGCCTCGAAGAACGTCAGCGCCTGCACCGTGTACCAGGCCGCCGCCGCTGCCGCGCCGTCCCGCATGGCCTGCTCGTCGGTCTCCGCGCAGTGCACGAACGTGAAGAACGCGACCTGGTTGTTGACGAACGCCCCCGCCGGCGACTCGCACTCGGCCGCCGCCCGCCGGTAGACCTCCACCAGCCGGGCCACCCGCTCCAGCGACTCCCACAGCGTCGTCCCCAGCACGCCGACGCCCCGGCGGCCCGCCTCCTCGAACGAACCGGGCGTGGACGCCGCCTGCCACAGCGCCGGATGCGGCTGCTGAAGCGGCTTCGGCACGACGGGCACGCCGCCGCTGGCGGAGAGGTCGCCGCCCCAGATCCGCGGGACCGTCTCGAAGACGTCCGCCACGCGCTCGCGCACGGTCGCCGGGTCGACGCCGAACAGCCGCCACTCGGGGGCCGTCGACCGCGTCAGCCCCAACTCGACCCGGCCGCCGCTGAGATGGTCCAGCAGCGCGGCCCGCTCGGCGACCCGGACGGGGTGGTTGATCTCCGGCGGGGCGAGCACCGCCGCGTGGCCGAGGCGTATCCGCTCGGTGCGCTGCGAGAGCGCGGCGAGGAACAGCTCGGGCGCCGAGGAGAGGCTGAACCCCTCCGCGCCGTGATGCTCGACCTGCCACCAGCAGTCGTAGCCCAACTGATCGGCCAGCTCCGCCTGTTCCAGCGCCTGCGTGAAGCGGAGGTGTTCGTGATCGGGGGTCCAGGGCCGGGGGTCCTGGATCTCGCTGAAGATGTCGAGCTTCATCGGAGGAATCCCTTCAGAGGTGCTCCGACCGGATTTGCTCCGATCGCGGTCATCGTACGAGAGCCCACTGACAATCAGAACGGACCCCTCCGCTTGATGGGGGCGCCTCCCCGCTTCGTTCGGCGGATCGGAGGGCCCCGCGCGTCGGGCATGATCGGTGCATGGTGAGGGACGAGAACGGCGCGGTGGGCGCGCAATCGGGGACGAGGTCGAGGATCAACTCCGCGCGTGAGGCCGCGAACGACGAACTGGTGCTGGCGTTCGGGCGGTTGCAGGGCGCGGCGAACCGGCTGGAGTACATCCTCGGGCGGTCCTTGGAGGTGGAGTGCGGGATCACCCACCTCACCTTCGAGGTCCTGCTGATCCTCGGGCGCGCGGGTGAGCCGGGGCTCTCCATGCGGGCCGTCGCCCAGGAGCAGGTCCTCACGACCGGCGGCGCGACCCGGCTGGTGGACCGCATGGAGGCGGCCGGTCTCGTCGAGCGCGTCGACGACCCCGACGACCGGCGCGGGCGGCTCGTACGGCTCACGCGGCTCGGCGAGGAGACCTGTGTCGCCGCCTCGCGCGTGCATGTCGCCAACATCGAGCGCTACTTCGTCAGCCCGCTGCCGGAGGCCGGCCGCGCGGTGTTCGCGGAGAACCTGCGGGTGCTGAGCCACGCGGCCCGGGACATGCTGCCCCGCCTGCCCTGAACCGCGCGGCTCCCGCGGCTACCCGCGCGGCAGCGCCGTGAACGTCGGCCCCGCCTGTTTCGTCTCGTCCGGCGGATAGGGGAACCGGAAGACCGCGTCGGCCAGCACCCGCAGTTGGTGCATCTTCCCGATCGCGGCCTGCACCCGGTCCGGCTGACCGGTGAAACCGAATTGCAGATCGGTGAGCATCGCCGTGTACATTCCGCTGAACTCCTCGTCCGCCGTGAGGAGTTCCTTCACATACGCGCCGCGCCGGGGATTGCGCGCCATCGGTACGACCTGGCTGTCACCCCGGGGCACCTGAATGGGCGGGCCGGACGGGCGGCACGGCCGGTCGCCGGCACGATAGGCGCGCTCCTGGGCGAGTTCGTCGAAGGCGTAGAAATGGGAGAGTTCGCCGTTCTCGTCCCACAGATTCCCGCCGTCGCCCTCCCCTTCGTCGACGATGTCCTTCAGCAGTCCGATCGCGTCGGCGCTGGTGCGGACGGTGAGGTCGTCGGGCCCGAAACGCCGCAATTGCCTCTCCACGTGGGCGCCGTCGGGGAACGGCCGGTCCGCGCCGTAATACTTCTCGACCGCCTCCCAGATCGCTTTGTAGAACTCGCCGATGGACGGGTAGGAGTGCAGGTCGAGGACGTGTACGCCGTCCGGGAGCCGGTCGGCCGTGAAGAAGCGGACGGCGCCGCCGCCCAGGAATCCGGCCGCGCAGGAATCGGGCAGGTCCTTGGGGCGCTCGATGCTTTTCGAGGTGGTCAGGAACGCGTCGCCGTAAGGGTTCTGGTCGATGAGGAGATAGCCAGGACTCCCCTCGCGGGAGATGTCGGGAACGGCCACCGGGTATTTCACCGGGGCCGCCGCCAGGATGTCGGGGCTGCCGCCGATCGCGGTCAGCACATTGGCCGCGATGGCGAGATGGCGCATCTCCATGACGACGATGCGCTGGACGACTTTCGCGGCCTGGTTGCCGGGGTCCTTCACCGTCCAATAGCCGCTGAGATAGGCCGGGATGGTGGAGAACTCGATGGCCATCGCTTTTTGCAGGGCGAGGGTGAGTTCGCCCTGCGGGATCGGGTCCGGTGCGTTCACGCGAGTTCCTTCGCTGGCTTTCTGGAGGGGGACGGGCTCACGCGCCCGAGTGCAGCAGATCCCGGTACATCCTCAGCACCGTCCGCTTTCCCTGGGACAGATCGCGGGACGCCGGCATGTACAGCGAGGAGTCCAGCATTTCCGGTGCACAGAGCTGGACGATCAGATCGATGTTCCGGTCCACCGATTTACGATCCCCGAGATCCAGACTGCCGTAATACCGCATGACCGGGTACACGGCGTCGTACATATAAAGCACCCGCTGGTACACGAACTCCCAGGCCGCGTCCGGGTCGTTGCCCGTGGTGTCCAGGAGTTCCTGGAAACGGGACGGGAGGGCGTCGTCGAAGGGGAGGACGCGGACCGTGCTGTAGTACGCCGACATGAAGCCGTTCAGCTGCTGTCCGAACGGCGGGAGGAAATCCGGCGGGACGGGCTGGGCGGCGTCGGTGAAATACGGGAAGAAGGCGATCAGCGGGAATCCGGGGCGCACGCTGTCGAAGGTGACGGTGGCGCGGCCGTCGCGCACGGACAGGATCCCGGTGCGGGACTCGCCCGGCCCGCGGCGGAAGCGGACCGGCTCCTCGGCGGGCTCCGCGCGCTTCAGGTAGTCGCCGGGGGCCGGCGGGGGCGGCGTCGGGACGTACTGCTGGAGCAGCACCAGGGTGGGCCTCTCGG
The DNA here is from genome assembly GCF_055597585.1 of Streptomyces sp. AMJ-169. NCBI lineage: Bacteria > Bacillati > Actinomycetota > Actinomycetes > Kitasatosporales > Streptomycetaceae > Streptomyces > Streptomyces sp. AMJ-169. Next base: position 49,353 of record NZ_JBVLTJ010000001.1, read on the forward strand.
GGATCGCGCCCCGGTCGCGCACCTCGACGGTCAGGGTGTTGCTCGCGTTCTGGTCGACGTACAGGCCCCGGTTCTCGCACCACGCCGTCAGCCTCTGTTCGACCAGGAGCCGGTCCTGGCCGCCCGCGCGGTCGCGCACCAGGACGAAGTTGCCGGCCGCGAGCTGCTCGCCGGTGGCGTCGAGTTCGACGTCGACGATGCCCGCGCGCTCCTCGTACGGCGCCTTCTGGTACGCGCTCTGGGGGAGTGTGGCCACCGTCCTGGGGGTCCCCGAACCCTGCGGCTCCAGGAGGAGTTTGAGGTCACCCAGGGGCACCTTCTCGCAGGACTCGTCCAGCTCGGGGACCGTGTTCGTCAGGTCGAGGCTCGCGAACCGCTTGCCCGCGCGGGTGCTCGTCTCCAGGGCCGCGCAGCCCAGCCAGACCTGCCGCTTCTGCTGCCGCACCTCCACCGGGGTCGTCGCGTTGGCCGCCAGGTACCGGCCGCCCGGGACGGTGACCGTCTCGTCGCCCTTCCACAGCCCGATCGAGCCCACGACCCGCGACACCGCCGGGTTCTGCGCCGGCATCTGACCGGACGCCAGCTGATCCCGCCACAGCTTCGTCAGCCGCGCGTACCGCTCCGTCGTACCGAGACCCTGGAGGTCCTTGACGGCCGGGGCGGTGAAGTAGACGGTCAGGTAGGCGGTGAAGCGGACCATTAGACCGCGTACGTCGTCCGAGCGCAGGCCCGCCGCGAGCGCCTCGAGCGCCGGGCTCGTCCCGTCGGACTCCAGCCGCAGGGCCTCCTTGGGCAGACACGTCTGCTGGAGCGAGCCGCCGACGCCCGCCGAGGTCACCTTGCCGGTGAGGTTCAGATTGCGGCCGTAGTGCAGCCAGCGGGAGCTCAGCCACGTACCCGGCACCACCGTGCCCCGGATCAGCCGCTCCGGCGCCGTCTTCGTGCCGACGCGCAACGCGCGCGCGAGGAACGTCGTGCTCCAGGAGGAGTCCGGGTTGTTGTCCAGCATCCGCGGCTGGGTCGGGAACTCCGAACCCGGGTACGCGTCGCCGACCAGGTCCAGGACCGCGCCGATCAAGGGGTCGGCCCTGTCGCTGTGCACCGGGCCGCCGACCTCGTACTGCACGCCCGTGACCACCGTCGGCTCGTCGTCGGTGTGCAGCCACCAGCTGCTGCCGCCGTAATAGTTCCATTCACACGGCGGCTGACAGGATTTGTTGCCGCCCGGGATCTCGAAAGGCTGCGGAGTCAGCGCCCACTTGGGGAATTCGGTCCGTACGTTCGCCGGGGTGATCGGCGGATCCTGCGCGGCGAGCAGATCCCAGTTCAGCTCGCCATTGGTCATGTCGAACGTCGGCCACAGGTCGTTGTTGTTCATCGTGGCCGGATTCCAGGACGATTTCCCCTGGAAGAAGACGCGGGGGGTGGAGAGCACACTCACGATCGGTCTCTTTCCGCACGGGAGTTACGACGGGCAGGGCTGGGTGAGTTCCGGCTGCGGGGCGGCGATTCCGATGACGACCGGAGTCCCGTTCACGGTCAGCCGCAGATGCGCCACATCGGGGTTGCTTTTCAGTGCGGCCCAGATCTGCTGCCACTGCGCATACGTCACTTCCAGGGAGAGCGTGGGGAACGAGCCGCCGCCGGACGCCAGTTCGAGCAGCGAGCGGGTCTGTTCCGGGGTGGGATCGGGAACTTCCTCTTCCGCTGGATCGCGCCGCGAGAAACGGGTCAGGTCACCGACCATGCGATTCCGCCTTCGGAGTAGGAGCGTGGGGCCGTGCCCCCTACGCAAGCGCGCCCGCACGCGGTTCGGCAAGGGCCCGGAGGGAAGTGCGGAGCTAATACGCTCATTGCCGTATTCCGTGCGGCAGCACAGCAGGAAGCTTTTTTCTGTCGTCTCCCGGGAACGGAACGGCCGGATCTCTGTTCACCCGATCGGGTTAACGCGTGAACCGTTTACCCGGCGGCTTCCGATCCCCTTCTAGACTGCCCGGCACCCCATCGCCCCCGCCGGCAAGGAAGGACGCGAGACATGTGGCCGACTCCGCTCGTACGCAAGGAAGTCCAGCCGAGGCCGACCCGGCTCGAGGCGCTGGTGACCGCTGTCCTCGGCAACGCCGCCCGGCCGGCCGAGGAGCCCCTTCACGACGCTCTCGTGCAGCGCCTCGAACCCGCGGGCCGGGCCTGGCTGCGGGGCGCGCTGAGCCGGGCCCGCGCTGATCCCGGGAGCCTCGCCCGGTCGTTCCCCGAGGCCGGCCGCAGATGCGGGCGCGGCGTCCTGCCCTGGCCGGACGGCGGCCCGCCGCCGCTCGCCGACGTGCCGTACGAGACGCTGGCGTGGACCGTGGACGACGCCGCCCGCGCCCTGCTGCTGGCCGCCGTGCCCCGCACCGGACGCCCCCTGGCGGAGCTCGCCGAAGCGCTCTACCGGCACGGGGACGCGGCGGAACGGCGGGGCGTGCTGCGGGCGCTGGCGCTGCTGCCGGTCGGGGAACACGCCGTCCCACTGTCGCTGGACGCGCTGCGCACCAACGACCCCCGGCTGCTGGCCGCCGCCCTCGGCCCGTACGGCGCCCGCGCGTTGGACATGGACGCGTGGCGGCAGGCGGTCCTGAAGTGCCTGCACACCGGAGTCCCCCTGGCCGTCGTCGCCGAACTGCCCGCGCGCCGGCGGGAGCCGGAGCTGGTGCGGATGGCGGAGGCGTACGCGCACGAGCTGCGGCGGGCGGGGCGGGCGCTCCCGGCCGATCTCCATCGGCTGACCGACCCGGGGGAGCGGCTGTGAGCCGGCCGTCAGCGGGGCGCGTGCCCGGGGGAGCGCCGTCAGTGGGGCGTGTGCTCCCGGAGGGACAGCTCCAGGACCATGAGGGCCCAGACCAGGCGGGAGTGGCCGGCGCCCCGGCCGTGCTCGTCCAGGACGCGCCGCACCGCCTGCGGGTCCAGGTAGCCGTCGGCGCACAGGCGCGGGCGGGCCAGCACGTCCGCCGCGAAGGCCGACAGCTTGGCGCCCGGCGCCAGGAACGAGTCCACGGGGAAGGTGAAGGGCTGCTTGGCCCGGTGCAGGACCTGCCCGGGCGCCAGTTCGGCCGCGGCGTCGTAGAGCAGGGCCTTGCGCCGGGAGCCGTCGATCTTGGCCCGGTCCGGGGACCGGCGGGCGAGGCGGGTCACCGACGGCTGGCAGTACGGGACGCGCGCCTCGACCGAGTGGGCCATCGAGAGGTGGTCGAGCTTGCGCAGGTTGAGGGCCGGGAGCTTGTGGACGCGGTCGAACTGGAGGAGCTGTTCGAGGCGCGTGGGGCCCGGCTCGTCCAGCAGCGCCCTGGCCTCCTGGCGGCTGTCCTCGCCGGCGGCCAGGAAGGCGCGGTACTCGGCGGAGTAGAGGGCGTAGTACTCCTCCCGGGGGAGGAGGGAGACGCGGTCCAGGTAGCGGTCCTGCCAGCCGTCGCCGTGGCCCAGGGCGGTGCTGTAGCGGCGGTAGCCGCCGAACTGCTCGTCGGCGCCGTCCCCGGTGAAGCAGACGCGGAAGCCCCGCCGGGAGATCTCCCGGAACAGGACGTACGCGCTCAGGGCGTGCGGGGTCGCGTTGGGGGTGCCCAGGGCCGTCACCATCTGCGGGAGCAGCTCGGTCAGTTCGGCCTCCCGGACCTCGATCACCTCCAGCTCCACCCCGGCGTGGGCCGCCGCCGCGCGGGCGTGGACCTCCTCGTCCGAGTCGTGCACCCCTTCATGGGTGATGTGGAACCCGGTGACGTCGGGCCGCCGCCGCTTCAGGAGCGTGGCGAGGACGGCCGAGTCGAGCCCGCCGGAGACCTGGACGGCCACCGGAGTGCCCTGCAAGCTCATCAGCTCGACCTCGTGCTCCAGCAGACCGCGCAGCTGCGTCGCCGAGGGCCCGGGGTCCCCGGTCTCCGGGGCCGGCCGGGCCGGGGTGTGCAGGACGGCCCGGGTGCCGTCGTGCGTCAGGCGCTCGCCGGGGCCCAGGGTCGCCACGCCCGCGTACCAGGAGGTGCCCGAGGGCAGGGACTGCCAGGTGAAGTAGCGGTCGACCGCGTGCCGGTCGATCCCGGGCCGCGCCGGGTCCATGGCGGCGAGACCGGACTGCTCAGAGGAGAACAGGACACCTTCCGAAGTCGCCCGGTAGTAGAGGCTCTTGACCGCCAGCGGGTCGCACCACAGCTTCAGCCGCCGCCCGCCGCGCAGATCCACGAGGGCGATGGTGTACATGCCTTCGAGCCGGTCGGCGAAGCCGTCACCGTGCAGCTCGTAGTACGGGACGAGGACCGACCCGTCGGAGTCGCCGTCGATCCGCACGCCGTGCGCGGCCAGTTCCTCGCGGATCGCGCGGAAGTTGTAGATCTCGCCGTTGAACACGGCGTGCACCGACCCGTCGGCGTTGCTGAAGGGCTGGTCGCCGTGGGCGGGGTCCTGGATGGACAGCCGGTTGCAGCCCAGCGCCCAGCCGGGGCCGCGCGCACTGGTCTGCCGGTCGGGGCCGCCGGGCAGCTGGGCGTCCCGCGCGGCGTCGAGGGCGTGCACCGCGAGCGGGTGCCCGAAATGGCCGTAGATGCGGCACACGGCTAACTCCCTTGGTGGGGCGGAGGTGTTGGAGGCCGGGCCGGCTGGCCGGCCGGGGCGGTCAGGCCGACTTGTTGTCCTCGCCGGCCGGGGCGGCGCGGCCCGCGGCCCACTCCCGCAGCGGGAGCCGGTGCGCGGCCTCCGCGCGGGCCGTCAGGGCGGTGAGCAGGTCCCGCAGGCCCGGGACGTCGGCCTCGGCCTCGCGGGCGCGGAAGGAGTACTCGTTGGACAGCTCGGCGTTCCACTGCATGGACTCGTGCAGCTCGCCCTTGAGCAGGCCGAGCCAGTCCGCGGAGCCGACGAAGCCGTCCGCCGCGTCACGCCGGGCGCGGATGTGGGCGAAGGCGGCGTCGATGAGGTCGAGCCACTCCAGGACGGCGCCGGCGGCGCGGCCGGGGTCGCCGGTGCCGTAGGCGTTGAGGTGGCGGAAGCGGGCGGTCAGGCCGGACAGTCCGGCGGGCAGCCGGTCCAGGAAGCGGGCCAGGTACTTGGGGTTGCGGTTGGTGTTGCCGTAGGCGTGGGTCAGGCCGCGGAAGGTGTCCACGCCCAGCTTGCGGGCGGCGATCAGCGTCGACTCGTAGTCCTTCTGCGCCCACATCCCGGCCAGGTCCCGGAAGTCCGGGTAGCTGCCGACGGCCGTGCGGAACGCCGTGTACGCGACCTCTCCGGGCCGGATCGCGTCGGTGAAGGCGGCGAAGGCGTCCGGGTTCGTGAGCGGGACCGCGTACGTCAGCCGGGACAGCAGGCGGAAGTCCACGGCGGAGGAGGCGAAGCCGGAGGACTTGCGGGCGCGGCGGCGCAGGTGCGCGTACAGCTCGCCGTGGGCGGCCAGCATGCGGTGGATCTCCGGCGCCGTCCAGTACTCGACGTCCACGCCCAGCAGGCTGCCGGGCAGGTAGTCGAAGCTCGCCCGGACCCGGTCGCCGCTGGTGTAGTAGCGCATGTGCCGCTCGCGCGGGAAGGTCGCGCGGTGGAAGCGGTCGTCCTGCTCGGCGGCGACGACACAGAAGTCGAAGTCCGAGGAGGGGGTGCCCGAGCCGTCGACGAGGGAGCCGGACAGCAGCAGGAGGTCGCCGTCCCGCAGGTGGATCTTGTCCAGCACCTCCTGCTCGTCGAAGTCGTCCAGGCCGGTCACGGCGGCGAGGTGGGCGCGGAAGGAAGGCACGGGGCTGGCTCCTCTGCTCGGGGTGGGGGTGGGCGGGGGCCGTCCGGGCGGCTCCGGGGTTCAGGTTGGTCGGGGTCGGGTCGGCCGGCGCCGGCGCTGGCGCCGGGCCGGTCCAGGTCAGGACGGTCCAGGTCAGGACGGTCCAGGTCAGGACGGTCCAGGTCAGGACGGTCCAGGTCACGCCTGCGGCAGGGCCGAGAAGTGTTCGGCGAACCGGGCGGCGGCCTCGCGGGCGTCCTGGAAGCGGTAGCGCAGCCGGTAGGTGGGCAGGGCGGTCAGCGCCTGCCGGGTGCGGTGCGCGGTGTCGTCGGCGGGCTCGTGCCCGAAGACGTTCAGGTGCTTGTTGGGCAGGTTCAGCACATGCCGGCCGAGGAGCTCGGCGCGCTCGGCCGCCGGGACCTCGGTGAGACCGGTCTCCCCGGGGTCGTCCGTGAGCCCCAGGTGGACGAGGACGTCGACCCGCGCGGAGGGCCGGACCTCGGTGCCCAGCAGGTCCGCGTACTCCCAGGGGTAGAACAGGGCGGTGCCGTGCCGCTCCACCCCCGAGTCCTTCAGGGTGTGCAGGGTCTCGTTGGCGGGGTGGGTGAGCGAGGCCAGCGCCTCGGCCGCGCGCCCGGCGCCCAGGAGCAGGTCCAGGCTGTCCAGCCGGACGGAGACCGAGCGCGGCCACCCGGTGCCGCGTACGGCGCCGTCCGGGCCGGCGGTCAGGCTCACGTCGTCGTTGCACACCATGAGGCCGTGGCCGGCCAGCGCGCAGGCCATGATGAACGTGGTCTTGCCCGCGCGGCTGCCGCCCGCCAGGGCGACGCCGACGCCGTTCAGGTCGACGACCCCGGCGTGCAGGAACAGCGCCCCCTGGCGGGCCGCCGCCGAGCGGTGCGCCGCGCGGGAGGCGCGCAGCAGGGACTGCACCTCCCAGGCCTCGCCCTCGGGGGCCAGGTGGTAGAAGTCCTGGCGGCCGTGGTCGACGGCGTAGGTCACCGCGGTCTCGCCCTGCGCGGCGACGGACTCCGCCGCCGCCTCGGCGGGCGGCTGCGCGCCCGCGGCGATCCGCCAGGTGCCCGGCTCGCGCGGGCCGCCCGCGACGGACAGGTAGGGGGCCACCAACTGGCTTATGCGCTCGGCGGTCGCGGGGGTGCAGCTCAGGCTGGTGCTCGTGAAGTCCGAGTGAACGGTGTACTGGCCGCTGGGCAGCATGGTGCTCCGGCTCCTCACTCGTGGTGCGGTGTGGTGCGCGGGCCGGCGGCGGATACGGCGTCGGCTCATGCCGGGCGGAGGGACACCGGCGCACGCTCGTGGCTCCCAGCATGGCAAGCGTCCGGGGCGGGCGTCCGGGGCGATTTCAGTGAGCGGAACACCAGTTCCGGAAGGTCAGCAGCGGAGCGTCAGTTCCGCAAGGCGCGCCGGTCAGCAGCGGAACGCCGGTTCCGGAAGGCCCGCCGGTCAGCGACCGGGGGCGTGCCCCACCAGCGGCCCCCGCGTGTCCCACCCGAGCTCCCGGGTCCCCCGGAAGAACCGCCCGTTGGTCCGCGCGGCCGGCAGGTCGAGCAGGGTCACCAGGTCGCGGGCCGCCCGCGCGGGGTCGTGCGGGGCCGCGTCCGTCCCCATGCCGGTGCGGATCCACCCCGGGCAGCAGGCGAAGGCCGACACGTCGTCCCCGGCCGCCGCGAACTGCCGGGCCAGCGCGAGGACGAGGGAGTTGACCGCGAGTTTCGAGGAGCGGTACGCGAACGACGCCCCGTCGGCGTCCTGGAGCCGGCCCATCCCCGAGGACACGCACACGACCCGGCCCGTGCCCCGGGCGAGCAGCCGGGGGGCGTGCGCCAGGGCGATGCGCGCGGTGCCGAAGAAGTTGACGTCGAAGGTGGCGCGCAGGTCCGCCGCGGTCAGGGCGAACAGGTCGCCGTAGCCGCGCCGGGGGTCGTCCAGGTAGACCCCGGCGTTGCAGATCAGGACGTCCGCCTCCTCGCCGGGGAACAGTTCGTCGGGGAGCTCATCGCGCAGGTCCGCGCGGCGGTAGGCGTCGAGGGCGGTGTGGGCGGGAGCGTCGGCCAGGCCCACGCCGAGCACACGGTGCCCGGCGGCCTTGAGCGCGTGGCAGAGGTGGGCCCCCAGGCCGCGGGAGACGCCGGTGACCAGGGCAGTTGACATGGGCCGGAGCGTAACCGCGGGGCAGGTGCTGCGGAATGGGGCAACTCACCTGCTGGAACGCTCCGTTGGTGGCCCCCTTCCCCGTGGCTATGGTGAGCGCGCCGGCCACGCAACGATCAGGAAGAAGGTGGGCGCCGCATGCCAGGACAACGGCTGCTGGTCACGGGAGCGACCGGCTCGGGCAGTACGACCTTGGGCCGCGCCCTGGCCACCCGGTACGCGGTGCCCCACGCGGACGTCGACGACTACCTGTGGCTGCCGACGTCGCCGCCCTACACCGACAAGCGTCCGGTGGAGGAGCGGGTCCCCCTGATGCGGTCCCTGTTCGTGCCGCGCGCCGCGTGGGTGCTGTCCGGCACGCTGCGCGGCTGGGGCGACGAGGTGATCGCTGAGGCGGACGCCGTGCTCTTCCTGACCATCGATGTGGAGGCCCGCATCGAGCGCCTGCGCCGGCGCGACACCGTCCGCTACGGGGCGGCGGTCGCGCCCGGCGGCGAGATGGAGGACGCGCACCACGACTTCCTGGAGTGGGCCCGCGGCTATGAGGACAGCGCGGAGCCCGGCCGGCGTACCAAGGACGAGTGCTGGCTGGCCGGGCTGAGCTGTCCCGTGCTGCGGCTGGCCAGTGACCGGCCGCTGGAGGAGCTGGTGGCCGAGGCCGCCGCCTGGCTCGACGCCGGGGCGGGGCGAGAGGCGCGGGTCCGGTGACCGGGGGGCTCGACGCGGTCCGTGCGCATCGGCGGGTGCTGTCCGGGCGGGCGGAGTTCCTGGAGGGGCGGGGGCTGAACGCCTCGTACCGGGTCGTCGACGGCGGTGCGGTGTACTCCGTGAAGGTGCACGGTCCGCAGCAGTCGGGGGCGCTGTGGCTGCGCCGGGTCAGGGCGGTGGACGCGGTGCTGCGCGGGGCCGCCTGGTATCCGCCGCTGGTCGACGCCGGCCTCTCGCCCGGCCGGCGGCTCGTGGTCGTACGGCCGTTCCTGGAGGGCACGCCGGTCGAGGACGGGCGGGGGCGGGTCGGGGAAGTGGTCGCGGTGCTGGGGGAGTTGAGGGAGCGGGCGGTGGGGCTTGCGCCTGCTGGGGAGCTGGTGGGGGATTACGTCTCCCCGTGGCTCGGGTTCGGTGGGGCGGTGCTTGGCGGTGCGGCGCCTGGTGGGGCGGTGCCTGGTGGTGGCACGGTGCCTGGCGGTGCGGTGCTTAGCAGCGCGGCGCATAGTGGTGCGGCGTCTCGTGGTGCGGTGCTCGACCGCGCTCTGTCCGACCGCGCTCTGTCCGACCGCGCTCTGTCCGACCGCGCTCTGTCCGACGGCGCGGCGGCCCCCGACCCCCAGCTGCTCACCCGACAGCTGGCCGACCCCGGCCGGGCGGCGCTCGCGCGGCTGCTCCACGAGCACTTCGCCGCACTCCGGGCGGCGGCGCTACGGCTGACCCGTACGGACGCGCCGGTCGTCAAGCACGGGGACCTGCACGGCCGTAACCTCGTCGCCGGCCCCGCCGGTATCGGCGTCATCGACTGGGACGAGGCCGGGTTCAGCCACCGGCCGGTGGACGCGGGCAAGGCGCTGTGGTTCTCCTGCCGGCGCGGGCGCGGGGACTTCGAGCTGGACGCCGGGGCGGTGACGGAGTTCCTGCTGGCCGCGCACCGCACACTGGGGCTCGCCCCGGCGGACGCCGTCGACGTGGCGCGCACCGGGGCGATGTGGTTCCTGCCGACGGACCCGCACGTGACGGCCCTGGCCCGCCGCGCTCCGGACCAGGCCGAGTGGTACCTGGACTGGGTGACACGGTTCTGGGAGCGGCTGGGGGCGAACCTGGAACTCGTGGGGAGGGTTGCGAGGACGATGCCCTGACGGATACTCCAGCCGGAGCCGGAGCCGGAGCCGGAGCCGGAGCCGGAGCCGGAGCCGGAGCCGGAGCCGGAGCCGGAGCCGGAGCCGGAGCCGGAGCCGGAGCCGGAGCCGGAGCCGGAGCCGGAGCCGGAGCCGGAGCCGGAGCCGGAGCCGGAGCCGGAGCCGGAGCCGGAGCCGGAGCCGGAGCCGGAGCCGGAGCCGGAGCCGGAGCCGGAGCCGGAGCCGGAGCCGGAGCCGGAGCCGGAGCCGGAGCCGGAGCCGGAGCCGGAGCCGGAGCCGGAGCCGGAGCCGGAGCCGGAGCCGGAGCCGGAGCCGGAGCCGGAGCCGGAGCCGGAGCCGGAGCCGGAGCCGGAGCCGGAGCCGGAGCCGGAGCCGGAGCCGGAGCCGGAGCCGGAGCCGGAGCCGGAGCCGGAGCCGGAGCCGGAGCCGGAGCCGGAGCCGGAGCCGGAGCCGGAGCCGGAGCCGGAGCCGGAGCCGGAGCCGGAGCCGGAGCCGGAGCCGGAGCCGGAGCCGGAGCCGGAGCCGGAGCCGGAGCCGGAGCCGGAGCCGGAGCCGGAGCCGGAGCCGGAGCCGGAGCCGGAGCCGGAGCCGGAGCCGGAGCCGGAGCCGGAGCCGGAGCCGGAGCCGGAGCCGGAGCCGGAGCCGGAGCCGGAGCCGGAGCCGGAGCCGGAGCCGGAGCCGGAGCCGGAGCCGGAGCCGGAGCCGGAGCCGGAGCCGGAGCCGGAGCCGGAGCCGGAGCCGGAGCCGGAGCCGGAGCCGGAGCCGGAGCCGGAGCCGGAGCCGGAGCCGGAGCCGGAGCCGGAGCCGGAGCCGAAGCCGAAGCCGAAGCCGAAGCCGAAGCCGAAGCGCAAGCCCAAGCCGCAGCGCAAGCCGATCCCCAAGCCCCGCCCCCGCCCGCCCCTCTCAGCCCACCCCCCCTCACCTCCGCACAGCCCCCAGAAAATCCTCCGCCAACCGCCCCGCGTCCCCCGCCCCGCTCATCGAGCAGCGCAGCACGGTCAGCTTGCTCAGGTCCGCCAGGAACGTCTCCAAAGACGGCGGTGCGGCGCGTTCGGTGACCGGGACCTCCAGCCAGTCCTCGCCGTAGAGGTTGTCGTCGAGGGAGAAGCAGTTGCGGCCGAGGACGTCCGCCGTGTGCTCGGGGGTGGAGAGGCCGAAGGAGTAGGGCGACTCCAGGTCGACGCGGGGCAGCACCACGCCGGCCAGCGGCGCCTCCGGCAGGACGGGGACGTCGAGACAGCGGCCGACCTCACGGGAGCTGAGCTTCAGCTTGTCCTCCCCGTGGAAGCGGTCCCAGTCGGACTCCGGCGGCGGGAAGCCCGCGCGCAGGTCCCAGGACCGGAAGTCGGTGATGCCCATGACGTCGAGCGAGCCCTTGTTGATCGCCAGCGGCAGCGGACAGGCCGTCACGTCGTAGCCGGAGTCCGTGCGGTCCAGGTGCATCCGGTCGTTGCCCATCCAGCCCGCGTCGGGCAGCAGCCGGGCCAGCGCCACGGCGGTGGTGGACTTGCCGGCGCCGGAGTCGCCGATCACGAGGTAGGCGCCGCCGTCGTGGACGAACGCGGACGAGTGCAGGACGAGCGAGCCGGCCGCCTTGGCCGTACGGGTGGCGACGTCCCGGGCGATGCGGGTCAGCCAGCGGTCGCCGAGGGTGGTCGCGGGACGCACCAGGGTGTGGTGGCGGCCCGCGCGGACGAGGACGGCGAGTTCGTCGGAGTTGGCGTCCCGCAGCTCGAACAGGGTCCAGCCGTCCCCGTCCCAGCGGGGCTCGGGGCGGTGCCGGGTGAGTTCGTAGGTGCCGGGGCGGGCGGCGCCGCGGGCCTCGTCGACGAGGGCCTGGATCGCGGCGGGGTCGCGGACGAGGTCGACGACGGTCAGGTCGGCGCCGTCCGCGCCGTCGGTCTCGGTGACGCCGAGCATGCCGGGCGGGAAGAAGGTCTCCGACACCAGCGCGTCGGCGCCGGCGGACGCGGTGACCAGGCGGACGGTCAGACCGCGGACGCGCAGGTGCCGGGTGCGGGCGCCGTCGGGCTCGGCCGGGAGGCGGGTGATGCTCATGAGGAACGCTCCAGGTTCTGCTGGGTTCAGGACAGGGGCAGGGTCCGGGGCTCGCGGCGGCGGAACACGGTCCAGGTCCGGAAGCCGATCCCGTCGAGTACGCGGACGACGTCCGGGTACTGGTCGCAGAGCCGTTCGGGTACGTGCGCGTCGGAGCCGAAGGTGATCGGGACGCCGTAGTGGTGGGCGCGTTCCAGGAGGTCGTGCTCCGGGTACCAGCCGCCGCACGCCTTGGTCCCGCCGGAGGTGTTGATCTCCATGACCGCGCCGGAGTCGCGGATGGCCAGCAGCATCTCGTCGGCGGCGGCCGGCGCCGGTACGGACGCCAGGCGCGGGAAGTTGCCCTTGAGGGCGTCCACGTGCCCCATGACGTGGAACATCCCCGTCCGCGCGGCGGCGGCCACCGCCTTGAAGTAGCGGCTCTTGACGCCGGGCAGCTCGTCCTCGCGCAGCCCGTCCCAGCGGGCGGTGTCGAAGATGTCCCGGCCCTCGAACATGTGGACCGAGCCGATGACGTAGTCGAGGGGCAGGCCCGCGAGCGCCCGGGTGTAGGGGTCCATGCGGCCTGCGAAGAAGTCGGCCTCGGTGGAGACCAGGATCTCGATGCTCCCGGCGAACTCCTCCTTCAGCGCGAGGGCTTCGGCGACGTAGGCGGGGAACGCGGACTTGGCCATGGCCACGCGCGGCATCGCGTGGTCCGCCTCCTCCGCGAACCAGGGCGTGTGGTCGGAGAGCCCGAGGACCTTGATCCCCTTGTCGAGGGCGGTCGTGACGTAGTCGCGCAGGGTGCCGGTCGCGTGGCCGCAGCGCTCGTGGTGGGTGTGCAGGTCGATCACGTCGTCACACCGCCAGGTATCCGCCGTCCACGGGCAGGTCGGTGCCCGTGATGAAGGCCGCGTCCCGGGAGAGCAGGAACACGATCGGGGCGGCCACCTCTTCGGGGTCGGCGAACCGCTTGAGGAGGAACTTGCCGCCGTGCTCCGGGTCGGCCTCGGCGCTCGCCCGGTCCAGGCCCAGCACCTCCCGGTGGAAGCGCTCGTTGTTGGCGTTCCACACGGTCCCCGGGCTGACGGAGTTGACCCGTATCCCGCGCGGGGCCAGCTCCTCGGCGACGCAGCGGGTGAAGCCGAGCACCGCCGACTTGCCGGTGTTGTACGTCAGATAGCCGCTCTGCGCGATGTGCGCGGAGATCGACGCCATGTTGACGACCGCCGCGCCCGCGTCCTTGTCGGGCAGGCCGCGCACGAACTCGCGGGTCACCAGCGACAGCCCGATGATCGTCGGGTCGAGAGCCCCCCGCCAGTCCTCGACGGTCGCCTCAAGACCCCGGAAGACGAACCCGGCGGCCAGGTTGACCAGCAGCGTGGGGCGCGGCCAGTCCCCGGGCAGCCCGGCGAAGGCGGCGGCCACCGCGCCGGCGTCGGTCACGTCGCCGACGGCGAGTCGGACGTCGTACCCCTGCGCCCGCCAGGCGGCCACGGCGCTCTCGCCGTGTTCGGGGCTGCGGTCGTAGACGAGGACGCGGCAGCCCTCCGCGCACAGCCGCTCCACCACCGCGGCGCCGATGCCCTGGGCGCCGCCGGTGACGACCGCCGCGCGTCCGCTCAGCCCACGTGTGTCTCGGTGCATGTCTTCTCCGTGTCGTCCGGGTGCCGTGCGGTGTCCGCGGCGGCCCACCGCGCCACGAGGTCGAGGACCGTGTCGCGGCGCAGGTTCTCCGTGACCCCGTGCGGGGCCGAGGTGCCGGGTCCTGGCCCGGCCGTCCGGTTGTGGTCGGCGGCCAGTGCCTCGACGGCCGTGAGCGGCACCTGACGCGCCGCCAGGGCCGCGCCGAGGGCGGTGGCGCGCAGGCCGTCGCCGTCGGCCGCCGCGAACCAGCGCCACACCTGGAACATGGCCTCCAGGTGCCCCGCCGACAGATGGACGGCGTTGCGGCCGGGCGACAGCGCGATGCCGTGCCGCCGGGCCACGGCCGCCAGCGCGCCGCGCAGGGTGTCCGGCGCGGCGGCGGCCGGGTCCAGCTCGCCGAGGACCGCCGTACGCAGCTCCTCGATCTCGCGCGGGCTGTGGCACTCCAGCAGCCCCACCAGCGCCCCCTCGGCCGTGTACCCGGCGGCCAGGGCCGGCAGGAAGCCGTTGAGGACGACGCTCTCGCGCCCGCCGACGGCCGCCCGCGACGCGTAGGAGCCGGAGCCGAGCTTGACGATGCCCGCGGCCCGGCAGCGCGCCTCCAGCTCCCCGGGGGACAGCTCCGCCTCCCGGGCCAGCGCCTCGTAGGCGCCCAGCACCGGCGCGCCGCCGGCCCGCAGGGCGCGCAGGAGGTCGCGGGCGCCGGTGGTGAGGGCGTGCGCGCCGTCCGCCGCGACCCGGTGCAGCCGCGGGTAGTGCAGCAGCAGCTGCCCCCGGCGCACGAAGTCCCCGGCGGCGAGGACGGCGCCGCGCCGGACCCCGACGCCGTGCCCCTGGAGCACCCGGACCGTCTCGGCCAGCGCCTCCCCGGCCGCCGCGCCGGTCATCACCTCGGGCTTGACCAGCACGGCGAAGTGGCTCCCGGCGGCCGGCGGGGCGAGCGCCGCCGGCCCGCTGTCGACGCGCCGCCGGGCGACGCGCGCCGCCGTCACCAGCTGGCGCGCGTCCGCCTGCGTCACCGCGCCGGGCGTACGCGCACTCACCACAGGGTGATGCCCTTTTCGATCAGCTCGGCCGTCAGATCCCCGTACCCGGCGACCGCGCGCTCCACCAGGTCCCGTATGACGCTCTCGTCCGCGTCGGCGGACACGGCGACCTCGTCGGGGCTGCCCAGGGGGGCCTCCTTGGAGGTGAAGATGTGCACCTGGGTCGGTCCGCCGCAGGCCTCGTGCACCTGCTGGGCGAGCCGCATCGCCATCACGTTGTAGATCTTGCCGGTGTGGTCCAGCGGGTTCTTGCCGGCCGGGGCCTCGATGCTCATCGGGCGCATCGGCGTGATCAGCCCGTTGACCCGGTTGCCGCGGCCGACGACGCCCACGTCACCGGTGTCGGCGACCGAGCCGAGCGCGGTCAGGTAGGGGCGGCCGTTGCGGTCGGTGGCGTTCATCAGGATCGAGCAGTCGCTCAGCCCCAGGCCCGCGACGTACTCCTCCAGCTCCGTCAGCACCTGCGCCTTGCGGGCGAGGTAGTGGTCCATCGACTCGATGTCCGCGGCGAGGAACGGCATGTTGACGACGAGGCTGAAGCGGTCCTCGCGGCGGCTGCCGAACACCTTGACGTCCCAGCCGCTGTCCTGGTGGCGCCGCTTGAAGTCGGCCCCGTTGATCAGGTTCTCCAGCCCCAGCACCGCCGTCTCCAGGCGGGACAGCGGGGCGTAGCCGTGCAGCAGGTTGGTGTCGTTGGAGACCAGGCCCGGGGCGTGCAGCGGCACCAGGTCGGCGGCCGACGCCGGCTGGTAGCGCGAGACGCCGCGCCCCGACCCCTGGTGGTCGACGATCCCCAGCTCGATCACCAGGTGACGGGCCGGGTCGAACCCGGTGGTGACCTCGGCGAGCACGTCGGCGGCGGCCCGGAACATGATGTCCTGCACCGGGATCTCGTGCGCGCCGACGCGGTAGGCGCCCTTGCCGAAGACCTTCACCCGGTACGGGGCGGTGATCTCGCCCTGCCCGTAGTCGATGTCCGCGCCCCCGCCGTACAGGGTGACCTTGTCGAACCAGTGGTGGGCGACGCCACCGAACTCCGCCAGGCAGTACTGGGAGTAGTAGCGGGACATGCGCTCCGCCATCGCGTCGCACATGGTGTCCGGGTGGCCCACCCCCTTGCGTTCGACCAACTCGTAGGAGAGGTCCTCGACCGACTGGGCCCGCCTGTGTATCGACAGCATGGACTGCCTCTTCTTTCCCTGCGATGTCCGTCTGGGTGTGGTCGTGCCGTGCCGCGGCTCAGGCGGCGAAGTCGAGGAAGGCGGCGCGGGCCTCGGTCTCGGGCAGGCCGTGGCGCGGGCTCTTGAACAGCAGCGCGGAGGGCCCGTCGACGGCGCCGGACAGCCCGCGGTCGGAGGCCGACTTGGCCGCGCGGACGGCGTTGGCGATGACGCCGGCGGCGTTCGGGCTGTCCTCCACGGTCAGCTTCAGCTCGATCTCCACCCGGGAGCCGAGCACGGAGGTGCCCTTGATGTTGGCGAAGCACAGCTTGGTGTCCGCGAGGTGCGGGACGAAGCCGGTCGGGCCCGCGACGCCGTCGGCCTCGGTCAGGCCCGCCGCGCGCAGGGCGTTGGACTTCGACGTGAACTTGGACGCCGAGCGGCTCAGGTCGGCCAGGTTCAGGAAGTCGGTGTTGCCGCCGACGTTGAGCTGGTAGCTGCTGTCCACGTTGACGCCCCGGCTGAGAGCCAGTTCGACCAGCGCCGTGTGCAGGGTGGTGGCCCCGAGGTGGCTGCGCAGGTCGTCGCCGAGCAGCGGGACGCCGGCCTCCGCGAACCGGGCGCTGAGCGCGGCGTCGCGGGCCAGCTCGGCCGGGGTGCAGTTCACCACGGCGGTCGCGGTGGCGAGGGCGGCCTCCGCGAACATGCGGATGGCCTGGGCTGAGCCGGTGGGCAGGGCGATGACGAGGACGTCCACCTCGTACTCCACCAGGGCCTTGGCGATGTGCTCCGCGGTGGCCTCGCGGGCCGCGTCCGCGACCGTCACGACCGCGCCGAGCGGACCGTCCAGACCGTCCAGGACCGGGGCCGCGAGCACGGGGGCGGCGGCGTCGGTGTCCAGCTCCGCGAAGCGCGTCGCGGTGATGGTCGGCGCGGTGAACGCCTCGCGCAGCGGCCGGCCGACCTTCTCCTCGTCGATGTCGAAGGCGGCGACGACGCTCACGTCCGAGAGGCGGTATCCCCCCAGGGTGTGGCACATGAGACCGGGCAGCCGGGTCTCCGGGTCGGCCTGCGCCTGGGCGACGAACTGGGTGAAGCTGTAGGCGCAGTTCCCCGTGCCCGCGAGGGCTACTTTGATGGGCTTCATAACGGGTGGATCCTCTCTGGACGGATACAGCGCGGTCGCTGGGATCAATACGGCGGTCCCCGCCTGAAAAACATTAAGCAGCCCTGCCCTGAAGGCGGGAGAGGGTGTTTCTCCAGACGGAACAGAAATTGCCGTTCCACTCATTGAAACGGTCGCCGATCTTCTCTTGAACCGGCTCGACCGGCGCTGCTACAAATTTGTCATCGGCCCGGCGCACCGGAATACCGGAAGCGAACGGCCGGACCTTCCCCCGGGAAAATCCCGAGGGTACTTATGAAAGGAAAATGACATGACTCGTCGTGCCGTCTCCCTCATCTCGCCCCGCCTGGAGAAGGTCGTCGCCAAGAAGGCCTGAACCCGAAACACCACGCCCTAGTGCGTGAAGTGCCGCCACGGGACTTCCCGTGGCGGCGCTTTGTTTCCCCCCGCGCGGAAAGGACACAGCTGACATGCCCCACGCACCCGTCGTGCCGGCCGCCGCACCCGTGACGGGCTCCCCTCCCGTCGTCGGGGTCTACGAACCAAGGCTGCGCACCACCAGCATCTGTCTCGCCGTCGGCTACGGCGCGAGCCACGACCCGGCCGGCGGCTGCGGCGTCGCCCACCTCCTGGAACACCTGCTGTTCTCCCTGCCCGCGCAGGGCGGCCCCGCGTTCGCCGAGCGCATCGAGCGGGCCGGCGGCCAGGCCAACGCCGAGACCGGCGCCGAGACCATGCTGTTCTACGCGCAGGTCGCCGCCGAGGACGCGCGCGAGGCGGCCCCCGTCCTGCTGCGCTCGGTGCTGCGCCCCGAACTCCACGACGCCGCCCTCTTCGACCGCGAGCGCGAGGTCGTCGTCAAGGAACTGCTGACGGCCGCCGCCGACCCCGCCGACGCCGTGCAGGACGCCGTCGTCGAGAAGCTGCTGCCCGGACACCCCCTGTCCCGGCCGATCGGCGGGCGCATCGACGAACTCAACACGCTCTCCCTCGCCGACGTCGTCCGCGAGCACCGCGCCTCCCTGCTGCGCCGGCCGATGGGCCTGTTCGTGGTGGGCCCGCAGCCCGTGGACGGGGTCGAGGAGGCCCTGGCCGACGTCCTGGGGCCTGCCGCCGCGCCCGCGCCCGTCGACGTGCCCGCCTTCCCCGCCCCGGACACCAGCGTGCCCGCGTGGCCCGCCGGCGAGGACTTCGCCTGGGTCTGCCTCGCGGGCCGCTCACCCGAGACGGGCGCCCCCGGCCGGGCCGCCTACCAGCTGCTCGCCACGCTCCTCGGCTCCAGCCCCTCCTCGCTGCTCTACCGCAAGCTGCGCGGCGAGGAGTCGCTGTCGTACTCCTTCGCCGCCTGGGACCGCGCCTACACCGGCACCGGGATCTGGCGGCTGCTGGCCGGGGTCGAGCCCGCGAGCGCCGGGCGGCTCGTCGACATCGTCCGCGGGCTGCTCGCCGACGTCGCCGAGGACCGGGTGCGGCCCGAGGACCTGCTCGCGGCGCGCCGCAAGGCCGAGATGAAGCTCGTCCTCCAGGCGGAGGCCCCCCTGGACCACGCCATCCTGCTCGCCACCCGCACCGCCGCCGGGACCCGGCCCTGGTCCATCGACCAGGGCCGCGCCGAACTGCGCGCGGTGACACCGCAGCAGCTCGCCGACGCCGCCGCCGCGCTGCGCGACAACCTGGTCGTCGCCGTCCGCCCGGAGGCGTCATGAAGACCCGCGACGTCCTGGCCGACCTCACGGCCGGCGCCTACACCGACCCCCTCACCGGCGAGCACTTCGCCCTCGTCCAGGACCTGGGCCCCGCCGCGCTGTCCGACGCCGGCGTGCTGCGCGCGAGCCGGCGGGCCCTGCACGAGCGCTACCCCGACGCGACGGCGATCCTGGCCCGCACCCCGGCCGGCGCCGAACTCCCCGCGCCCTGGCGCCGCCACCTCACCTACGTCCGCTGCACCGACCCCGTCGCCCTCCCGGACCCCGCGCACGACCTGGAGATCGGCCCCGCCGAGGGCCCGGACGACGACCAGGTGCGCGCCTGGCTCGCCGACGCCTTCGTCAAGGGCGCCGCCGACTCCGGGGCGGACACCACCCGCGCGGTCGCCCTGGACATGGCCGCGCAGATCTGCGCCCTGCCCAACCGCGTCTCCCTGGTGGCCCGCCGCGAAGGACGCTCCCTAGGGCACGCGACCGTGCTGACCGGCATGGAGGACGAGGTCACCGGGGAGCGCACGACGGAACTGGTCGACATCCTGGTCGCTCCCGGGGAGGAGATCAGCAAGGTCACCCTCGTCCTGAGCCGGGCGGCGGCTGTGTACAGCCAGGGGGACGGGCTGCCGATCGTCGGCAATGTCGTCCACTGCGCCGACCAGGACCCCGCGACGGGCGGACGGGACACCTGGCGGATCGTCACCCGGCTGCTGGAGCAGGGGTGGAGCGTCGACCATGAGTACTGGCGGGCCGACGCCCCTAGGGATGCGGCTCTCTCTAGGGATGGCGCTTTCCCTGGGGATGCCGCTTTCCCCGGGGACCCTGCTTCCTCCAAGGACCCTGCTTTCTCCGGGGACCCCTCATGACCGCCCCCGCGCACGACGGCATCCAGCCCGTCATCACGCTCGACGTCCTGCGCCGCCTCCTGGACGTCGAGGAGCACGACAGCGAACGCCGTCTCGTCCGCCAGGCCGCCGCCGTCAACGCCGCGTTGCCGCACCTGGTGCTCTCGGCCGCCGCCGCGGAGGGCGAACGCCTCGGCACCGGCTCGCGCGACCTGCTGCGCCGCGCGAACGCCCGCGCCCGCCGCTACGCCGGCCTGCTGCGCCGGATCACCGACGAGGTCCCCGTCCGCCCCCTCAAGGGCCCCACCCTGGCCCGCCTGTACCCGCGCGGCCTGATGCGGCCGGTGGGCGACCTGGACCTGGTCGTGGCGGACGAGGAACAGCTGTGGCGGGCCGTCGCCGTGGTCGCGCGGTGCGCCCCCCTGGAACGCGTCAACCTCACCCTGATCCCGCACGCCGGCGCCGCCCATGTCGTCGTAGGGCTGCTGTGGCCCTCCGAGGACGTCTACTACGACCGCCCGCACACCGTCGAGATCAGCACCGCCCCCTTCCACGGCGACCTGACCGGGACCGTCCCGCCCCGCACCGCGCTCCCGGACGACCCGTGGACCATGAACGCGCTGGCCCTGGCGGAGGAACGCTTCCAGCGGCCCTTCGGCACCAAGGACGTCCTCGACGTGCTGGTCCTCCTCGCGGACCCCGGCGCCCCCGCCCCGGCCGCCCTCGCCGAGGCCGCCGCCGGCCTGCTGCTCGCCCCCGAACTCCTGGAACTGCTCACCCACACCGCCGAGACGGCGGGCGAGATCCCGGCGCACCACCCGGTCAGCTCCTACACAGCCGCCCTGCGCGCCCCGGCCGAGACCGAACGGGCCCGCCGCGCGGCCGTGGTCCCCTCGGCCACAGGCACGTCCGTAGACGCCCGCCTCACGTCCGGCCGCCCGGTGTACGGCATGCCCCTGGACGACACCCCGCGCCTGCGCCCGGGCCCCCCGCGCGCGCAGCGCCACGACGAGGACGGCGTCAGCCTGCTGCGCACCCGCATCGGGGACTACCTCCTGGTCGACGGCGAAGTCGTCGCCCGCCAGGCCTACGACACCGCGCTCGACGTCCTGAGCCGACTGGAGGAGACCCGGTGAGCACCACCGATGCCGCCGTAGAAGTCCGCGCGCTGCGCCGCACGTTCACCTCAGGGCGCGGCGCGCAGGCACAGGAACGGACCGCCCTGGACGGCGTCGACCTGACCGTCCGCCAAGGCGCGGTGCACGGGCTGCTCGGGCCCAACGGCGCCGGCAAGAGCACCCTGTGCCGCATCCTCGCCACCACCCTGCTGCCGACCGGCGGGGACGCCCGCATCCTGGGCCACAGCGTCGTCACCGACACCCGCGCGGTGCGCCGCGTCATCGGCATCGTCCTGGGCGGCGACCACGGCCTGTACGGGCGGCTGACCGCGCGGCAGAATCTGGAGCTGTGGGGCGCCCTGTACGGGCTGCACGGCCGGCCGCTGCGCGCCAAGGTGGACGCCCTGCTGGAGGAGGTCGGCCTGGGCGACCGCGGCGGCGACCGGGCGAACGGCTTCTCCCGGGGCATGAAACAGCGCCTGCACCTCGCGCGCGGGCTGATCGGCGACCCCCGTGTGCTGCTCCTGGACGAGCCCACCACCGGCATGGACCCGGTGGCCGCCGCGGGCTTCCGCGACTTCGTCGCCCGGCTGCGCGACGCGGGCCGCACCCTGCTGATCACCACCCACGACATGGCCCAGGCCGAGGCCCTGTGCGACACCGTCAGCCTCATCGACCACGGCCGCATCCTCACCGAGGGCAACCCCCGGGAACTCGCCCGCGACCTCCTGGGCGGCGACCGGGTCGCCGCCGCACAGGTACCCGCCGACACCGCCGAGACCATCGCCCGGCTGCCCGGCGTCACCGCCGAACCCCCGGGCGCCGACGGCGAACTGCGCTGGAACACCGACTCCGCCGACACCACCCGCCAGGTCCTCGCCCACCTCGTGGACGCCGGCGTCACCTCCGTACGCACCGGCCCGCCGGGACTCGGCGAGCTGTACGTGCGGATGTTCGGGCAGCGCAAGATGGGCGTCTCCCGGTGACCGCGCCGGCCCGGGAGCTGCGTGACGTCCTGGTCACGTTCACCGGCTCGGTGCGCTTCCAGCTCGCCGTCGCGCGCACCAGCCCCGACGTGCTGCTCGTCCTCGTCCGCGCGCCGCTGACCACCGTGGTGCTGCTCGCCCTCAGCGAGCACGCCGGGCGGCGCGACCTCGCCGCGCACGCCGTCCTCGCGCCCGTGCTCATGGCGCTGTGGGACATGGCCCTGCTCATCGCCGGCGACATCATCGCCAAGGAACGCGCCTGGGGCACCCTGGAGCTCCTCGCGGCGACCCCCGCGCGGTTCGCCGTACTGGTCCTCGCCCGGATCGGCACCGTCACCAGCCTGAGCCTGCTCAGCGTCGCCGAGGTCTGGCTCGTGGCCCGGGGCGTCTTCGGGATCACGGTGACCGTCGCCCACCCCTGGCTGTTCGCCCTCACCCTGGTGGTCTCCTCGCTGGCCATGGCCGGCACCGCGACCCTGATGTCGGCGCTGTTCGTCCTCGCGCCGCACGCCCGGTTCGTGCAGAACACCCTGTCCTACCCCTTCTACCTGCTGGCCGGTGTCCTCGTCCCGATCAGCATGCTGCCGTCCTGGGTGCGGCCCCTGTCCGACGCGGTGTTCCTGTCCTGGAGCGCCGACCTGCTGCGGGCCACCCTGACCCCGGGCCCGGTGTCCGGCGCGGCCGGCTCCCTCGCCGTGATCACCGCCCTGGGGCTCGCGGGCGGGGCCGCCGGCGCCGTCGCCCTCACCGCCGTGCTGCGCCGCGCCCGCGCCGCCGCGACCTTCACCGAGGTGTGATGTGCCCAGCTCTCCCGTTCTCCGGCAGGCGACGATCGTGCGGTACGCGGCGCGGGCCGCCGTCGCCGAGTACCGCCACACCCACACCTGGCGCTCCTGGGTCTTCGGCTGGCTCGGCCGGATGCTGTCCCAGGTCACGTTCTTCGCCCTGGTCGGACGCCTGCTGGGGTCCGAGGAGAGCGTGCGCTACCTCGTCGTCGGCAACGCGGTCATGGTCTGCGTGGTGGAGACCATGATGGTCACCTCCGCAGGCGTCCGCGAACGCCACGACGGCACCCTGGCCCTCCTCGCCGGCGCCCCGGCCCCCTGGGGCTCCCTGCTCCTGGGCCGCGGCCTGTACGCCCCCGTCGGCGGCGCCCTCACCAGCGCCGTCTCCCTGCTGCTGCTCGCCCCCGCCTTCGGCGTCCCGATGCCCTGGTCCCGCACACCCGCCCTGCTCGCGCTGATCCTGCTCACCGCGCTGGCCAGCTACGGCGTGGGCCTGTTCCTCGCCGCCCTCGTGATGGGCGCCCCCGGCGCGCGCAACATCATCTCCATCTCCGCGACCTTGCTGATGATGGCCGTCTGCGGCGTCCAGGTCCCCGTGTCGTTCTGGCCCGGCTGGGTGCGTACGGCGGCGGAACTGCTGCCCCTCACCCACGGACTGGCCGCCGTCCGCACCCTGGTCACCGGCGGCTCCGGGCTCACGGCGGCCGTCCTGCTGACCCTGCTCACCGGGGTGTGCTGGCACGCGCTGGCCCACCTGGCGTTCGCCGGGGTCCGGGCGCGGGGCCGGCGCACGGGCGCCCGGGGCCTCAGTCCAGCCGGCGCAGCTCGCGGCAGATCTCCTGCACGGTGTCCCACGCGCGGCGGGCCTCGGCGGGGGACAGGGCCGTGCGCGGACCGACCAGGATCAGTACGGCGGCCGGCGCGTCCAGGTCGTGGAAGAGCGGCAGGCACACACTGGCCAGCGCCCCGCTCTCGGGCTGCGGCAGCCCCTGCCCGGCGGGCTGCCGCGCGCCGGGCTCGGCGAACGCCCTGCGCACCACCCGCCCGCACACCAGCCGCCGCTCGCTGCGCTGGAGCTCCCCCAGCGCGGCACTGTGCACGGCCGCCAGGTGAGTGGCGCTCTCCCCGTCCCAGACGACCAGATAGGCGCTCGCGTCGACGGAGGCCTGCAAACGGCGCATCCGGGGCAGCGCGGCCCCGCGCAGGATCGGGTGATACGGAACCCGCGCGCCCAGCCGCACCAGGGAATGCCCGAGCCGCACTCCTTGTCCGCCGCGTTCCAGAAAACCCTCCTCGATCAATTCCTTGATGAGCCGGTGCACGGTCGGCTTGGGCAATTCCGTGCGCCGCGAAATAGCGGAGAGCGTCAGTTCGGTCTCACCGGCGCGGAAAGAATTCAGGACGGACAGACCACGCGAGAGTTTGGATTTCCTGCCGTCCGGCTCCAGCGCGGACGGCGACTGCATCGGCATATTCCACCTTTTCCCTGTCGGCCGCGGAATCGGGGCGGACCTGTCACCGGGACGGCACGCGATCCGGCCGGACGGCGGCGTCGAACGTGCCGAAGAGGGCAAGGGCGGTCGACTTGTCGGTCCGCACGCAGGACGCTCCTCTTATGCCTTCGGTGACTGGACCAAAGCGCGAGCCGCGCCCGCCCCCTCCGGCGCCTCAAGACTCGCCCGCCGCGGGCGGCTGAGGCCAGACAGCCAGGCGCTCATCAAGCTGCCCCGCAGGAAGACGAACAGGGGACGAAATGTTTAAATCCGAGGAAACAAGGACGATCGACCCGGCCGCGCCCCCCGGCGCCGACGAGATCGCCCTCTACCAGTGGCTGGCCGCGAACGAACGGCTCGACCTGGCGCGCGCCGGGTACGAACTGGGCCTGGACCGCGCCCGGATCACGGCGGCGGCGCGGATGCTGACGGAACTGGGCCTGCTGCGGGCCGACCCCGACGACCCCGACCGGCTCAGCCCGGTCGACCCCGACCTCGTGGCGACCGTCCTCACCGTCTCCCTGGAGGAGTCGATCCGCGAGCAGCAGTCCCGGCTGCACCTGATCCGCGACCAGTTCGCCGCCCTGCGCGCCCCCTACCGCGACAGCCTCAGCCGCACGTCCGTCGGCCTGGAGGTGATCCCCGGCCCGCAGGAGGTGCGCGCCGCGCTCAACCGGGCCTCCGCCGCCTGCGACGAGGAACTGCTGACCAGCCAGCCCGGCGGCAACCGCGCCCCGGACGCCCTCCAGGAGGCCCTGGCCCGCGACACCGAGATGCTCTCCCGGGGCGTGCGCATGCGGACCCTCTACCACCACACGGCCCGCTTCAACGGCCCCAGCCAGGCCTACGTCGCCCTGGCGGCCGGCCTCGGTGCCGAGTACCGCACCGCGCACGAGCTCTTCGGCCGGCTGATCGTCTTCGACCGCCGGGTCGCCTTCATCCCCGAGCGGGGCGGCGACGGCTGGGGCGCCGTGATGATCCGCGAACCCTCCGTCGTGCACTACCTGGTCGAGCTGTTCGAGCACTACTGGACGTGCGCCGAGCCGTTCTCCGACGCGGCGGCCGACGGCCTGGAGACCGTGGCCAAGGACATCGACCGCACGATCCTGCGCCTCATGGCCGCGGGCATGAAGGACGAGACCATCGCCCGCCGCCTGGGCATGTCCCTGCGGACCGCCCGCAAGCACATCGCCGAGATCATGGAGAGCCTGGGGGCGGAGAGCCGGTTCCAGGCGGGGGTGCTCGCGGCGGGGCGGGGGTTGCTGGGGCGGCGGGGGTGAGCGGCGGGGGGCTTCATGGCGCCTGGCGGGGGTGCTGCACGGGGTCCGGCGGGGGCGCTTCACGGGGTCCGGCGGGGGCGCTCGCGGGAGCACCTACCCTTGAGGTCATGACCACCAGCAGTGACCGGAGCCAGACAGTGGACGCCAAGACCTACGAAGTGCGCACCTACGGGTGCCAGATGAACGTCCACGACTCCGAACGCCTGGCCGGTCTGCTGGAGGGCGCCGGGTACGTCCGCGCGCCCGAGGGGTCCGACGGCGACGCCGACGTCGTCGTCTTCAACACCTGCGCGGTCCGCGAGAACGCCGACAACCGGCTCTACGGCAACCTCGGCCGCCTCGCGCCCCGCAAGACCTCGCGGCCGGGGATGCAGATCGCGGTCGGCGGCTGCCTCGCGCAGAAGGACCGCGACACGATCGTCAAGAAGGCCCCCTGGGTGGACGTCGTCTTCGGCACGCACAACATCGGCAAGCTCCCGGTGCTCCTGGAACGCGCGCGCGTGCAGCAGGAGGCGCAGGTCGAGATCGCCGAGTCCCTGGAGGCGTTCCCCTCCACTCTGCCCACGCGCCGGGAGAGCGCCTACGCGGCCTGGGTGTCGATCTCCGTCGGCTGCAACAACACCTGCACCTTCTGCATCGTCCCCGCCCTGCGCGGCAAGGAGGAGGACCGCCGCCCCGGCGACATCCTCGCCGAGGTCGAGGCGCTGGTCGCCGAGGGTGTCTCCGAGATCACCCTGCTCGGCCAGAACGTCAACGCCTACGGCTCCGACCTGGGCGACCGCGAGGCCTTCAGCAAGCTGCTGCGCGCCTGCGGCCAGATCGAGGGCCTGGAGCGGGTCCGCTTCACCTCCCCGCACCCGCGCGACTTCACCGACGACGTCATCGCCGCCATGGCCGAGACGCCGAACGTGATGCCGCAGTTGCACATGCCGTTGCAGTCCGGCTCCGACACCGTCCTGAAGTCGATGCGCCGCTCGTACCGGCAGGAGCGCTACCTCGGGATCATCGAGAAGGTGCGCGCCGCCATGCCGGACGCCGCGATCTCGACCGACATCATCGTGGGGTTCCCCGGCGAGACCGAGGAAGACTTCGAGCAGACCATGCACGTCGTCCGCGAGGCCCGCTTCACCAGCGCCTTCACCTTCCAGTACTCCAAGCGCCCCGGGACCCCCGCGGCGACCATGGACGGGCAGATCCCCAAGGAGGTCGTCCAGTCGCGCTACGAGCGGCTCGTCGCCCTCCAGGAGGAGATCTCCTGGGAGGAGAACAAGAAGCAGGTCGGGCGCACCCTGGAGCTGATGGTCGCCGAGGGGGAGGGCCGCAAGGACGGCTCCACCCACCGCCTCTCCGGCCGCGCCCCCGACAACCGCCTGGTCCACTTCACCAAGCCCGACCAGGAGGTGCGCCCCGGTGACATGGTGACGGTGGAGATCACCTACGCCGCCCCGCACCACCTCCTGGCGGAGGGCCCCACCCTGTCCGTACGCCCCACCCGCGCGGGTGACGCGTGGGCGAAGCGGACGGCGGAGGCCTCCGCCAAGCCGGCGGGCGTCATGCTGGGCCTTCCGAAGATCGGGGCACCTGCGCCGGTGCCGGCGGCTGTTGGAAATGGCTGCGGCTGCGACTGAGGGGGCTTGGAGCGGGGCTGCGGCTGCGGGGGCTTGGAGCGGGGCTGCGGCTGAGGGGCCGGCTGCGGGGAGTTGGGCGTGGCTGTGGCCGAGGGGGCCGGTTGGAGCTGCGGAGGCTCCTGGGAGGGCTGCGGTCGCGGCTGAGGGGCTGCCACAATACGGGCGGAAAGGGCCCAAGTGCTGCCGTACCGGCTTGTGTTCACCGAAGAGGCCGCCCGTGTGCGCGACGGCCTCCCCGCCGACCGGCGTGATGTGCTGGAGCGTGGCCTGGCCGTACTGGCCGCCGACCCGGGACACAGGCTCTCCCGCGCGGTCCGGGGCGACGGGACGACACGGGGGGTCGCGCTGTCCCGGAACCTGTTCGCCGAGTACGTGATCGGCGGCGGCCGGCTCGTGGTGCTCGCCCTCACGGTGATCGATCCGACCGACGTGCTCATCGGGGACTGACCGCCGGCCGACGGCAGCGCTACCCTGCGGATCATGCTTGTCGCCGCAGCCTGCTGCCCCTGTCCGCCGCTCCTGGTCCCCGAGGTCGCCTCCGGCGCCGCGACCGAACTGGACGCGGCCAGGGCCGCCTGCATGGACGCCCTAGGGGTCCTCGCCGCCGCCCGCCCGGACCACCTCGTGGTGATCGGCCCGACCGCCGGGCCGGGGCACGGGTTCTATCCGGAGGGCACGGTGGGGTCGTTCCGGGGGTTCGGGGTGGATGCCGCTGTGCGGTTGGGGAGGGGCGGGGGTGGTCGTGAGGGTGGTCGGTTTCAGGAGGCCGGTCCGCTTGCCGCAGGCAGCCCCTCTGAGGCCGACGCCGATGACACCCCCGCGCGCGTACTCCCACCCTCCCTCGCCGTCGCCGCCTGGCTCCTCGACCGGGCCAACTGGGACGGCCCCGTCGAGGGACTCGGAGTGGGAGAGCAGCTAGGGGCCGGACGGTGTCTGGAGATCGGCCGGGAACTCGCCCCGCGCGCGGAACGGCTGGCGCTCCTGGTGATGGGCGACGGCACGGCCTGCCGGACCCTGAAGGCACCGGGCTACCTGGACGACCGCGCCGCCCCCTTCGACGCCGAGATCGCACGAGCACTCGCCAAGGCCGACCTCGCCGCCCTGGAGTCCCTGGACGCCGCTCTCGCCACCCAACTGATGGCCTCCGGCCGCGCCCCCTGGCAGATCCTCGCAGGCGCCGCACACGGGTCGGACCTCGCGGGAACGCTGCTCTACGAGGACGCGCCCTATGGGGTGGGATACGTGGTCGCGGCTTGGTCCTGAGGGACGCAGGGCAGCCGGGCCGCCTCTAAGCAGGCTGCCTCCAAGCCGGGCCGCCCTGAAGCCGGGCCGCCCTGAAGCGAGGGCCGCTTTAAGCCACCCTCAACCTCAAGCCGCTCAAGCCACCGACGACCGCCCTCAAGCCGCTGCCCCCACCCTCAGGACCCCACCCCTCAAGACGCCGGCGGCGGGTTCTCGTCCTTGTGGGCCAGCTTCTCCATCGCGTCCTTCGCCTTCCCCGTCCCCGTCTGGATCTTGTCGCTGTACTTGCCCTTGGTCCGCTCGTCGACGGCCTTCGCCGCCTTGTCGATGCCGCTCTGGATCTTGTCCCCGTGCTGCTGGGCGAGGTCGGAGACCTTGTCCTTCGCCGGGCCGAGCTTGGCTTTCAGATTGTCCAGCAGACCCATGGGGTCACCTTCCCTCGCGCGGGTCACGCGCGGGCGTACATGCCCGGCGTGCTCTCGGTCGCCTTCTTGCTCTCCCGTTACCCCCACCGGAGGTGCGGAAATCAGCAAGAAACCAGCAACCGAAAAAGCTCAATAACCATGCCCATATATGGTCATACAGTACTCGCGACGATCCTGGAGCGTCACCCGATCCGTACGGGAGGACCCCTCACGTTTGCGAGACTGGTCCCGTGAGCAGCGCATCCCCCGCCCCCCGCGTCATCGCCGTCGTCGGACCGACCGCCGCCGGAAAGTCAGATCTGGGCGTCTTCCTCGCCCGGCGGCTGGGCGGCGAGGTCATCAACGCCGACTCGATGCAGCTCTACCGGGGGATGGACATCGGCACCGCCAAGCTCACCACCGAGGAGCGCGACGGCGTCCCGCACCACCTCCTGGACATCTGGGACGTCACCCAGGCCGCCTCGGTCGCCGAGTACCAGCGCCTCGCGCGCGCGAGGATCGACGCCCTGCTCGCCGAGGGCCGCTGGCCGGTCCTGGTCGGCGGCTCGGGCCTGTACGTCCGCGGCGCCGTCGACAACCTGGAGTTCCCCGGCACCGACCCGGAGATCCGCGCCCGCCTGGAGGAGGAGCTGACCCTGCGCGGCAGCGGCGCCCTGCACGCCCGCCTGGCCGCCGCCGACCCGGAGGCCGCGCGCGCGATCCTGCCCAGCAACGGCCGCCGCATCGTGCGCGCGCTGGAGGTCATCGAGATCACCGGCCGCCCCTTCACGGCCAACCTCCCGGGCCACGACTCGGTCTACGACACCGTCCAGATCGGCGTCGACGTGGAGCGGCCCGAACTCGACGAGCGCATCGCGCGCAGGGTCGACCGGATGTGGGACGAAGGACTCGTCGCCGAGGTGCGCCACCTGGAGGCGCAGGGCCTGCGCGAGGGGCTCACGGCCTCGCGCGCGCTGGGCTACCAGCAGGTTCTGGGGGCGCTCGCGGGGGAGTGCACCGAGGCCGAGGCGCGCACCGAGACGGTGCGTGCCACCAAGCGCTTCGCGCGCCGTCAGGATTCCTGGTTCAGGCGTGACCCGCGCGTGCACTGGTTGAGTGGGGCCGCGGCGGACCGCGCGGAACTTCCCGGCCTCGCGCTGGCGTTGGTCGAACGACCGGTTACAGCCTGATCACGTCATGGCATCGGGACGCCCAGGCCGTCATCCGGGCCTGTCGTGCCGTGCCATCATCGAGCTTCGATCGACCAAGTGGAGTCCGAGTTGGGAGGGCGCGTGGCGATGGAGGCCGGCCCTCGCGACACCGCACAAGGCACCGAGAACGTCACCACCCGGCAGGGCGAGCGGAAGCCGGACGACGATCTTCCGGGCGCGGCGGCCGACGGCCCCTGGCGGCCCGAGGACGGCCCCGGGGCCGAGCTGCCCGCCGACGGCTTCGACGACGGCGACGAGACCCCTGACGGCGTCACCGACGACGGTCCCGAGCCCGAGGAGATGTTCGCGGGCGGACCCGAGGTCGAGGTCGAGCTGCGGCCCCAGCGCCGGCTGCGGATCTGGCAGCTCGCCCCGATCGTCGCCCTGGCCACCGTCGGCTCCCTGATGTTCGCCTTCCCGCTGGCCTTCGACTTCGGCGACAGCGGTGCCGTCGTCGCCATGCTCGGCCTGCTGATCTGCTCCTGCGCGGCCGGCTGGGGCATGATGGCCGCCCGCCGCGTCGGCCACGCCTGGCCCGGCCTGCCCCTGCGCGGCTCGGGCCGCCGCCCCGACTGGCGGGTGATCCTCGCGTACGTCGTGGTCGTCGCCGCCGTCGTCGTCCTGGCTGTCTGGCGGGTCGCGCGGCTGCGCTGAAGCCCCCGCCGAGGCCCGTTCGCAGCCGCTCTGTGAAGAGGCTGTAACCCCAGGTGGGCGGGGTTGTCACAGGCACATCGTACGATCGAGGAATGAGCACGCGGATCGCCTTCCTCAAGGGGCACGGCACCGAGAACGACTTCGTGATCGTCCCGGACCCCGACAACGCCCTCGACCTGCCCCCGGCCGCCGTGCGCGCCCTGTGCGACCGGCGCGCGGGGCTCGGCGCGGACGGCCTGCTGCACGTCGTGCGGTCCGCGGCGCACCCCGAGGCGAAGCGCATGGCGGCCGAGGCGGAGTGGTTCATGGACTACCGCAACGGGGACGGCTCGGTCGCCGAGATGTGCGGCAACGGCGTACGCGTCTTCGCGCGCTACCTCCAGCACGCGGGCCACGCGGGCGCCGGTGACCTCGCGGTCGCCACGCGCGGGGGCGTGAAGCACGTGCACATCGACAAGGAGGGCGACGTCACGGTCGCCATGGGCGCCGCCCGCTTCCCCGAAGAGGGCGTCACGGTCAGCGTGGACGGCCGCAGCTGGCCCGCGCGCAACGTCAGCATGGGCAACCCGCACGCGGTGGCGTTCGTCGAGGACCTCGCGCACGCGGGCGACCTCCAGGCGCCCCCGCCGCTGAGCCCGGCGTCGGTCTACCCGGAGGGCGTGAACGTCGAGTTCGTCGTCGACCGGGGTCCGCGGCACGTGGCGATGCGGGTGCACGAGCGGGGTTCGGGCGAGACCCGCTCGTGCGGCACGGGCGCGTGCGCCGTCGCCGTCGCCACCGCCCGCAGGGACGGCGCCGACCCGGCCGTCACCGGAACTCCCGTGACCTACACGGTGGATGTGCCCGGCGGACGCCTCGTCATCACCGAACACCCCGACGGACAGGTCGAGATGACCGGCCCCGCCGTGATCGTCGCCGAAGGTTTCCTCGAACCCGAGTGGCTGGAAAACCTTCTCGGCTGACCCGCGCGCGGGTTGCGGATCGCAGGCGGCGGGCGCCTCAGTTGTCGTACTGGAGTGCCCCGGAATGTGATCAGACGTTTGAATCCATGGCCAGGGCCGTACGGGTGGCTCGAAACCGTAAACCTCCCGAGCGTCCCTCGAATGGGTGATCCGTTTCACGCTCGGCGAGAGGCGGTCAGTCGCACGTGATGGGCTCGGTAGCATCAAGCACCGGCCCGGACGGGAGACCGTCACCAGTCCCCTGAGCCGTGTCCGCCCTGGGGCACCCGTCCGCCGGTCCACGCAGCCGGAGGTGCCCATGAGTGCGGAGGCCACGAATCCCGCGACCCCAGGCCCGGTGGTGCCCGCCGTGCCCCGGCGCCGCAGCCGCCCCCGGCTCGACCTGCGCCGGCTCGGCCGCGCCGCGTTCCTCGGCTCCGCCTCGCGCGGCCGGCTGCCCGACGCCATCGGCCATGTCGTCGAGGCCCACCGCGCGCACCACCCCGACGCCGACCTCGAACCCCTGCGCCGCGCCTATGTGCTGGCCGAGTCCTCGCACCGCGGCCAGATGCGCAAGAGCGGCGAGCCGTACATCACCCACCCCCTCGCGGTGACCCTGATCCTCGCCGAACTCGGCGCGGAGACCACGACCTTGACGGCCTCGCTGCTCCACGACACCGTCGAGGACACCGATGTGACCCTCGATCAGGTCCGGGAGCAGTTCGGCGAGGAGGTTCGTTATCTCGTCGACGGTGTCACCAAGCTGGAGAAGGTCGACTACGGGGCCGCGGCCGAGCCGGAGACCTTCCGCAAGATGCTCGTCGCCACCGGCAGCGACGTACGCGTGATGTCGATCAAACTCGCCGACCGGCTGCACAACATGCGCACGCTCGGTGTGATGCGTCCCGAGAAGCAGGCGCGCATCGCCAAGGTCACCCGGGACGTGCTCATCCCGCTCGCCGAACGCCTCGGCGTGCAGGCCCTCAAGACCGAGCTGGAGGACCTGGTCTTCGCGATCCTCCACCCCGAGGAGTACGAGCACACGCGCGGGCTGATCGCCGGCAACGCCGCCTTGGCCGACGATCCCCTCGCGGAGATGGCCGAGGACATGCGCGGCGTCCTGCGCGAGGCCGGTATCCCCGCCGAAGTCCTCATCCGGCCCAGACACTTCGTCTCCGTCCACCGGGTCTCCCGCAAACGCGGCGAGATGCGCGGCGCCGACTTCGGGCGGGTCCTGGTCCTCGTCCAGGAGGACGCCGACTGCTACGCCGTCCTCGGCGAGCTGCACACCTGCATGACGCCGGTCGTCTCGGAGTTCAAGGACTTCATCGCCGTACCGAAGTTCAACCTCTACCAGTCGCTGCACACGGCCGTCGCCCGGGAGGACGGGCAGGTCGCCGAAGTCCTCATCCGCACGCACCAGATGCACAAGACCGCCGAGGCCGGCGTCGTCGCCCTGGGCAACCCCTACGCGCCTCCCGCCGAGGAGCAGTCCGCGGGCGACGAGCGCGTCGACCCCACCCGGCCCGGCTGGCTCTCCCGCCTCCTCGACTGGCAGGAGGCCGCGCCCGACCCGGACACCTTCTGGTCCACCCTGCGCGAGGACCTCGCCCAGGACCGCGAGATCACCGTCTTCCGCCCCGACGGCGGCACTCTGGGCCTGCCCGACGGCGCCACGTGCGTGGACGCCGCCTACGCGCAGTACGGCGAGGACGCGCACGCCTGCATCGGCGCCCGCGTGAACGGCCGCCTGGCGACCCTGAGCACCGCTCTGCGCGACGGGGACACCGTCCAGCTCCTCATGGGCCAGGACCCCGCCCTGGAGCCCTCCAGGGAGTGGCTGGAGCACGCCCACACCCCTGCCGCGCGGATCGCCATCCAGCGCCGGCTCGCGGCGCACCCCGCCGCGCGCGTCCCCGACGACGCGGCGGACACCCCGGCGGAGCCCGAGGACACCGGCTCC
This sequence comes from Streptomyces sp. AMJ-169, assembly GCF_055597585.1. Taxonomy (NCBI): domain Bacteria; kingdom Bacillati; phylum Actinomycetota; class Actinomycetes; order Kitasatosporales; family Streptomycetaceae; genus Streptomyces; species Streptomyces sp. AMJ-169. The sequence goes on from NZ_JBVLTJ010000001.1 coordinate 82,363, forward strand.
GGCGCCCGGCCCGTCTTCCGCGCGCGCGGCAGCCGCCGTACGGCCGAGGGCCCGCTGCCGCACCCGGTCTCGCGGCCCGGCGCCGCGATCACCGTCCCGGAGCGGCCCGGCGCCGGGGTGCGGCTCGCCGGGTGCTGTACGCCCGTCCCGGCCGACGAGGTGACCGGCTTCGCCGTGCGCGGGGGATTCGTCACCGTCCACCGCGTCGGGTGCGCCGCCGTCGCGCGCATGCGGGACGCCGGGCGGCCCGAGACCGGCGTCCGCTGGGGGGACGCCACCGAGTGCCGCGTCACTCTCGTCGCCGAATCGTTCGGCCGCCCCCATCTCCTCGCCGACCTCACCGAGGCGATCGCCCTGGAGGGCGCCGAGATCGTCTCCGCGACCGTCGAACCGCCGAGCCAGCAGCGGGTGCGGCACACGTACACCCTGGAGCTCGCCGACGCGGCCCAACTGCCCGGGCTGATGCGGGCGATGCGGAACGTGCCCGGGGTGTACGACGTGGACCGGGCGCAGGACCAGGCGGTGGCGCCGTGAGGTTTTTAAAGCGCTTTAAGTTGTTTAAGTAGCTGAAGGAACTTCAAGCGCTTTAAGGCTTAAAGCGCTTTAAAAAGGGAGCCGTCGATACGAGGGCTCCCGCGCGCGTATAGCTCCTCTGTTCGGCAAGGCGTCCGTATAAGGGCAACTCGTTCGGGTGGGGCGGGCGCGCGTCGTCGGCGGCGGGCGGGCGGGCGCTGGTAGCGGTGGTCCATGCTGCGCAGCCCCCACGACACCACCGGCCGTACCGCCCCCGCCCCCCGCCCCCGGACCGGACGCCGCCGCCTGGTGCGGTCGGCCCTCCTCGCGTCCGCCGTCTCCCTCTGCCTCGTCGCCGCCGGCGCCCCGCCCGAGCCCCTGGGCATCGGCGACCGTCTCTTCCCGTACCTGGGCAACCCCGGGTACGACGTCGCGTCGTACGACCTGGAGTTCACCTATCCCGGGAGCAACGACAAACCCCTGCGCGCGGTGACCACGATCGACGCCTGGACGACCGCGCCGCTGGAGCGCGTCAACCTGGACTTCGCGCAGGGCAAGGTCGAGTCGGTGGAGGTCGACGGGGAACCGGCGACCTACGCGCGCGCGGGGGAGGACCTGGTGGTCACCCCGAGGAACCCGCTCCCGGTGGGCAGTTGGATGCGGATCACCGTGCACCACACCAGCGACCCCGTGCCGCCGAAGGGCGGCGAGAGCGGCTGGGTGCGCACCGCCGACGGGCTCGCCATGGCCAACCAGGCCGACGCCGCGCACCTGGTGTTCCCCTGCAACGACCACCCCTCCGACAAGGCGATGTTCACCTTCCGGGTGACCGCCCCCGACGGCTACACGGCCGTCGCCAACGGGCTGCCCGCGGGCGTCGAGCGGGCCGGCGGCAACACCACCTGGACGTACCGCACCCAGCACCCCATGGCGACCGAACTCGCCCAGGTCTCCATCGGCCACTCCGCCGTCCTGCGCCGCGAGGGACCCCACGGGCTGCCGCTGCGCGACGTCGTCCCCGAGAAGGACCGCGCGGCGCTGGAGCCCTGGCTGAAGAAGACCCCGGAGCAGATCTCCTGGATGGAGCGGCGGGTCGGCCCCTACCCCTTCGAGACCTATGGACTGCTCATGGCGAGCGCGTCCACCGGGTTCGAGCTGGAGACGCAGACCCTCTCGCTGTTCGAGAAGGACCTGTTCACCGAGCCCGCGTACCCCGTGTGGTACATCGAGTCGATCATGGTCCACGAACTGGCCCACCAATGGTTCGGCGACAGCGTCAGCCCCCGCACCTGGTCCGACGTGTGGCTCAACGAGGGGCACGCGACCTGGTACGAGGCGCTGTACGCGGAGGAGGTGTCGACGGCCGGGGCGAAGGACGGGGCGAAGGCCGGGGCGAACGGGGCGGCCGGGGCCAAGGCCGGGGCGGGCGATGAGGCGAAGGCCGGGGCCAAGGCCGGGCGCACCCTTGAGGCCCGTATGAAGAGCGCCTACGCCAACTCCGACCGGTGGCGGGCCTCCGGCGGACCGCCCGCGCGCCCCAAGGCGGCGGCCCCCGGCCAGAAGATCAGCATCTTCCGCCCCAACGTGTACGACGGCGCCGCGCTGATCCTCTTCGCCCTGCGCGAGGAGATCGGCCGCCCCGCCTTCGAGAAGCTGGAGCGCGCCTGGGTGCACCGCTACCGCGACGGGGTCGCCAGCACCGACGACTACGTCCGCCTCGCCTCCCGGACCGCGGGACGCGACCTGCGCGGGTTCCTGGAGGGGTGGCTGTACGGGGAGAAGACGCCGGCGATGCCGAACCATCCGGACTGGAAGGTGACGGCGCCCGCGCAGGGGACGCCGGCGGTGAAGGGGGCTCCGCCGGTGAAGTCGGCGTCCTCGGTCAAGGGGGCGTCCTCGGCCAAGGGCGCCGAGAAGGCACCGGCCGGGAAGGGGCTGGCGGAGGTGGCCGCGGCGAAGGGGTAGGCGCGGGGGCGAGGGGACTCCCCCCCCCGGCCCCCGCCCCCTCCCCCAGCGAAGGGGTAAGCGCGCGCGGGGGAGTGGCTGGAGCGGGTGGGGGAGTGACAGGCCGGGGGCGCTGGGCATGAGGTGCGGGGAGCGAGGACCCGGGTATGCGTCTCCCCGCCGCCCGCCGCCCGCCGCCCGCCGCCCGCCGCCCGCCGCCCGCCGCCCGCCGCCCGCCGCCCGCCGCCCGCCGCCCGCCGCCCGCCGCCCGCCGCCCGCCGCCCGCCGCCCGCCCCTGCGATAAGACAACCCCACGCCCCCGCGATAAGCCGGTGACGGGACCCGGCGCCCCATGCGACCATCGTCGGACCCGATCGGCGCGGGCCGGGAATCTTTCCGGTGGGCCGTGCGTTGGGGTGATACGGGCCGGCGGACGGCTATCCGACGACGTAAGGAACCAATGACCACCTCCTCTTCTTTCTCCCAGGACACCCAGCGCTCCGCGCACGCCCCCGACGGTCTTCGGGCCGATGCCCTGATGGAAGAGGACGTCGCCTGGAGCCACGCGATCGACGAGGAGCGTGACGGCGAGCAGTTCGACCGCTCCGAGCGCGCCGCCCTTCGCCGTGTGGCGGGCCTCTCCACCGAGCTTGAGGACGTCACCGAGGTCGAGTACCGCCAGCTGCGGCTGGAGCGGGTCGTCCTGGTCGGCGTCTGGACCTCGGGGACCGTACAGGACGCGGAGAACTCCCTCGCGGAGCTGGCCGCCCTCGCGGAGACCGCGGGCGCACTGGTCCTCGACGGCGTGATCCAGCGCCGTGACAAGCCCGACGCGGCCACGTACATCGGCTCCGGCAAGGCCGACGAACTGCGGGACGTCGTCCTGGAGACCGGCGCGGACACCGTGGTGTGCGACGGCGAGCTGAGCCCCGGCCAGCTGATCCACCTCGAGGACGTCGTCAAGGTCAAGGTCATCGACCGCACGGCCCTGATCCTCGACATCTTCGCCCAGCACGCCAAGTCCCGTGAGGGCAAGGCCCAGGTCGCGCTCGCGCAGATGCAGTACATGCTGCCGAGGCTGCGCGGCTGGGGTCAGTCGATGTCCCGCCAGATGGGCGGCGGCAAGGGCGGCGGCCTCGCCACCCGAGGCCCCGGTGAGACCAAGATCGAGACCGACCGGCGCCGCATCCGCGAGAAGATGGCGAAGATGCGCCGGGAGATCGCGGAGATGAAGACCAGCCGCGACCTCAAGCGCCAGGAGCGCAAGCGGCACAAGGTGCCGTCGGTCGCCATCGCGGGCTACACCAACGCCGGGAAGTCCTCCCTGCTCAACCGCCTCACGGGCGCGGGCGTCCTGGTCGAGAACGCGCTGTTCGCGACCCTGGACCCGACCGTCCGCCGCGCGGAGACCCCGAGCGGCCGGCTGTACACCCTGGCGGACACCGTCGGCTTCGTCCGGCACCTCCCGCACCACCTGGTCGAGGCGTTCCGTTCGACGATGGAGGAGGTCGGCGAGTCCGACCTGATCCTCCACGTGGTCGACGGCTCGCACCCGAACCCGGAGGAGCAGCTGGCCGCCGTACGCGAGGTGATCCGGGACGTCGGCGCGACCGGCGTGCCCGAGATCGTCGTCGTCAACAAGGCGGACGCGGCCGATCCGCTCGTGCTCCAGCGGCTGCTGCGGGTCGAGAAGCGGTCCATCGCGGTCTCCGCGCGCAGCGGCGAGGGCATCGCCGAACTGCTCGCGCTGATCGACGACGAGCTGCCCCGCCCGTCCGTCGAGGTCGAGGCGCTGGTGCCGTACACCCACGGCAAGCTCGTCGCCCGCGCGCACAACGAGGGCGAGGTGATCTCCGCCGAGCACCTCGCGGAGGGCACGCTGCTGAAGGTGCGGGTGCACGAGGAGCTGGCGGCGGACCTGGCGCCGTACACGCCGGTGGCGGCGGTCTGAGGGGCGTGTTGCTCCGAGGGGCTGTGCTGCTCCAAGGGGCGCCGCTCCGAGGGCTCCGGCGCTCGCACTGAAGAGCTGAACATCTGAAAATACGCCGAAGCGCCGTCCCCGGAGATCCAGGGAGCGGCGCTTCAGTGCGTCGGTGTCACTGTCCGCCGTACGTCTTGCTCATGTTCTGGTACAGCGACTCGGCCTCCGGGCCCAGCTGCGGGCCCGCGAGCCAGGTGTTGTCGGACGGGCCTATGGAGGTGTTGGAGACCAGCTTGGTCACGCCGTCCACGACGCGGAACCAGCCGCCGCCGGAGGAGCCGCCGGTCATGGTGCAGCCGATGCGGTACATGGCCGGCAGGGCGGAGTCGAGCGAGAGCCGGCCCGGGCGGTCGAGACACTTGAACATCTTCAGCCCGTTGTACGGCGGCGCCGCCGGGTACCCCCAGGCGCCCATCGCGCTCACCTGGGCCGCCGAGGGCGCCGAGAAGTCGACGTCCAGCGCCGCCCCGACGGTCTCCTCCAGCGACTTCGCACCCTTCTCCGGCCGCACATGCAGCACCGCGTAGTCGTACGGAGCACCCGCGCCGCCCGTCTCCGAACCGCCCGAGATCCACTGGTTCGAGGTCGACGCCCAGTCGGCCCACCACACGCCGTACGGCGAGATCTCGGTGGCCGAGGCGTTCTTCAGCCGGTCCTCGCTCTCGCCGAGGTCGTTGTAGGCCGGGACGAACGCGATGTTGCGGTACCAGCCGCCGGTCCCGCCCGCGTGCACACAGTGCCCGGCCGTCCAGACCAGGTTGGACTTGCCCGGGTGGTTGACGTCCTTGACGACCGTCCCGGAGCAGACCATCGACCCCTCGGGCGAGTCGAAGAAGACCTTCCCGACCGGCGCCGCGTTCTCGTGGTACGGCGTCTTCTCGGCCCGCGCCTGGACGGGCGCGGGGTCCGGGTCGCTGACGCCCTGATCGGCGGCGGCGTCCTTGGAGGTGAGCGTCTTGTCGGCGTCCTTGGCGGACGTCATCCGCTCCGGCTTCCACAGCCCCGCGATCACCGGGTTGACGAAGTCCCCGGCCTTCCTGAGCCAGGTGTCCTTGTCCCAGTTCTTCCAGCCGCCCTTGGCCCACTGGTCGACGTCGATGCCGTGCTTCTTGAGCCGGCCCGCGAGTTCCGCGGCGAGGGCCGCGCCGCCGCCTCCGGCGCTCGCCTCGGCCGTGGGGGAGGAGTCGGCCGGCCGGGCCGCGTCGTCGCCGTTGCAGGCGGTCGCGGTGAGGGCCAGGGCCGCGGTGAGCGCGGTGGTGGCGAGGAGGGTGCGACGCCGGGCGCGCGGGGGCGCGGCGGGCGTACGGGTGGATGGCATGGTGCGGTGACCCCCGTGGTCGTCCGTGATGGTGAGGCGGCCCCGGGGCTGATCTCGCGGGGCGACACCCCACTATGCCCGGGGAGTTGAGGGTGAACGGCGGCGGGTGCGTGAAGGTTCCTGTGGATCCTGTGAGTTGTCCGCCGCCGGGGTTTCAGCAGCCGCGGCTCACTGCTGCGCGGCGAACTTCTCGCTGACCGAGTCGTACACGCCCTTGGCGACGGGACCGAGGCGCGGGCCGGCCAGCCAGCCCGAAGTGGCCGGGCCGATCGAGGTGTTGGAGACCAGCGCGGGCTTGCCGTCGGAGCCGGCCGCGACCCAGCCGCCGCCGGAGGAACCGCCCGTCATCGTGCAGCCGATGCGGTACATCGTCGGGTCGGTCGCGGTGAGCGAGAGCCGCCCCGGCTTGTCCGCGCACTGGTACAGCTTCTGGCCGTCGTAGGGAGCCGCCGCCGGATAACCCGTCGCCGTGAGCGCGGGAACCTTCGGCACGGCCGGCGCGTTGAAGTCGACAGGAAGCGCCCCACCGACCGTCTCCTCGAGCGACTTCCCCGAGCCGCCCTTCTCGGGGGTGACATGGATGACGGCGTAGTCGTACGACGCCCCGTCGCCGCCCGTCGGCCCGCCCTGGTCGATCCACTGCTGGGAGGTCTTGACCCAGTCGCCCCACCACACGCCGTACGGCGCGACCTGCTCCCGCGTCGCGCTCTGCAACGCCGCGGCCGGCAGGGCGGAGTCGTTGTACGACGGCACGAAGGCGATGTTGCGGTACCAGCCGCCCTTCTTGCCCGCGTGCACGCAATGGCCCGCCGTCCACACGAGGTTGGACTTGCCGGGGTGCGCCGGGTCCTCGACGACCGTCGCCGAGCAGACCATCGTGCCCTTGGGCGAGTCGAAGAAGACCTTGCCCGCCTCGGGGGCGCTCGCGTGGTACTTCGCGGCCACCGCCTTTGCCCGCACCGGCGCCGGCTCGGGGTCGGTCACGCCCTGGTCGCCCGAGAGGTCGTCGTCCTCGACGCCCCGGTCCGGGTCCTCGGCCCGCCGCATCCGGTCCGGGTCCCACAGGTCCTCGATGATCGGGTTGACGAAGTCGCCGGCCTTCCTGAGCCAGGTGTCCTTGTCCCAGTTCTTCCAGGCGCCGTTCTTCCACTTGTCCAGGTCGATGCCGTGTTCCTTCAGCCGCTCCCGGATGTCGGCGGGCAGCTGGAACCTGCCGCCGCCGCTCTCCGAGGCGGAGGCAGTCGGACCGCTCGCCGTGTCGTCGCCGCCGCAGCCGGTCGCGGTGAGCGCCAGCACGGAGGTGAGGGCGATCGCCGTCAGCGCGCTCCCCCTCCGGCGGGCGGCCGACGACGGACGTATGGATCGCATGCTTCTGACTCCCCCTGTTGGACAACGAGTTGACGCGAGCCGCACCGCCCGGCGGCCGAACTCACGCGCTTCTCACGCCGAGTTCAGAGCGGGCTCACAGCCATGTGGAACGGCAACACACGATAGGCGCTCGCTGTGGGGGACTTCCGCCGCTACGGCAACGGTTCCGTCACGGCAAGGATCTTCCCCGGACCCGTAACCCCTTGGGCCGAACGGGGTTGGTGGGGGTGGGGGGTCGCGGGCACGGGGGTGTGCTCGGGCGGGGCTCTGCGGGGTCCTTCCGGGGAGCGGAACGGAGGGGGCAGCGGGAGATGCGGGCCGGTGCGGGGGTGTTCGGCGCCGGCCGGGTCGCGGGGCGTGGGGCGCGCGGCTTTCGGGCCGGGTGCCTTTCGGGGGCTTGCCGGGGGGCTTCTTGGGGCGTGGTCCTGCGAGGGGCGCGTTCCGCCGGGGCGTGTGCGGGGGCGGGTTCGCGGTGAACTCGCCAGCGGATGACGGGAGGTCAGGGAGGAGTGGCTGTGATCGAGAGGGTGGGCGAGGGGAGTGGGGTGGGGGTGTCTGGTGGGTGGGGTGTGGATGCAGGGGTGGGCTGGGTGTCCGGTGCGCGGGGTCTGGAGGCTGGAGTGCCTGAGGTGTCTGATGCGTGGGGTGTGGAGGTCAGCGTGGCTGGGGTGGCCGATGCGCGGCGTCTGGAGGCTGGCGTGGCTGGGGTGTCCGGTGCGCGGGGTCTGGATGCCGGAGTGTCTGGTCAGCCGGGTGTGCGGGCGGGTGTGGCTGCGGGTGTCCGGCCCGCTTGTGAAGCGGTGCGGTCCGTTTGTGAAGAGGGGCGGGCCGGTCATGGCGGGGCGTGGTCCACCTGCGAAGAGGGGCGGGCCGGTCATGACGGGACGCGGTCTGCTTGCGAGGAGGCGTGGGCTGGTCATGACGGGGCGCGGTCCGTTTGCGAGGAGGCGTGGGCTGGTCATGACGGGGTGCGGTCCGCCTGCGAAGAGGTCCGGGCCGGTCACGACGGAGTGCGGTCCGTTTACGAAGGGGCCCGGGCCGGTCACGAAGGCGTGCGGTCCCCGTACACCGGGGTTTCGCGGCGGCGGTCCGTACGCGAGCCCATCGCGCGCACCTACCCGAGGTCCCTGCCGATCGTGCCGGTACGGGCGCGCGGGTTGACCGTCGAGGGGGCCGACGGGCGCCGCCACCTGGACTGTCTCTCCGGCGCCGGCACCCTCGCCCTCGGCCACAACCACCCCGTCGTCCTCGAAGCGATCCGCAAGGTCCTCGACTCCGGCGTGCCCCTGCACGCCCTCGTCACCCCGGTCGAGGACGCCTTCGTCACCGAACTGCTCCACACCCTCCCACCCGGACTCGCCGACCACGCGCGCGTACGGTTCTGCAGTCCCGCCGAGGCGGACGCGGTCGGTGCCGCCCACGAACTGCTCCGCACCGCTACCGGCCACACCGGCCTGCTCGCGTTCTCCGGCGCCGACCACGGCATGTCCTGCGGCCCGGAGGGAACCTTCGCTCACCTCGGTATGCCCTGGGGCCCCGGGGGAACCTCCGCCCACCCTGGGATGCCCTGCGGCCTTGAAGGAACCTCCGCCCCCGGCGGCCCCGAGGTGACCTTCGCCCACCCCGGCGGCCCCGAGGTGACCTTCGCCCACCCCGGCGGCCCGGAGGGAACCTTCGCCCGTCCCGGCCCACCCCGCAGCTCCGAGAACACCTCCGCGCATCCCGTCGGACTCTGCAACCTCAGGGGAACCCCCGCTCACCTCGGCCTGCCCGGCGGCCCGGAGGGAATCCCCGCCCACCTTCGCCTGCCCCGCAGCCCAGGGGAAACCTCCGGCCACGCCCCCATCACCCGCCTCCCCCACCCGTACGACCACCGCTGCCCCTCCGCCGCCGAACTCACCGCCCGCTGGGCCGAGTCGCTCCTCGGTGGCCCCGGGACACCCCGGCCGGCCGGGATGATCCTCGAACCCGTCCAAGGCGAAGGCATCCTCCCCGCGCCGGACGACTGGCTGCGCCGGATGCGGCGGCTCAGCTCCGACCGGTCCGTCCCCCTGATCGCCGACGAGACCACGACCGGCGTCGGCCGCACGGGCGCCTTCTGGGGGATCGGGCACAGCGGCATCACCCCCGACGTCATGATCCTCTCCAAGGCGATCGGCGGCAGCCTGCCCTTGGCCGTCGTCGTCCACCACGAGGACCTCGGCGCCGACACCCACGCGGGCGCCTTCCGCGGCAACCAGCTCGCCATGGCCGCGGGCACCGCCACCCTGGCCCACGTCCGCGAACACCACCTCACCGCCCACGCCGCCACCCTCGGCGCCCGCATGCTCTCCCAACTCCGGAGCCTCGCCGAAGAGTTCCCGCAGCTGGGCGATGTCCGGGGGCGGGGGTTGATGATCGGCCTGGAGACGGCCGATCCGGAGGGGAACACCAGGCGCGCTGACTGCCGGGGCGTCGGCCCGGGATGCATGGGTGGCTGTGCCGGCTCCGGGTCCACCGCGCGCGGACCCGGAGCCGGCCTCGGGACCGTCCCCCCACAACCCGATACCGCCGCACGGCTCACGACAACAGCTCTCAGCGCCCCACTCCTCGGCGGCGCCGACTACCCGGAGTCCGCCCCAGGCCGCATCTCCGGAGGCCCCGTTCGCGAGCAACGACGGCCCGATCCGCCGACCGGGCCCAAGACCGCCGCCCGCCGCTCCACCTCCCACCCGGCCGCCCCCGACACCGCCGCCCGCCCGGCCGCCCCCACCTTCGCCGCCGCCCTCCACCGCGCCTGCCTCGCCCGCGGCCTGATCGTCGGACTCGGCGGCCGGGACCGTGACGTCGTACGGCTGCTGCCGCCGCTGACGATCAGTGAGGACCAGGCCGCCGCCGTCCTCGACCGCTTCGCCGACGCCGTCGAGGCGGTCAGCCGCAACTCCGATCACTCCCGCACCCCGCAGCGGAACCCCCGCCCGCCCGGCCGCCACCGGCCCCCCGACGACTGACCCGCGCCCCCGCCCCACCGCCACCGCGCCCCCACCACCCGCACGCCGGCGCAGGGCCGCCCGAACCCCCGCGAGGAACCCCCTGTTGAGCATCGAACCCACCATCCACACCGTCCCCCACCAGCAGGAAACCAGCCAGGACCGGTCGCCGTACGACCCCCTGGACCACCCCGACCCGGCCGCCGCCGCCCAGCGCGCCACCCTGGAGAACCTGCTGCGCTGCTGGGTCCGCGAGAAGGGGCTCACCGCCCCCGAACGCGGCCCGCTGCGCATCCCGCTCCCGTCCACCGGCCTCACTCTCCTCACTCCCGTCCACCACTGGTCGCCGACCGGCCTGCACCGCTTCGGCCTCCCGCATCTCGCCTACGCCCCCGATCCCTCGCCGCCCCTCGACGCGATCACCGTCGCCGCCCTGCTGGCCCGCGAGGCGAACGCCGGGCCCGACGGCAGCGTCGACCTCGTCGGCCGCGTCGCCGACTCCGTCCGCCGCACCGCGCTCTTCCTCACCGAGCGCCGCGCGCACCCCGCCGACACCCCCGACCTGTTCCTCGCCGCCGAACAGGCTCTGGTCCTCGGGCATCCGCTGCACCCGACGCCGAAGAGCCGCGAGGGACTCTCGGAGAGCGAGACCCGGCGCTACTCGCCGGAACTGCGCGGCTCCTTCCCGCTGCACTGGCTGGCCGTCGACCCCTCCGTCCTCGTCACCGACTCCGCCTGGACCGAACGCGGCCGGCTGATCCCCGCCCTCGACCTGACCGCCCGCCTGGCCGGCCCCGGGCTGCCGCTGCCCGAGGGCCACGCCGCCCTCCCGCTGCACCCCTGGCAGCTGCGCGAGATCCGCCACCGCCCCGAGACCGCCGCCCTGCTGGACGCCGGACTCCTCACCGACCTCGGCAGCCACGGCCCGCCCTGGTCACCCACCTCCTCCGTCCGCACCGTCCACCGCTCCGCCGCCCCGGCCATGCTCAAGCTCTCGCTGGCCCTGCGGATCACCAACTCCCGCCGGGAGAACCTCCGCAAGGAACTCCACCGCGGCGTCGAGGTCCACCGCCTGCTGCGCACCGGCCTCTTCCGCCAGTGGCAGGCGGCCCACCCGTCCTTCGACATCGTCCGCGACCCGGCCTGGCTGGCCGTCGACACCCTGGACGACATTCCCGTGCCCGGCCTCGACGTGGTGATCCGGCACAACCCGTTCGCCCCGTCCGACGACGTGTCCTGCGTCGCCGGCCTGACCGCGCCCCACCCGCGGGCCCCGCGGACCACCGGTCCGGACCGGCCGGGGGCCGACTCCCGCTCCCCGTACGTCACTTCATCGCATCACTCCCGTCTGTCCTCGGTCCTCACCCGTCTCACCACCCGCACCGGCCGCTCCCGCGAGGCCGTCGCCACCGAGTGGTTCCTGCGCTACCTCGAACACGTCGTCCGGCCGGTGCTGTGGCTCGACGGGGAGGCGGGCGTCGCCCTGGAGGCCCATCAGCAGAACACCCTCATCCTGCTCGACGCCGACGGCTGGCCCGCCGGCGGCCGGTACCGCGACAACCAGGGCTACTACTTCCGCGCGTCCCGCCGCGCCGAACTGGACGCCCGGCTGCCCGGGATCGGCGAACGCAGCGACACCTTCGTCTCCGACCAGGTCACCGACGAGCGCTTCGCCTACTACCTCGGCATCAACAACGTCTTCGGCCTGATCGGTGCCTTCGGCTCGCAGCGCCTCGCCGACGAGAGCCTGCTGCTCGCGGCCTTCCGCCGCTTCCTCGCCACGGCCGCCTCAGGTCCGCAGCGGATGCGCAGCACCCTGCCCGCCCGGCTGCTCGACTCACCCGTCCTGCGCTGCAAGGCCAATCTGCTGACCCGGCTGCACGGCCTCGATGAACTCGTCGGCCCCGTCGACACCCAGTCCGTCTACGTCACCATCGCCAACCCCCTCCATTGCTGACTGACCTCGTCTCTCCGGGCACCCGCCCGCCGACCCCGTCCACACCCCCTTTCCGACTTTCCGAGAGGAGCGGCTCCGTGCCGTCCACCGACGTCGACACCAGCCGTACCGCCCCCACCGAGGACAACGAGAAAACCCTGATCCTGCGTCTGCCTCGCGAACTCCTTTCCGCCGTGGGCGAGTTGCCGCCTCCCGAGAGAGCCCTCTCCTCTGACACCCCCCTCCCCTCCGACACCTCCCTCTCCTCCGACACCTCCCTCCCCTCCGACACCCCCCTCGCCCACATCTCCGACTGGCCCCCGGCGCCCACCTCAGCAGGCGACTTCCGCCTCACCCCCGTGCACCTCGACCGCGACCTCCCCCTCATCGCCCGCTGGATGAACGACCCCGCCGTGTCCGCCTTCTGGGAGCTGGCCGGGCCCGACGACGTGACCCGGCGGCATCTGCGCGGCCGGCTCGACGGGGGCGGGCTCGGTGTGCCCTGTCTGGGGCTGCTGGACGGGAGACCGATGAGCTACTGGGAGCTCTACCGGGCGGACCTCGACCCGCTGGCCGGCCACTACCCGGCCCAGCCGCACGACATCGGGGTCCACCTCCTGATCGGGGGCGCCGCCGACCGGGGCCGGGGGCTCGGCGGGACGCTGCTGCGGGCCGTCGCCGCACTCGTTTTCGACCGGTACCCCTCCTGTCCCCGCGTGATCGCCGAACCCGACGTCCGCAACACCCCGTCCGTCGCCGCCTTCCGCACCGCCGGCTTCCGGAAGGCCACCGAGATCGGCCTCCCCGACAAGAGAGCCGCCCTCATGATCTTGGATCGCACCATTCCGCTACCTCCTGTGACATTCGCCGATTGATCCGTCACTCTCTGCAACGGCCTGCGTTCGGCCCCAGTTCCCGTCCCCGAAATTTTTTCTCGCGGACTTCGCGGACTTCTCGGAGTCGCGGACTCACAGACTTCGCGGATCAAGCGGACCTCGCCGATTCCGCCGCCCCGACTTCCGCCCCCACTACGCCCCCCGCCCCGCCCGCCCAGCCGCCCTCACCCCACCCCGCACCCGGAATCCAGCCCGTGACCCACCCCCTCCCCACACCCCCCGCCGCCCCTCCCCGCCCCCGGCTGTCAGTCCCGACCCGTAGGGTGGTCGCGCTATGACGAAGCCCTCACTCCCCGAACTCCTGCATGCCGCCGTGGCCGCCGTCGGCGGTGCGGAGCGCCCCGGCCAGGTGACCATGGCCGAAGCCGTCTCCGAGGCGATCGACGACGGCTCCCATCTGCTCGTGCAGGCCGGCACCGGCACCGGAAAGTCGCTCGGATACCTCGTTCCCGCGCTCGCGCACGGCGAGCGGGTGATCGTCGCGACCGCGACCCTCGCCCTCCAGCGCCAGCTCGTGGAGCGGGACCTGCCGCGCACGGTGGACGCGCTGCACCCGCTGCTGCGCCGCCGCCCGGAGTTCGCGATGCTCAAGGGCAGATCGAACTACCTCTGTCTGCACCGGCTGCACGAAGGGGTCCCGCAGGACGAGGAGGAGGGCCTCTTCGACCCGTTCGAGGCCGCCGCCCCCACCAGCAAGCTGGGCCAGGACCTGCTGCGGCTGCGCGACTGGGCGGACGAGACGGAGTCCGGCGACCGCGACGACCTCACCCCGGGCGTCTCCGACCGCGCCTGGGCGCAGGTGTCGGTCTCCTCCCGCGAGTGCCTGGGCGCCACCAAGTGCGCCTACGGCCCGGAGTGCTTCGCCGAGTCGGCCAGGGAGCGGGCCAAGCTGTCCGAGGTCGTCGTCACCAACCACGCGCTGCTCGCGATCGACGCCATCGAGGGCGCCCCGGTCCTCCCGCAGCACGAGGTGCTGATCGTCGACGAGGCGCACGAACTGGTCTCCCGGGTCACCGGCGTCGCCACCGGCGAGCTGACCCCGGGCCAGGTCAACCGTGCGGTCCGGCGCTCCGCGAAGCTGGTCGACGAGAAGGTCGCCGACCAGCTCCAGACCGCCGCCGAGGGCTTCGAGCGGCTGATGGAGCTGGCCCTGCCCGGCCGCCTGGAGGAGATCCCGGAGGACCTCAACTACGCGCTGATGGCGCTGCGCGACGCCGCGCGGGCCGTCGTCTCCGCGCTCGGCTCGACCCGCGACCGCTCGGTCCAGGACGAGGACGCGGTCCGCAAGCAGGCGCTGGCGTCGGTGGAGACGGTCCATGGGGTGGCCGAACGGATCGTGGCCGGCTCGGAGTTCGACGTCGTCTGGTACGAGCGGCACGACCGCTTCGGGGCCTCCCTGCGCGTCGCTCCCATGTCCGTGTCGGGCCTGCTGCGCGAGAAGCTCTTCGCGGACCGCTCGGTGGTCCTGGCGTCCGCGACGCTCAAGCTGGGCGGTGACTTCAACGGCGTCGGCGCCTCCCTGGGGCTCGCCCCGGAGGGCGTCGAGGGCGAGGACCTGCCCCAGTGGAAGGGCGTCGACGTCGGCTCGCCCTTCGACTACCCCAAGCAGGGCATCCTCTACGTCGCCAAGCACCTCTCCCGCCCGGCCCGCGACGGCGACCGCGCGGACATGCTGGACGAGCTGTCCGAGCTGATCCAGGCGGCCGGCGGGCGCACCCTCGGCCTGTTCTCGTCCATGCGGGCCGCCCAGCAGGCCGCCGAGGAACTGCGCGTGCGCATGCCCGAGTTCCCGATCCTGCTCCAGGGCGAGGAGACCCTCGGCGAGCTGATCAAGAACTTCGCGGCGGACCCGAAGACCTGCCTGTTCGGCACGCTGTCGCTGTGGCAGGGCGTGGACGTGCCCGGCGCCAGCTGCCAGCTGGTCGTGATGGACAAGATCCCGTTCCCGCGCCCGGACGACCCGCTGATGAGCGCCCGGCAGAAGAAGGTCGAGGAGTCCGGCGGCAACGGCTTCATGTCCGTCGCGGCCACCCACGCGGCGCTGCTGATGGCCCAGGGCGCCGGCCGGCTCGTACGGGCCACCGGGGACCGGGGCGTCGTGGCCGTCCTTGACCAGCGCCTCGCGACCGCGCGGTACGGCAGTTACCTCAAGGCGTCCATGCCCGACTTCTGGTACACCACGGACCGCAACCAGGTCCGCAGGTCCCTCGCGGCGATCGACGCGGCGGCGAAGCAGAACGGCGCCTGACCAGAGGAACGTGTAAGGGGTGCCCCACCATGGGAGGCACCCCTTACACGTGTGTCGTCCTGGGCGTCCGGCAGGGCGGCCTCACGACAATCACAGGGCCCCGGAATCGGCGCAGAGATCCCGGGGCCCAGTCACAGGGCGGGAGCGAGAAGGAGGGCCCGCCTGCCGCCGGCGCCGTCAGACGCGCCGCAGTACGGCGACCACCTTGCCGAGGATGGTCGCGTCGTCACCGGGGATCGGCTCGTACGCCGCGTTGTGCGGGAGGAGCCAGACATGGCCGTCCTCGCGCTTGAAGCGCTTCACCGTGGCCTCACCGTCGAGCATCGCGGCGACGATGTCGCCGTTCTCGGCGACCGGCTGGCGGCGGACCGTGACCCAGTCGCCGTCGCAGATCGCGGCCTCGATCATCGAGTCGCCGACGACCTTGAGGACGAACAGCTCACCGTCGCCGACGAGCTGACGGGGGAGAGGGAAGACGTCCTCGACCGACTCCTCGGCGAGGATCGGACCACCGGCGGCGATCCGGCCGACCAGCGGGACGTACGACGCGGCCGGCTTGCCCGCGGTGTCCGTGGGCTGCACCGCCACGGCCTGGTCGGAGCCGCGGACCTCGTACGCGCGTGGGCGGTGCGGGTCGCGGCGCAGGAAGCCCTTGCGCTCCAGGGCCATCAGCTGGTGCGCGACCGACGACGTGCTGGACAGGCCGACCGCCTGGCCGATCTCCCGCATCGACGGCGGGTACCCGCGGCGCTGCACGGAGTCCCGGATGACCTCGATCACCCGCCGCTGCCGGTCGGTGAGGCCCGAGCTGTCGGCCCGGATGCCTGGGGGTCGGCCCGGCAGGGAGCGCTTGTGCCCCTCGGGACTGCTGGCTTCGTTCATCGCATGCACCGGGTCGAGTCGGCCCTGGGAGCGGTCCTGGGCGGTGATGGTGGCACTGTCAGCGGTGGTGGTCACGGCGGCCCCTCTCGATGGTCTCCCTGCTGGACAACGGTAGTTGCTTTCGAAAGGTTGCGCCAAACACACGTTCGAGTGAAAAACCCGGGAGTGGTGCACTTGATCATGTGTCCGGGTGTATGGCGCATACCGTGCTCGGTGGGGCCGAGCGTCCAGGGCCGCACGCTCCGTGTCGGGACGCCGCCCAGTCTGCCACCGCTCGCCCCGCGCGGAGGGGACCGCGCCGCGAGTCCCACCTCTCCTCCCTGCGGCGCTCACGCTATCTCCGCATGTATTACGGCGAACGGCCGTATGTGCCCGCGCGGTGGCGGAGGCTGGGTCCGCGCGGTGGCGCCGCCGCTGTTACGCAAGAACGACACGCCGCCGAGGTGTTGCGTGTCAATCCCCCATATCTAGTGGTTGGATTCGGGGCGTAGCCCACAAGTTGTGTTCCCTGGTGCGGAAGACGCTCCGGGATCGCCTATGCTGGGGGCTGCTTCGCGCGGCCCCTGGGGCTGGCGAGGCCATCGAGTCTGCATGTTGAGGGAGGGTTGGGAACCATGCACTGCCCCTTCTGCAGGCACCCCGACAGCCGTGTCGTCGACAGCCGTACCACCGACGACGGAACGTCGATCCGCAGGCGCCGCCAGTGCCCTGACTGCTCCCGCCGTTTCACCACGGTGGAGACCTGCTCACTGATGGTCATCAAGCGCTCCGGGGTCACCGAGCCGTTCAGCCGCACCAAGGTCATCAATGGGGTGCGCAAGGCGTGCCAGGGACGGCCGGTCACCGAGGACGCGCTCGCCCAGCTCGGGCAGCGGGTCGAAGAGGCGGTGCGGGCCACCGGGAGCGCCGAGCTGACCACCCACGACGTGGGGCTGGCCATACTCGGACCGCTCCAGGAGCTCGACGTCGTCGCGTATCTGCGCTTCGCCTCCGTCTACCGTGCGTTCGACTCGCTGGAGGACTTCGAGTCCGCGATCGCGGAGCTCAGACAACAGACGGGACACCTCGCGGCGGACGACGTCGTCCGTGAGAACGACGCGGGGGCTGTCTCGGGGGGCCGGGAAGAAGCCGGCGGGACCGGGACCACGCGGGTCCCCGAGCCCGTCCGCGCCGCCGACTGACCCGCGGACCGGAGCCGGGCGGGACACCGGGCTCCGGGCGGGACGGCGGTCAGCCAGACCTGTCGTGGGCGACGCTGCGTCAACCCCACGGCATCGAAATCACACTGTGTCACGGGAACAACGTGGCATTTCTGGGCGTTTTTGCCTGTACAGGGAGGCGGCATGACAGAGACGGCGAGCGGTCCGGCGCGAGGTTCCCGAGCCAAGGGAGCCAAGCCCGCCAAGGGCCTGCGCATCGAGCGCATCCACACCACCCCCGGCGTGCACCCGTACGACGAGGTGGTCTGGGAGCGCCGTGACGTCGTCATGACCAACTGGCGCGACGGCTCGGTCAACTTCGAGCAGCGTGGCGTCGAGTTCCCCGACTTCTGGTCGGTGAACGCGGTCAACATCGTCACCAGCAAGTACTTCCGCGGAGCGGTCGGCACCCCCCAGCGCGAGGTCGGCCTCAAGCAGCTGATCGACCGCATCGTGAAGACCTACCGGAAGGCCGGCGAGGACCACAAGTACTTCGTCTCGCCCGCCGACGCCGAGATCTTCGAGCACGAGCTGGCGTACGCCCTGCTGCACCAGATCTTCAGCTTCAACAGCCCCGTCTGGTTCAACGTCGGTACCCCCCAGCCCCAGCAGGTCTCCGCCTGTTTCATCCTGGCCGTCGACGACTCCATGGAGTCCATCCTCGACTGGTACAAGGAAGAGGGCATGATCTTCAAGGGCGGCTCCGGCGCCGGCCTGAACCTCTCCCGCATCCGCTCCTCCAAGGAGCTGCTCTCCTCCGGCGGCAACGCCTCCGGCCCTGTCTCCTTCATGCGCGGCGCCGACGCCTCCGCCGGCACCATCAAGTCCGGCGGCGCCACCCGCCGCGCCGCCAAGATGGTCGTCCTCGACGTGGATCACCCCGACATCGAGGACTTCATCGAGACCAAGGTCAAGGAGGAGGAGAAGATCCGCGTCCTGCGCGACGCGGGCTTCGACATGGACCTGGGCGGCGACGACGTCGCGTCGGTGCAGTACCAGAACGCCAACAACTCCGTCCGCGTCAACGGCGAGTTCATGACCGCCGTCGAGCAGGGCGGCAAGTTCGGCCTGCGCGCGCGCATGACGGGCGACGTGATCGAGGAGGTCGACGCCAAGGCGCTCTTCCGCAAGATCGCCGAAGCCGCCTGGGCCTGCGCCGACCCGGGCATCCAGTACGACGACACCATCAACAACTGGCACACCTGCCCCGAGTCCGGCCGGATCACCGCGTCGAACCCGTGCAGCGAGTACATGCACCTGGACAACACGTCCTGCAACCTCGCCTCGCTGAACCTGATGAAGTTCCTCAAGGACGACGGCAAGGGCGAGCAGTCCTTCGAGGCCGAGCGCTTCCAGAAGGTCGTCGAGCTGGTCATCACCGCGATGGACATCTCCATCTGCTTCGCCGACTTCCCCACCCAGAAGATCGGCGAGAACACCCGCGCCTTCCGCCAGCTCGGCATCGGCTACGCCAACCTCGGCGCCCTCCTGATGGCGACCGGCCACGCGTACGACTCCGACGGCGGGCGCACCCTCGCCGGCGCCATCACGTCCCTGATGACCGGCACCGCCTACCGCCGCTCCGCCGAGCTCGCCGCGGTCGTCGGCCCCTACGACGGCTACGCGCGCAACGCCGACGCCCACAACCGCGTCATGAAGCAGCACGCGGACGCCAACACCACGGCCTACCGGACCGACGACCTGGACACCCCCGTCTGGGCCGCCGCCACGGAGGCCTGGCAGGACGTCCTGCGCCTCGGCAAGCAGAACGGTTTCCGTAACGCCCAGGCGTCGGTGCTCGCCCCGACCGGCACCATCGGCCTCGCGATGTCCTGCGACACCACCGGCGTCGAGCCCGACCTCGCCCTGGTCAAGTTCAAGAAGCTCGTCGGCGGCGGCTCGATGCAGATCGTCAACGGCACCGTCCCGCAGGCCCTGCGCCGCCTGGGCTACCAGGAGGAGCAGATCGAGGCGATCGTCGCCCACATTTCCGAGCACGGCAATGTGATCGACGCCCCCGGCCTCAAGACCGAGCACTACGAGGTCTTCGACTGCGCCATGGGCGAGCGGGCCATCTCCCCGCTGGGCCACGTACGGATGATGGCCGCGATCCAGCCCTGGATCTCCGGCGCCATCTCCAAGACGGTCAACATGCCGGAGACGGCGACCGTCGAGGAGGTCGAGGAGATCTACTTCGAGGCCTGGAAGCTCGGCGTCAAGGCCCTCGCGATCTACCGGGACAACTGCAAGGTCGGCCAGCCCCTCTCCGCGAAGACCAAGCCGGCCAAGGACGAGAAGGCCGAGGTCACGGAGAAGACCGAGGCGACGATCCGCGAGGCCGTCGAGAAGGTCATCGAGTACCGCCCGGTCCGCAAGCGCCTGCCCAAGGGCCGCCCCGGGATCACGACCTCCTTCACGGTCGGCGGCGCCGAGGGCTACATGACCGCCAATTCCTACCCGGACGACGGCCTGGGCGAGGTCTTCCTGAAGATGTCCAAGCAGGGCTCCACCCTCGCGGGCATGATGGACGCCTTCTCCATCGCGGTCTCCGTCGGCCTCCAGTACGGCGTCCCGCTGGAGACCTACGTCTCCAAGTTCACCAACATGCGCTTCGAGCCGGCCGGTATGACGGACGACCCGGACGTGCGGATGGCCCAGTCGATCGTCGATTACATCTTCCGCCGCCTGGCGCTCGACTTCCTGCCCTTCGAGACCCGCTCCGCGCTCGGCATCCACTCCGCCGAGGAGCGCCAGCGCCACCTGGACACCGGCTCCTACGAGCCCAGCCTGGACGACGACATCGACGTCGAGGGCCTCGCCCAGTCGGCGCCCCTCCAGGCCGAGCCCGTCGCCGTCGTGACCCCCGCTCCCCGGCAGGCGCACACCAGCGCCGAGCTGGTGGAGATGCAGCTGGGCATCCAGGCCGACGCCCCGCTGTGCTTCTCCTGCGGCACGAAGATGCAGCGGGCCGGCTCCTGCTACATCTGCGAGGGGTGCGGCTCGACCAGCGGTTGCAGCTGACCTAGGCGCATGACAAGGGGGCGCCGGTACGACACCGGCGCCCCCTTCGTCGTACCCCTCAGGACGGGCGGGTCTCGCCCATCACGGCGGTGAAGTGGGCCGGGTCGTCCGTGTGGCCGTGGACTCCGGGGTGGAACTCCCAGCCGTCCTCCGGGTCGCGGACGAACTCGGCGACCGTGGCCGCCGTCGCGCTCTGGACGGCGCCGAAGCCGCCCTCGGCCAGCACGTCGTAGCCCTCGCGGATGCGGAAGGCGGGGCTCGCGACGCTGGCGAAGGTGCGGTGGGCGGGGCGCTGCTGGATGATCGCGCCGACCACCACGCGCGTGTAGCGCGCGTCCAGCCGGTCCAGTTCGAGCGTCATCACCTCGTCCCAGCCGAACCCCTTGCCGTCCTTGCTGTCACGGTTGAGATAGATGGTGCCGTCGGGGGAGCGGCTGTCGAAGTACACGATGTACGCGGGCGTCCCGCGCGAGTCCCCCTGATAGGTCGCGGCGACGAGGTCCAGATCGGTGGCGGGCGCACCCGCCGCGCTCGGATCCCACTTGAGCGAGATCTCGACCTTGCGGATTCCCTTGATGAGGCCGTTCATCAGGCTTCCCTTCCCCGTCTCACCTGCGGTAAGCGCCCCGAACTCCCCCGCCGCCAGGGCCGGTTGCCCATCCTGCCACGCCCGCGTGCACCTGTGCGCCGCTCTCCGCGCACGCACGCGTGACCGGCGCCACGTCCGTTGGCCTTACCATGGCGCGGTGCTGGTCAAGTGGATTCGCTGCACCGTGGTCGACCGCCGCGGTTTCGAGCGGGGGCAGCGGAAGTGGGCGGGGCTTCTGGGGGAGCCGGGATTCCGCGGGCAGGGCGGGGGCTTCAGCCGCAGCCGCCCGTCCGTCGCGCACGTCTTCGCCTTCTGGGAGAGCCGCGCCTTCTACGACTCCTTCATGGCCCGCTCCCACGACCGGCTGGCCACCGCCCAGGCGGGCACCTTCCGCGACGCCCAAGTGCGCCTCTTCGACCACCGCTTCGACGTCAAGACCGGTTTCGAACCCCGCTTCACCGACGCCGACCTGCTGCGCGTCGCCCTCTCCCGGGTCCACGAGGAGCGCGCCGAGCACTTCACGCTGATGCAGGAGAAGGTCTGGAACCCCGCGATGGCCGGCTCGCCCGGCATGATCCGCGGGCTGTTCGCCGAGGCGCCCGGCAACGAGTTCATGGTGCTGTCCATGTGGCGCTCGCAGGCCGAGCACGGCAAGTACCGCACCGAGCGCATCGAACGCCTCGCGCTGCGCGCCCAGACCGAGGCCGACATCGCCGCGCTCACCGGAGACATCGTCGACATGGAACCCACCTGGACCGTGTGACGTGTGCACACCCAAGTGACCCCAGGGGCGGGAAGCGTGTGACCTACGCCGTATGGGGGCCGTACGAGTGCTCGAAACGCCCCGACTCGATCTAGGGTCTTGGCATGGCACGACCACGGCGCATCGTCCTTGTCCGGCACGGGGAGTCAACGGGCAATGTTGATGACACCGTCTACGAACGCGAACCAGACCACGCCCTGGCCCTCACCGACAAGGGCCGGCGGCAGGCGGAGGAGACCGGGAAGACCATCCGGGAGATCTTCGGCGCCGAGCAGGTGAGCGTGTACGTCTCCCCCTACCGGCGCACCCACGAGACCCTGGGCGCCTTCCACCTCGACCCCGACCTGATCCGCGTGCGCGAGGAGCCCCGGCTGCGCGAGCAGGACTGGGGCAACTGGCAGGACCGCGACGACGTCCGCCTCCAGAAGGCCTACCGCGACGCTTACGGCCACTTCTTCTACCGCTTCGCCCAGGGCGAGAGCGGAGCCGACGTGTACGACCGGGTCGGCGGCTTCCTGGAGAGCCTGTTCCGCAGCTTCGAGGACCCCGACCATCCGCCGAACGTCCTGCTCGTCACCCACGGGCTCGCGATGCGCCTGTTCTGCATGCGCTGGTTCCACTGGACGGTCGACGACTTCGAATCGCTGTCGAATCCCGGGAACGCGGAGATGAGGATGCTCGTTCTAGGAGATGACGGCAGGTACAGCCTCAACCAGCCGTTCGACCGCTG
The DNA here is from genome assembly GCF_055597585.1 of Streptomyces sp. AMJ-169. Classification (NCBI taxonomy): domain Bacteria; kingdom Bacillati; phylum Actinomycetota; class Actinomycetes; order Kitasatosporales; family Streptomycetaceae; genus Streptomyces; species Streptomyces sp. AMJ-169. Next base: position 104,720 of record NZ_JBVLTJ010000001.1, read on the forward strand.
GCGCCAGCCGCACGGCATCGGCGGATACGGCGCGGGCAGATGACCGCCGGCGCGACAACTGAAGAGCGACTGGCCCGCGCCCTGGCCAGCCTGCGGGGCCTCGCGGTGGGGGACGCGCTGGGCTCGCAGTACTTCGTCCCCGAGAACTACCCCCTGCTCGGCCGCCGCGAGCTGCCGCCCGGCGACTGGCAGTGGACGGACGACACCGAGATGGCCGCCTCCGTCGTCGCCGTCCTCGCCGCCCACGGCCGGATCGACCAGGACGCCCTGGCCCGCTCCTTCGCCGTCCACCACGACTTCGACCGCGGCTACGGACCCGCCGTGAACCGCCTGCTGCGCCTCGTCCGCGAGGGCGGCGACTGGCGGGAGCTGTCCGCCGCGCTCTTCGACGGACAGGGCTCCTGGGGCAACGGCGCGGCCATGCGGATCGCCCCGCTGGGCGCCTGGTACGCGGGCGACCCCGAACAGGCCATCCACCAGGCGGAGATCTCCGCCTACCCCACCCACCAGCACCGCGAGGCCGTCGCGGGCGCCATGGCCGTCGCCGCCGCTGCCGCGCTCGCGGGGGCGCCCGAGGGCCCGCCGAGCGCCGGCGCGCTCCTCGACGGCGTCATCGCGCTCGTGCCCAGGAGCGCGGTCGGCGCGGGGCTGCGGCGCGCGCGGGACATGCTCGACTACGCCGACGCCGGGACCGTCGCCGCGGTCCTCGGCTGCGGGCGGCGCACGACCGCCCACGACACCGTCCCCTTCGCCCTCTGGTCCGCCGCGCGGGCGCTCGGGGACTTCGAGTCGGCGTTCTGGACGACGGCTCAGGCGGGCGGCGACGTCGACACGACGTGCGCGATCGTGGGCGGGGTGCTGGCGGCGGGAGCGGCGGGGGCGCCGCCGGAGGAGTGGGTGGCCCGGACCGAGGGGCTGCCGGGGTGGATGGGCGGGGCGGAGTAGCGCTGGGGGCTCCGGATCTCGCGGAAGGGCGCTGTTCACAAACGTGCCGCGGGGCACGACGATGAGGTCAGACGTGCCCCGGACCCCCGCTCGCTGGAGACAAGCAGATGGTTACCTCGCGCCGGCCGGCCGCCCCCGCGCAGCCGGCCTCCCCCCGCCGGCGCGGCGCCGTACTCGAACGCGCCATCCTGGACGCCGCGTTGGAACAGCTCGGCACGGTCGGCTGGAACGCCCTCACCATGGAGGGCGTCGCCGCCGGCGCCCAGACCGGGAAGGCCGCGGTCTACCGCCGCTGGTCCTCCAAGGAGGACCTGGTCGCGGACGCCCTGCGGGCCGGACTGCCGCTGCCGGACCCCGCCCCCGACCTGGGCGACGTCCGCGCGGAACTGCTGGACCTGTGCCGCAAGGCCCGCCGGGTGATGTTCTCCCGCCCAGGCTCCGCCGTCCGCGCGGTGATTCACGAATGCGATCCGGCCCAGGCCGAACGCTTCCACGGCATCATCCGCGACGGGGTCGTGGAGCCCACCGTGAAGCTCCTGCGGGACGTCGTCGACCGCGGGATCGAGCGGGGCGAGGTGCGGCCGGGGGCGGCGAACGGCTACGTCCTGGACGTCGTACCGGCCATGATGATGTACCGCACGAAGATGTGCGGCAGCGAATGGGGGGACGCCGATCTGGCGGAGATGGTCGACGAGTTGATGCTTCCGCTGCTGCGCCCGGGGGCCGGCTGAGGCGGGCGGGAGGGCCGGGGTGTCGCGCACCGATCCGGGCGGCGTAGGCTAAGGACGCCATGCCGTACGAACCACCCACACACACCGTCGAGCGCTCCCTCCGCGCAACGACCGGAGCGAAGGTCATTGCCGGTGTCGACGAGGTGGGCCGCGGTGCGTGGGCCGGTCCTGTCACCGTCTGCGCGGCGGTCACCGGACTGCGCCGACCCCCCGAAGGCCTCACCGACTCCAAGCTCATCGCCGTCAAACGGCGCACCGAACTCGCCGGAGAACTCCGGCAATGGGTGACGTCGTACGCCCTCGGGCACGCCTCACCCGAGGAGATCGACGAGAAGGGGATGACCGCCGCACTGCGACTCGCGGCGGTCCGGGCCCTGGAGGCACTGCCGGTACGGCCCGACGCGGTCATCCTCGACGGGAAGCACGACTACCTCGGCGACCCGTGGCGGGTCCGTACGGTGATCAAGGGCGACCGGTCGTGCGTGGCCGTCGCGGCGGCCTCGGTGATCGCCAAGGTCCAGCGCGACAAAATGATGGCCGAACTGGGTGCCGACCATGCAGACTTCGGTTTCGCGGACAACGCCGGGTATCCGTCACCCGTGCACAAGGCCGCGCTGGAGGAGCGGGGACCCACCCCGCACCACCGGCTGTCGTGGGCGTATCTTGATGCGCTGCCCCAGTGGCGGCATCTCAAGAAGGCCCGCAGCTGGGCGGACGGCGGCGCTCCGGAGATCGAGGGCCAGCTCGGCTTCGACTTCTGAACACCCACCGGCTCGCAACTGTGCACCACCCGTGTGCGCGAGTCGCACCAACGTTTGATAGATATCAGCTCATGCCTCTCATTCCCGAGGAGCCTCAGATTCACGAGAGTGCCCAGGGTCCCCGCACCGCGTCGACCCCTCGTCCCGTACCCGGCCCCCGTCCCGCGGCTCCGGCGCGTCCCGGCCGGCCCGGGCCGCGGCCCACGGCCCCGGCCCAGCGCACCCCGCGCGACACGGCCACCCCCGCCCCGGCGGCGGCCCCGCAGATCCAGCTGATCCCGGCCTCGGCGGAAGGCGCCCTGGACGCCGCCGAGGAGGCCGTGGACCTGCTGCTCGACTCGGGCCGCACCCCCGGCGACATCCTGTTCGTCACCACCGGCCAGCAGCACCCCTGGGCTGTCCACGAGCAGTCCTTCGGCGAGGCGTCCTACTGGGCGCAGGCCGACGCGCGCGACGACGTCTTCTACACGGACGCCGCCGGAGCGGGCCGGGCCGCCGGACGCCCTGTCGTCGTGGTCGCCGTCAACGGCGGACCGGAGGCGGTTCCCGCCACCGTGCTGCCGCTGGCCCGCGCCAAGGCCTCCAGCCTGCTGGTCGTCTGCGGCGACCTGAAGCAGGTCGACGCGGTGCTCGGCGCCGGGGTCTGAACCGGCGCCGGCAGCCGCCGGGGCCGGTGGCACGCGTGCGCGGGCGGGACGGGGGTCGCGGCGCACGCGTGTTTCGGCGTACCCGGGAGCGGGTGCTGTAGGGGGCGCTTTTTGCGGGCGTGCCTTGTGGGGCGCTCGCGGTAGTGGTGAAACAGCCCTGGATCAGGGGGAGTTCAGGGCGTGACTGCGCCCCGGGACCCTTCCGGTCCGGGGCTGTCCGCTTCGGTCGCCGGCCCTTCCGCGCGGCCTTGCGCGGCCCCCGCGCGGTTAGGCGCGGCCCCCGCGCGGTTAGCGGGCCGCCGCGCGGCGCAGGACGTCGGAGACCGCGCCGCCGGTGCGCGGCAGGGGCGGCGGGGCCTCGGAGAGGCCGAAAGGCTCAGGATCCGACTCGGAGTGGGGGCTCCGGCCGCCGCGGCCCTCGCCGAGCACCTGCCAGCCGTCCTTGGTGAGCGTGATGTACGCCCCGCAGCGCAGCCCGTGCAGGGTGCAGGCGTCGCGCAGGCCCCACATCCAGGCCCCGTCCTCCTCCGTCCAACGCGCGTCCCCCTCACGGCAGTACAGCAGGACGGCCGTGCGGACCGGGGTGCGCCGGCGCAGGTCGTGCGGGATGACCCGGCGCAGCTGGGCCAGGAGCGCGTTGCGGAACATCCAGCCGTCGGCCTGGGCCGGCCGGCGCGCGAACGAGGCGCTGGCGCGCAGCCGTTCGTCCGGATCGAGCACGGCCACGACGGCGGTGGCGGGCCGGGGGCGGTGCCGCGCGTGCAGCCCGCTGACCACCTCTCGCGGATTGCGCAGCAACGGGATCCCCGCGGCGGCCCACTCCGCGGGTTCGAGCAAGCGGTTGGCGGAGGTGGCGGACGCGGACGTCGAGAGCGATGCCGCCGAGGACGGAGCGAATCCGAAGGTCACGATCCTCCCTTCGGCTACGGCCCACAGCGGGCGGGCGAATTCGGGGGAGCACACACCTCACCGGACCACGGACGAACCGATGCGGGGAGCGGACCTCAATTCTTGCTGTCGAACTGGGATGCGGCAACGAGCAATTGGGATCACCGGCTGTTATGTGCTGTTACGTGGCTTATATCACTACCGTGAGTTCCTATGTGTGACGCCTGCGTCAGGACATGCGGACGTTCCGCCCACAAGCCCTACACCGTTCACCCCTGGACCGCCAGTACCAGGGGCAGCACCTCCCGGGCGCCCGCGCGGCGCAGCAGCCGGGACGCGACCGCGAGCGTCCAGCCCGTCTCGGTGAAGTCGTCCACCAGGAGCACCGGTCCCGGACTCGCGGCGAGCGCGGCGGCCAGCGCGGGCGGTACGGACAGGGCGCCGTCGAGCGCCTTGAGCCGCTGGGCGCTGTTGCTGCGCGCCACGCGCGGGGCCTCGCCGTCGTACTCCAGGCCGCCCAGCAGCGGCAGGCGGCCCACGCGCGCGATGTGCGCGGCCAGCGAACCGATCAGCTGCGCGCGCGTGTGCGAGGCGACGCTGACCACGCCGACCGGCCGCGCGGGCGCCCCGGCCGCGCCCGACGCCCAGCCGCCGGGCCCCTTCGCCCAGTCGGCGAGGACGCCCACCACGGCCTGCGCCACGTCGTCCGGCACCGGCCCGTCCGGGGCCTGCGGGGCGAGCATCGGGCGCAGCCGGTTGCCCCAGCCGATGTCCGAGAGCCGCCCGAGGGCCCGCCCCGGAGCGGCCTGTTCACCGGCCGGGATACGTCCCTTGAGGTCCATGCCGACCGAGGCGAGCCCCGTCGGCCACATCTTGCGGGGCTCCACCTCGACGCCCGCGCGGACCAGGTCGGCGCGCGCGGCGTCCAGCGCCGCCGAGGAGGCGTCGGCGGTGAAGCGCGCGCCCGCGCAGTTGTCGCACCGGCCGCACCGCGCGGCCGTGTCGTCGTCCAACTGCCGCTGGAGGAACTCCATCCGGCAGTCCGCCGTCGTCCCGTACTCCCGCATGGCCTGCTGCTCGGCCGCCCGCTGGCGCGCCACCCACGCGTAGCGGTCCGTGTCGTACGACCACGGCCGCCCCGTCGCGGTCCAGCCGCCCTTGACGCGCTTGACCGCCCCGTCGACGTCGAGGACCTTCAGCATCGTCTCCAGCCGGGAGCGGCGCAGTTCGACCAGGGGCTCCAGGGCGGGCAGCGACACCGGGCGCTCCGCGCGCGCGAGGACGTCCAGCGTGCGCCGCACCAACTCCTCGGGCGGGAAGGCGAGCGAGGCGAAGTACGACCAGATCGCCTCGTCCTCCTTGCCCGGCAGCAGCAGCACCTCCGCGTGCTCCACCCCGCGTCCCGCGCGGCCCACCTGCTGGTAGTAGGCGATGGGGGAGGAGGGCGAGCCGAGGTGGACGACGAAGCCCAGGTCGGGCTTGTCGAACCCCATCCCGAGCGCCGACGTCGCGATCAGCGCCTTGACCTTGTTGCCCAGCAGGTCGTCCTCCGCCTGCTGCCGGTCGGCGTTCTCGGTACGTCCCGTGTACGACGCGACGGTGTGCCCGCGCTGACGCAGGAACGCGGTGACCTCCTCGGCGGCGGCCACCGTGAGCGTGTAGACGATGCCGGAGCCCGGCAGGTCGTCGAGGTGGTCGGCGAGCCAGGCCAGCCGGTGCGCCGCGTCCGGCAGCCGCAGCACGTTCAGGCTCAGGCTCTCCCGGTCCAGCGGGCCGCGCAGCACCAGGGCGTCCGACGCGCCGCCCGTGCCGAGCTGTTCGGCGACGTCGGCCGTCACGCGCGCGTTGGCCGTCGCCGTCGTCGCCAGCACCGGCACGCCCTGGGGGAGGTCGGCGAGCATCGTGCGCAGCCGCCGGTAGTCCGGGCGGAAGTCATGGCCCCAGTCGGAGATGCAGTGCGCCTCGTCGACCACCAGCAGGCCCGTCGCCGCGGAGAGTTCGGGCAGGACCTGGTCGCGGAAGTCGGGGTTGTTCAGGCGCTCGGGCGAGACGAGGAGGACGTCGACGGCGCCGGCCGCGATCTCCGCCCTGACCTCGTCCCACTCCTCGGCGTTGGAGGAGTTGATGGTGCGGGCGTGGACACCGGCCCGGGCCGCGGCCTCCACCTGGTTGCGCATGAGGGCGAGCAGCGGGGAGACGATCACCGTCGGTCCCGCGCCTCTCGCCCGCAGCAGCGAGGTCGCCACGAAGTACACCGCGGACTTGCCCCATCCCGTGCGCTGCACGACCAGGGCCCGGCGCTTGTCGGCGACCAGCGCCTCGATCGCCCGCCACTGGTCCTCCCGGAGCCGGGCCGTACCGCCGGGGTCCCCGACCAGGCGGGCGAGGACCGCGTCGGCCTCGGTCCGCAGATCCGTGTCGCTCGTGTGCTGCATGGGTCCATACAACAGGACGGGACTGACAGTGGGGGGCGCGCGAGGGGCGCGCGGGGTTGTGGGCGACGTGAAGGATGCGGGGCGTTGTGAGGGGCGCGGGGCGTTGTGGATAAGTGGGGTGGCATGTCCCTGATCCGGGTTATCCACAGGGGCAAGCGGAGGATTTCATTCCGCGAGAAGGTCTCGGCATGACGAATCACAGCGAAACGACCGGACCATTCGAAAACGCCGCATACGGCACCCCCGCGCCGCTCGGCGCCGACACCCACCGGGTCGTCCTGCGCACCCCCGGCGAACTGGCCGACGCCCTGCCGTATCTGCTGGGCTACCGCCCCGAGGACAGCATGGTGCTCGCCGCCGTCCAGGACCCGGGCGGAGCCGGCCGCTTCGGCTCCCGCGTACGCCTCGGCATCCCAGAGAACCCGGACGACTGGGCCCCGGCGGCCCGCGAACTGGCCCGGGGACTGATCGAGGGCTCCCGGCGCCGGGGCGTGGCCCCCGACCAGATGGTCGTCTACGTCTGCCGGGAACCGGGCCCCGGGCAGCCGGCCAGGGACGTCATGGAGCGGCTGAGGCCGCTGGTCCAGCACCTGCGCGTCGAGTGCGGCCGGCTGGACGTCCCCGTCGTCGAGGCTCTCTGCGTCTCCGGCGGCCGGTTCTGGTCCTACTGCTGCGCGAGCGACAGCTGCTGCCCGCCGGAGGGGACCGCGATGGCCCTGCCCGGTACGTCCGTCCTGGCCGCCGCCGCTGCCTACGCGGGCGTCAGGGTCCGCGGCACCCTGCGCGAACTGCGCCTGCGGCTCGTGCCGTTGGAGACCTCCGTCGTCCAGGAACAGGAACGCGCCCTGGACGCGGCCAGCTGGGGGCTCGTCCCCCGGATCGTGCGCCCCGAGGAGCGCGCCGAGGTGGCCGACGAGACGATCGCCCTCGCCGAGCGGCTGATGCGCCGACTCGCCGCGGCCCCGGCCGTCCCCGGACCGCACCTGTCCGACCGGCGCGACGACGGACTGATCGCGCCGGACGAGGCGGCCCGGGTGCTTCTCGGCCTCCAGGACCGGGAGACCCGTGATCTCGCGGCGGCTTGGATGGAGGGCGACGAGGCTGCCCCGGCCCTGCGCCTGTGGCGTGCCCTCGCCCGCCGCTGTGTCCCCGCGTACTGCGAGTTCGCCGCCGCGCCTCTCACCCTGGCCGGCTGGGTCGCCTGGTCCTGCGGCGACCGGCTCGAGGCGCGCGAGGCTTTCGCGATGGCTCTCGCGGCGGATGCCGACTATCTCTTCGCCGCGCTGCTCCATCGGGCGTGCAATGAGGGGCTTGACCCGGAGTCGGTGCGGCGCAGTTTGCGGCGGACTCGGGGGCAGTGGGGTGGGGCGATGGGGGAGGCAGATGGTGGCGGGGTGGTTGGGGGGAGTTCTGGGGGTGATTCGGCTGGGGGTGGCTTGGTTGAGGGCGGTTCGGCTGCTGGGGGCTCGGCTGGGGGTGGCTCGGCTGAGAGCGGTTCGGCTGGAGGTGGCTTGGCTGCTGGGGGTGGCTCGGTCGGTGCTGGTGAGGGGAACGGCGGGTGCGGCCTTGGTGGACTTGGCGGGGGAGCTGCTGGTTGTGCTTCGGCTGACGCTGGGGAGGGAGCCTCTGGTTGTGCTCCGGCCGATCCCGGCGAGGGGACTCCTGGCTGTGCTCCGGTCAACCTCGGCAAGGGAACCGCTGGTTGTGCTCCAACCGACCTCGGCAAGGCAGGTTCTGGCTGTGCTCCAACCGGCCTTGGCAGGGGAGTTTCGGGTGGTGGCTCCGCCGACCTGGCCGGAGCGGATCCCGGCAGCGAATCGGCCGGCCCCGTCGGAGAAACCCCCGGTGATGACACGGCTGCGGACGAGGAGACTCCCGACCCCCGTCGTCGGCGGCGTACCCGCATTCCCCGGATCAAGGGCCCCGCATCCGCGCCCGACGCGGCCACCCGCCGCCCCATGAGCCCGCGGGCCAAGGCCGGAACCCGGCCTCCGGGCAAGGCTGGGGCCGGGGCCGAGGGAAGGAGTGCCGCTCGGGGCAGTGTCCGCGCGGAGGGTGCCGCGGTGGCCGGTGAGGGGGAGGAGGCGGAGACGGAGTGAGGGCGGCGGCGCCGGGCCGGGGCGTGACGGGTCTCGATGTGCAAGGAGAGGTGGGGGGTGTCCGCGAGAGCGGCGGCGCCGTTGCTGACGGGCACCTGAGCGCGGGGGGTGAGCAGCGGCCCCGAACGGGAGTCCACCGTCGGCTCGGAGGCCCCGGAGGCCCCGGAGGCCCCGGAGGCCCCGGAAGACTTGGAGGGCTCGGCGGACCCGGATACCGGCCCCCGGCGCATCCTCGCGCGGTACCCCACCTCCATTCGGAGGGCCCATGTGGTTCGGAGCGTGACTCTGGCAAGGCCCGCCCCGTTCACCTGAGTGGCGGTACACCCGCGTCGCCGGACCGCCCCAGTCCTGTCGGAGCCCTTGCCCGGCGTCGCACCCGCCCGAGGCGCACAGAGAGCAGAAGCCACCGCATGCACCAGCCGACTCCGCCCTCCGCCGAAGGCGACCGCCCCCGCACGGCACAGCCGCCCACCCCTTGGCACACCGCGTCTCTCGCAGGCCGGGACGAACCGCCCGGCCGGTCCCCGGACCCCGACACGGACCGCCCCCTGCCGACGGAGCCGCACCCTCCTTGGCACACCGCATCCCTCTCCGACCGGGACGTGGAGCCGCACCTCCCCTGGCGCACCCCATCCCTCCCAGACCGAGATGCCGAGCCGCACCCCCCTCGGCGTACCGCGTCCCCCTCCGACCGAGACGCCGAGCCCCACCCCCCTTGGCACACCCCGTCCCCCTCCGACCGAACCGAGCCCCCCAACCGCCGCCCCCCACTACCCCCTCCGCCCCGCCCCCGCCGCCCAGGCACCGCCTCCGTCCCCCCGCCCCGCACCGCCGCCCTGCCCCCCACCCACACCGCGATGATCTGCATTGCTCTCCCCGGCCTCGCCATCTCCGGCGAGGACGGCCAGCTCACCGGACGCGGGCTGGAAGGCTTCTACCGGGCGGGGCGGCGCATCCTGGCCCGGTGTCAGGTGCGGGTCGCCGGGCGGGAGCCGCTCGCCGTGCAGGGGCGGATGACCGGCGCCGACCAGGCGCGTCACGTCGGCACGCTGAAGGTCTCCCCGCAGGGCGGCCCGGACCCGGACGTGACCGTCGAGCGGGCCCGCCACGCCGACGGCACCGAGCGCATCACCCTGCACAACGCCGGCCCCCGCCCGCTGCGCCTCCCGCTGGAGGTGTCCCTGGGGACCGACCTGGCTGACCTCGGCGCGATCGCGGCCGGCGCCGCCGGGCCCGAACTCCCGGCGTCCGTCCATGACTCGGGGCTGCGCTGGAGCGGCCCGGCGGGCGCCTCGTCCGTGACCGCCGATCCGCCGCCCGCCGACGCGGTGGCCTCCGCCGGACTGCTGCGCTGGGACCTGGACCTGCCCCCGGGCGGGAGTGCCGTCGTCGAGCTGAAGGTCCGGCTCGACGGGAGCGGCCCGCTGCGCGCCGCGGGCCGCGCGGCGACCAACCCGCTCGCCCCCGCGCGGGCCACCGGCGACGACCCGCGCGTGGAACCCCTGTGGCGCACCGCGGTCGACGATCTGCACGCCCTGCTGCTGCGCGACCCCGCGCACCCCACGGACACCCACCTCGCGGCCGGCGCCCCCTGGCGCTGCGGCCTCGCCCCCGCCGACGCCCTGAGCGCCGCCCGCGCGGTCCTGCCGCTGGGCACCGGCCTCGCGGCGGGCACGTTGCGCACCCTCGCCCGCACCCAGCGCGCGAACGGCCTCATCCCCGGCCCCCTCCGCGACGCGGGCCCCCACCTGCCCCCGGCGTGCACGGGCACCGAGGCCACCCTGCTGTTCCCGGCGCTCCTCGCCGAGGCCTACCGCTGGGGACTCGCCCGGTCCGAGACGGCCGAGCTGCTGCCCACCGCCGAGCGCTGCCTGACCTGGCTGCGCACGACCGTCGGCGACAGCACCTACCTGCGCGACCCGCAGCCCGGCAACGCCGCCTCGCGCGACCCGCAACCGGGCGGCACCTCCTCGGGCGCCCCTCAGCCCAGCGGCCCCTACCTGCGCGCCCCGCAGCCGGGCGGCGCCTCCTCGCGCGACCCCCACCCCAGCACCCCCTACCTGCCCGACCCGCACCCCGGCGGCCCCATCCGCTGCGAGACCCAAGCGCACGCCCACCGCGCGGCCCTCCTCGGCGCCGACCTCCTCGACGCCTTCGCCCGCCCCGGCGGCGACGCCCTGCGCGCCTGGGCGCGGACCCTGCGCGGGGCGTTCCGCCGCGAGTTCTGGGCCGACGACCTCGGCGGCGGTCGCCCCCTCGCCGCCCGCCTGCCCGACGGCCACCCCGTGGCGCACCTCGGCGCCGGCGCCGTGCACCTCCTGGACACCGGGCTGCTCGGCGGCGGTCGGCTCGCGGACGGGCTGCTCGACCGGGTGCAGACCGAGCACCTCGCGCGGCTGCTCGGCGGGCCCGCCATGGACTGCGGCTGGGGGCTGCGCGGACTGGGCGCGAAAGAGGCCGGGTACAACCCGTTCGGGCACCGCGGCGGGGCCGTGCGGGTCCACGAGAGTGCGATCGCCGTCGCCGGGCTCGCCGCCGCCGGGTACGAGAAGGAGGCCGGCGCCCTGCTGCGCGGCGTCCTCGGCGCCGCCGAGGCGTTCGGGTACCGGCTGCCCGAGATGTACGCCGGGGAGCAGCGCACCGACGGCGGCGCGCCCCTGCCCCACCCCGCCGCCTGCCGCCCCGCCGCGGGCTCCGCCGCCGCCGGAGTCCTGCTGCTGACCGCCCTCGCCGGCATCCGCCCCGACGCCCCGGCCGGGACGGTCACCCTGCGCCCCGTGCACAGCGCGCCCCTCGGCGAGATCGGCCTGAGCGGACTGCGCGTCGCGGGCGAGCCGTTCTCCGTCCGCGTCACCAGACTCGGCCTCGCCATGGTCGAGGAGGCCGCCCAAGGACTTCAGCTAGGGGTGTGAGAGCCGGTGCGCAGAACGACCAGAGGTGACCGTACGACATCGATGTCCGGCCGAAGCCGATCGGCCGGCGCCCGGTCCCGCGAAGGGAGTGTTTATCGTCAGGGAGACGACTAAGATCGCCGCCATGCCCTACGACCCGTCAGCCTTCCCGCCCTTCGCCGTCACCGTTGACCTGGTCGTACTGACCGTGCGCCGGCACGCCCTGTGCGCGCTCGCGGTCCGCAGGGGCGAACCCCCGTTCCAGGGTCGGTGGGCGCTGCCCGGCGGGTTCGTGCGGGACGACGAGGACCTCGCGCAGGCCGCGGGCCGCGAACTGACCGAGGAGACCGGACTGCGGGCCCACGACCCGGCCGCCCCCGTCCAGGACAACGGCGCCCACCTCGAACAGCTCGCCACCTACGGCGACCCCGGCCGCGACCCCCGGATGCGTGTCGTCAGCGTCGCCCACCTCGCCCTCGCCCCCGACCTGCCCGCGCCCCGCGCCGGCGGCGACGCGAGCAACGCGCGCTGGGCCCCCGTCGAGGAACTGCTCCAGCACAGCGGCTACGGCCGCGAAGGCGACCCCGTCGCGCCCCTCGCCTTCGACCACGCGCAGATCCTCTCCGACGGCGTCGAACGCGCCCGCTCGAAGATCGAGTACTCCTCGCTGGCCACCGCGTTCTGTCCCGCCGAGTTCACCGTCGGAGAGCTGCGCCGCGTCTACGAGGCCGTCTGGGGCGTGGCGCTCGACCCGCGCAACTTCCACCGCAAGGTGACCGGCACCCCCGGCTTCCTCGTCCCCGCCGGCGGCACCACCACCCGCCAGGGCGGCCGTCCCGCCCAGCTGTTCCGCGCGGGCGGCGCCACTCTGCTCAACCCGCCCATGCTGCGCCCCGAGGTCTGACCTCCGCGCGCCGCCGACTCCGCTGTCGCGCGCGGAGGTTGGATCACCCCCCCCATAGCGGTCCGCGCGGTACTCCGGTCGGCCGCGCGATGTCCCAAAAGCCCTAAATGGGGCGCTATCTTGCTGTGGGTGATCCAGGCCTTCGGACTGACCAGCATCCCCCGCAAGGACCTCCCGCCCGCCCTCGACGACGTCTCCTTCGAGGCCCGCGCCGGGCAGGTCACCGCGCTGCTCGGGGCGGCCGGCGCGGGCAAGACCACGGCGCTGCGCCTCATGCTCGAACTCCAGCGCGGCCGTGGCGTCACCTACTTCAGAGGCCGCCCCCTGCACCGCGTCGCCCACCCCTCGCGCGAGGTCGGCGTCCTCCTCGGCGACGTGCCCGGACACCCCTGGCGCACCGTCCGCGGCCATCTGCGGATGCTCTGCGCGGCGGCCGGCGTCCCCGCGCGGCGCGCCGACGAGGTCCTCGAAGCCGTCGGCCTCGTCAGCCTCCGCGAGGAACGCCTCGGCACCCTCTCGCGCGGCATGGACCGCCGCCTCGGCCTCGCCTGCGCCCTCCTGCCCGACCCGCACACCCTCGTCCTCGACGACCCCGCCGCCGGCCTCTCCCCGCGCGAGAGCCGCTGGCTGCACGACATGCTCAAGGCGCACGCCGGGCACGGCGGGACGGTCCTGCTGACCACCGCCGACCCCAAGGAGGCCGCCCGCGAGGCCGGCCACGTCGTCACCCTGGACGCCGGCCGCCTCGTCGCCGACCAGCACGCCCCCGACTTCGCCCGCACCCGCCTGCGCCCCCGCGTCGCCGTCCGCACCCCCCACACCGCCCGCCTCGCCGCCGCCCTCACCCAGGAGGCCCGCGAGACCCGCCGCTCGGTCGAGGTCGTCCAGGAGGACGGCAACCGCCTCTCCGTCTACGGCGGCACCTGCGCCGGCATCGGCGAGACCGCCTTCCGCCACGGCATCCTCGTCCACCAACTCGCCGACGAGACCGGCGACATGGGACCGGGGGCCACTGACCGGGACACCCCGCTGCACGTCGCTCCGCCCGCGCGCGGGGACGGCGCACATCCGGCCGACGGCACCGACGGCGTCGTCACCCAAGAGCCGCCCGGGCCAGGGGAGTTGTGCCCGCAGGCGCCCTCCCCGAAAGCGGCCCTCCAGAGCAACGGCCCGCGCCTGAAAGGCCCTTCACCCCTCCCACCCCCCATCTCCGTCCGCCCCGCCCCCTCGCCGCTGCGCCCCCTTCGGTACGAGATCCGGCGGGCCGCCGGGATCAGTACCGGATTCCTCGTCGGGGCCGGGGCGTTGGCCGTCTCCGTGGTCATCTCGCTGCTGCTCGCCCGGGTCGGGCACTCCTCGCAGGCGCGGTTGCTGGCCGGCTGGCCCGTCCAGTCGCCGCTGCCCCCGGCCGGGGTCGGGGCCGGGCTGCTCGGCGCGCTGGCGTTCGGCGACGAGTTCCGCCACCCCGCGCTGGCGGCGGACCGCGGCACCGTGCCCCGTCGGCTGGGGCTGCTGGCCGCCAAGCTCCTCGTCACCGCGGGCGCCGCGCTGGCGCTGGCCCTCCTCGCGATCGGCTGCGACGCCGAGGCGCTCTACCTCCTCTACGGACGGGAGCTCGTGAAAGTTCCCGCCGACTGGATGGCGCTCGGCGCGAGTTGGGCCGCGCTGGTCGTGGGGTGCGGCTGGGCCGGGGTGCTGGCCGCCGGGGTGTTCCGGTCCACGACGGCGGGGCTCGCCGCCGTCGTCGCCGTACCCGTCGGCGTCGTACCGCTCGTGCACAAGATGGTGTCGGGCACATCCGTGCGGACGGCGGCCGGGATGCCCGCGCGCGTGCGCGAGGCGTTCCTGCCGCGCTGGCCCTTCGGCGGTGAGCGCTACCTCGACGCGGCGGCCCGCGTCGTCGCCCAACCCGTGGGCGGCGCACTGGCGTTGTCGCTGGCCACGCTGTTGTGCGCGTATCTCCTGACGACGCTGCGCAGCAGAGTCAGATGACTACCGTCCGTGCTCATCGAGGCGGCGCTGGCCACAACTCCCCGTAGAAAGCCCATTTCTTTCCGATAAGGCGTCAATTGCGACGGGGTGAGCGATCACCCTTTCGTGTGCTTTTCACCAAAGCCCTCAAGGGAGTTGGGGACGGCGCCGACACAAAAGGCGTGAGTACCCTTGCGCACACCATGATGACCGCCGCCCGCTCCGCCGACTCCGGTCTGGCCGGCCCGGGTGAACTCGACCGTTACCCCTATGCCGATGGCCCCGCCGACCGTGTCGGCATTCCCGCGTGGGAGGGCGCCGACCCCGAGCTCGGCCGCGTGGGCCGGCGTGCCGCGGGTAGCCGTGGCCGCGGGCTGCACGGCCAACTCGTCCAGCAGCTCGGGCAGATGATCGTCTCGGGCGACCTGGGTGCCGACCGCCCCCTGGTGCCCGAGGAGATCGGCCAGCGCTTCGAGGTCTCCCGCACCGTCGTGCGCGAGTCGCTGCGCGTGCTGGAGGCCAAGGGACTGGTCAGCGCCCGGCCGAACGTCGGCACGCGCGTGCGGCCCGTCAGCGACTGGAACCTGCTCGACCCGGACATCATCGAATGGCGTGCCTTCGGTCCGCAGCGCGACGACCAGCGTCGCGAGCTGACCGAGCTGCGCTGGACGATCGAGCCGCTCGCCGCTCGCCTCGCCGCGGGCCATGGCCGTGACGACGTCCAGCAGCGGCTGTCCGACATGGTCGAGATCATGGGCCACGCGATGGCGCAGGGTGACGCGCTGACGTACTCCCGCGCGGACGCCGAGTTCCACACCCTGCTCATCCAGGTCGCCGGCAACCGCATGCTGGAGCACCTCTCCGGGATCGTCTCGGCGGCCCTCCAGGTCTCCGGCGGTCCGGTCACCGCGTGCGACCGGCCGAACGACGCCTCCCTCGCGCACCACGGCCGGATCGTCGACGCGCTCGCCGCGGGCGACGGCTCGGGCGCCGAGGCGGCCATGCGGCAGCTGCTCACCGTCCACCCCGAGGTGGAGCGCGTGGTGCCCGCGCCCCGCGAGCACTGACCCCTCCCGCCCGTCGTCCCGGTCCCGGCGCAGCGCCCGTCGACCGCCTCCGCGGGCGGCGTCCGCCGGGGATGCCTTCCCCTCCCGCGTCATCCTCCGGCCGGCCCGCCCACCCCCGGACCCCGCAGGGCCCCGCCCCGGTCCTGCGGGGTCCGGCGGCGCGGCGCGGCCCTCCGGTTCCTCGGTGCGCTCCCGTGCGTCCTGGCGCGCCCCGGCGGCCCGTCTTCCTGGCTTCCCGGCCGGTGCGGTCCGGCGGCCGTTTCGGCCTCTTCGGCCGCTTCTGCCCCCACGGCGATCATGGCCGACCTCGTCTGACCGTATCTGACCGTTTTTGAGCGCTTACGGGGTGTGACCCGGGCCACGCAGATTGGGCGTAACGCTCGCGGGAACAACGCGATGACCTAAGAGGTGACAGCCGAGGAAGGAATACGGACGCCGTTCAAGGCGCTGTGCATCTTCCCGGCCCCCGCCCGCACCGTCGGCCCAATCCCCAGGCCGGTGGTCGGCTCCTGTCCGCACCCGGACGGGGCCGGAAGCCGTTTTCCAACGTTCCGAGAGGTTGTTCGTGTCGGCCAGCACATCCCGTACGCTCCCGCCTGAGATCGCCGAGTCCGTCTCTGTCATGGCGCTCATTGAGCGGGGAAAGGCTGAGGGGCAGATCGCCGGCGACGATGTGCGTCGGGCCTTCGAAGCTGACCAGATTCCGGCCACTCAGTGGAAGAACGTACTGCGCAGCCTCAATCAGATCCTTGAGGAAGAGGGTGTGACGCTGATGGTCAGTGCCGCAGAGCCCAAGCGCACCCGAAAGAGCGTCGCAGCGAAGAGTCCGGCCAAGCGCACCGCCACCAAGACGGTCGCGGCGAAGACGGTGACCACCAGGAAGGCCACCGCCACCACAGCCGCGCCGAGCGCCACCGCGGCGGACGACGCCGAGGAGACGTCCGCCAGGAAGGCCGCCGCCAAGAAGGCCGCCCCCGCCAAGAAGGCGGCCGTCGCGAAAAAGGCGGCCCCCGCCAAGAAGACGGCGGCCAAGAAGACCGCCGCCAAGAAGGGCGACGACGTCGAGCTCCTTGAGGACGAGGTCCTTGAGGACAGCAAGCCCGGCGACGAGCCCGAGGGCGCCGAGAGCGCCGGTTTCGTCCTGTCCGACGAGGACGAGGACGACGCGCCCGCGCAGCAGGTCGCCGCCGCCGGTGCCACCGCCGACCCGGTCAAGGACTACCTCAAGCAGATCGGCAAGGTCCCCCTCCTCAACGCCGAGCAGGAGGTCGAGCTCGCCAAGCGCATCGAGGCGGGTCTGTTCGCCGAGGACAAGCTGTCCAACGCCGACAAGCTGGCCCCGAAGCTCAAGCGCGAGCTGGAGATCATCGCCGAGGACGGCCGCCGCGCCAAGAACCACCTGCTGGAGGCCAACCTCCGCCTCGTGGTCTCCCTGGCCAAGCGCTACACCGGCCGCGGCATGCTCTTCCTGGACCTCATCCAGGAGGGCAACCTCGGTCTCATCCGCGCGGTGGAGAAGTTCGACTACACCAAGGGCTACAAGTTCTCCACGTACGCCACCTGGTGGATCCGTCAGGCCATCACCCGCGCGATGGCCGACCAGGCCCGCACCATCCGTATCCCGGTGCACATGGTCGAGGTCATCAACAAGCTCGCGCGCGTGCAGCGCCAGATGCTCCAGGACCTGGGCCGCGAGCCCACCCCGGAGGAGCTGGCCAAGGAACTCGACATGACCCCCGAGAAGGTCATCGAGGTCCAGAAGTACGGCCGCGAGCCCATCTCCCTGCACACCCCGCTGGGCGAGGACGGCGACAGCGAGTTCGGTGACCTCATCGAGGACTCTGAGGCCGTCGTCCCGGCCGACGCCGTCAGCTTCACGCTCCTCCAGGAGCAGCTGCACTCGGTCCTCGACACCCTGTCCGAGCGCGAGGCGGGCGTCGTCTCCATGCGCTTCGGTCTCACCGACGGTCAGCCGAAGACCCTCGACGAGATCGGCAAGGTCTACGGCGTCACGCGCGAGCGCATCCGCCAGATCGAGTCGAAGACCATGTCCAAGCTGCGCCACCCGTCGCGCTCCCAGGTGCTGCGCGACTACCTGGACTAGCGGTTCCCGTCTCACCGCGCGGAAGGCCCGGTTCCCCCTGAGGGGCCGGGCCTTCCGCGTCCCGCGCGCGTGCGAGGCGGGCGGTGCTGGATCACTCTGGGTTTTCCACGTTCACCCCAGTGTGAGGAGCATGCATGCGTCGTCCCCTGGTCCGGGTCCTGGCCCGGCCGTTGGCGCTGGTGACCGCCGCGGTCGCCATACCGCTGCTGTCGGCCGCCCCCGCCGCCCCGGCGGTCCCCGACAGCGTCATCGTCGGCGGGTTCCCCGTCGACGTCTCCCAGGCCCCCTGGACGGTCGCGCTCTCCAGCCGTGACCGGTTCGGCGCAACGCGGTCCGGGCAGTTCTGCGGCGGCGTCGCGGTCGCCCCGACCATGGTGCTCACCGCGGCCCACTGCGTCGGCGAGGACGTCCTGGGCGGGGCGCGCGACTTCAAGGTGATCACCGGGCGCACCGACCTCTACACGAAGGCCGGCCAGGAGATCGCCGTACGCGACACCTGGGTCAACCCCGAGTACGACCCCGCCACCAACTCCGGGGACTTCGCCGTCCTCACCCTCGCCGAACCGGTGCCGTCCGCGTCGCTCGTCGCCACGGCCGGGGCGGGCGACCCCGCCTACGCGGCGGACACGGAGGCCGAGGTCTACGGCTGGGGCGACGTCACCGGGTACGGCGAGTACGCGCACAGCCTGCGGGCCGCGCGCGTGCACGTCCTGGCGGACTCGCGCTGCGAACGGGCCTATCCCGGGAACGCCGAAGGCACCTACATCGCGCGGACGATGGTCTGCGCCGGGGAGGTGCGGGGCGGCAAGGACGCCTGCCAGGGCGACAGCGGGGGACCGCTCGTCGCCCAGGGGAAGCTGATCGGCCTCGTGTCGTGGGGGAGCGGCTGCGGTCGGCCGGGGAGTCCCGGGGTGTACACGCGGGTCTCGGACGTCGTGCGGGTGCTCACGGCGAACGGGGCGCCGGACGCGGGCCGGCAGAGTCCCGGCACGGGTCCGGGCGGCCCGGGTGCGGCCTCAGGAGGGCCCGTCTAAGGGGTCTGGCGGGCGCTGAGGGGCTCGACAGGGTGGAACCGGCCGGGAGGGTCGGAAGCCCCGGCGGGGGCGCCTGGCAGGCCGTCAGGGGCCTTCGCGGGGTCCGGCGGGTGTCCGGGCCGCGGTGTACGAGTGCGGGCGGGCCGCCCCTGTTTCGGGGGCGGCCCGCCCGCTGACCGGGCTCATGCCGGTACCGGCTCGTCGTCGAAGGGCGAAAGGTCAGCGCTCTTCTTCGTCGGTGGACGCGGGAACGGCCGTCAGCCGCTCCGACTCATCCTGTATTTCAGCGGCGATCTTCTTGAGTTCCGGCTCGAACTTGCGGCCGTGGTGGGCGCAGAAGAGCAGTTCTCCGCCGCTGACCAGGACAACGCGCACGTATGCCTGGGCGCCGCAGCGGTCGCAGCGATCGGCGGCCGTCAGCGGGCTCGCGGGGGTCAGAACAGTAGTCACGTCGCCTCTTCTCTAGCTCGACGAGCTGTCGTACCAGGGTCAACATCCAACCAGCCCCAAACGTTCCCGCTCGTGGCTTTTCCTCGAAAAAATCTTTCGAGGCGGCTGTCTGCTGCCGGGTTGGCGGCGAATGTGCCGTATTGCGTGTCGCGCTGCTTACGGTTTCGCTCGGTCGGTCATCGGGTCGGTCCTCCCGGCAGGTCGCCGGTTTGTTCTTGAGGACGTGCCCGGAGCCTAAATGGTTCATGCCTCGAAGGGAACGTGATATGTGCATCACCCCATCGGGGGATCGAACACGCATGCGACTCTGGACTAGTCTGACTTCAGACGAGGGTGGCGTGACAACGGCTCTACCAGGCCTCGGTACCCTCTTGACGGCGACCGAAGCCGTGCCCTTTACCCAGAAGGGCCCCACCTGAAATTCAGCGAGGAGCGAACCGCGTGACCGCCGACACGTCCGTGCCGTCCACTGCGCTGCTGGCAGGAGCAGACCGGGACGGCTCCAACTACACCGCGCGGCACCTGCTCGTCCTCGAAGGACTAGAGGCCGTACGCAAGCGCCCCGGAATGTACATCGGATCGACCGACAGCCGCGGTCTGATGCACTGCCTGTGGGAGATCATCGACAACTCCGTCGACGAAGCGCTGGGCAACTACTGCGACCACATCGAGGTGATCCTCCACGACGACGCGTCCGTGGAGGTCCGCGACAACGGCCGGGGCATCCCGGTCGACGTCGAACCCAAGACCGGCCTGTCCGGCGTCGAGGTCGTCATGACCAAGCTGCACGCCGGCGGCAAGTTCGGCGGCGGCTCCTACGCCGCCTCCGGCGGTCTGCACGGCGTGGGCGCCTCCGTCGTCAACGCCCTCTCCGCCCGCCTCGACGTGGAGGTCGACCGCGGCGGCAGCACGCACGCGATCAGCTTCCGCCGCGGCGTCCCCGGCGCCTTCGCGGCGACCGGGCCCGACGCCAAGTTCGAGCCGGGCGGGCTGCGCAAGACCAAGCGGGTCCCCAAGACCCGTACCGGCACGCGCGTGCGCTACTGGGCCGACCGCCAGATCTTCCTCAAGGACGCCAAGCTCTCCCTGGAGACGCTCCACCAGCGCGCGCGCCAGACCGCGTTCCTCGTCCCCGGCCTGACCATCGTCGTACGCGACGAGTTCGGTCTCGGCGAGGGCGGCAGCAAGGGCGAGGAGTCCTTCCGCTTCGACGGCGGCATCAGCGAGTTCTGCGAGTACCTGGCCGCCGACCGGCCGGTCTGCGACGTCCAGCGCCTCACCGGCCAGGGCACCTTCCGCGAGACGGTCCCGGTCCTCGACGAGCACGGCCAGATGACCCCCACCCAGGTCACCCGCGAACTCGGCGTCGACGTCGCCCTGCGCTGGGGCACGGGGTACGACACCACGCTCAAGTCGTTCGTGAACATCATCGCCACCCCCAAGGGCGGCACCCATGTCGCCGGCTTCGAGCAGGCCGTGACGGCCACGATGAACGAGGTGCTGCGCGCCAAGAAGATGCTGCGCGTCGCCGAGGACGACATCGTCAAGGACGACGCCCTCGAAGGCCTCACCGCCGTCGTCACCGTCCGCCTCGCCGAGCCGCAGTTCGAGGGCCAGACCAAGGAGGTCCTCGGCACCTCCGCGGCCCGCCGCATCGTCAGCCAGGTGATCGCCAAGGAACTCAAGGCGTTCCTGACCTCCAGCAAGCGCGACGCCGCGGCCCAGGCCCGGGTCGTCATGGAGAAGGCGGTCGCCGCCGCGCGCACCCGCATCGCGGCCCGCCAGCACAAGGACGCCCAGCGCCGCAAGACGGCCCTGGAGTCCTCCTCGCTGCCCGCCAAGCTCGCCGACTGCCGCAGCGACGACGTCGACCGCAGCGAACTCTTCATCGTCGAGGGCGACTCCGCGCTCGGTACGGCCAAGCTCGCCCGCAACTCCGAGTTCCAGGCGCTGCTGCCGATCCGCGGCAAGATCCTCAACGTCCAGAAGTCGTCCGTGACCGACATGCTGAAGAACGCCGAGTGCGGCGCGATCATCCAGGTCATAGGAGCGGGCTCCGGGCGGACCTTCGACCTCGACGCGGCACGCTACGGCAAGATCATCATGATGACCGACGCCGATGTGGACGGCTCCCACATCCGCTGCCTGCTGCTGACGCTGTTCCAGCGCTACATGCGGCCCATGGTCGAGGCCGGCCGCGTCTTCGCCGCCGTGCCCCCGCTGCACCGCATCGAGCTGGTCCAGCCGAAGAAGGGCCAGGACAAGTACGTCTACACGTACTCCGACCGCGAACTGCGCGACAAGCTCATGGAGTTCCAGACCAAGGGCGTGCGCTACAAGGACTCCATCCAGCGCTACAAGGGCCTCGGAGAGATGGACGCCGACCAGCTCGCGGAGACCACGATGGACCCGCGCCACCGCACGCTGCGCCGCATCAACCTCTCCGACCTGGACTCCGCGGAGTCCGTGTTCGACCTGCTGATGGGCAACGACGTGGCGCCGCGCAAGGAGTTCATCTCCAGCTCGGCAGCGACGCTGGACCGCTCCCGCATCGACGCGTAGCCACCGCGCCGGGCCTGGGCCGTGCCGGTTCGTGGGGTACGGCTCGGGCGTGCTCGGGCCGCGGGCTCCGCTGTGGTCTCCACCCCCGGGTGGAGACCACAGCCGCAGGAATCCACCCCTGATCCACCCCCACGCCGATCTCCCGGACCCCGGATCTCCGTAGCGTCGTAGGTGTCGGCGGCGCCCGTCGCCGGCTTCCCTTCCCGCTCGCGGAGGCAGTGATGTCCGGGCTCGTCAACATCTTGGTGACCGTGACCGTGATCGCCGTGCTGGTCGTACGCCAGTTCCGTACGGCCAAGGTCGACGCGGACCGCCGCTGGTGGCTGCTGCCGGGGATCCTCGCCGTCATAGCGCTGCGCAAGCCCGATCTGCTCGACCCCGCGCACCACATCGCCTCCGGCGTGCTGCTCGCCGTCGAGGTGCTGGTCGGCCTGGCGGCCGGCGCCGGCTGGGCGTGGACGACGAAGATGTGGACCGAGGCGGACGGCGCCGTCTGGAGCAAGAGCTCCAAGGCCAGCGCGGGCGTCTGGATCGGCAGCTTCGCCCTGAGGGGCGTCCTCTACGCCGTGGGCGCGGCGTTCGGGATCCACCAGCACAGTGCGGCCATGATGCTCTCGCTGGCGGCCATGCTCCTGGCCCGCTCCGGGATCGTCGCCTACCGGGCCCAGCGCCTCGCGGGCGACCCGGCGCTCTCCGCGCCGTACGGTGACAGGGTGCCCCGGTACTCGAAGGAGCGCGTGTGACGGAGACCTCGTGGACCCGCTGGCCCTCCAGGGAGGCCCTCTCCCGGGAGGGCGTCTCCTCACCCCGGCGGGCGCTGGCCTGGGCCGTACGGCTCCTGGTGATCGGCGTCCTGCTGTGGAGCACCCTGCACGACAACGCGGCCCACGGCTGGACCCTGGCGGCCGGCGCCGGGATGCTCGCCGCCGCGGGCGCTCTGGCCTGGACGTACTTCCGCACCACCCTCGCCCACCGGCTGGTGCCCTCGCTGCTGATCCTGACGCTGCTGCTGGGGATCGCCATGACGGCCGTCGCACTGGGGTTCCACGGACCCGGCATCGTCCTGTGGTGCGCATGCGCCGTGACCGCCCTCGAACGCCTCCCGCTGGGCGCGGCGCTGCCCGTCGCGGCGGTCAGCCTGAGCGCGTTCGCCGCCGTCAACGAGGACATGTGGCTGACCACGGCGGCCACGCTCGGCGCGCTGGCCCTCGCCGGCTACACGCTGCGCCTGGACGCCGAGGCCCGTGGCAACGCCGAGCGGCTGCTCGCCCAGGAGCGGGCCGCGCGGGCCGCCGAGGCGGAGTCCGCCGCGCTGACCGAGCGGGCCCGGATCGCCCGGGAGATCCACGATGTGCTGGCCCACAGCCTCTCGGCCCAGCTCGTGCACCTGGAGGCGGCGCGGCTGCTCATCGAGCGGGGCGCGGACCGGCAGCAGATCCTCGAACGGGTCGTCGCGGCACGGGGGATGGCCCGGGACGGCCTGGAGGAGACCCGCCAGGCGCTCTCCGCGCTGCGCGGCGACCTCAC
Organism: Streptomyces sp. AMJ-169; assembly: GCF_055597585.1. Classification (NCBI taxonomy): domain Bacteria; kingdom Bacillati; phylum Actinomycetota; class Actinomycetes; order Kitasatosporales; family Streptomycetaceae; genus Streptomyces; species Streptomyces sp. AMJ-169. The sequence continues at coordinate 127,736 of NZ_JBVLTJ010000001.1, forward strand.
CCCTCTGGAGGAATTCCTCACCGGCCTGGTCGCCGCTGCGGACGGCGCGGAGGTCACCGTAGGGGGTGAACGCAAACCCCTGCCCGCCGAGGCCTCCCAGGCCGTCCGCAGAGTCGCCCAGGAAGCCCTCACCAACGCCCGCAAGCACGCCCCGGGCGCGAAAGTCCGCCTCCGGCTGGAGTACGGGCCCCACGAAGTGACCCTGGACGTACGGGACTCGGGCGGCTCACCGGGTGAACTCGCGGGCTCCGGGGGCGGATACGGTCTGCTGGGTATGCGGGAGCGTGCCGAACTGCTCGGCGGCTCCCTGGAGGCGGGGCCGGACGAGGAGGGGTTCGTGGTGAGGCTGAGGGTGCCTGTATGACCGAGGGAAGCCAGGGGGGTCAGGAGACCGAGGAGCCGAGAACGGCGCGGGTGGTGGTGGCCGACGACCAGACCGTCGTACGGGAAGGCATCGTGATGCTGCTCGGGCTGCTGCCCGGGATCGAGGTGGTCGGGGCCGCGGCCGACGGGGAGGAGGCGGTGCGGCTGGTGGCCGAACTCCGGCCGGACGTCGTGCTGATGGACCTGCGGATGCCGCGCTGCGACGGCGTCGAGGCGACCCGGCGGATCAGGGCGGAGCATCCGGGAACCCAGGTCGTGGTGCTCACGACGTTCGCGGACGACGACTCCCTCTTCCCGGCGCTCAAGGCCGGCGCCCGGGGCTATCTCACCAAGGACGCGGGCGGGGAGGAGATCGTCAGGGCCGTGCACAACGTGCTGTCCGGGGAGGCGGGCCTGTCGCCGGGCATCCAACTGCGGCTGCTGCAACGGCTGTCGGAGCCCGAGCCGGAACCCGAGGCGCCCCCCGGGCCGCCGGACGGGCTGACCGCGAGGGAGGCGCAGGTCCTGACGCTGATCGGCGAAGGACTCGACAACCAGCAGATCGCCCGCGCGCTGCACGTCTCCGCGGCCACGGTGAAGACCCACATCAACAACTTGTTCACCAAGACAGGGCTCAAGGACCGTGCGGGAGCCGTGCGTTACGCATATCGGAAAGGACTCGTACGACCACCAAATGTATAAATGGGAAATTTGGAAAAGTCCGCCTATTGTCACTTGATGGGGTGAAGAATACGGGAAAAAGAGTAGGCGATCTTTCCGTTCTGTCCATCATTGAGTATGCAGTTGAGCAACGACCGTGCCCGCAGTGCCGGAGGCGGTCCCGAGAGAGCACGCGAGCACCAAGAGGTGCCGCCCCCGGTCTCCGAGGAGACCGCGGCGGGCGTGCGGTACGACGACCCCTGGTACGACGCACCGGCCGCGGACTGGACCGGCCCGGTGCCCGCGGACACGGCCAAGGCGGTGGTGCCGGTGCCCCGGCCGGAGCCGGACGCGCAGGCCATGGCCCGGATCTATCTGGACGTGCAGCGCAGCGCCGCCTTCCAGGAGGTCCGCAGCAGATACCGGCGGTTCGTGATCCCGGCCTGCATCGGATTCTTCCTCTGGTACGTGGCCTATGTGGTGGCCGCCACCGTCGCCCCCGGCTTCATGGCCCAGCCCGTCTGGGGCGCCGTGAACGTGGCGCTCGTCGCGGGCCTCGGCCAGTTCCTCACCACGTTCCTGCTCGCCTGGGCCTACGCCCGGCACGCCCGGCTGCGCCGCGACCGGGCCGCGCTGGACCTGCGCTGGGACACCCAGGAACTGACCCGCGGCGCGAAGGGCGGTGCGGCGTGAGCGGCAACCATCAGACGCTGGCACTCGTCCTGTTCAGCGCGTTCATCGCGGTCACCCTCGGCATCACGACCTTGGTCAGCCGCAACCGGCACGGCTCGGCGGAGGAGTTCTACGCCGGCGGCAGGCTCTTCTCCCCGATGGAGAACGGCTTCGCGATCGCCGGCGACTACATGTCGGCCGCCTCCTTCCTCGGCATCTCCGGCATCATCGCGCTCTTCGGCTACGACGGCCTGCTGTACTCGGTGGGCTTCCTCGTCGCCTGGCTCGTGGTCCTCCTGCTCGTCGCCGAACTCGTGCGCAACTGCGGCCGGTTCACCCTCGCCGACGTCGTGGCCGCCCGGATGGCCGAGCGCCCGGTCCGGATCGCGACCGGCGCCTCCTCGGTCACCGTCTCCGTCTTCTACCTCGTCGCCCAGATGGTCGGCGCGGGCAGCCTCGTCGCGCTCCTGCTGGGCCGCAGCGGCGCGGCGGCCCAGATCTGGGCCGTCATCGGCGTCGGCGTCCTCATGGTGATCTACGTGTCGCTCGGCGGCATGCGGGCCACCACGTGGATCCAGATCGTCAAGGCCGTCATGCTGCTCGGCGGCACCATCGCGCTGACCGTCCTCGTCCTCGTCCGCTTCCACGGCGACTTCAACCGGATGCTGCTCACCGCGGCCGACCGCAGCGGCCACGGCCTGTCGTTCCTCGCGCCCGGCCTGAAGTACGGCGCGGACTGGACGTCCCGCTTCGACTTCATGAGCCTCGGCCTCGCCCTCGTCCTCGGCACCGCGGGCCTGCCGCACATCCTGTCCCGCTTCTACACCGTCCCCACCGCGCGCGCCGCCCGCCGTTCGGTGGTCTGGTCGATCGGGCTCATCGGCAGCTTCTACCTGATGACGATCGTCCTCGGCTTCGGCGCCGCCGCCATCGTCGGCCCCGAAGCCGTACGGCAGTCCAACGCGGCCGGCAACACCGCGGTCCCCCTGCTCGCCCTCGACCTCGGCGGCGGCGCCGACTCCACGGGCGGCACGGTCCTGTTCGCGGTCGTCGCCTCGGTCGCCTTCGCCACGATCCTCGCGGTGGTCGCCGGCATCACCCTCGCCTCCTCGGCGTCCGTCGCCCACGACCTGTACGCCTCACTGCGCCGCAAGCACGCCAGGCAGCGCAGCGAGGTCGCCGTCGCGCGGGTCGCCGCCGTCGGCATCGGCATCGTCGCCATCGCCCTCGGCATCCTGGCCCGGGAACTCAACGTCGCGTTCCTCGTCGGCCTCGCCTTCGCCGTCGCCGCCTCCGCCAACCTCCCCGTCCTGCTCTACTCGCTGTTCTGGCGCTCCTTCACCACCCGCGGCGCGGTGTGGTCGGTCTACGGCGGGCTCGTCCCCGCGCTGCTCCTCGTCGTGCTGTCCCCGGTCGTCTCCGGCAGCCCCGAATCGCTCATCCCGGGCGTCGACTTCCAGTTCTTCCCGCTACAGAACCCCGGCATCGTCTCCATCCCGCTGGGCTTCCTCGCCGGCTGGCTCGGCACGGTCACCTCCCGCGAGGTCGCCGACGAGGCCAAGCACGCCGAGACGGAGGTGCGTTCACTGACCGGAGCGGGAGCCGTGTGACGCGGCTGCGACGGCGTCGTACGGCGGAAGGCGGTCGTACGGCTCATCCGCCGGGCCCGGGTCATGGCGCGACCCAGGCGTAGCGGTGTTCCGGGCGGCCGGTGTCGCCGTAGCGCAGGGACAGGCGCAGTCGGCCCGCCTGTTCCAGGTGGCGCAGGTAGCGCTGGGCCGTGGAGCGGCTCAGGCCGGTCTCGGCGGCGATGTCCTGGGCGGACAGCGGGTGGCGGGCGCGGTGCAGGACGGCGCAGATGAGGTCGCTGGTGGGCTCGGAGTGGCCGCTCGGCAGACCGGGGGCGGCGGGCGCGGGGGAGGTGCGCAGCGCGCCGAAGATCCGGTCGACCTGCTCCTGCCCCGCGATGCCGTGGCCGCCGACCCGGTCGACGGTGCGGCGCAGCGCGGCGTACGACTCCAGACGGGCGCGCAGCGCGGCGAAGGTGAACGGTTTCACCAGGTAGTGCAGCGCGCCCAGGCGCATCGCGGAACGCACGGTGGTGATGTCGCCCGCCGCGGTGATCATGATGACGTCGGTGCCGTGGCCCTGCTCCCGCATCCGGTGGATCAGCGTCAGGCCCGTCTCGTCGGGCAGATAGTGGTCGAGCAGGACGAGATCGATGCCGCCCGCGCTGTCGGTGCCTGCACGGTGGGTGCCGGCGCTGTTGGTGTTGGTGTCGGCGCGTTCTACGGCGGCCAGGGCCTGGGCGGCGCTGTGGGCGCGGGCGGCGACCCGGAAGCCGGGAACCTTTCCCACGTAGGCGGCGTTTATCTCAGCGACGCGGAAGTCGTCGTCCACGACCAGGACGTCAATCATCGGGCCTCATTCCGTCAAGGCCTGGCGGGCGGGTTACACGCGCGTTTCGGCTCCGTGTGTTGTAGCGCGCGCAAAACGAGCACAACAGCCTTCAGTGAGCAAAAGAAGCGCATGTGCCCGTAAGACTGCTGCTGTGGCGCGGGTCACCTCTACCGTCCCCGGCCATGAGCGCAGACAACAGCCCCGCCATCGAGCTGCGGGGCGCGAGCAAGGTCTTCCGGACCCCTTCGGGTGCGGCGCACACGGCCGTGCGGGATCTCGATCTCACCGTCGGGCGCGGTGAGTTCGTCGCCGTCGTCGGGCCCACCGGCTGTGGCAAGTCGACCACGCTGACGCTGGTCAGCGGGCTGGAGGAGCCCAGCGGGGGAGAGGTCCTGGTCGGCGGGGAGCCGGTGCGGGGCGTCGGCGACAAGGTCGGCTTCGTCTTCCAGCAGGACGCCACCTTCCCCTGGCGGACCGTGCTGTCCAACGTCATGGCCGGGCCGCGCTTTCGCGGGGTGCCCAAGGCGGAGGCGAAGAGCCGGGCGCGCGACTGGCTCGGACGGGTCGGGCTCACGGCCTTCGAGGACCGCTATCCGCATCAGCTCTCCGGCGGCCAGCGCAAGCGCGTCGCGCTCGCCGCGACCTTCGTCAACGACCCCGAGATCCTGCTGATGGACGAGCCGTTCTCGGCGCTCGACGTCCAGACCCGGGCGCTGATGTCGGACGAGCTGCTGGAGCTGTGGGAGGGCACGGGCGCCTCCGTCGTCTTCGTCACCCACGACCTGGAGGAGTCCATCGCGCTCGCCGACAAGGTCGTCGTGATGACCGCCGGGCCCGCCACCGTCAAACACGTCTTCGACATCGACCTGCCGCGTCCGCGCAAGGTCGAATCCGTGCGCCTGGAGCCGCGGTTCATCGAGATCTACCGCGAGATCTGGGAGTCCCTCGGCGAAGAGGTCCGCATCACGCGGGAAAGAGGTGCAGTCAATGTCGCCTGAGGTCGTCGGTACAGGTGATACACCTGTCGTCAATACGGTCAATACCGTCAATGTAAGCAATGTGGTCAATGTGGATGGTGCGGTAAAGGCGCCGGATCATGCTCAGACGCGTGCGCTGGCCGCCCGCCGGCGCAAGATTGTGGTCGGGGTGTCCCGGGTGCTGCTCCTGGTCGTCGTCCTCGGGCTGTGGGAGGTGCTCTCCCGCGCCAAGGTCATCGACCCGTTCAACTTCTCGATGCCGTCGAAGATCTGGGACCAGATCATCACGTGGATCAACCATGGCACCGCGCTTGGCTCCCTGGGCGAACAGATCTGGTACACGCTGTACGAGGCGCTGCTCGGGTGGGTCTTCGGGGTGATCGCCGGTGTGGTGTGCGGGATCGCGCTGGGGCGGATCACCTTCCTCGCCGACATCGTTGGTCCATACATCAAGGTGCTCAACTCGATCCCCCGGATCGTCCTGGCGCCCATCTTCGTGATCTGGTTCGGCCTCGGACCGGCCTCCAAGGTCGCCTCGGCCGTCGTCCTGGTCTTCTTCCCGGTGTTCTTCAACGCCTTCCAGGGCGCCCGCGAGGTCGACCGCAACCTGGTCGCCAATGCCCGCATCCTCGGTGCGAGCGACCGCCGGGTGACCTTCCAGGTGGTCATCCCGTCGGCGACCTCCTGGATCTTCACCAGCCTCCACGTCAGCTTCGGTTTCGCTCTCATCGGCGCGATCGTCGGTGAGTACATCGGCGCGACCAAGGGCATCGGGCTGCTCGTCGCGCAGTCCCAGGGGACCTTCAACGCGGCTGGGGTGTATGCCGCGATGGTCATCCTGGCTGTGGTCGCGCTCGTCGCCGAGGGGCTGCTGACCTTCGCCGAGCGGCGGATTTTCCGCTGGAAGGCGACGGGGGCGGACGGCTGATCCGTTTGTGGGGACGGCCGGTTCGTTCGCCGGAGCGGGCGGTTCGTCTGTTGGGACGGCTGATCCGTCTGCCTGGGTGGCCGGTTCGTCTGCCGGGTGGCTGATCCCTCCGCCGGGGCGGCCGGTCCGTCTGTGGGGCGGTCGGTTCGTCCGCCGGGGGCGGCTGGTCCGCCTTCTTCTTCCTCTCCTTCCTCCACTTGTCCCGCCTGCTCACAAGGACGTGAAACCGCATGCGTACAGCCGCTCGACACGCCGCTCTGGCCGCCGCCGGCCTGCTCGCCCTCTCCTCGCTCACCGCCTGCGCCAACGACGCGGCCGGCACCGCCGCGGCGAGCGGCGGAGGCGGCAAGGGCACCAAGGTCAAGATCATGGTGGGCGGCCTCGACAAGGTCATCTACCTGCCCGCGATGCTCACCCAGCGGCTCGGCTACTTCGACTCCGAGGGCCTCGACGTGGAACTCCTCACCGAGCCCGCCGGCGTGCAGGCCGGGACCGCGCTCGTGGCCGGGCAGGTCCAGGGCGCGGTCGGCTTCTACGACCACACGCTCGACCTCCAGGTGAAGGGCAAGGAGGTCGAGTCCGTCGTGCAGTTCGCGCGGGCGCCCGGCGAGGTCGAGATCGTCTCCACGAAGAAGGCCGCCGACATCACCTCGCCCAAGGACTTCAAGGGCAGAAAGCTCGGCGTCACCGGGCTCGGCTCCTCCACCGACTTCCTCACCAAGTACCTCGCCGTCAAGAACGGCGTGAAGGTCAGCGAGTTCACCCCGGTGGCCGTCGGCGCCGGACCCACGTTCGTCTCCGCGCTGCAACAGGGCTCCATCGACGGCGGTATGACGACCGATCCGACTGTCGCGACCGTCCTGGCCAGGGGTGCGGGCAAGATCCTCGTCGACATGCGGACGCCGGAGGGGTCGCAGGCGGCGCTCGGCGGACCGTACCCGTCGTCAAGTCTGTACATGCAGACGTCATGGGTGAACGGGCATAAGGACACCGTCCAGAAGTTGGTCAATGCATTCGTCAAGGCGCTCAAGTGGATGTCCACCCATAGCGCCACCGACATCGCCGCGCAGATGCCGGCCGACTACGCGCAGGGGGACAAGGCGCTCTACGCGGAGGCCATCAAGAGTTCGCTGCCGATGTTCACCAGTGACGGGGTGATGCCGCAGAACGGGCCGGAGACCGTGGAGAAGGTGCTCAAGGCGTTCAATCCGGTGATCCAGAACGCGGATGTGGATCTGGCGAAGACGTACACCACGGAGTTCGTCAAGAACGCGGGGTGAGGCTTCTTGTGTGTGGGGCTCTCTTGCGGGGGTTCTTGCTGGAGGCTCCCCTTGCCGGACGGGCTCCCTTGGCCGGACGGGCCGGGGCTTCAGATGCGGGTCACCCACACGTAGCGGTGTTCCGGGCGGCCCGCGTCACCGTACTTGAGGGTGAGGCGGGCGCGGCCGGTGCGCTCCAGGAGCTTCAGGTAGCGCTGGGCGGTCTGGCGGCTCACCCCAGTGCGGTCGGCGATCTCCTGGGCCGACAGCGGGCCGTCGTCCTGCATCAGGGACTGCCGTACGAGCTCGGCGGTGGTGGGGGAGTGCCCTTTGGGCAGGCCGGGCTCCGAGGGGGCGGACAGGGCGCCGAAGATGCGGTCCACGTCCGCCTGTTCGGCCTCGCCGCCGCCGTCCAGGGTGCGCCGCAGCTCGGCGTACGCCTCCAGCTTCGCGCGCAGGCCCGCGAACGCGAACGGTTTCACCAGGTATTGCAGGGCGCCTTGGCGCATCGCCGCCTGCACCGTCGTGACGTCCCGCGCGGCCGTCACCATGATCACGTCGCTCTGGTGGCCGCGCCGGCGCATCTCCTGGACGACCTCCAGGCCCGTCTCGTCGGGCAGGTAGTGGTCCAGCAGGACCAGGTCGAGCCCGGGCAGCAGCTCCAGGCGGCGCAGCGCCTCGGCCGCGCTGTGCGCCTCGGCGACGACACGGAAGCCGGGGACCTTCTCGACGTAGGCGGCGTTGACCCGGGCGACTCTCGTGTCGTCGTCCACGACCAGGACCTCGATCATCGCGACTCCTCCTCGGAGCGGGCGGCGCGGGGGTCGGGGGCGGGCGAGGACGGGGGCTGAGGGGCCGTCAGGGGGGTTGTGCGGGGCGCGGGGACGGCGGTGGGGACGTCGGCGGGGTCCGGTGTGTCCTGCGGGCCTCTCGCGGCTTCTGCGCCCGCTGGGGCACCGATGCCGGCCGGGCTCGCCGTGCCGTCGGCGCCCGCCGTGTCCGCCGGGCTCTCGGAGAGCGCCTCGGGCAGCACCACCGTGAACTCCGCGCCGCCGCCCTCGGCCTCCCCGACCGACGCGTGCCCTCCCTGCCGCTCCGCGAGCCGCCGCACCAGCGGCAGCCCTATGCCACGCCGCCCGTGCGCGGGAGGCTTCTTCGTGGACCACCCCTCGGTGAATACCGCCTCACGATGCGCCGCCGGGACCCCGGGACCGGTGTCCCGCACGCGCAGGACGGCGGTACGGCCCTCTGTGCGCAACTCGACCTCCACGCGCGCGTGCGGGGTGCCCGCGACGGCGTCGAGCGCGTTGTCGACCAGGTTGCCCACGGCCGTCACCAGACCCCGGGGGTCGACGAGCCGGTCCGGGAGCCAGGTGAGGTCGGACACCCACAGGGCGACGCCCCGCTCGGCCGCGACCGTCGCCTTGCCGACCAGCAGGGCCGCCAGCAAAGGGTCCTGGATCTTCTCCGTGACCTGCTCGGCGGTCGCCCGGTGGTCGCCGACCACCTCGCCGACGAACTCGACGGCGTCCTCGTACATCTCCAGTTCGAGCAGGCCGAGGAGCGTGTGCATGCGGTTGGCGTGTTCGTGGTCCTGCGCGCGCAGGGCGTCGATCAGCCCGCGCGTGGAGTCCAGTTCCCGGCCGAGCTGCTCTAGTTCGGTGCGGTCGCGCAGGGTGGCGACGGCGCCGCCGTCGTCCGTGGGCATGCGGTTGGCGACCAGCACGCGCGGGCCGCGCACGGTGAGCAGGTCGGTGCCGGTGACCCGGCCAGCCAGGACGTCGGCCGTACGGCCCCCGCCGAGGGCGTCGTCCGGGGAGCGGCCCACCGCCTCGTCGCCGATGCCCAGGAGGCGCTGCGCCTCGTCGTTGAGCAGCCGCACGCGGCCCGCGCGGTCCAGGGCCACGACGCCCTCACGGATGCCGTGCAGCATCGCCTCACGCTCCGCGAGCAGCGCCGAGATGTCCGAGAAGGCCAGGTCCCGGGTCTGCCGCTGGACCCGGCGGGAGATCAGCCAGGCCGCCAGCGCGCCCACCGCGAGCGCGCCGCCCGCGTACGCGAACAGCCCCGGTATCGCGTGGATCAGCCGGGCCCGCACGCTGTCGTACTCGATGCCCACCGACACCGCGCCCACGATCCGCCCGTCCGCGTCCCGCAGGGGCACCTTCCCGCGCGCGGAGCGGCCCAGGGTGCCCTCGTCGATCTCCATCACGTCCTCGCCGGCCAGCGCCTTGCGGGGGTCGGTGGAGACGACGGCTCCTATCTCGCCGGGGTCCGCGTGCGACCATCGGACCCCGGCCGTGTTCATGATGACCACGTACTCGGCGCCGCTGGCCTTGCGGATACGTTCCGCCTCCCGCTGGACCGGCCCGTCGGCGGAGGGCTCGCTGTCCTGGAGGTCCCGCGCGATCTGCGGCACGGCCGCCGTCGTCTGGGCGATCGCCAGCGCGCGGCGCATCGCCTGGTCGTCGAGCTGATCGCTCAGCGGTGCCAGGAACAGTCCCGTCGCGAGCACCACGACGCCCGCCGCGATCGACAACTGCATCAGCAGGACCTGCGAGAACACCTTGCGGGGCAGGCCCAGGCGCAGGCGGCGGGCAGGGGGAGCGGGCGTCATACCCTGACGGTACGTCGAGGTGGCGGCGCCGCTACAGGGGTGTGGTGGGGATCTCTTGACTGGACGTTGGGATATGGATGGGGTGGATCAGGTTGATCAACTATTGATCGACTTGATCAGCTCGCCAGCGCAGTCCCCGCCGGAATCAACTCCCGCACCTCCACGACGTCCATGCGGGCCGGTGACCCTAGGACCGACGCCCCGCAGCTCTCCGGGCGGGGTGGCAGAGAAGCGGTTTGGGCGACCGTCACCCGCCAGTGCCGCCCGTCGACATGGGCGACGGTCACCTCCCAGCGGGGCGCCTCCCCGGCCGTACGGACGATCCAGAGCGACTCCGCGGCGTATTCGCCGACCGCCGAACGGACGGCCAGCTCGGCGGCCTGGCCCGGCCGCTCCCAGGCGGAGCACCCGCGGCAGCCGTCGAGAGCGATCCGGCCCTCCCGGGCGGCGTGGAGGGCGGCCTCGACGGTGCGGGCCTCGGCGCGGCCGTAGGCGTAGCCGTACGGCAGGACGAGGACCGTGGGGGAGAAGCGATGACCACCCAGATGAGTGACCTCCCAGACACCCGGAACGCCCGAGGTGGCGAGTTCGGCGGCCAGGGGGCGGCCCAGGAGGGCGCAGCAGCGGTCGCGCTTGCCGTTGGTGCACACCAGGGCGAGCGGGTCGGTGTGGGCGCGGGCGCGCAACGTGGTGTCGAAGCCGCGGTGGTCGCCGCGGCCCAGAGCCGCGAAGTCCAGGCCGAGCAGCTGCCCGGGGTCGTGGGTCGCCGCGCCGCGCAGCCACACCCGGCCGGGCACGGTGTGGGCGGCGAAGACCCGGCGCAGCGGCTGCGTGCCGAAGTCGGCGTGGCGTCCGGGGCGCCGGATGAGCGCGATCCGTACGCCGGTGCCCTTGGCGGCGCGTTCCAGGGCGCGGCCGAGGGCCGGGTCGAGGTGGCTCGCGGTGAGCGCCTTGGCGCCCCAGGGGCCCGGCTGCTCCAGCAGGAGCCAGGTAGTCGCCGTGGCCGCGGTCCCGGAAACAGGCTCGTCGGAGTCCCGCGAGACGGTCGTGCACGTACTCACAGAGGTGAGCCTAACCTGACTTGGCGCAGGGTGACTTACCGAAGGTGATGTGTCCCGGTTAGGTGCGCTTCGCGCGCGCGGGTGCGCCGCCGGTCAGGCTCACTTCCTCACTCAGAGTGCGTGCTCGATGCGTGTCCGTGGTCCGTCGGCAGCGGCTGGGGCGGCCTCGGGCCGACGTACAGGCCGCTCGGGCGCATCCGTAGGGGGCGTTCGCCGTACTCCTCCAGAGCGTGCGCGATCCAGCCCGCCGTACGGGCGACGGCGAAGATCGTCTCGCCGGCCGTGGGGCGCATCCCGAAGGAGTGGCTGAGGACGGCCAGGGCGAGGTCGACGTTGGCGTGCAGGGGCGTGTGCCGCGCGGTCGTCTCCACCACGTGACGGGCCGCGGCGAGCGCGGGGTACGCCTCAGGAATGTCCTCCAGAAGGGTGAACAGCACTCGCGCGCGCGGGTCCTCACCCTGGTACAGCCTGTGCCCCAGGCCTGGGATACGCCGTCCCGCGCGCAGTTCCTCGGCGATCACAGGGCCCGCGTCGCCGCGCTCCAGGATCTCGTCCAGCAGCCGGTGGGCGAGCCCGCTCGCCGCGCCGTGCAGGGGACCCTCGAAGACGCCCAGGCCCGCCGAGACGGCCGCGTACGCGTGCGCGCGCGCCGACGCGGCGACCCGCACGGCGAGCGTCGAGGCGGCCAGGTCGTGGTCGGCCAGCAGACCGAGCGCCACGTCCAGGACGCGCAGCATCGCGTCGTCCGGGGGCCGCTGAGTCAGCCGCGGCCACAGCCGCCGGGCCAGCGGGCCCGTCTCGCGCGGGCGGCGGCGCGACGGCAGGGCGGCGACCAGGGTGGGGATGAGGGCGCGCGCGGTGCCGAGGACGGCCTCCTCGGAAAGGTCGAAGCGCAGCGGGTCCGCGACGGACGCGGCGACGGCCGCCACCCTCAGCCGGTCGGCGGGACCGGCGTGCTCCGGCAGCGCGTCGACCGCGCGGCGGGCGGCCTCCACGGCGGCCTGGGGTGCGGTGAACGTCGCCCCGGCGTGCAGCCGGCCCGTCCACAGCCACTCCGCGACCTCCTCGTAGGAGTGGCTGAGGGCGAGCTCGGTCGCGCTCACGCCCCGGAAGTAGTACCGGTCCCCTTCGATCAGGGTCAGCCGGGTGCGCACGGCCTGCTCGCCGCCCGCCCCCGGACTCCCCGCGCTCTCCCGTCTGCTGCGCCGGGCCAGCGCCTCCACCTCCTCGGCGGCGAACGTGCTGCTCCGGCTGCCGGGTACGCGGCGGCTGTTGAGCTGGCCGCGGCTGACGTACGCGTAGACGGTCTCCGGCTTCACGCCGAGCAGTTCGGCGGCCTCCTTGGTGCTCAGTCGCCGATCGAGATCGAGGTGGCCGGGGGTGGGTTCCTGGTCGCGCATGGGGGTCACCGTATCCGGGTTGACGACATATTGATTCAATCAATATTGACAGGGATTGAGTCAATAGTGGACAGTCGAAATCAAGTTCAGGGAGGCACATTCATGTCTGTCAACAGGTCCAGCGCCCCACGGGTCGACGTCCCGCGCGGACTCGCCGGCGTCGTCGTCACCGACACCCAGGTCGGCGACGTACGCGGCCTCGAAGGCTTCTACCGCTACCGCCAGTACTCGGCCGTCGACCTCGCGCAGACCCGCGGCTTCGAGGACGTCTGGCACCTCCTCGTCCACGGTGAACTCCCCGGCCCCGAGCGGTCCGAGGCCTTCGCCGCCGAGACCGCCGCGCTGCGCCGGCTGCCCGCCGAGGTGGCGGCCGTGCTCCCCGCCGTGGCCGCGGCCGGCGGCGGCCCGCTCGCCGGGATGCGGACCGGGCTGTCCCTGCTGGGAGCGGTCAAGGGGTTCCGGCCCGTGTACGACATCGACGCCGAACGGCGCCGCGCGGACACCGTCGTGGCGGCCGCCGCCGTCCCCACACTGCTCACCGCGCTGTACCGGCTGGGGCAGGGGCTCCAGCCGGTCGAGCCCCGGGAGGACCTGTCGTACGCCGCGAACTACCTGTACATGTTGACCGGAGAGGAGCCTGATCAACGTAAAGCGCGAGCCGTCGAGCAATACTTGATCTCAACCATTGATCACGGATTCAATGCATCAACCTTCACCGCGCGCGTCATCGCCTCCACCGGCGCCGACGTCGCGGCCTGCCTCGTCGGAGCCGTCGGCGCCCTCTCCGGCCCGCTGCACGGCGGAGCCCCCAGCCGTGCCCTGGACACCCTCGACGCCATCGGCACCCCCGACCGCATCGACCCCTGGATCAGGGAACACGTCCTCGCCGGCGAGCGCATCATGGGCTTCGGTCACGCCGTCTACCGCACCGAGGACCCCCGGTCCCGCATGCTCCGCGAGACCGCCCAGAGCTTCGGCGGCGCCCGCGTCGAGTTCGCCGTAGAGGTCGAGCGCCAGGTCGAGGCGATCCTCGCCGAGCTCAAGCCCGGCCGCGAGCTCCACACCAATGTCGAGTTCTACGCCGGCGTCGTCATGGAACTCTGCGGTCTGCCCCGCGAGATGTTCACGCCCACCTTTACCGCCGCGCGTACCGTCGGCTGGAGCGCCAACATCCTTGAGCAGGCGGAGGATTCGAAAATCATCCGTCCGTCGGCGCGGTACGTGGGGCCTGTGGCGCCGGTTGCGGTGCCGCTCGCGAGCTGAGTCCGGTTGAGTCGAACTGGGCTGAGCCGGAGGGCGGGGGCGGGCAGGCAGGGCCGGGGTGAGGCCGACTGAAGCAGCCCGAGGGCGGCTGAACCAGGCCGAGTTCCGGCTGGACCCGGCCGAGCCTCGCTGAACCGGGCCGAGCCAAGCCCAGGCGAGCCGGTCCAGCTAGGCCAAGTCCGGCTGAACCAAGTCCAGCTGGGCCAAGCTGAACTGAGCGATCGTCAACTGCACTCACGGGCACGGACGTTCGGGCCGCAACCCCGCCCAGCCGCCCCCACCGGCCCCGTCAAGCCCTTCGCCCAAACCTCACCCGTTCGCCGACCGCATTCGCCCCACCCCGCTCCGGCCCAGTGGATATCTTGGCCTCGCCCGCTCCGGGCGCTCCGGCGACCACCCTTGCGCGCGGAGAGCGCACTCCGACGCACCACCACGAACCACCGCGGCCGACATCGGAGGGCAGTCCATCCCTCTGATCCACAAGGCGGTATCCATCCGTGAAGATCGTGCGACGTGTCGGGGCGTCCCCCCGGGAGCGCGGCAGCACCACCGGGCAGACCTGCCCCGATATCTTCGAGCTCAGCAACGGCGACTTCGCCGTCATCGGGCGTGAGGCGACCGAGGAACTCGACCCCGGGCTGCCGTCGGACGCCGCACGAGCGGACTACGAGCGGATCGTCGTCATCACGCGCGAGACCCTGCTGCGCGCCAAGCAGGACATCCCGGACGCCTGAACCGGCGCTCCGCTGCCTGAACCGGCGTCTCGCCAGGCTGACGCTCCGCCGCCCTAACGCCTGAACCGCTGCCCCGGCTGACACCCGGGGCACAAGGCCAAGCACCGCCCGCCCAGCGCCACTTGAAGCTCCAGTTCACCCGGGCTCACTTCAGCTCCCGGCCCACCCGGAGTTCACTTCGGCTCCTCGGGCGGCGCCCCCAACTCCTCGGGCGGCGCCCCCACCACCCACCACTCATCCCCGTCAACATCGTCCATATCCCGAATCAACCCATCCGTCATCCGCCCCAGAAGAAACTCCTCCGACGCCTCAGGAAGACTCTTCCGGTGATGCCGGGTCGCCTCCCAGTACTCACGGAACACCTGGTTGCGGCACAGCACCCGCAGATGCCCGTACAGCTCCGCGCGGTTGAGCGCGCCGATCCGATAGAAGTACAGGTTGTTGACGTAGAGCGCGTTGGCGAAGAGGAACTGGCGCTGTTTGTCGGGCGGGACGTCGGACTCGTAGGTGTCCAGGACCTCCGCCAGCCGGGGATCGTCCATCGCCTTGCACAGCAGGTCGAAGGAGAGCCGGTGCTGCTCGGTCAGGGCGGCCCGGCGGCGCCGGCCGGCGCGCGGCAGCCCGAGGGCGGCCGTGAGTCTCACCCGCGCGGCCGATGCGAACCCGCGTACCCGTGCGCGATGTGCGGCCATGTCAACCCCCGGTCCAGGCGGCCGTGCGCCGGTCGGCGGGGCGGGGGCGGTGTGACGGGACCGGCGGGCGGTGGGCGGCACCCCCGCATCCCAGGGTGCCGAGCGGCTCCGGCCCCCGGGGAGGCGGAGAGGCGGCGCACAGAAGGAAGCGAGGGTCGCACACTCCGGCGCTCACACCCGGCGCCCACGCTCACGCCTGGCACCCAAGCCCACGTCCAGCGCCCACGCTCACACCTGGTGCCTACGCCCATGCCGGCACCCAAGCCCCCGTCCAGCACCCATGCCGCCGCCCAAGCCCCCGCCCAGCGCCCATACCCCCGCTCACCGTCCCCGCCCAGCACTCACACCCCCACCCCGGCAGCCACGCCCCGCGCGGACACTCCCCGGCGCCCACGCCCGACGCCCGCCCGCCGCCGCCCACCTCACCGCGCCCCGCCCCGCCCGCCACAGCCCCCTCACCCCACCCCGACCCGCCGCCCCCTAGCCCCCTCCCCCTGACCCCCCGCCCGTATCCTGGGCCGCGTTCAGATCCCCGTCCGTGCCCGGCCCCTGAACCGGCGTACGCGTAGGCGTGAAAGAGGTCGTACGGTGCCGCAGGGCCGTCCTTTGCAGCAGATCCCCGTCGTCGTGCTCGCCGGATTCCTCGGCTCGGGCAAGACGACGTTGCTCAACCATCTGCTGCACCGCAGCGGCGGCAGCCGGATCGGCGCGATCGTCAACGACTTCGGGGCCGTCGAGATCGACGCCATGGCGGTGGCCGGCGCGCTCGGCGACTCCACGGTCTCCCTCGGCAACGGCTGCCTGTGCTGCGCGGTGGACGCGAGCGAACTCGACACGTACCTGGAGCGGCTCGCGGCCCCCGAGGTCGGCATCGACGTCATCGTCATCGAGGCCAGCGGTCTCGCCGAGCCCGGCGAACTCGTCCGGATGGTCCTGGCGAGCGAGCACCCGGCCATCGTCTACGGCGGTCTCGTCGAGGTCGTCGACGCGGCCGAGTTCGACGCCACGCGCGTGAAGCACCCCGAGATCGACCGCCACCTCGGCCTCGCCGACCTGGTCGTCGTCAACAAGCTCGACCGCGCGGCCGACCGGGAACGAAGCCTCGCGCTCGTTCGTTCCCTGGCCGGGAGTGCGGCCGTCGTACCGGCCACCTACGGCCGCGTCGACCCGGAGTTCCTCTTCGACTGCCGCCCGAGCGAAGAGCGCGTGGGCCAGCTGTCGTTCGACGATCTGCACCGCCACGACGAGGACCACGCGGACCATCTGCACACCGCCTACGACAGCCTCTCCCACGTCACCTGCACCCCGCTGGACCCCCGCCGCCTCATGGACTTCCTCGACCGCCGCTCCGAGGGGCTGTACCGGATCAAGGGGTACGTCGACTTCGGTCCGTACGACGTCCGCAACCGCTACGAGGTGCACGCCGTCGGCCGCTTCCTGCGCTTCGTCCCGCAGCCCTGGGCGCCAGGGGAGGACCGCCTCACCCAGCTCGTGCTGATCGGCTCCGGCATCGACCGCCAGGCCCTGGACAAGGCCCTCCAGGCGTGCGAGGACGCCGCCCTGGAGGCCGACGAGCGCGGCATGTGGGGGGTCCTGCGGTACGTCCGCGACCCGGAGGAGCCCGAAGCGCCCGAAGACCCCGTGTACGACGAAGAGGCCGACCCCGGGGAGGAGTTCCCCGGAGCCGGCCTCCCTGAGGACGCCGACGAGGCATAGAGCCCCCTGAGGCTCCCTTAGATCGGCCCCGCCATCACCGCCACCGTCTTCGCCAGCGAGACCCCCGACCCGTCCCGGCGCGGATCCATCTCCGGCAGCTCGGCGGGCAGCCCGTTCTTCTGCGCCGCCCGCGCGGGAGTCGCCCCGGCCCAGGCGAACGACAGGCAGTCCTCGCCCTTCAGGTACCGCTGGCAGCGCACCCCGCCGGTGGCCCGCCCCTTGCGCGGGTACTGGTCGAACGGCGTCAGCTTGGCCGTCGTCTGCACGGAGTCGTCCAGGGTGCCGCGCGAGCCCGCGACGGTGAACACCACCGCGTCCACGGCCGGGTCGACCGCGGTGAACGAGATGACCTTCGCGCCGTCCGTCAGCTTGATGCCCGCCATACCGCCCGCGGGACGGCCCTGGGGACGCACCTGGGAGGCCTGGTAGCGCAGCAACTGCGCGTCGTCCGTGATGAAGACCAGGTCCTCCTCGCCCGTGCGCAGCTCGATCGCGCCGACGATCCGGTCGCCCTCCTTGAGGGTGATGACCTCCAACTCCTCCTTGTTGGTGGGGTAGTCGGGCACCACCCGTTTGACGACGCCCTGTTCGGTGCCGATCGCGAGCCCCGGGGAGGACTCGTCGAGCGTGATCAGGCAGACGACGCTCTCGCCGTCCGTCAGCGACACGAACTCCGTCAGCGGCGCCCCGCCCGCGAGGGTGGGCGCGGCGGCCGTCTCGGGCAGCTGGGGCAGGTCGACCACGTTGATCCGCAGCAGCCGCCCCAGGGACGTCACCGCGCCGATCTCGCCGCGCGCGGTGGCGGGCACCGCGGAGACGACCACGTCGTGCTTCGCGCGCGGGGCGTCGTCCACGGCGAACGGACCGCCGTTGGCCGTCCGCGCGAGCAGCCCTGTGGACGACAGGAGCACCCGGCAGGGGTCGTCGGCGACCTGGAGCGGTACGGCGGACGCGGTGGCGCCGGAGGCCTCCAGAAGGACCGTGCGCCGCTCGGTGCCGAACTTCTTGGCGACCGCGGCGAGTTCGTTCGAGACCAGCTTGCGCAGCTCGGAGTCGGACTCCAGGATGCGGGTCAGCTCGGCGATCTCCGCGTTGAGCCGCTCCTTCTCGGCCTCCAGCTCGATCCGGTCGAACCGGGTGAGGCGGCGCAGCGGGGTGTCCAGGATGTACTGGGTCTGGATCTCCGACAGCGAGAAGCGCTCCATCAGGCGCTCCTTGGCCTGCGCGCTGTTGTCGCTGGAGCGGATCAGCCGGATGACCTCGTCGATGTCGACGAGCGCGGTGAGCAGGCCCTCCACCAGGTGCAGCCGGTCACGGCGCTTGGTGCGGCGGTACTCGCTGCGGCGGCGCACGACCGTGAAGCGGTGGTCGAGGTAGACCTCCAGGAGCTCCTTCAGGCCCAGCGTGAGCGGCTGGCCGTCCACCAGCGCCACGTTGTTGATGCCGAAGGACTCCTCCATGGGCGTCAGCTTGTAGAGCTGCTCCAGGACCGCCTCGGGCACGAAGCCGTTCTTGATCTCGATGACCAGACGCAGGCCGTGCGCACGGTCCGTCAGGTCCTTGACGTCGGCGATGCCCTGGATCTTCTTGGACCCCACCAGGTCCTTGATCTTGGCGATGACCTTCTCGGGGCCGACGGCGAAGGGCAGTTCGGTGACGACGAGGCCCTTGCGGCGGGCCGTGACGGTGTCGACCGAGACGGTGGCCCGGATCCTGAACGTGCCGCGGCCCGACTCGTAGGCGTCCCGGACACCGCCGAGGCCGACGATGCGCCCGCCCGTGGGCAGATCGGGGCCCGGGACGAACTTCATCAGGGTGTCCAGGTCCGCGTTCGGAAAGCGGATCAGATGCCGCGCGGCGGCGACGACTTCGCCCAGGTTGTGCGGCGGCATGTTCGTCGCCATGCCGACCGCGATGCCCGAGGAGCCGTTGACCAGGAGGTTGGGGAAGGCGGCGGGCAGCGCCACCGGCTCCTGCTCCTGGCCGTCGTAGTTGGGCGCGAAGTCGACCGTGTCCTCGTCGATCGACTCCGTCATCAGGCTCGTCGCCTCGGCCTGGCGGCACTCCGTGTACCGCATCGCGGCGGGCGGGTCGTCGTTGCCCAGCGAACCGAAGTTGCCATGGCCGTCGACGAGAGGCACGCGCATGGAGAACGGCTGCGCCATGCGCACCAGGGCGTCGTAGATCGACGAGTCGCCATGGGGGTGCAGCTTGCCCATGACCTCGCCCACCACGCGGGCGCACTTGACGTAGCCGCGGTCGGGGCGCAGGCCCATCTCGTTCATCTGGTAGACGATGCGGCGGTGCACCGGCTTCAGGCCGTCGCGGGCGTCGGGCAGGGCGCGGGAGTAGATGACCGAGTAGGCGTACTCAAGGAAGGAGCCCTGCATCTCGTCGACGACGTCGATGTCGAGGATGCGCTCCTCGAAGTCGTCGGGCGGTGGGGTCTTCGTACTGCGGCGGGCCATCGCTGCCGGCTCCTCATTTCTGGTCGCTCGGGGTCGGGCGCTGACGGATCTTAGAGTTCAGACGCTGACCATTGTGGACCGCGGCACTGACAACGCGGCCGAGGCCCGGCATCGGCGGGCCCGGCCCGACGGGAGTGAACAGCCCGTCCGCGGCTGCCCGCAGGCTACGCGATCCGCTCTCGGCGTACGCGAACCGGGAACTTCGACCGCCCCGCGCACGCTTGCATACAGTGACAGGACCGGTTACAGACATCGCGGTTCGACGACCGCGTCCGCGAGCGAAGGGACGTACATGCCCATGGGTCACACGGCCACAGCCCAGGCAGGCTCCGGGGGCCTGACAGCGACCGAGCACCGCTTGGCCAACGGCCTGCGCGTGGTGCTCTCCGAGGACCATCTGACCCCCGTCGCGGCGGTGTGCCTGTGGTACGACGTCGGCTCGCGCCACGAAGTCAAGGGCCGTACGGGTCTGGCTCACCTTTTCGAGCACCTGATGTTCCAGGGCTCCGCCCAGGTGAAGGGCAACGGCCACTTCGAGCTGGTGCAGGGCGCGGGCGGTTCGCTCAACGGCACGACGAGCTTCGAGCGCACCAACTACTTCGAGACCATGCCCGCCCACCAGTTGGAGCTCGCGCTCTGGCTGGAGGCCGACCGTATGGGCTCCCTCCTCACCGCCCTGGACGAGGAGTCGATGGAGAACCAGCGCGACGTCGTCAAGAACGAACGCCGCCAGCGCTACGACAACGTCCCCTACGGCACCTCCTTCGAGCGCCTGGCCGCCCTCGCCTACCCGGGCGACCACCCCTACCACCACACGCCCATCGGCTCGATGGCCGACCTGGACGCGGCGACCCTGGAGGACGCGCGCGCGTTCTTCCGGACGTACTACGCGCCGGGCAACGCGGTGCTGTCCGTGGTCGGCGACATCGACCCCGCGCAGACCCTCGCGTGGGTGGAGAAGTACTTCGGCTCCATCCCGGCGCACGACGGCAAGCCCGCCCCGCGCGACGGCTCGCTGCCGGAGACCATGGGCGGGCAGCTGCGCGAGGTCGTCGAGGAGGAGGTCCCCGCGCGGGCGCTGATGGCCGCCTACCGCCTCCCCGAGGACGGCACCCGCGCGGGCGACGCCGCCGACCTGGCGCTCACCGTCCTGGGCGGCGGCGAGTCCTCCCGCCTGTACAACCGCCTGGTGCGGCGCGACCGTACGGCCGTCGCGGCCGGCTTCGGGCTGCTGCGGCTGGCCGGGGCGCCGTCCCTGGGCTGGCTGGACGTCAAGGCGTCCGGCGACGTGGAGATCCCGGCCGTCGAGGCCGCCATCGACGAGGAGCTGGCCCGCTTCGCCGAAGAGGGCCCCACCGCCGAGGAGATGGAGCGCGCCCAGGCGCAGCTGGAGCGCGAGTGGCTGGACCGGCTCGGCACGGTCGCGGGCCGCGCGGACGAACTGTGCCGCTTCGCCGTCCTGTTCGGCGACCCGCAGCTCGCCCTGACCGCCGTACAGCGTGTCCTGGACATCACCCCCGAGGAGGTGCGGGAGGTCGCCCAGGCCCGCCTGCGCCCCGACAACCGCGCGGTGCTCGTCTACGAACCCCTCGCCCCCGAGCGGGCCGAGGACGCCGACGTGCCCGAAGACCCCGAGGCCGAGGCGACCGTGACGGCCGGCGGCGCCACCGACGAGAACGAGGAGGCGGCCAAGTGAGCGAGACGGCCACCATGGACTTCCACCCCCAGCCGCAGGCCGGCGAGGCCAGGCCCTGGGCGTTCCCCGCCCCCGGACGCGCCGCGCTGGACAACGGCCTGACGGTCCTGCACTGCCACCGCCCCGGCCAGCAGGTCGTCGCCGTGGAGATCCTCCTGGACGCGCCTTTGGACGCCGAGCCGGCCGGTCTGGACGGTGTCGCCACGATCATGGCGCGCGCCTTCTCCGAGGGCACCGACCGGCACTCCGCCGAGGAGTTCGCCGCCGAGCTGGAGCGCGCGGGCGCCACCCTCGACGCGCACGCCGACCACCCCGGGGTCCGGCTCAGCCTGGAGGTCCCCGCCTCCCGGCTCGCCAAGGGCCTCGGCCTGCTCGCCGACGCCCTGCGCGCGCCCGCGTTCGAGGCCGGCGAGATCGAGCGGCTCGTGGGCAACCGGCTCGACGAGATCCCGCACGAGCTCGCCAACCCCTCCCGGCGCGCCGCCAAGGAGCTCTCCAAGGAGCTGTTCCCGGCCGGCTCGCGCATGTCGCGCCCGCGCCAGGGCACCGAGGAGACCGTCGCCAAGATCGACGCGGCGGCCGTACGCGCCTTCTACGACCGGCACGTGCGCCCCTCGACGGCCACCGCGGTCGTCGTCGGCGACCTGACCGGCATCGACCTCGCGGCGCTGCTCGGCGAGACCCTGGGCGCCTGGACGGGCACCCCGGGCGAGCCCCGCCCCGTGCCGCCGGTCACCGCGGACGACACCGGGCGCGTCGTCATCGTCGACCGCCCCGGAGCCGTCCAGACACAGCTGCTGATCGGCCGGATCGGGCCCGACCGGCACGACCGCGTGTGGTCGGCCCAGGTGCTCGGCACGTACTGCCTGGGCGGCACGCTCACCTCCCGGCTGGACGCCGTCCTGCGGGAGGAGAAGGGCTACACCTACGGGGTGCGCGCCTTCGGGCAGGTCATGCGCTCCGCCCCGGACGGCTCGGGCGCGTCCATGCTCGCCATCAGCGGCTCCGTCGACACCCCGAACACCGGGCCCGCGCTGGGCGACCTGTGGACCGTGCTGCGCACCCTGGCCGAGGGCGGACTGACCGACGCCGAGCGGGACTTCGCGGTGCAGAACCTCGTCGGCGTCGCCCCGCTGAAGTACGAGACGGCCGCCGCCGTCGCGGGCACGCTCGCCGACCAGGTCGAGCAGTACCTGCCCGACGACTACCAGGCGACCCTCTACCGCCAGCTGGCGGCCACCGGCACCGTGGAGGCCACCGCCGCGGCCGTCGCCGCCTTCCCGGTCGACCGCCTGGTGACCGTCCTCGTGGGCGACGCCGCCCAGATCCGCGAGGAGGTCGAGGCCCTGGGCATCGGCCCGGTGAAGGTCGTACCGGCGGAGTAGGCGTACGAGGGCACGCGCGCGTGGGTGAGCCTTTGGGGGTTCACCCGCGCGCGCGTTCCCGCACGGCGGCTCCCTTTACAGATGTCCGTATTGGTGTGAACCCTGCCCCTCTGCCCTGTGGCATGTTTAACAAATCCCGGTGTCCGCTTGGGGAACCGAGGGGCCCCGCTCTAGCGTCGTCCGGGCTGTTCGTCAGGCAGTGCGCCGCAGCCGCGGCACCGGACAGCGATCGCCGAGTCCCCCTACGGCGCGAGCCAGGGGAGCCGGGGACCCACCGTCCCTGGGGTGAATCGGGCGCCCTCCCAAGGGGAGCCCGTAGGAGACCTTCCTGCTCCGAACCCGTCAGCTAACCCGGTAGGCGAGAGGGAAGGAAAGGACGAACACGACCCTATGGCGTTCACCTGCGCCACCACCGGGAAGCACCGCAGGCCCGGCCGGATGCAGCGCACGACCGCCCGCGCGGCGGGCATAGCGGCGCTCACCACCAGCGGCGTCATGGCGAGCGTGGCCTCCCCGGCCCTCGCCGCCGACACCTCCCTCGAACACACCGGCCTGATCCCCGTGGTCACCGTCGGGGACGACGTCGCCGAGCAGATCGACGACCAGGCCGCCGCGCAGAAGCAGGCCGCCCAGGAGGAGGCCGCGCGGCAGCGGGCCGCCGCCGAGGCGAAGGCCGCGCGCGAGGCCGAGGCCCGCGCCGCCCGCGAGGCCGAGCGCGCCCGCCTGAACGCCTTCGTCATCCCCGTCACCGGCTCCTACGTGTCGACCGGCTACCGCGCGAGCAGCTCCCTGTGGTCGTCCGGCAGCCACACCGGCATCGACTTCCACGCGGCGACCGGGACGACCGTCCACGCGGTGGGCTACGGCACGGTCGTCGAGGCCGGCTGGGGCGGCTCCTACGGCAACCAGATCGTCCTGCGCATGAACGACGGCACGTACACCCAGTACGGCCACCTGTCGTCGATCACGGTGTCCGTCGGCCAGAGCGTCACCCCGGGGCAGCGGATCGGCCTCTCGGGCGCCACCGGCAACGTCACCGGACCGCACCTGCACTTCGAGGCCCGCACGAGCCCCGAGTACGGCTCGGACATCGACCCGGTCGCGTACTTGCGCGGCCACGGCGTCACCGTCTGACGTTCTGCGCGAAACCGTCCAGCCCCGGCCCTTCCGGCCGGGGCTTTCGGCGTTTCGGGCGCCCGCTGTCCAAAAAATATCCATGGATTCCGGCTCGCCATCGGAAATTCCCGCTGATTGCAATAGAGTCACGGAACAGACGTCGAATGGACGGCGTTTCACGGGGTTAATGCGGAGGTCGGTCATGCGTATTCCGGCGCACTCGGTGTGCACGGCCATCCGGGACGACATCGTCGCGGGTGTCTACGAGCGCGGCAGCCGTCTCACCGAGGAACTCCTCGCCCGCCGCTACGGCGTCAGCCGCGTCCCCGTGCGCGAGGCGCTGCGCACCCTGGAGGCCGAGGGCTTCGTCGTGACCCGCCGCCACGCGGGCGCGTGCGTGGCCGAGCCGACCGAGCAGGAGGCCGCCGACCTCCTGGAGATGCGGCTGCTCCTGGAGCCCCTCGGGGCCGCGCGGGCCGCCCAGCGGCGCACGGAGGCCCACCTGAAGGTGCTGCGCGGGCTCGTCCGGCTGGGCCAGGAGCGCGCCAGGAGGGGCAACAGCGAGGATCTGCGCTCCCTGGGCGGCTGGTTCCACGAGACGCTCGCCCAGGCCTGCGCCAGCCACACCCTGACCGCGACGCTGACCCAGCTGCGCCACAAGATCGCCTGGATGTACGCCGTGGAGGCGCCCGTGAGCCCCGTGGAGGCCTGGGCGGAGCACGGCGCGATCGTGGACGCCGTCGCGCGCGGGGACGCCGAGCGGGCCCGCGCGATCACCGCGCTGCACACCGAGCGCTCGACCGCCGCGCACCGGCTGCGGTTGCCCGGGGCCGACGGCCGTGTGAGGACTTCGCAACACGCCGTAAACATGTCCGGCCTGCGTCATTAACACGGGCGCCGTATACAAAGAAGAGATATTCGGCGGAGGTGTATTTCCGTCGGCCTTTTCGGTGCGCGCCGTGAATTCATCGGGTGCGCTCCTGCGGTGTGCTTCCGCGCACTCCGAATCCTTTGCGGGGCAAATCATCCGGGAAAGGGTCCGGGAGGTTTCGTGAAGCTCGGGGAAACGGCGAAGCCGCGCCGCCCGGACGGGCTGACGCGGCTTCACGCACGCACGCGCGGGCTGAACGCCTCCCGCGCGGGTGATGGCTCACACGGTCTCGGGAAGCTCCTCAAGACCCTCGGCGACCAGCTTGGCCAGCCGGTCCAGCGCCGCGTCCGCGCCCTCGGCGTCGGAGGCCAGGACGACCTCTTCGCCACCCTGGGCGCCGAGGCCGAGGACGGCCAGCATGGAGGCGGCGTTGACCGGGTTGCCGCCCGCCTTGGCGATCGTCACCGGGACGCCTGAGGCCGTGGCGGCCCGGACGAAGAGGGAGGCGGGGCGGGCGTGAAGGCCCTCCGCCCAGCCGATGTTGACGCGGCGCTCAGCCATGTGTTGCTGCCCTTCAGTGTCTCAGGGTTGTCTAGACCATTTTTCCACACGTGAGACGTCCCCGGAGGATCGACAGACCCTTCCGGGACGGCTGCCGGGCCGCGGCCTCGGACCGGCTCCACCGTGTGACGTCCTTCCCCAGACTGCCTCGCGCCGTTGTCGGACGCGAGCCGTACGCTGGGCCCCATGCGAAGCGCCGAGGAGCGGCACGAGTACCCCGCCCACTGGGAAGCCGACGTGGTGCTGCGCGACGGCGGCACCGCGCGCGTACGGCCCATCACCGTCGACGACGCGACCCGCCTGGTCAGCTTCTACGAGCAGGTGTCGGACGAGTCGAAGTACTACCGCTTCTTCGCGCCCTACCCGCGCCTGTCGGCCAAGGACGTCCACCGCTTCACGCACCACGACTTCGTGGACCGGGTGGGACTCGCCGCCACCGTCGGCGGAGAGTTCATCGCAACCGTACGCTACGACCGCATCGGCCCCGACGGCATGCCCGCCTCGGCCCCCGCCGACGAGGCCGAGGTCGCCTTCCTCGTCCAGGACGCCCACCAGGGCCGCGGCGTCGCCTCCGCCCTCCTGGAGCACATCGCGGCCGTCGCCCGCGAGCGCGGCATCCGCCGCTTCGCCGCCGAGGTGCTCCCCGCCAACAGCAAGATGATCAAGGTGTTCACGGACGCCGGGTACACCCAGAAGCGCAGCTTCGAGGACGGTGTCGTCCGCCTGGAGTTCGGCCTCGAACCCACCGAACGCTCCCTCGCCGTCCAGCGCGCCCGCGAACAGCGCGCCGAGGCCCGCTCCGTGCGCCGCCTGCTCGCGCCCGGCTCCGTCGCTGTCATCGGCGCCGGACGCGCCCCCGGAGGCGTCGGCCGCGCCGTCCTCGGCAACCTGCGCGCCGCGGGCTTCCAGGGCGCCCTGCACGCCGTCAACAAGGCCTTCCCCGACGACCTCAAGGAGCTCGACGGCGTCCCGGCCCACCGCTCCGTGCGCGACATCGAGGGCCCCGTCGACCTCGCCGTCGTCGCCGTCCCCGCCGACGACGTCCCCGAGGCCGTCACCGAGTGCGGCGAACACGGCGTGCAGGGACTGGTCGTCGTCTCCGCCGGGTACGCCGAGAGCGGGCCCGAAGGGCGCGAGCGCCAGCGGGAACTCGTGCGCCACGCGCGCGCGTACGGGATGCGCATCATCGGCCCCAACGCGTTCGGCGTCATCAACACCTCACCCGAGGTACGGCTCAACGCCTCCCTCGCCCCCGAGACGCCCCGCCACGGCCGCATCGGCCTGTTCGCCCAGTCCGGCGCCATCGGCGTCGCCCTCCTGTCCCGGCTGCACCGCCGGGGCGGCGGCGTCACCGGGGTGACAGGGGTGTCCACCTTCGTCTCCTCAGGCAACCGCGCGGACGTCTCCGGCAACGACGTCCTCCAGTACTGGTACGACGACCCCGACACCGACGTCGTCCTCATGTACCTGGAGTCCATCGGCAACCCCCGCAAGTTCACCCGCCTCGCCCGGCGGACCGCGGCGGCCAAGCCCCTGGTCGTCGTCCAGAGCGCCGGATCGGCCCCCCAAGGGCACGCCGTGCGCGCCACCCGGCTGCCGCCGGCCACCGTCTCCGCGCTGCTGCGCCAGGCCGGCGTCCTGCGCGTGGGCACCATCACCGAACTCGTCGACACCGGCCTCCTGCTCGCCCGCCAGCCCCTGCCCGCGGGCCCGCGCGTGGCCATCGTCGGCAACTCCGAGTCCCTGGGCCTGCTCACCTACGACGCCTGCCTCGCCGAGGGCCTGCGCCCGGCGCCCCCGCTCGACCTGACGACCGCCGCGAGCGCCGAGGACTTCCGCCGAGCCCTCACGCGCGTGCTGGCCGACGAAAGCTGCGACGCCGTTGTCGTCACCGCCATCCCGGCCATCGGCGAGACCTCCACCGGTGACGCCGAACTCGCCGAGGCCCTCAGCTCCGCGGCGGCGGCCGCCCCGGCCAAGCCCGTCCTCGTCGTCCACGTCGAACTCGGCGGCCTCGCCGAAGCCTTGTCCGCCGCCACCAGCACCGCCCCCGCGCGCGCGACGGCCCCCGAGGCCGCCGTACCGCCCCACGCGCGAGTGGAGGACGCCCCCGCGCGGGACGCCGTCCGGCTCATCCCCGCCTACCCCGCCGCCGAACGCGCCGTACGCGCGCTGGCCGAGGCCGTCACCTACGCGCGCTGGCGCCGGGAGGCCGCCGACCCCGGGAAGGTGCCCGAGTACGAGGACATCGACGAGAAGGGCGCCGCCAGGATGATCGGCACACTCCTCGCGCGCGGGCAGGGCCTCACCCTCGGCACCGAGGAGACCTGCGACCTGCTCGGCCGCTACGGCATCACCGTGCGCCGCGCGCTGCCCGCCCCCACCCCCGAGGACGCCGTACGGGCCGCGCACACCCTGGGCTACCCCGTCGCCCTCAAGGCGACCGCCCCGCACCTCAGACACCGCGCCGACCTCGGCGGCGTCCGCCTCGACCTCACGGACGAGGAACAACTCAGGCGCGCCTACGGCGAGTTGACCGACCTGTTCGGGACGCCGCTGGAACTGCGCCCCGTCGTCCAGGCGATGGCCCCGCGCGGGGTCGACACCGTCGTCCGCGCGGGCTACGACCCGGCCGCCGGAGCCGTGCTCTCCTTCGGCCTCGCCGGAGCCGCCTCCCAGCTCCTCGGCGACATGGCGCACCGCCTGATACCCGTCACGGACCGGGACGCCACCTCCCTGGTCCGCTCGATCCGCACCGCCCCCCTGCTGTTCGGCTGGCGCGGCTCCACCCCCGTCGACACCCCGGCGCTGGAGGAACTCCTGCTGCGCGTCTCCCGGCTGGCCGACGACCACCCCGAGATCGTCGCCATCACCCTGGAACCCGTCGTCGTCGCCCCGCACGGCCTCAGCGTCCTCGGCGCCTCCGTCCGCCTCGCCCCGCCGCCCGCCCGCGACGACCTCGGCCCGCGCACCCTGCCCGCCTACTGAGCGTCCTCCCGGCCTCACCCATCGGGTGCCTCGCTGTCAGTGGGCCCCCGTAAGATGAGGGCATGGCCAAGACCAGTACGACGACCCAGGGGCTGCGCGCGGCGATCGAGCGCAGCGGCTACTACCCGGCCCTCGTTGCCGAGGCGGTGGAGGCCGCGGTGGGCGGCGAGCCGATCCGGTCGTACCTGGTCCACCAGGAGACCACGTTCGACCAGAACGAGGTGCGCCGGCACGTCACGGTCCTGGTGCTCACCGGCAACCGCTTCATCGTCAGCCACACCGACGAGCAGGCCGCCGACTCCACCTCGCCCACCCCGTACGCCACGACCTCCACCGAGTCCGTGAAGCTCGGCCGGATCTCCTCCGTCGTCGTCAGCCGGGTCGTCGCCAACCCCGAGTCGTACGCGCCCGGCACGCTCCCGCGCGAGGTCGTCCTCACCATCGGCTGGGGCGCCGTCTCCCGCATCGACCTGGAGCCCGCCGCCTGCGGAGACCCCAACTGCGACGCCGACCACGGCTACACGGGCAACTCGACCGCCGACGACCTCAGCCTGCGCGTCAGCGAGGCGGGCGACGGCCCCGAGACCGTGCGCCAGGCGCTCGCCTTCGCGCAGTCCCTCTCCGAGGCGACCGCGGCCCTCTGATGTCTCAGCTCGCCCCGTGGGACCACCCCGAGCCCCTGCCCCTCGACACCGCCCCCGTCCCGCGCTACGGCACGGGCTCCCTCGCCGACCTGCTGCCCACCCTGGCCGCCGGACTCGGCGTCCCGGGCCTTGACGCCACGATCCCCGAACTCGCCCCGGCCGACCGCGTGTGCGTCTTCCTGGTCGACGGCCTGGGCTGGGAGCAGATCAAGGACCACCGCGACGAGGCGCCCTACCTGCACAGCCTGCTGGCGTCCTCGCGCGGGGGCAGCGGCCGGCCGATCACCGCGGGTTTCCCGGCGACCACCGCGACCTCCCTGGCCT
Organism: Streptomyces sp. AMJ-169; assembly: GCF_055597585.1. Lineage (NCBI taxonomy): Bacteria > Bacillati > Actinomycetota > Actinomycetes > Kitasatosporales > Streptomycetaceae > Streptomyces > Streptomyces sp. AMJ-169. The sequence goes on from NZ_JBVLTJ010000001.1 coordinate 156,531, forward strand.
CCGTCGGCACCGGACTGCCCCCGGGCGCCCACGGCCTGCCCGGGTACACCGTGCGCGACCCCGGCACCGGCGAGCTGATGAACCAGCTGCGCTGGCAGCCCTGGACCGACCCGCACGCCTGGCAGCCGTACCCGACGGTCTTCCAGCGGGCCGACGCCGCGGGCGTGCACACCGCGCAGGTCTCCTCGCCCGCCTTCCAGCAGACCCCGCTGACCAAGATCGCGCTCAGCGGCGGGACGTTCCACGGCCGGCTCTCCGCCGACGAGCGCATGGACCTCGCCGCCGCCGAACTGGCCGCCGGGGACCGCGCGTTGGTCTACACGTACTACGCCGAGCTCGACGGCGCCGGCCACCGCTACGGCGTCGCCTCCGACACCTGGCGCGGCCAGCTCATGCACGTCGACCGCCTCGTCCAGCGCCTCGCCGAGCAACTCCCGCCGCGCAGCGCCCTGTACGTCACCGCCGACCACGGCATGGTCGACATCCCCTTCGACGAACAGCACCGCATCGACTTCGACGAGGACTGGGAGCTGCGCGCGGGCGTCGCCCTCCTCGGCGGCGAGGGCCGCGCGCGGCACGTCTACGCGGTGCCCGGCGCCGAGAACGACGTCCTCACCTGCTGGCGCGAGGTCCTGGGCGAGCAGTTCTGGATCGCCTCGCGCGAAGAGGCGATCGCCGCGGGCTGGTTCGGCCCCGACGTCGACGCGCGCGTGCGCGGGAGGCTCGGCGACGTCATCGCGGCGGCGCGGGACGACGTCCTGATCATCGCCTCGGAGCGGGAGCCCAAGGAGTCCGCGATGGTCGGCAACCACGGCTCGATGACCCCGGCCGAGCAGCTCGTCCCTCTGCTCGAAGTACGCTCCTGACCGTTCCTGTCTGCTCGTGACCGTTCCTTCGGCCTTGTCCGCTGACCGTTCCCGACCGTTCCTCCCGCCGAAAGGTGCTCTCCTCCCCATGCCCGAGCTGGTGTTCTTCTCCGGAACCATGGACTGCGGGAAGTCGACCCTGGCGCTCCAGATAGAGCACAACCGCTCGGCCCGCGGCCTCACCGGCCTGATCTTCAGCCGCGACGACCGCGCGGGCAGCGGCAAGCTGTCCTCGCGCCTCGGCCTCGTCACCGACGCCGTCGAGGTCGTCGACGGCCAGGACCTGTACGCCTATCTGGTCGACCACCTCTCCCAGGGCGCCCGCGCCGACTACGTCATCGCCGACGAGGCGCAGTTCCTCGCCGAGGAGCAGATCGACCAGCTCGCGCGCGTGGTCGACGACCTGGGCCTCGACGTCTACGCCTTCGGCATCACCACCGACTTCCGCTCCAAGCTCTTCCCCGGCTCCCAGCGCCTCGTCGAACTCGCCGACCGCGTCGAGGTCCTCCAGGTCGAGGCCCTGTGCTGGTGCGGCGCCCGCGCCACCCACAACGCCCGCACCGTCGGCGGCGTCATGGTCGTCGAGGGCGCCCAGGTCGTCGTCGGCGACGTCAACCAGGCCGACACCGTCGGCTACGAGGTCCTGTGCCGCCGCCATCATCGCCGCCGCATGACCGCGGCCACGGCGAAGGCGGCGCCCCTCTCCCCGGACGTGCTGCCCGTCCAGCCCGTCTGACGCCTCAGACGGCCCGCTGCTGGAGCAGCGCGAACCGGGCGCCCTCCGGGTCCGCCGCGGTCGCCGTACGGCCCTGAGGGGCCTCGCGGGGCAGCGTGAGCGTGTGCCCGCCGAGCGCGTTGACCCGCTCCAGGGCCGCGTCGACGTCCGCGACCGCGAAGTACGTCAGCCAGTGCGGACCCCGGTCCCGGGGCAGCGCCGAGCCCAGGCCGTGCAGCGCGGCCACCGGACGGCCGTCCAGCCGCAGCGTCACCACGTCGCCCGCGGGCTCGGGCGTGTAGCCGAACAGCGTCTCGTAGAACTTGACCACGCCCTCCGTGTCGTAGGTCAGCAGCTCGTACCAGACCGGGGTGCCCGGCACCCCGCTGACCGCGATGCCCAGATGGGCGTCCGCCTGCCACAGCCCCAGGACCGCCCCCGACGGGTCGGAGCCGATCGCGAGCCGCCCGGCGTCGGCGGCGTCCAGGGGACCCACCCCGACGGTCCCGCCGCAGTGGCGCACCGACCCCGCGGTCTCGTCCACGTCGTCCGCGGCGAAGTACGGCGTCCAGGCGACGGGCAGATGACGGTCCGCCGGGAGCTGTCCGACGCCGGCGACCTCCCGGCCGTCGAGCAACGCGCGCGCGTAGGGGCCCAGTTGCCGCGGGCCGGGCCGGAACTCCCAGCCGAACAGCTCGCTGTAGAACTCCTGGGTCGCGTCCAGCCCGTGCACCATCAGGCTCACCCAGCAGGGCGTCCCGGGCGCGTACCGTCCGCGTGTCCCGCCGTCCCGGTCGGCGAAACCCCGTGCCTCGGTCATCGTCACTCTCTCCTCGGCCCGCCATGGTGGGCCGCGTCGCTTCCGCCCTGAACCCCCGTGCCGATGCTCGCACCCCCCGCGCGGCCACGCGCCCCGGGCGCGCCGCCGCGCGCGGGCCGTGACCGGCCGGAGCCGGAGCCGCGGTTGCCTGTCCGTTTCGCCATGATTGCCGTCGTGTGCCGACCTGGTGTACGCGGTGTGTCCGCCCCCGTACACCTGGTGATCAGGCCTGTCCGGCGGAGGACATTAGCCGGACCGGGCCTGGGCGGCCACCCTGTGCGCGAGGATGGGCGCCATGAACGCCATCATTTCCGCACCCGCCCTCGCGCGTGAACTGGCCGGAAACCGCCCGCCGGTGGTCCTCGACGTCCGCTGGCAGCTCAGCGTCCCGGGCTCCGGGCAGCCGCGTTTCGACGGCCGCGCGGCGCACGCCGAAGGGCACGTCCCGGGCGCCGTCTTCGTCGACCTCGACCGGGAGCTGGCAGGCGCCGCGGGCGCGGCCGGCCGCCATCCCCTGCCCGACCTCGGGGAGTTCGGCGCGGCCATGCGCAAGGCGGGCGTCTCGGCGGACGTCCCCGTGGTCGTGTACGACGGCGGCCAGGGCTGGGCCGCCGCGCGCGCGTGGTGGCTGCTGCGCTGGACGGGTCACCCGGACGTGCGGGTCCTCGACGGCGGGTTGCCGTCCTGGGAGGGGGAGATCTCGGCCGACGTACCCGCGCCCGCGGAAGGCGACTTCACGCCGGTCCCCGGGGCGGCCGGCCTGCTCGACGCGGACGGGGCCGCCGCCCTCGCCCGCTCCGGAGTGCTCTTCGACGCGCGCGCGGGGGAGCGCTACCGGGGTGACGTCGAGCCCATCGACCGGGTCGGCGGCCACATCCCCGGCGCGGTCTCGGCGCCCACCACGGAGACCGTCGGACCCGACGGCCGCTTCCTGCCCGCGCAGACCCTCCAGGGCCGCTTCAAGACCCTGGGCGCCGCTGAGGGCACCGAGGTCGGGGTGTACTGCGGTTCGGGCGTCTCCGGGGCGCACGAGGTCCTGGCCCTGGCGGTCGCGGGCATCGACGCGGCGCTGTACGTGGGCTCCTGGTCGGAGTGGTCCTCGGACCCGTCCCGTCCGGTGGCGGTGGGGGCGGAGCCGCAGTAGGACGGGGCTGTTTGCGGACTCCGGCGCGTGCGCGGCTCTCACCAGGGGCGCCGCGCACGGCTGTTGACGCGGTGCTCGCCGTCGGCCACGCGCGCGGGCGTCCCGGCGCCGCATCCACGCGCGCGGGGTGCCCCCGGATCGCATCTACGCGCGCGGGCGCCTCGTACCGCCCTGCTACTCCTGCTTCTTGCGCCGCGTCCCGAAGACGATCTCGTCCCAGCTGGGTACGGCCGCGCGGCGGCCGGGGCGGACGCCGTCGGCCTCGGCCTGGCGGTCGGTGGCGCCGGTGAGGCGGTCGCGGTGGCTGCCGACGGAGCGCGGCATGAGCACGTCGGCGTAGGCGGAGCCGGCGGACGCGGCGGGCGCCGGGGGCTCCTCGGCCTCGGCCTCCTGCTCGCCCTCCTCGACGCCGTCCTCCGCCACCCGCTCGGGGACGACCATGTCGCCCCGGAAGCTCGGCACGGCCTCCAGCAGGCTGGTCAGCGAGTCCCGTTCGCCCGCCTCCTCGGTCTCCTCGTCCGGCCGGTCGGCGGGCGCGGGGCGCTCGCGGTCCAGCGGCCGGTCGCGGGGCAGCCGCGCGATACGGGGCACGAACGGGAAACTGGGCTCGGGCGCGGCCAGGTCGTCGGACTCGCCGATCAGGGAGCGCGCCTCCGCGTCGACGGCCTGGACGAGCCGCCGGGGCGGGTCGTACGTCCAGCTCGCCGCGTGCGGCTCACCGGCGACCCGGTAGACCAGCATGACCTCCCAGGTGCCGTCGTCACGGCGCCAGGAGTCCCACTGGACGGTGTCCTTCTCGGCGCCGCGCAGCAGCAGCCGCTCCTGGACGGCCTCGCCGAGCTGGGGGCCCGCGTTCTCACCGGGGCGGCGTACAGGGGTCTTGCGGGCGCGCTCGGCCATGAAGGCGCGCTCGGCGAGGACAGGGCCCTCGAAGCGGCGGACCCGGTCGACGGGGATGCCCGCGAGCTGCGCGACCTCTTCCGCCGTGGCACCCGCGCGTATGCGCGCCTGGATGTCGCGGGGCCGCAGATGGCTCTCGACCTCGATCTCGATCTGGCCGAGGCGGGGGCGGTCGCCGCGCACGGCGGCACGCAGCCGCTCGTCGATGGGGAGGGTGTACTCCGTCGCGTCGGCAGCTTTGAGCACCAGCCGTGTACCGTCATTCGAGACGGCCACGACACGCAGTTCGGGCATGGGGACCTCCCGGGTGGTGCCTGCCGACGTCACGTGCGTCGCTGCTTCCGCTAGACGAGTGTGGCCTGCCCGGGTGCAGCCTGCCACAACCTTGCCGAGTTGCCCGGCGTGTCGGGCACGGGCCCTGGATCGCCGTTATGGCACGGTTACCTATTCGCCACGCTAAGTGACTGAGCCTGTCACCCTGTGCAACTAGTTCCCCTCCTGGCGGTCCAGCAAGGCCCCGGACACCCCGAAGGGAGGCCGGGCCCAGGGCTCGCAACAGTACTCCATTTGGGCCACGTGCGTGGATTGCCGCGCCTCTAACTTCCGACGAGATGGGGGAGTTGGTCGCCGATTCCCGCAATCCGGGGATCTTGAAGGTGGCGTACTTCACGCATCACCCGTAATCGGAACTATCGGTTTCATCCCGACGTCACCTTGATGTGTGGAACACGGATCAATAGATCGGTAACCCGTCAACTGTTGATCATGTACGGGAAAGGCAGGCAAGGTTCCGGGATGCGCGAAAGGCCCGATGTCGTCGACGTGTTGAACGATTCCGAGGAGGTGAAGAAGAGGAAGCGGCCCGACCTCAGCGTCCCCCAGGTCGCCGGCAGCGCGCTGGCCGCCGTGGTCGCCGCCAAACTCGCCTCGTCCTTCGGGGTGTACGGCACCATCCTGGGCGCCGGTGTCGTCAGCGTGATCGCCACCTGCGGCGGCTCGCTCCTCCAGCACTTCTTCAGCCGCACCGGCGAGCAGCTGCGCGAGTCGAGCGTCCCGCCGGCCGCCCCGGTGGCCGCCGCGCCCCGGCCGCACGCTCCGGCGGACCCGCCGCCCGCGCCGGGGGAGTACTCGGCGGGCACGGTCCACCGCGCGCGGGGCATCCGCTGGAGGCGCCCGCTGATCGCCGCCGCCCTCGTCTTCGGCGTCACCATGGGCGGCATCACGACCTACGAACTGGCCTCCGGCACCGCCTTCAGCGGCGGTTCCGGCACGACCGTCAGCGACGCGGTCAAGGGCGGCGGCACCTCGTCCACCCCGTCGTCCCCCAGGCCCTCGGCGCCCGGCGGGGGCGGCCAGGGCGCCGCACCCTCGCAGGAGGGCTCCCCGGCGGCGGACGGCGGCGGTACGGCGGACACGGGCGGCACGGCGGGTACGGCGGCCCCCGGCGCGACCCCGTCGCCCTCCCCGAGCGGCACCCCGGCCGGGAGCGGCACGGCCGCGGGGAGCGGGGCCGGGGAGAGTGCGGCCCCCTCGCCAGGCACGTCCGCTACTGACCCAGCACCCTCCGCAGATAGTCGTTCTGGAACAGCCGGCCCGGGTCCAACCGGTCCCGCAGCGCCGTGAACTCGCCGAAGCGCGGGTACACGCGCGCGAAGTACTCCGCGTCCCGCGTGTGCACCTTCCCCCAGTGCGGGCGCCCCTCGTACGCGGTGAAGATCCGCTCGGCGGCCGTGAAGTACCCCTGGTAGGCCGTGCCGCGCACCATGTGGGCGGCGACGTAGGCGCTGTCGCGGCCGGACGCGGTGGACAGCGCGATGTCGTCCGCCGGGGCCGTGCGCACCTCCACGGGGAAGCTGACGCGCAGTCCGGAGCGGTCGACCACTGCCTTCAGCTCGCGCAGCACCTCGGTGACGGCCTCGCGCGGGACGGCGTACTCCATCTCCACGAACCGCACCCGGCGCGGGGAGGTGAACACGCGGAAGGGGATGTCCGTGTAGCTGCGCGCGGACAGGGCCCTGCTGGAGACCTGGGCGATCGCCGGGACCGTCGCGGGCACCGCCTGGCCGACCCACTGGGCCGCCTGGAAGACGCCGTTGGAGAGGAACTCGTCGTCCAGCCAGGCCCTCGCCCGGCCGACCGGCCGGCGCGGGCCCGCGCTGCGGTTGTTGCGCTTGGTGTTGGTGTTCCCGGTGTGCGGGAACCAGTAGAACTCGAAGTGCTCGTTCTCCGCCCAGAGCTGGTCGAAGTCGGCGAGGACCTTCTCCAGCGGCATGGGCTCCTCGCGCGCGCTGAGCAGGAAGAGCGGCTCCACGGCGAACGTGATCGCCGTGACGACGCCCAGGGCGCCCAGGCCGATCCGGGCGGCGGCGAAGACGTCCGCGTTGCGCTCCGCGGAGCAGGTCAGAACCGAGCCGTCGGCCGTGACCAGCTCAAGTCCCTTGATCTGGGCGGCGATCGAGGCCGACTCGCGGCCCGTGCCGTGCGTGCCGGTGCTGGTGGCGCCGGAGACGGTCTGCTCCATGATGTCGCCCATGTTGGTGAGCGACAGGCCCTCGCGCGCGAGAGCCATGTTGAGTCTCTTGAGCGGAGTGCCGGCCTCAACAGTGACAGTCATGGCATCGCGGTCAATATTGCGTATACCGGTCAACAGTTGAGGGCGTATCAATACTCCGTCGGTCGCCGCGATCGACGTGAAGGAGTGCCCCGATCCGACGGCCTTCACCTTCAGGCCGTCCTCCGCGGCCTGCCGCAGCGCCGCCGCCAGCTCCTCCACGGACGCGGGCTCCACCTCCCGCGCGGGACGGGCGACGACATTCCCGCCCCAGTTACGCCACGTGCCGCTCTTCCCGCTCAGTGTGCTGCTCAACGGTGCCTCCCCGACCCGTAGCCGGCCTGCTGAGCCGGCGGTACCCCAGGAAACCGACCGCGACCGCGACGGCCCCGGCGACCGCAGGGACCCCGTACCCGGCGCGGGCCCCGGCGGCGTCGATCACCCAGCCGGCCACCGAGGAGCCGAGCGCGACCCCGACCGCGAGCCCGGTGCTGATCCAGGTCATGCCCTCGGTCAACTGCGCGCGTGGTACGTGCTCTTCGATGAGGTACATCGTCGTGATCATCGTGGGTGCGATGGACAGGCCCGCGACGAAGAGCGCCACGGCCAGAAACGGCAAGTTCCCGACCAGTAGGAGGGGGATCATACTCACGGCCATCGCGCATATGCCCAGCAGCCAACGCCTTTGCGGGGCACCGGAGAAGCGCATCAGCCCGAAGACCAGACCGGCCACACAGGAGCCGGCCGCGTACACCGCGAGGACGACACTGGCCGCGCTCTTGTGGCCCTGCTCGTCCGCGAACGCCACGGTCACCACGTCCACCGCCCCGAAGATCGTCCCGGTCGCCACGAACGTGCTCACCAGGACCCGCAGTCCGCGCGAGCGCAGTGCCGTCCCCCCGCCGCTTCGCGCGCGCGGGTGCGGCGCCGGCTCGGTGGCCTTCTGCGCGGTCAGCCAGAAGACGCCGACCGCGAGGAAACAGGCCGCCAGCAGCGGCCCCGCCTCCGGGAACCAGGCCGTGGACAGGCCGATGGAGATGATCGGCCCGAAGATGAAGCACATCTCGTCCACCACGGACTCGAAGGAGTACGCGGTGTGCAGCTGCGGCGTGCCCCGGTACAGCGCGGCCCACCGCGCGCGGATCATCGCGCCCAGGCTCGGCACCGCGCCGATGCCCGCCGCGCACACGAACAGCGTCCAGTCCGGCCAGCGGAAGTGCGCGGCCAGCAGCATCCCGGCCGACGCGACGAGCGCGACCAGGGTCGCCGGGCGCAGCACCCTGCGCTGGCCGTGCCGGTCCACCAGCCGGGAGACCTGGGGCCCCAGGAGCGCGACGGCCAGCGCGATGGTCGCCGACAGGGCGCCCGCGAGGCCGTAGCGGCCGGTCAGCTGGGAGATCATCGTGACCACGCCGATGCCCATCATCGACAGCGGCATCCGGCCGAGGAACCCCGCGGCGGCGAAGCCCTTGGTGCCGGGGGCGGCGAACAGGGCGCGGTAGGGGCTGGGCAAGGCGGGCTCCGGTCAGGGACGGGGCCGCACGCGCGCGGGTCGGCTCGGCGCGGTGCGGACGGTGCGGCTCTTCGGGGGGCGGGGCTCGAAGCGGTGTCCAGGGTGGCGCGCCAGAGGGGTCCTGACGGCGCCGTGCGGTCTCCGGACGGCCCCACGGGGAGGGTCGTACGAAGATCGTAAGGTGCGATTGGGGCCTATACAGCTTACGAGCCGGTTCACCCGGACGCACCCCTGTTCCTTGTCGCGGAAACCCCGTCCTCCAAGCGCGGGAACCTTCCCGGACACCCCGCCGTTTCCCGGGTGTCAGTGGCGGGTGGCAGGATCGAGACATGCCAGACGCGCTCGATGCCACCCCCTACGACGCCCTGCTCCTGCTGTCCTTCGGCGGCCCCGAAGGACCGGACGACGTGGTCCCGTTCCTGGAGAACGTGACGCGTGGGCGAGGCATCCCCACCGAACGCCTCAAGGAAGTCGGGCAGCACTACTTCCTCTTCGGCGGGGTCAGCCCCATCAACGACCAGAACCGCGCCCTCCTGGACGCCCTGCGCAAGGACTTCGCCGAGCACGGCGTGGACCTGCCGATCTACTGGGGCAACCGCAACTGGGCCCCGTACCTGACGGACACCCTGCGCGAGATGACCGCCGACGGCCGCCGCCGCGTCCTCGTCCTCGCCACCAGCGCCTACGCCTCCTACTCCGGCTGCCGCCAGTACCGCGAGAACCTCGCCGAGTCGCTGGCCGCCCTGGAGGCCGAGGGCCTGGACCTCCCCCGAGTCGACAAGCTGCGGCACTACTTCAACCACCCGGGCTTCCTGGAGCCGATGGTCGACGGCGTCCTGGAATCGCTCGCCGAACTCCCCGAGGACGTCCGCGCGGGCGCCCACATCGCCTTCTCGACCCACTCCATCCCGACCGCCTCCGCCGACACCTCGGGCCCCGTCGAGGACCACGGCGAGGGCGGCGCGTACGTCGAGCAGCACCTGGAGGTCGCGCAGCTGATCGCCGACGCGGTCCGCGAGCGCACCGGCGACGACCACCCCTGGCAGCTCGTCTACCAGTCCCGCTCCGGCGCCCCGCACATCCCCTGGCTGGAACCGGACATCTGCGACCACCTGGAGGAGCTCCACGCGGCGGACGCCCCCGCGGTCGTCATCGCCCCCATCGGGTTCGTCTCGGACCACATGGAGGTCCTGTACGACCTCGACACCGAGGCCAAGGCCAAGGCCGAGGAGCTGGGCCTGCCGATGCGCCGCTCGGCGACCGTCGGCGCCGACCCGCGCTTCGCCGCCGGCGTCCGCGACCTCGTCCTGGAGCGCGCCGCCGCCGAACGCGGCCAGGAGGTCACCCCCTGCGTCCTCGGCGGCCTCGGCGCGAGCGCGAACCTCTGTCCGGTCGGCTGCTGCCCCGCCCGCGCCCCCAAGCCGGCCGCCGCGGGCGCCGACAGCCCCTACGCGTGAGGAACCCCATGACCGACCTGTACGACGACCTGCTCCGGATCGCCCAGGAGGCCGCCTCGCGCGCGGGCGCGCTGCTGCGCGACGGCCGCCCGGCCGACCTCGCCGTCGCCCACACCAAGTCGAGCCCCATCGACGTGGTCACGGAGATGGACATCGCCGCCGAGAAGCTGATCACCGGCCTGATAACCGAGCAGCGCCCGCACGACGGACTGCTCGGCGAGGAGGGCGCCTCCGACGCGGGCACCAGCGGGGTGCGCTGGATCATCGACCCCCTGGACGGCACGGTGAACTACCTCTACGGGCTGCCGAGCTGGGCCGTGTCCATCGCGGCCGAGCAGGACGGCGAGACCGTCGTCGGCGTCGTCCACGCACCGCTGCGCGGCGAGACCTACCAGGCCGTGCGCGGCCGGGGCGCCTGGGTCACCGGTGCCGGGGGGAGCGAGCGGCCCCTGGCCGTCCGTCCCGCGCCGCCCCTGGCGCAGGCGCTGGTCTCGACCGGGTTCGGCTACCTCGCCGAGCGCAAGGCCGCCCAGGCCGCCGTCGCGGCCCGGGTGATCCCCCTCGTGCGCGACATCCGGCGGGGCGGCTCGGCCGCGATCGACCTGTGCGACGTCGCCGCGGGCCGCCTCGACGGCTACTACGAGCGCGGTCTGAACCCCTGGGACTACGCGGCGGGCGACCTCATCGCCCGGGAAGCGGGCGCCCTGACCGGTGGACGGCCCTCTGAGCGCCTTTCGGGCGAGCTGGCGATCGCCGCCGCCCCGGGCGTCTTCGAGCCCCTCCAGGGCCTCCTGGAGGACTTCGGCGCCTGGCACGACTGAGCGCGGCAGGACCGCACGACGACACGAGGGTGCCCCCGGCGCTGGACCCGCCGGGGGCACCCTCATCTCTTCGGCTCACCGTCCTCGCCGGCTACGCGCCGATCTGCACGCCGTGCTCCGCCGCCAGGCGGCGCAGGTCGTCGAGTTCCGCCTGCTCGACCTCGGCGAGGTAGTCGTCGCCCTCGTCGCGCGCGCGGGTCAGGTCGGACTCGGTCGTCCTTATGCGCTGGAGCAGTACTGAGGTGAAAGCGTCCATGCTGCGCCCCCTCGTCCTGGGTCGTGGGTCGATGGCACGGGGGTGTGCCCTTCGGGGGGCGATCACGTCTGCGACAGATGCCCGGCGCACCACCCACCGGGCGGCGACGGTGCCAGGCACCCACGCGCGCGCTCCGGCGAGACCAACAGCGGCACCGTGCCGCATGGTGGTACGGCACGAGCAGAGCGTGATCGCGGGGTGTAATGCGTCCTCCCCCCGCTCCCGTCCGGGGAAACCTCGCCCGGACGAGAAAATCCGGCGTTCGCGGGCCCCACACCTCCGCTTCATCCCGCTCTCACCCGTCTTACAGCCGACTTATGGCCGAAAAGGGCAGGATGGAGCCCACATACCATCGAGCCCCCGCCCCCGGCGCGCTCACCGAAGCGGTCGCGGGCGGACACAGGAAGGACAGCGACGTGCGCGTACTCGTCGTCGAGGACGAGCAGCTGCTCGCCGATGCGGTGGCCACCGGACTGCGCCGGGAGGCCATGGCCGTCGACGTCGTGTACGACGGCGCCGCGGCCCTCGAACGCATCGGCGTCAACGACTACGACGTGGTCGTCCTCGACCGCGACCTCCCGCTCGTCCACGGGGACGACGTCTGCCGCAAGATCGTCGAACTCGGCATGCCCACGCGCGTGTTGATGCTCACGGCCGCCGGGGACGTCAGCGACCGCGTCGAGGGCCTGGAGATCGGCGCCGACGACTACCTGCCCAAGCCCTTCGCCTTCAGCGAGCTCATCGCGCGCGTGCGGGCCCTGGGACGGCGTACGAGCGTGCCGCTGCCGCCCGTCCTGGAGCGCGCCGGGATCAAGCTCGACCCCAACCGCCGCGAGGTCTTCCGCGACGGCCGTGAGGTGCAGCTGGCGCCCAAGGAGTTCGCCGTCCTGGAGGTGCTGATGCGCTCCGAGGGCGCCGTGGTCTCCGCGGAGCAGCTCCTGGAGAAGGCCTGGGACGAGAACACCGACCCGTTCACCAACGTCGTCCGCGTCACCGTGATGACCCTGCGCCGCAAACTGGGCGAGCCGCCCGTCATCGTCACCGTCCCCGGCTCCGGCTACCGGATCTGATCCACCGTGGCCTCGACCCCCGCGCCCCCTCAGGCGCCCCCGAAGCCCACCTGGGACCCCCGGCGCCCCGAGGTGCCCTTCCCCTGGCTGCGCCCGACCATCCGCATACGGCTCACCCTGCTGTACGGCGGCATGTTCCTGATCGCCGGCATCCTGCTGCTGTCGATCATCTACCTGCTGGCCGCCCAGGCGATCAACACGGGCAACCGCCCGCCGTTCAAGATCGTCGGCGGGGACCAGATCAACGTCTCCAGCGCGTACTGCCCGGCCATCAACAACGCCTCGGGGCTGTCCCTGTCGACGTTCAACACGGCGATCAGCGACTGCATCGACCACCGCCGCCAGGCCGCCCTGGACAACCTCCTCAGCCGCTCCCTGCTGGCCCTGCTCGGCCTCGCGGTGATCGCGTTCGCCTTCGGGTACGCGATGGCCGGCCGGGTGCTCACCCCGCTCGGGCGGATCACCCGCACCGCGCGCGCGGTGGCCGGCTCGGACCTGTCCCGCCGTATCGAGCTGGACGGCCCGGACGACGAGCTGAAGGAGCTCGCCGACACCCTCGACGACATGCTGGAGCGCCTCCAGAGGGCGTTCACGGCCCAGCAGCGCTTCGTCGGCAACGCCTCGCACGAGCTGCGCACCCCGCTGGCGATCAACCGGACGCTGCTGGAGGTGCACCTCTCGGACCCGAACGCGCCCGTGGAGCTCCAGCAGCTCGGCAAGACGCTGCTGGCGACCAACGAGCGCAGCGAGCAGCTCGTGGAGGGCCTGCTGCTGCTCGCCCGCAGCGACAACCAGATCGTGGAGCGCAAACCGGTCGACCTCGCGGAGGTCGCCGGGCAGGCGATCGACCAGGCGCACGCCGAGGCGGAGGCCAAGGGCGTCGAGATCCGCGGCGAGCGGGTCAGTGCCGTCGTCCAGGGCAACGGCGTGCTGCTGGAGCGGATCGCGCTGAACCTGGTGCAGAACGCGGTGCGCTACAACGTGCCCGAGGACGGCTGGGTCGAGGTCACCACCGAGGTGCAGCACGGGCAGGCGGTGCTGGTGGTGTCCAACACCGGTCCCGTGGTTCCCGCGTACGAGATCGACAACCTCTTCGAGCCGTTCCGGCGGCTGCGCACGGAGCGCACCGGCAGCGACAAGGGGGTGGGGCTCGGGCTGTCGATCGTACGATCGGTGGCGCGGGCCCACGGCGGGCATGTCACGGCCCAGCCGCGTGAGGGAGGGGGCCTGGTGATGCGGTTTACCCTGCCGCTCTGAGATCATGATCGCGACACACGCGGGAGTGTTCGCTTCGCGCGGAATTTTCGGGGCCCCGGCTCCGCTCCCGTGTGTGTGATCGATCACAAAGGCGAATTTCCGGCCATCTACCTACTGTGATCATGCCGACCGCTGTATGGCCCGGAAAATCCGGGTTTTCAGGGGTCCTGATCACGGGAAGTACAGGGTGGGACGCCTTTGGAGTGCGACATTCGGACCGTGTACGGTCCCGATCGCCATCCAACCCGATCACCCGTGAGGAGTCCGGTTGGGTGTCGATTGAGTAACAGACCTTGATGTGAGGCAAAATCTCCGCCTCGAGGCGGGCACAAGTCCGGCCTCTCACGCGTTACGTGCGCTGGAGACACCGCATTCACCCAGAGGGGGAGAGGCGAAATGGCAACCGATTACGACACCCCACGCAAGACCGACGACGACGTCGACTCCGACAGTCTCGAAGAGCTGAAGGCCCGGCGTAACGACAAGTCGGCGTCAGCCGTCGATGTCGACGAGTTCGAGGCCGCAGAAGGCCTGGAGCTGCCCGGGGCCGATCTCTCGAACGAGGAGTTGGCCGTCCGGGTGCTGCCGAAGCAGCAGGACGAGTTCACGTGCATGAGCTGCTTCCTGGTGCATCACCGCAGCCAGCTGGCCCGAGAGAAGAACGGCCAGCCGATCTGCCGCGACTGCGACTGAGGCGGGGTCGGCCGTGACTGGCTCGACCCCACCTCGGAAGCGCCGTCTCCTGCCGAGGAGGGCAAGAGAGGCGGACAACGGGCCCTACGGCGGCCCGCACGGCGTGCGTGACGACGAGCGAGGCTCCTCCGGCACGGGAGCGGTCCCTGAGGGACCGGCCTCGCTCGGACCCGCGGGCGACGGGAGCGATCTCCCGGCGCCGGCACAGAACACCGCGGCCGTCGCCCGGCGGCGGTCCGCGGTGATCGGTACGAGGGCCCGGCAGTTCGCGCGAGGAGGCGTCCGCAAGGGCGCCGACCGGGCCAGGGCGGGCCTCGGGTACCTCGCCGACCGGATCATCGACAACGCCCCCAGAATCCCCGTACGCGACCTCAGGACGCTTCGCGCGCAGTTCCCCGGGCTCGGACCCGAGGAACTCGCCGACAAGCTCGTGGCGGGCGCCTCGAAGGCCACCGCGACCGTCGGGGCGGGCGTCGGGGCGGCCGCCATGCTGCCCGTGCCGCCCGCGATGCCCACGGAGCTCGCGGCGGAGATCACCGGCGTCGCCGCGATCGAGCTCAAGCTGATCGCGGAACTCCACGAGGTCTACGGGCTGCGGCCCCCTGGCGGCCTCAAGGACCGCAGTACGGCCTATCTGCGCTCATGGTCGGGCGAGCGCGGCGTCGACGTGATGAAGCCGTCCTCGGTGAACTCCGCGCTCGGCGGTCAGATGAAACGCGAACTGCGCCAGCAGATCATGAAACGCATGGTGCGGGATCTGCCCAACCTGATCCCCTTCATGGTGGGCGCCGCCGTCGGTGCCGTCATGAACCGGCGTGACACCAGAAAAATCGCCGCGAAGATCCGCGCGGACCTCCGCAAGCACCAGATCCCCTGGGACGCGCTGCCTTCTCTCCCGCCCCTGGAACATCCCAAGGACCCGCTCGCGATCGGCGACGGAACGAAAGAAACAGGGCACTGAGAGGTCGTACTGCGAAACCGCTGCTTCGGGAATGCGCACAACGTGCACGGAACGCGGTGCCTTAAGGGCGACGTTTTCGGACAGATTTGAACGCCGCCCTTTACCGTACGGAAGTTTTTGTACGGAACGGGGGAAAGCTTTGCCGCCGCCCCTGCTCGGGCCTCAGCGGCTTCCGCTCAGGCCTCGGCGGCTTCCCGGGCCTCCTTGAGGGCCTGGGCCAGCCGCTCCGGCTCACGCGTCGACAGGTACAGGTACGGCGTCGGGTCGTCCGGGTCCGTGACCATCACGCGCAACGCGCGCGGGACGTACGCCCGCAGCATCAGGAACGCGCGCGTGTCCGCCTTGTACGTACGCCACGCACGCGCCTCCTCCGGGTCCAGCACCTCGGCCTCGCCGAGCGCCGTCACCGGGATCTTCGCGTCCCCCGCGACGAGGAAACCGCCCACCACGCGCAGGCGCGGGGAGCCGTACGCGCTCACGACCACCGATGCGACCGCCGTACCGCCGGCGAGACCGCCCAGCAGCGGCAGGGTGCCGAACGGCAGCATCACCAGGGCGGTCGAGACGCCGATCAGGAAGGCCATGAACCACCAGGAGCGCGGGGCGGTGAGACGTTCTTCGTACGGGGTCGCGGAGAGCTGCATGGGGCCAAGCTTGGCACGGTGTCCTGGATGTGCGGACGCGCGGGTAAGGTCTGCGGCTGTGAGTGGTACTTCCGCAGCTCCTCAGCCTCCGGCGGACGCCGGGACACCGGTGCGGCACCCCGATGCGCCCGCACCCGCTGCGCCGGCCCGGAACGACCCCGCCCAGATCATGCGCGCCCGCGCCTTCGAGGTGAACCCGTGAGCCGTCAACCCCTGGACGTGCTGATCAAGCGCGTCCACCCCGGCGTACCGCTGCCGCAGTACGCGCAGCCCGGTGACGCCGGGGCCGATCTGCGGACCACCGAGAGCTGCGAACTCCAGCCCGGCGAGCGGGCCGTGCTGCCCACCGGGGTGTCCATCGCCCTCCCCGAGGGGTACGCGGCCTTCGTGCACCCCCGCTCCGGCCTCGCGGCCCGCTGTGGCATCGCCCTCGTGAATGCCCCCGGGACGGTTGATGCCGGGTACCGTGGGGAGATCAAGGTGATCGTGGTGAATCTCGATCCGCGCGAGGCGGTGCGGTTCGAGCGCTTCGACCGGATTGCCCAACTGGTCGTCCAGCAGGTCGAGAGGGTCCGCTTCCAGGAGGTCGCGGAACTTCCCGGGTCGGCTCGGGGCGAGGGGGGCTTCGGGTCCACCGGCGGACATGCCGCCGTGGCGGGCCCGGACAGCACAAGCGGTGACGCCGCCGAGGGCGGCACAACGGGTGGGAATCGATACGCTTCGGTCGTATCCGACCGGGAAGGACAGTGACGTGTTCGGACGTCGCAAGAAGAAGGGTGCCGCCGAGGACGCGGCCGGCGAGGCCGAGCAGGTCGTCGACAGTGTCGACACTGAGGCGGACGACGAAGGCGGCCCGCGCGAGCGCGTGAGGCTCGAACCCGAGCCGCGCCCCGACGGCCCCTGGGACAGCACCGAGGTGGGCGACCCCGCAGAGGGCCGCGTCGACCTGGGCGGACTCTTCGTGCCCGGCGTCGACGGCATGGAACTGCGGGTCGAGGTCGCGGGCGACGCGATCGTCGCGGCGACCGTCGTGCTGCGCGACAGCGCCATCCAGCTCCAGGCCTTCGCCGCCCCCAAGCGCGAGGGCATCTGGGGCGAGGTCCGCGAGGAGATCGGCTCCGGGATCACTCAGCAGGGCGGCATCATCGACGAGGTCGAGGGGCCGCTGGGCTGGGAGCTGCGGGCACAGGTGCCCGTGCAGCTGCCGGACGGCACGAGCGGGTTCCACGTCGTGCGCTTCGTCGGCGTCGACGGGCCGCGCTGGTTCCTGCGGGGCGTCATCTCCGGGCAGGGCGCGGTGCAGCCGCAGGCCGCCGGGCTGCTGGAGCAGATCTTCCGGGACACGGTCGTCGTCCGCGGCGAGGGTCCCATGGCGCCCCGCGACCCGATCGTCCTGAAGCTGCCCAACGACGCCCAGATGGTGCCGGAGGGGGTTCAGCAGCAGGAGGCGGAGGGCTCGCGGTTCTCCGGCGGCATGGGCCAGTTGCAGCGGGGGCCGGAGATCACCGAGGTGCGCTGAGAGGTTTCGGCCGCGTGGGTTTTCGAGGACCGCGTCCCGGTGGGGCGCGGTCCTTCGCCGTTTCCGCGGGGGTTGTGTGAGGGGCCGCGGCAGGGTTCGTGCGGGCGCCGCGGCGGGGGTTCGTGCCGGTGGCGGTGGGGATGCTGAAAAAAATCCGCGAAGTGTGAACCGGGGCGGGGGGCTCGTGCGATGAGGCTGGTGTAGGGCCTTTCGGGGCGGGAAGCGAGCAGCAGGCGGAGCGTCGAGGGCTCCGCACCGGTCGCCGGTACGGGCGGCGGGTGCGGGGGTACGCGGGGAGAAAAAGGGGAGGGCGCATGAGCGGAACTGCCGAGGTGACGATCACCGAGACGATGGTGCGCGTCGAAGAGGTCCACAAGTCGTACGGGCACGGGGCCGCGGCCGTGCACGCCCTGCGCGGCGTCTCGTTCGAGATCCCGCGCGGGGAACTGGTCGCCCTGAAGGGGCGCTCGGGTTCGGGGAAGACCACGCTGCTGAACATCGTGGGCGGGCTCGACACCCCCGACCGGGGGCAGGTCGTCGTCGACGGCCTCGAGCTGGCGGGGCTGGCCGAGGAGGGGCTGCTCGGGCTGCGCCGGGACCGCATCGGCTTCGTCTTCCAGTCCTTCGGCCTGATCCCGATCCTCACGGCGGCGGAGAACGTGGGCGTCCCGATGCGGCTGCGGCGCACCGACCCCGGCGAGCGCGAGGAGCGGGTCCGTCTCCTGCTCTCCCTGGTCGGCCTCGCCGACCACGCCGACCGGCGCCCCGGCGAACTCTCCGGCGGCCAGCAGCAGCGCGTCGCCCTCGCCCGCGCCCTCGCCAACAGCCCCTCCCTCCTCATCGCCGACGAGCCCACCGGCCGGCTCGACGCGGAGACGGGACACGCGGTGATGCGGCTCCTGAAGGCGGTGGTCCGCAGCGAGAACGTGACGGCGCTGGTCGCCACACATGACGCGACACTGCTGGACCTGGCGGACCGGGTGCTGGAGCTGGGGGACGGGGGGATACGGGAGGCGTGAGGGGGGCTCCGCCGGGAGGAGGGGGAGTCGGATCTCGGGCGGGGAGGGGGCCGGAGTTCGGGGCTGGGGCCGGAGGGTCTGGCCAGGGGTCGGCCGGCTGGGCTGAGCGGTGGTCCGGTCGAGCTGAGCGGGGCTGGGTCGGGCTGAGCGGCGGTCGGGTCGGGCTGAGCGGGGCTGGGGCCGGCTGAGTAGCGGTCGGGTCGGGCCGAGTGGGATTGGGTCGGTGAGCCCGTGAGCCCGTGAGCCCGTGAGTTCGTGGCTGGTGAGTCCGTGGCTGGTGAGCTGGAGGTTCTGGAGTGAGGCCCCCCGGGGCCGGAGTGTCAGGGGTGTGTCAAAGGTGGGGGAGGTGTTCGGATCTTGTCCGGTTTGTCCGGGGTGGGGGTCGTAGGGTCGTCGATGGGTGGGTTGGAGCCGGCGGAAGACAATGGGGCTATGGGACGCGGGAAGCTTCGGATCTATCTGGGGGCGGCGCCTGGAGTCGGGAAGACGTACAACATGCTTTCCGAGGCGCATCGGCGGATCGAGCGGGGGACGGACTGTGTGGTGGCGTTCGTCGAGCATCATGGGCGACCGCGTACCGAGGTGATGCTGCACGGGCTGGAGCAGGTGGAGCGGCGGGCCCTGGAGTACCGGGGGGCCGGGTTCGAGGAGATGGACGTCGACGCCGTGCTGCGGCGGGCGCCCGCCGTCGCTCTGGTGGACGAACTGGCCCACACCAATGTGCCGGGGTCGCGCAATCCCAAGCGGTGGCAGGACGTGGAGGAGCTGCTGGCGGCCGGGATCGACGTGGTGTCGACCGTCAACATCCAGCATCTGGAGTCCCTGGGCGACGTCGTCGAGTCGATCACCGGGGTGCGCCAGCGGGAGACGGTCCCGGACGAGTTCGTCCGGCGGGCCGATCAGATCGAGCTGGTCGACATGTCCCCGGAGGCGCTGCGGCGGCGGATGGCGCACGGGAACATCTACCGCTCGGAGAAGGTCGACGCGGCGCTGTCGAACTACTTCCGGCCGGGGAACCTCACGGCGCTGCGGGAGCTGGCGCTGCTGTGGGTGGCGGACCGGGTCGACGAGTATCTGAACCGGTACCGCAGCGAGCATCAGGTCTCGGCGATCTGGGGCTCGCGGGAGCGGATCGTCGTCGGGCTCACCGGCGGTCCCGAGGGGCGGACGCTGATCCGGCGGGCGGCGCGGCTCGCGGAGAAGGGGGCCGGCGGCGAGGTGCTGGCGGTGTACATCTCCCGCAGCGACGGCCTGACCTCGGCCTCCCCGAAGGAGCTGGCCGTGCAGCGCACGCTGGTGGAGGACCTGGGCGGCACCTTCCACCACGTCGTGGGGGACGACATCCCGGTGGCGCTGCTGGACTTCGCGCGGGGGGCGAACGCGACGCAGATCGTGCTGGGCTCCTCGCGGCGCAAGGCGTGGCAGTACGTGCTCGGGCCCGGTGTCGGGGCGACCGTCGCCCGGGAGTCGGGGCCCGACCTGGACGTGCACATCGTCAATCACGAGGAGGCCGCCAAGGGCCGGGGGCTGCCCGTCGCGCGCGGGGCGCGGCTCGGGCGGGCGCGGGTCGTGGCGGGCTGGCTCGTCGGGGTCGGCGGCCCGGTGCTCCTCGCGCTGCTGCTGAACAGCGTGCCGCTGGGGCTCGCCAACGACATGCTGCTCTTCCTGGCGCTGACGGTCGCGGCGGCGCTGCTCGGCGGGCTGCTGCCGGCGCTGGCCTCGGCGGCGCTCGGCTCGCTGCTGCTGAACTACTACTACACCCCGCCGCTGCACCGGTTCACGATCGCGGACCCCAAGAACATCGTCGCCATCGTGATCTTCGTCGGGGTCGGCGTGGCCGTCGCCTCCGTCGTGGACCTCGCGGCCCGGCGTACGCATCAGGCGGCGCGGCTGCGGGCGGAGTCGGAGATCCTGTCGTTCCTCGCGGGGAGCGTGCTGCGCGGCGAGACCGGTCTGGAGGAGCTGCTGGAGCGGGTCCGCGAGACGTTCGGGATGGAGTCGGCGGCGCTGCTGGAGCGGGCGGGTGACGCCGAGCCGTGGACCAGCGCGGGCCGGGTCGGGCTCGGGCGGGCGGCGGAGCGGCCGGAGGAGGCCGACGTCGACGTGCCGGTCGGGGACCATATGGCGCTGGCGCTGACCGGGCGGGTGCTGCCGGCCGAGGACCGGCGGGTGCTGGCCGCGTTCGCCGCGCAGGCGGCCGTCGTCCTGGACCGCAGACGCCTCCAGGAGGAGGCCGACCGGTCGCGCGCCCTCGCCGAGGGCAACCGCATCCGTACGGCGCTGCTGGCCGCCGTCAGCCATGATCTGCGCACCCCCCTCGCCGGGATCAAGGCGGCCGTGTCCTCCCTGCGCTCGGACGACGTGGAGTGGTCCGAGGAGGACCGGGCGGAGCTGCTGGAGGGGATCGAGGAGGGCGCGGACCGGCTGGACCACCTCGTGGGCAACCTCCTCGACATGTCCCGGCTCCAGACCGGGACGGTCACGCCGATCATCCGGGAGACCGACCTCGACGAGGTCGTGCCGATGGCGCTCGGCGGGGTGCCGGAGGACAGCGTCGAGCTCGACGTCCCCGAGACGCTGCCGATGGTCTCCGTGGACGCCGGGCTGCTGGAGCGGGCGGTGGCCAACCTGGTGGAGAACGCCGTCAAGTACAGCCCCGGTGGCCAGACCGTCCTGGTGGCCGCGAGCGCCCTGTCGGACCGGGTCGAGGTGCGCGTCGTCGACCGGGGGCCCGGTGTGCCCGACGCGGCCAAGGAGCGCATCTTCGCCCCCTTCCAGCGCTACGGCGACGCCCCGCGCGGGGCGGGCGTGGGGCTCGGGCTCGCCGTGGCCCGCGGCTTCGCCGAGTCGATGGGCGGCACGCTGACCGCCGAGGACACTCCTGGCGGGGGGCTCACGATGGTGCTCACGCTGCGGGCGGCGGTGGGCGCCCCGCCCACCCCCGGCGCCCCCGGTGTCGTATCCGAAGAACGTCCGTCCGAAAGGCAGGCCTCATGATGAGCATGGCCGGGGGGAGTCCCCAGAGCCCCACTAGGGTGCTCGTGGTCGATGACGAGCCGCAGATCGTGCGGGCTCTGGTGATCAACCTCAAGGCGCGCAGGTACGAGGTCGACGCGGCGCACGACGGAGCGAGCGCGCTTCAGCTGGCGGCGGCGCGGCATCCCGATGTGGTGGTGCTGGATCTGGGGCTGCCGGACATGGACGGCGTCGAGGTGATCAAGGGGCTGCGGGGGTGGACGCGGGTGCCGATCCTGGTGCTGTCCGCGCGGCACTCCTCGGACGAGAAGGTGCAGGCGCTGGACGCCGGGGCCGACGACTACGTCACCAAGCCGTTCGGGATGGACGAGCTGCTGGCGCGGCTGCGGGCGGCCGTGCGGCGGGCCGAGCCGGCCGGGGGCGGGGAGGACGAGGTGCTGGTGGAGACCGAGGAGTTCACCGTCGACCTCGCCGCGAAGAAGGTGCACCGGGGCGGGCGGGACGTACGGCTCACGCCGACCGAGTGGCATCTGCTGGAGGTGCTGGTGCGGCACACCGGGCGGCTGGTCAGCCAGAAACAGCTGCTCCAGGAGGTGTGGGGGCCGTCGTACGGGACGGAGACCAACTATCTGCGGGTGTACATGGCCCAGCTGCGGCGGAAGCTGGAGGCCGACCCCTCGCATCCGAAGCACTTCATCACCGAGCCGGGCATGGGATATCGGTTCGAGAGGTGATGGGAGGTGGGAGGGGCGGGGGCGGTGTGGGCGCGGGTTCGGGGGTGTCGGTGGGGGCCGGTACGCTTTCCGGTATGAGTGCCGTACCGCGTTCCGAGAAGCCGGTGGGCCGGCTTCGGCGGATGTTCGACCGGCTCTCCTCGTCGCAGGAGGACCTGGAGTCCGAGGAACTGCGGGAGGACGCCGAGACCGCCGGCTGCACGCGCATCGGCGACTGCCACGACCGCCAGATCGTGACGGTTACTGGTACCTTGCGCACGGTCACGCTGCGCCCGCGGGCCGGAGTGCCGGCGCTGGAGGCGGAACTGTTCGACGGGTCCGCCGCGTTGGACGTGGTGTGGCTGGGGCGGCGCTCCATCGTCGGTATAGAACCGGGACGCAGGCTCATCGCGTCCGGGCGGGTCTCGATGAGCCGGGGCCGCCGTGTGCTGTTCAACCCCAAGTACGAACTGAGACCCCTTGGTAGGGAGTAGCCGGTGACGTCGCTCGACAAGCCGACCGAAGACACTCAGCAGGATGCCCGGGCGGTGACGGAGGCCGCGCTGTTCGAGGCGTTCGGCGGCGTCCGGGGCATGGTCGAGACGGTGCTGCCCGGCCTGCTGTTCGTCACGATCTATACGGTCAACCAGGATCTGCACTGGTCGGCCATCGCCGCGCTGGCGGTCTCGCTGGTGCTGGTCGCCGTGCGGCTGGTGCGGCGGGACACCGTCAAGCACGCGTTCAGCGGGGTCTTCGGGGTCGCCTTCGGTGTCGTCTTCGCGATGATGACCGGCAACGCCAAGGACTTCTATCTGCCGGGGATGCTGTACACGCTGGGGCTCGCGCTCGCGTACATCGTCACGACGCTGTGCGGGGTGCCGCTGATCGGGCTGATGCTCGGGCCGGTGTTCAAGGAGAACCTGTCCTGGCGGACGCGTAATCCCGGGCGCAAGAAGGCCTATTCCAAGGCGAGTTGGGCCTGGGGGCTGATTCTGCTGGGCAAGTGCGCGATCCTGTTCCCGCTGTACTGGTGGGCCAACACCGCCCAGCTGGGGTGGGTGCTGATCGCGCTGAAGATTCCGCCGTTCCTGCTCGCCGTCTGGCTGACCTGGGTGTTCCTCGCGAAGGCGCCCGCGCCGATCGACGTGTTCGCCGAGATGGAGGCCGAGGAGCGGGCGGAGGAGGAGCGCAAGGCCGCCCGGGCCGCCGCGGAGGGCTAGCCCCTACCGACCCGCATACCGAGAGGGCGCCCCATGCAGCATGGGGCGCCCTTCGCCGATCACGCGTCCGTGTCCTCCCGGCGCACCGACAGCAGATCCTCCAGCTGCTCCTCCCGCGCCTGCGCCGCCACGAACAGCAGCTCGTCGCCCGCCTCCAGGGAGTCGTCCGGGGTCGGGGTCAGGACGCGGGTGCCGCGGATGATCGTCACCAAGGACGTGTCCTCGGGCCATTCCACGTCGCCGACCTGCGTGCCGGCCAGGGCCGACTCCTCGGGGAGGGTCAGCTCCACCAGGTTCGCGTCGCCGTGGCTGAAGCGCAGCAGGCGGACCAGGTCGCCCACCGACACCGCTTCCTCCACCAGCGCCGACATCAGGCGCGGTGTCGAGACGGCCACGTCCACGCCCCAGGACTCGTTGAAGAGCCACTCGTTCTTGGGGTTGTTGACGCGGGCGACGACCCGGGGGACGCCGTACTCCGTCTTCGCGAGCAGGGAGACGACCAGGTTGACCTTGTCGTCGCCGGTCGCGGCGATGACGACGTTGCAGCGCTGGAGCGCCGCCTCGTCCAGGGACGTGATCTCGCAGGCGTCGGCCAGGAGCCACTCCGCCTGGGGGACCCGTTCGACCGAGATGGCGGTCGGGGCCTTGTCCACGAGGAGGACCTCATGGCCGTTCTCCAGCAGCTCGCCCGCGATCGAGCGGCCCACTGCGCCGGCGCCGGCGATGGCGACCCTCATCGGTGACCGCCTTCCTGCGGGCCCTCGGCGAACGCCGCCTCGACCTTCTCGACCTCGTCGGTGCGCATCATCACATGCACGAGGTCGCCCTCCTGGAGGACCGTCTGGGACGTCGGCAGGATCGCCTCGCCCAGCCGGGTGAGGAACGCCACACGGACGCCCGTCTCCTCCTGCAACGTACTGATCTTGTGGCCGATCCAGGACGGTGAGGTGTGCACCTCGGCGAGCTGGACGCCGCCGGTGGGATCGCGCCACAGCGGCTCGGCGCCGGACGGCAGCAGCCTGCGCAGCATCTGGTCGGCGGTCCAGCGGACCGTGGCGACCGTGGGGATGCCCAGGCGCTGGTAGACCTCGGCGCGCCGGGGGTCGTAGATCCGCGCCGCGACGTTCTCGATGCCGAACATCTCGCGGGCCACCCGGGCCGCGATGATGTTGGAGTTGTCACCGCTGGAGACGGCGGCGAAGGCGCCGGCCTCCTCGATGCCCGCCTCGCGCAGCGTGTCCTGGTCGAAGCCGACGCCGGTGACCCGGCGACCGCCGAAGGAGGAGCCGAGGCGCCGGAAGGCGGTCGGGTCCTGGTCGATCACCGCGACGGTGTGCCCCTGCTGCTCCAGGGTCTGCGCGAGGGCGGAGCCCACCCGGCCGCAGCCCATGATGACGATGTGCATGGCGTTACACCACCACGCTTTCCGCAGGCCCTCTGACCTGCGTCGATGTCGTGCTCATGTTCCTCTCTCGGCTCACTGGGCGGGGGCGTCGCGGCTGGTCGCCCTCCGGATCGCGGCTGGTCGCCCTCCGGATCACGGCTGGTTCCAACCGTCGCGAAGTAGACCATCATGCCCGCCGGGCACCCCATCATGCCGGTCGGTGCCCGCCTTGCCGTTGTCCGGGAGCCGAGACGCGCCTCACTTCTTTCAACGCGGCGCACGGCCCGTGAGTGCCCGTTCGGCGAGAAGCGGTACCGCAGGTGGCCGGGCGCCAGTTCGAAGGCATACGATTCCCTGTTGTGTCCAAACTGACCGACGTGCCCAAACGCATCCTGATCGGGCGCGCTCTGCGTAGTGACCGGCTCGGAGAAACGCTCCTGCCGAAGCGCATCGCCCTCCCCGTCTTCGCGTCCGACCCGCTGTCCTCCGTGGCCTACGCGCCGGGGGAGGTGCTGCTGGTCCTGTCCATCGCGGGCGTGTCGGCGTACCACTTCTCGCCCTGGATCGCGCTCGCGGTGGTCGTGCTCATGTTCACCGTGGTGGCCTCCTACCGCCAGAACGTGCACGCCTACCCCAGCGGCGGCGGCGACTACGAGGTGGCGACCACCAACCTCGGCCCCAAGGCCGGGCTGACCGTCGCGAGCGCGCTGCTCGTCGACTACGTCCTCACCGTCGCCGTCTCGATCTCCTCCGGCATCGAGAACCTCGGCTCCGCGGTCCCCTTCGTCGTCGAGCACAAGACGGCGTGCGCGGTCGCCGTCATCGTGCTGCTGACCTTGATGAACCTGCGCGGTGTGAAGGAGTCCGGGAAGCTCTTCGCGATCCCGACGTACGTCTTCGTCGCCGGCGTCTTCATCATGATCGTGTGGGGCGCGTTCCGGGGTCTGGTGCTCGGGGACGACATGCGGGCGCCGACGGCCGGCTTCACGATCAGAGCCGAGCACCAGGGGCTGGCCGGCTTCGCGCTGGTCTTCCTGCTGCTGCGGGCGTTCTCCTCCGGCTGCGCGGCGCTGACCGGCGTCGAGGCGATCTCCAACGGCGTGCCCGCCTTCCGCAAGCCGAAGTCGAAGAACGCCGCGACGACCCTCCTCGCGATGGGCCTGCTGGCCGTGACGATGTTCTGCGGGATCATCGTCCTGGCCCTGGTCACGGACGTGCGGATGGCCGAGAACCCGGCGACGGACCTGCTGAGGAACGGGGTCGGGATCGGGTCCGGATATGTCCAGAACCCGGTCATCACCCAGGTCGCCGAGGCCGTCTTCGGCAAGGGCAGCTTCCTGTTCGTCGTCCTCGCGGCGGCCACCGCGCTGGTGCTGTTCCTCGCGGCGAACACCGCCTACAACGGCTTCCCCGTCCTCGGCTCGATCCTGGCCCAGGACCGCTATCTGCCGCGCCAGCTGCACACCCGCGGCGACCGGCTCGCCTTCTCCAACGGCATCGTCCTGCTCGCGGGCGCGGCGACCTTCCTGGTGTGGATCTACGGCGCCGACTCCACGCGGCTGATCCAGCTGTACATCGTCGGCGTGTTCGTCTCCTTCACGCTCAGCCAGACCGGCATGGTCCGGCACTGGAACCGCCACCTCGCGACCGAGACCGACCCCGCCAAGCGGCGGCACATGGTCCGCTCCCGCGCGATCAACGCGTTCGGCGCGTTCTTCACCGGGCTCGTCCTGGTCGTCGTACTCGTCACCAAGTTCACCCACGGCGCCTGGGTCGCGCTGCTCGGGATGGTCATCTTCTTCGCGACGATGACCGCGATCCGGCGGCACTACGACGGGGTCGCCGAGGAGCTGACGGCGACCGAGGAGGCGGGGGACGACATCGTGCGGCCCTCGCGGGTGCACTCCGTGCTGCTGATCTCGAAGATCCACCGGCCGACCCTGCGGGCGCTGGCCTTCGCCAAGCTGATGCGGTCCGACAGCCTCGAGGCGCTCACCGTCAACGTCGACCCGGCCGAGACCAAGCTGCTGCGCGAGGAGTGGGAGCGGCGCGGGATCGACGTACCGCTGAAGGTCCTCGACTCGCCCTACCGGGAGGTCACCCGGCCGGTCATCGAGTACGTCAAGAGCCTGCGCCGGGAATCGCCGCGCGACGCGGTGTCGGTGATCATCCCGGAGTACGTGGTCGGGCACTGGTACGAGCACCTGCTGCACAACCAGAGCGCGCTGCGGCTGAAGGGGCGGCTGCTGTTCACGCCCGGTGTGATGGTCACGTCGGTGCCGTATCAGCTCCAGTCCTCGGAGGCGGCGAAGCGGCGGGCCCGGCGACGGCAGGAGTGGTCCGCGCCGGGGTCGGTGCGGCGGGGGCCGATCGCGGAGAGGGAGTCCCGGGAGCCTCGGGAGGAGGGGGCGGGGAAGTAGCGGGCGGTTCTTGCCTACGACGGTCCCGGCGGCCGGGGTCCCTCACAGGGCCTAGACTGGACGGCTGTCGTCCCGTGAGCGTGTCGTACGGCGGCTGCCCGGTGTGCGCGGCTCTGTCGGCCGCCGCCGGGACCCGTGAGACCGTTCCCCACCTTTCCCGTCTGGAGTCACCCCGCCATGCAGGCAGAACCGAAGAAACCGCAGGCGGGGGAGGCCCTTACGGAGGCCCTCACCGAGGCCCTCACGGAGGCTCCCGCGGACTCTCTCGTGGGGCGGGAGTTCGAGGTCGAGGTGGGGCCGGTCGCGCACGGCGGGCACTGCGTCGCGCGGACCGAGGACGGGCAGGTGCTGTTCGTGCGGCACGCGCTGCCCGGTGAGCGGGTCGTCGCGCGGGTGACCGAGGACGGGGCGCGGTTCCTGCGCGCCGACGCCGTCGAGGTGCTGACGGCGTCCAAGGACCGGGTCGCGGCGCCCTGCCCCTACGCCGGGCCCGGCAAGTGCGGCGGCTGCGACTGGCAGCACGCCAAGCCGGGGGCGCAGCGGCGGCTCAAGGGCGAGGTGATCGCCGAGCAGCTGAAGCGGCTCGCCGGGCTCACGCCCGAGGAGGCCGGCTGGGACGGCACGGTCATGCCGGCCGACGGCGACAAGCTGCCCGCCGGGGAGGTGCCGCAGTGGCGTACGCGCGTCCAGTACGCGGTCGACGCCGACGGGCGCGTGGGGCTGCGCCGGCACCGCTCGCACGAGGTCGAGGTCGTCGACCACTGCATGATCGCGGCGCCCGGGGTCAGTGAGCTGGGGGTCGAGAAGCGGGACTGGGCCGGGATGGCGTCCATCGAGGCGATCGCGGCGACCGGTTCGCAGGACCGGCAGGTCATCCTCACGCCCCGGCCGGGGGCGCGGCTGCCGATCGTCGAGCTGGACAAGCCGGTGTCCGTGATGCGGGTCGAGGAGAAGGACGGCGGCGTCCACCGCGTCCACGGGCGGCCGTTCGTGCGGGAGCGCGCCGACGGGCGTACGCACCGGGTCGGCAGCGGCGGGTTCTGGCAGGTGCACCCTCAGGCCGCGGACACGCTGGTCACGGCCGTCATGCAGGGGCTGCTGCCGCGCAAGGGGGAGATGGCGCTCGATCTGTACTGCGGGGTCGGGCTGTTCGCGGGGGCGCTCGCGGACCGGCTCGGGGAGAAGGGGGCCGTGCTCGGGATCGAGTCCGGGAAGCGGGCCGTCGAGGACGCGCGGCACAATCTCGCCGAGTTTCCGCGGGTGCGGGTGGAGCAGGGGAAGGTCGAGGCGGTGCTGCCGCGGACCGGGATCACCGAGGTCGACCTGATCGTCCTCGATCCGCCGCGGGCGGGGGCGGGACGGGGGACCGTCGCGCAGCTGGCGGCCCTCGGGGCGCGGCGGATCGCCTATGTGGCTTGCGATCCGGCGGCTCTGGCCCGGGATCTGGGGTATTTCCGGGAGGGGGGGTATCGGGTGCGGTCGCTTCGGGCGTTCGATCTGTTTCCGATGACTCATCATGTGGAGTGTGTGGCGGTGCTTGAGCCTGCTTCCAAGGGGGCTTGAACGTTGGGGAGTTGGGGGCGTTCGTTTCACTGATCGGGGTGTGTGGCCCCGAGCTTTTCGCTTCGGGGCCACACAGATCCGTTGTGTTGTTACTGAGTGATGTTTCCTTGAGAGGGACCTGGGTCCGTGTCGGGGTTCACGGCGTACAGGGGTCGCTCCTGCACTCCGAGCACCCGCATCAGCTCAGTCGTCGGAATGCGGTACCGACCGCCGACAAGGAGCACGGTGCAGGGGAAGGTACCTTCCTGGACCAGCCGGTACGCGGTCGCTGATGAGATGCTGAAAGCGCGGGCGGCGGTTTTCACATCCACCGCGGTCGGCAGTTCGAACATCTCGGTGAAGCTGAGCGGACCGCGTGCTGTGTTCTTCATGGTCTCCTTGTGGACTGACGGAGAGGCAGGGAACCGATCTTCTGGCGCCGCCGTAGGGGCCCGTTGCCGTGACTCGCTTTGCTCGCCTCGTGTTCGTCGATGAGCTCGGTGAGCGCTTCGTGCCGGATCTGATCAGCGCGGACACGGAAACGCAGTGGAGCGTACGGTCCGTCCGGACCGTCAGGTCGGGCGACCTCGATCTCCAAGATCTCTGACGGGTCGAGGTGGTCGGCCGTTTCATCCGATGCCGGCCATAGGCTGTCCCGCCCGATGTTCTCCAGATGCATCGAGGGAATCTCCTGCAGACCTGCGCGGGCAAAGAGCCACCCGCTGCTGCGCGCCTTTTTGATCAGGGTCTGAGGGGAGAGCGGGTCCGTCAGATCTGTGTTCTGCAGCCCTTCCAGAAGGGCCAGGATCATCTCTGCCTCCACATCGGCGTGGTCGGCGCGGAGGCGTCGGCGGATGAGGTGTGCTGTCCTGACCAGCTGTGGCATGGCCAGCCAGATCACCAGGAGCTTCGCGGAGCCGTCAGCGGTCTGCTCGGCTTGGGCGTCGTGAAGTGCCGCCCTCCAGATCGCCGCGATGAACTCGGGAGTGGAGGAGTCCGCCCCGTGCACCGCCTGCCATACCTCGTCGGCGGTCAAGCGGATTGTTTCTCCGCTGTCTACATCTGTGGTGACCGTCAGATGCGTCGAGTCCTTGGTGCGCGGGTTCTCGAAATGGCGCCTGACCATGGCGAATGCGTTTGAGGGAGGGGGATATGCCATGCAGTCGTCCTCTCCCGGCGCCGGCAGAGGACCGGCGCCGGATGGGATGGAGTGAAGCGCGGAGGGATTGACCACTCCCGAATAAGCGAACAAATCGGGCGCAATTCTCACGGGGTCTCACTTGTCCGTGAATGCGTGAGATGTTCGATGTGGCGTACCCGGATTTACCGTCGCGGCTCCTAGGTGCTCAAGTCGCCAGCAGGAGCGGGAACTTGAGTCTTGAGCGGATACACCGCGAGGCCGTCGGGAGTGTGAAGGGGGGTGCCCGCCCGTAGGAGGGCACCCGGTGACGCATCCGGATCCGGATGCGTCCGCTCAGATCGTCTCGGACGGCTTGGTGTCCGGCGTCTCGACCGGCGCCACGGGGTTCTTCACCTCCGTCTGCTCGGGCGTACGGCGGCGGCGCTGGCTCGGCGGGTAGTCGGGGGAGTTGCGCAGGCGGCTCGCCCGGCTGCGTCGGCGCTTGTTCATGAAGTGAGTTCTCCTTCTTGGCTGGCTGTGCCGGCATCGCGTTGTCGCGAGCGGCTGAAGCCATCGTGCCCAGTCGGCTCGGATCGTCGTAGCTCGAAATCTGAGGGCAATCTGAGTTCGGTCTGAGCGTGAGAAGGCGAACGGGTGTGAAGAGGGGGGCCCTTGTGCATAGATGTAGGAGCGCCGTTCGGGGGCCGGCCGCCGTCGTCGATCTTTGGAAGGAGGAAGGTGCTGAACGGCTGCGTGTTGGGCCCGATCAAGGTCGAAGTGCCTGGTGGCAAGGGGTTTTCTGGTACTCATCGGGCGGCTTCCCTGTTCGCTCTGCTGGCTACATCGCCAGGGGGGCAATGCACTAATGAGGAAGCCATGGAGTGGCTTTGGGAGGGGGAGAGCGGCGTGGCCCAGCGCTTGTATGAAGCTCGAACGGTTCTGCGTCGCGCGTTGGGTAAAGATATTTTTCCTGGCGGCAAGAAAGGGTATTGCGTGATCGACTTCCCGCCAGGGAGTATCGACCTTCTGCGGTTCCGCGAGAAGCGGGAGAAGGCGCGTCGTCTGCGTGGGATGGAGAAGGTTGAGCAGATCGATGAGGCCTTGGAGGAATGGTCTGGCGGCGAGCTGTTGAAGGGGTTGACCGGACGCAGGGCCCAGGTGCGGAGGGAGGAACTGCAGGCAGAGTTGATGGGAGCCGTCTGCGATCAGTTGGAGACGGCATGGAGCGCGGATGAAGAGAAGTGGCTCCGCGAAGCGACGGAGAAGTGGCACAAACGTTTTCCGGACGACTCCCGGATCTTCCGCTACTACTTGTTCGCCCACGGCCGGGAGCTGCCGCCCGCGAAGCTGAACAAGCTGATCAGGCGATGGGCGAAAGACAACGGACCGCTGGATGCCGAGCTGAAGGACGCCCTCGACCAGGTGAGAGGGAAGCCTTCTCGCACTCGTGGGACCATCCCTTACATCCCGAACCAACTGCCTAGGCCGGAGCATTGGCCCATCGGCAGGGACGGACTGATGCGTTCCCTCAGTGACACAGTGCTGGAGCGGCAGGCCTATGGAGCTAGCACGTTGGTCGTTTTCAGCGGTATGGCTGGTGTCGGGAAGAGCACCATTGCCCGTCAGCTGGCATGGCAGCTGAAGGACCGGTTTCCGGACGGAGTCCTGTACCACGAGCTCCAAGGGTTCGCGGACGGTGTAGAGCCTGTCGATCCGGAGCAGGTTCTGGACTCGTTCCTGGCGGAGTTGCTGCCCAAATCCAAAGCGGTCGGGGTGAGCGGTAAGAGCGCGGCGCTGCGTTCGGTCCTGGCTCGTCGGTCCGTCCTCATCCTGCTTGACGACGCGGTCAGCGCCCAGCAGGTGCTGCCAATGCTTCCCGCGACCGGTACCAGCGTAGTGATCATCACCAGCCGCAATGCTCTGGACGGTTTGCGTGACCAGAAGGGCGTGCAGTTCTGCACGGTGGAGCTGCTGGGAGACGAAGCGGCCATGGAACTGCTCCAGGAGAAGGTCGCTGTGGAGGACCGCCGGAAGCATGACCGCGCGTTTTTCCGGATCGTGGAGTTGTGTGGCGGTCTGACTCTCGCTCTTGCCGCGGTGGCCCGGCGCTTGCAGGACCGCCGCCGTCCGATGAGCAGCGTTCCTGACCTCGCACGGGAGTTGGAAGAAGAGCGGGACAGGTTGACGGCGCTGCACCTTCCCTCAGAGCAACTGTCCGTTCGAGTGGCCCTGAACTGCTCGGTGCGGGCTCTCTCGGGGGAAGCAAGGCGTCTGCTGTGGCAGCTAGCGGTGCACCCTGGCCCCAGTATCGGCTGGAGCGCCGTGTTAGATCTCGGCCTGGCGGGCGAGGAGATGCGCGCGGACCGGGCTGTGGAGGAACTCGCCGTAGCGAATCTCGTGGAACTCCGCTCCGAACGTTACTGCCTCCACGACCTGGTGCGGGCCTTCGCCCGGTACTGCATGGAATCTGTAGTGCAAGGAGACCTGCGCGACTTCGAGCAGGCGACCGTGCGGCAGGTGCTGGAGCATCAGTTGCAGAACGTCCGTGCTTGTGACCGGTTGCTCGACCGCCAGCGTCACCTGCCCGTCGGTGAGCCGGACGGGGTCACGGTCGCAGAACTGACAAGGGTGGAAGAGGCGACAGAGCTACTGGACACCGAATATGAAGCTGTCCAGCGTGGCATTCAACTCGCGGTCAGACAGGACCTCGGACGTTACGTGTGGCTGCTGCCGATGGCTCTGGTCACTTACCAATGGCATCGTCGGCGCCTCCGCGACGCGAAACTAGGGCTTCGGCGTGCTGCCGAATCTGCGGAGGCTTTCGCTTCTCCGGCCGACCACGCGATGGTCTACCGGATGTTGGCGGGGACCGAATGGCGGATGGAGGAGTTCAATCTCGCCGTTGTGCACCTGAAGCGAGCCGTCCTGTTGAGTGAGGGAGACAGCAGCGATGCCGGCCTGCTCAGTCTCGCCCGTTCCCTTCACGCACTCGCGATCACTTTGCGCAAGCAGGAAGACGCGGCAGGAGCCGAGGAACACCTGATGCGGGCCCTGGGGCTGTGGCGTCAGTTGCTCGACCCGGTGGGAGAAGCGGCCACCCTGAACTGTATCGGCATGCTGTACCACGACCGGGGCGAGCACGACGAGGCCCTCCGCTGGTGCGCGGACGCGTTCTACGCGATCAACAGGACGGCAGAACAAAACGGCCGCGCTGATGTGTTGTTCACCCTCGCCAAGATCCACTTCGCTCGCTCCGAACGGGACGTTGCCATCCCTCTCTACCGGCAGGCCGCTCAGATCT
Organism: Streptomyces sp. AMJ-169; assembly: GCF_055597585.1. Classification (NCBI taxonomy): domain Bacteria; kingdom Bacillati; phylum Actinomycetota; class Actinomycetes; order Kitasatosporales; family Streptomycetaceae; genus Streptomyces; species Streptomyces sp. AMJ-169. Next base: position 189,413 of record NZ_JBVLTJ010000001.1, read on the forward strand.
TCCAGGAACAGGAGTACTGGCCCAACGAGGAAAAGGTGCGCCGGCTCTTCGCGGATGTCCTCATGACCGCTGAATGCCGGTCTGAAGCAGTGGCGGAACTGGAGCGGGTTCTGGAATTGCGAGAGCTGATGGGAGGAGCAGGGGTTCAGGAGATCCGGGACCGTTTGGAGGGATTGAGGTGAGGGGCCGGTGCCCGCTTCACAGCGCTGGAGCGTGGGTGCGGTAGTACTCCGCCGGGTCGGGCTTCAAGGGCTTCAGTGGTTGTGAGGAGCTGAGAACGGGCAGGTACCGGCGGATCTGTTCGAACACTTCCCGTACGTCGGCCGGGCGCTTCTCGGCCTCCCACTCGACCATGCGGAGCGCGAGAGACTTGAACTCGGCGGGGAGTTCCGCGAGACGGTCGGGTGGCAGCACAGGACATTGTCGGGTGGGGCGTTCATCCATGCTTGTGATATAGGGCAGTTGCAGGACTGTCATCTCGATCAGAATGCAGCCCAACGCGAAGATATCTGCTTGCCCGGTCAGCCCAGCAGAGTTGTGGTCCCACTGCTCAGGAGAGGCGTAACCGAGTGTGCCTACCTCCCCCAATGTTTTTTCTCCCGTCCGGGAAGCGTGGCCCATGTCGATCAGGCGGAGTCTTCCGTCCGGCTCCACGATGATGTTCTCGGGCTTAACGTCGGCGTGCACCAGATCTGCTTGGTGCACGCTGTGAAGGATCTCGCAAAGCTGACCGATGATAGAGGCGACAGAGCCTACATCTCTGACTGGCCGCCTTTTCAATAGGAGGTCCTGCAACTGTACTCCTTCGATGAATTCCATGATGAGGCATCGGCGGTTTCTGTACTGTCCTGTGCTGAATACTTCGGGGATCCCTTTTACTCCGGACAGTAGATGCCGGTGGCCTTCCTTGACGAGATGCTCCCCAGCTGAATCAAATCGCCCCCAAGACTGGAGCCCCCACGGCTTCTGGACCTTGAGTGCCACAGTGCGGCCGCTCCTCCGGTCGCGGGCAGCGAAAAGATCACCCTGGCCGCCGTCACCGTGTAGCTGCATCACCTCGTAACGCCCCTCTACGTTGCCGATTTCCTCAAGCTGTTCCATGGCTTCCTCCCGATCCTTCAGAGAAGGGAAAGTGGATTGACTCAGACGTGGCTGCCCCCGGACGGGGTCCGTCGTGCATCGAAGGTCATCAAGGTATCTGTCGGGATGTTCAAAGGAGGTGAATTCCGCTGCCCTGCCGCAGATTCGCTCAAAGCTCGGGGCTACAAACCCGATGGGCCCGTGTCACGGCGCTATGAGGAGCTGGAGAACTTTTCCTTCGGACCTTTCATGGCCGCCTGTGATGCCCGCAACGCACGCCCGGGCAGCCGACCACGCAGTGCGCTCCTCCATGACGGCCTGCGGAACTGGTCGGAGCACGCCGTGGCGATGTATGACAGTGCCTTCCCTCCCGACCCTGACTGTCCGCTCGCCGAGGTACCGGTCCCATGGGTCTACCGTCACCAGCCGCCGGACAAAGATCCGCGAGCCGCGGAGGAGTACCGGCTCACGGTATGGGGCCGTTGCCTGGCATCCGCCGACGGGACGATGCGGGAACTCCGCCTGCCGGTGAACCGTCTGAACCGGAAGTCGCCGCCTGATGGCTTCATCGCGGCGGCGGCTCTGGTGCTGGCCGAGGGCGTCCCGGGGCCGCTTCCGGAGCGAGTGCGGATCGTGGAGTTCGCGCTGCTCGACGGCAAGGTACGTCCGCTCTTCGACGGCACCCGGGCGGAGGCGCTCTCGCACTACCGCACGCACGGGCGCGACGCGTTGACTGCCGTACTGGACAGTCAGGAGTACCGGCCGGGCGCTTCGTGCGCGGACTGCGCCTATGTATCTGTCTGTCCGGCTCTCGGCAAGGCACCAGGCTTGCTGGGAGTCGACACACCGGGGCGCCCACGACGTACCTGGTCCGTCACCAATGGGCGCAACTATCGCGTCTGTCCGGCCCGTGACCACTTGCGCCGGCTGCACCTGCCCGCCGCGGATGCCGTCGAGCGTGATCCGACGGCCGAACGTGGTCGCGCGCTGCACGCGTACCTCGCCGAACGCCATGGGTACGGTTCGCCACGACCGTGCACCGTGGACGTGCCGGAGCAGTGGGTACCCGACGGCTTCGATCTGCCCGAGAACGAACGTGCCCTCGGTACCCGGCTGCTGCGGCGGCACGCCGCGGTCTGCCCGATGCGATGCGTACGGGACGGAACCGACGTACGGACCGAGCCGCGCGTCGTACGCCATGACACCGCTGCCGATGTGATCGTGATCGCCGCACCCGATCTGCTCTACCGGGACGGGGACTCGTGGGTATGGCGGGAGACCAAGACTTCGGTCGTCGATCGGAGATCGAGGCGTTCGCTGCTGGAGCGCTATCCGCAGCTGGCTCTGGCAGTCCTGCTGGTCGCCCGTGGCGATCTGGGCGGTACGCAGGCGCGCGCCCGAGTCGAACTGGAGGTGCTTCGTCCGGACGGCGCCGACCTCGAGATCATCGACCCCTTCATCCCCGTCAACAGGGCCGAAGCGGAGCGGATACTGCGGGAGATGGCGGCCGGATGGCACGGCGACGACCATTTCCGAGCCACCCCTGGACGTCCCTGCACCCGCTGTGAGATGGCGCGCTGGTGTTCCGATTCGGCTGCCGGAAAGGCGTCCGCATGAGGGCCCGGGTGCCAAGATCCCGGGCAGCCGGGCTCAGGGAAACCCCTGCGCTCGGCGACGAGGGAACGAAGATGTTTCATCAACTGGCCCTGGCGGTCGCCGTACTGGCAGAGCACGAGAGTCTCCGTTCGTTCACTCTGCCCTACCCGCCTTATGCCCAGCGCGTGCTGGATCACATGGTGCTGCACTGCCTGGAGTCGGGGGAGACACCGCCGAACAGTCTCCCGGAGCTTCTGGAATGGTGCCGCTGGCGGCCCGCCGGTGACCGGCTCTTTCAGGTTCCGGCCTCCTTGGTCACTTCTGAGGCGACGCTGGTGGACAAGGTCGGGCTGATGCCTACCCGGACCTGCCTCGAACTGGCTTCCCACGGGCCGGAAGGCGTGGAACAGGAAGCCCGAGCGCTTTTGGCGGACCTGGCGGCGAGATGCGGCGCCCCCGACCGGTTCGGCCGATGCCGGCAGTTCCTCGTACGTCATCCAGTGATCCTGCAGCGGGACCGCTTCCAAGGGGGATGGAGCACGAGCGTCTGGACACGTGTCAAACACCTCTACCGTCCTTTGCCGCAGTCTTTCTGGAGCGATGACGTCTTCCTCCGCTGTCTCGCATGCGGACTCCCCGCTCTGCTGCGGGACCGGAAGAAACCTGTTCAGGGGCCACCGGTCTTCGGACCGGATGCTTGGTGCGAAGGCGAGATGTGCCCACGCGGCGACGACCTCGACCTGATCCGCGACCCGAACCAGGTATGGCTGCTTCGGCGCCCGCTGCGTGCTTTTCTCGCGCTGCCTAGGCGGACAGAGGAAGCGGCCCTGGACGAGCTCGACCGGGCAGGGATCAGTCACACGCCCGTCCCGGAGGACTTGTGTGCCCACCACCTGCCGGACACGGGCGCGGGAACCGTGGGCATCAAGGTGTACGACCGACTGCAGCCCGCGCTTCTGGCCGCCCGTTGCGCGGATACGGCCATGCCGCTCTGGGATCTGACCTTGGTGGTCGTGCCGCAAGGACTGGCCGAACGCGACGACTACGGCGCGAACTTCACCGCGGCCCTGCCTGCCGCGCTGCGTACGCGGCTGTCACTCACCACCCCCCAAGACCTCGTACGCCACCTCCGCGTGCTCCGTGGCTCCGAAGCGGAGGGACGGAACCCGGACCAGAAACGAAAGGAAGACGATGCGTAGTCTGATGCCGCCTTTGAACGACGTCCTCTCCGAACTCCGGACGTTCGTCGGGCCGCGTGTGCCCAAGCCCGTGCTGGAGATGTTCTGTCAGGTCGAACTCGGCCTGCTCCTCCAGCAGAAGCTGATGCCGGGCACTCCCGCCGGAGAGGCGTGGGTACTGTTCAGCGGGTACGGGTTCGCGGAGGCGCACGGCGTGCCGCTCCCGCCTGATGCCAACAGGACGCTTCGCGTCGCCCGGTATTCGCTGTGGACTCTGCGCCGGCCCAGGGCATGGCGCGAAGAGCTCGAGCGGTACCAGCAGTTCGACCCGCTGCTGCGAGGCTATGACGTACCGGAGACCGAACGTCCGGCCATCCGCCAGGAGACCTCTGTCGGGGCCGATCGCTGGCACGTCTACGACGACCTGCTGCGAGTCGCTCCGCCGCTGGCGGGAAGGAGCCTTCCGGTCGCGGGCCCGGGCCTGCATGCTTTCCCCGTCAGCCGGTCCATGGCGGTGGTCGACCTGCCGGAGGTATCCCCCGCGGCCCTGGTCGCCCACGATCTGGGGCTGCCCCCGGCCGGTGGCGGTGAACCGCTCGTTTTCTCCAGGGAAAAGCTGGAGAGAACCGCCGCGGAGATGGACGCGTTGCACACACTGGACGATGCCCGCGGTACACCTCAGTGGCTGCACCGGCTCCAGACCTTCGAGGTGTCCGTCAAGAGGGCCGGAGGATTCCGCAAGGAACACGACTACAGGTTCACAGTGGACGGGATCCAGCATCTGCTCGGCATCGTCGGGGCGGGTAAAAGCACTCTGCGTGACATCATCGCCGTCCAGCTCGCGAAACTCGGCAAGCGCACGACGGTCGTCGTCTCCGACGTCGCGGAGGTGCTGAAGCTGGTCGAGCAGTACAACTTCTACACCGATGGTGCCGCTGCCCCGGTACTCGGAGCTTCGGGTCGTGAGCGGCACGCGCAACGGATGCACCGCAGGCTGGCGGGACGTGGTGAACACCGGTTGCTGGCCCACGACGATAAGGCTTTCACCTATCTCGGCACCTCCTGCGTGCTGAACGTCCTTCGCACAGGTGCTCCGCCGCCTGAGCCGCTGGCCTTCGGAGAAGCCCCGTGCACGCGGCTGCATCCGCCGGCCGACCCGAAGCGCAGGACAGGCAAACAGGGGTCCGAGTGGCAGAAGCAGCGGATGAGCTGTCCGTACTGGCCCGTGTGCCCCCGGCACCACAGCTCCCGTGCCCTGGTCGATGCCCTCATCTGGGTGACGACGCCACAAGGGCTGATCGACTCCGCCCCGCCCCAGCCGCAGAACGGTGAGCGCATCCGCTATCTCGAACTCGCCTGCCGCCGCAGCGATCTCGTGATCGTCGACGAGGCCGACCGCGTCCAGATGCAGCTCGACCGTACCTTCGCACCCGCAGTGGTGCTCGCCAGCGAGGAGGACAAGGGACTCATCGACCAGTTGACCCGGCACAAGATCCGGGAACTTGCGGCGAGCGGGCGTACCCAGCTCTCCGACCGGGACGTGGAGAACTTCTCCGCAGCCCTCAACACCGCGGGAGCCGCGACGGACCGTCTGTACGCGATGCTCGTCGCCCACCATTCCCTGCGCAGATGGGTACGGACCGGCTACTTCAGTGCCTGGACTCTGCAGCTCGGCCTGCTCGACGAACGTTATCCGCTGCCCGATGACAGTGGGCCGGGTCATGAGAACCGCGAGCCCAGGGAAGCGCTCGGCAAGTTGCTCGACGCGTTCCGCGACAATCCGTTCGGAGACCGTCGCCGACGGACCGACCAGGACTTCACACACCTGACAGGGCTGCTCAACGAACTTCTGCACACAGGGAATCCGGACAATACCCGGCATCACCTGGTGACTGTCATGACGGATGCCTTCGGAATCGACGAGGCCTTCATGGCGAAGAAGCAGGAGGTTTACGAGGATGAGCTGGCCAAGTGGCGGCAGAAGAAGGAGGAACAGCAACGGAGGAAGCGGAAAGGAGGACGGGAACGCAAGGAGTTGCCACCGCCCCAGACGCCCGAGAAATGGCGTGAAGAACTCGCCAAGCGCTTCGAGTTCACGCTGCTGCTGAGTGCTCTGGAACCACGGCTCGCGATGATCAATGCCATGTGGCCCCGCGTCGATGCCGCGCTCAGCCTGGGCTACAACGAGATGTACCGTCGGCCGCTCGACTACGGGCCGATGGTGCCTGAGGCGCCGATGGGCAATGTGCTCGGCTTCCAGTTCCGCGTCCACGGCGAGGACGAAGAAGGCGTCCGCAGCGGGGAGCTGACCTTCTTCCGCTGCAGCGGCGTCGGCCGGGAACTGCTGCGCACCATGCCTCATCTGGCTTCCGTGGACGATCGGCCCGGCGCGCACCTGCTGCTCATGTCCGGCAGCAGCTGGGCGGGCGACTCAGGCCGCTATCACGTTCAGGTGCCCGTCGGCCTGGTCATCGAGCCCCTGGAAGAAGTGACTGAGCGGATCGCCGCCGAGAGCCATATGCGCTTCGAGTTCATCGACGACGGTGACGGGAAGATGCGGGTCTCCGGAACCGATCCGGACGATCGGCCCGAGAAGCTCCGCCGTATCGCCATCTGGCTCGGTGCGGGAGAGTACGAGGCGGAGAACGGCGGCCCGCTCGAGCGGGAATTCGTGTCGCTTTCACAAGGGCGCGACCAGATTCTGCTGCTGGTCGGCAGCTATGAAGAGGCGCGCGTGGTGGCCGACACTCTGCACAACCTCAATTCCCGCTGGCGGGACCGGGTGCTGTGTCTGGTGTCGGACGACGAGGAACTGGACGCGGAGGATGAGACCCCGCCCGCCTACCGGGCTCGGTCCTTGCGCCGTGGGGATGTCGAACACCTCAAGGATCTCAATGCGGACATCCTCGTGGCGCCTCTGCTGGCTGTGGAACGCGGCCACAACATCCTCAACACCGCCAACGAGGCCGCCATCGGCACGGTCTATTTCCTCGTCCGCCCGAATCCGCACCCCGACGATCTGTCCATGGCGGTTCACGCCATCAACGACTGGGTCGTACGCGCGCTCGTAGACGGGGAGTTCGCTTCCTGGGTGCAGAGCGGGGACACCGTGGAGAAAGGAGCGGAGGAAGTCCGTCGGCGTGCCCGGTCCCGTTGGTACGAAGTACTGCAGCGGTCCATGGCATGGAGTCGGCTCGGCGACGAACGGGAGCGGGTCACCTGGGACATCTTGGTGCTGATGTGGCAGGTGATCGGGCGGCTGGTGCGTGGTGGCGTGCCGGCACGAGTGGTGCTCGTCGATGCCGCCTTCGCCCCGAACCAGGCGGCGTCCTCACCGTCTCCCGACAATCCGGAATCCAGTCTGTTGCACAGCATCCTCGACGTGCTGAACCCCTACTTCGACGGTGGCATGAAGCCCGCGGAGGAGCAGTTCATCGTCAGTGCCCTCTACGCCCCGCTGCGGAGCATGCTCGCCCGCTGCCTGGCACAGACCCCGCCCGCGGTTCAGCAGGCAGAGCTGCACCCGATTCCTTAGGAGGTATGCGTGTACCACGCGATCCGCTCGACGGCCTATGAACCGGACCCCCAGCACGGGCCGTGGCAGGAAGAACTTCACGTGCTGCGGCTCGGTGAGGAGCTGCTCACCGAACTCACCCGCCGCCACACCGAGAAGAAAGGCGGCACCGACTGCTTCATCCAGCTTCCGGTGCGCCGGCTCAACTCACTGCTCCAAGCCATGGCGCCGGGAGTGCTCGCCACCGGTCGCGGCGCAGGGACGGACGGTCGGCTGCCGTGGCTGTACGCACGGGAGACCGTGCCCCGTGAGGTTCTCGCGCCGTTGATCGGCACCTGGGCGTCCGGACTCTTCCGTACGGATGACGAGGACGGCGAAGGCGAAGACCTCGACCTGGAGGAGCAACTGCTCACCGATGACCCGGACACCGCGGTGCGGCTCCCGGTCTGGGAGTCCGAGCCGGTAGACCTCACAGAGACCGCGATGTCGGCCGGTGGTACGGCTGAGCCTCTTCGGCGGCTCTACAGCCTCCTTCCGGAGACCGTCGCTTTCCGCCTGGCGGCGCGTCCGTTCCGTACCGGCGGCGCCACGCTCCACTTCCGCGTCGTGAGCACACCGAACGGTGCCGAACTCGTCTCCTGGCCGCCCCAGCGGTACGAACACCGGAAGCAGACCTGGTACTACTCGGCGCTGGTGACCATCACCGTTCACACGGTGCCCTTCTCCCCCCGGTTCCGTGTGCATGTGTCGACCGGGGTGCGCCGGTGGGCCACCCGGATGGATGTGCTCCCGCACAAACTGAGCGGAGCGACCGTCTTGCTCGACGCTCCTCTGCCGTGGCCGGAAGGCCCGGACCGCGGGTACCGGCTGGCGATGAACACGCTGGGATACGACCGCCGGAGCAAAGAGCTCGCCTGGCGTCGTCACAGCCCCATCCTGCTGCTGCCCGAACTCGACATCGTGCGGGGCTACCCGGAGGCCACGGAACTGTTCACGGCCCCGGAAAAATGGATCAGCGGACGAGGAGATGTGGCCGCCGGGATCGTGTACCACCCGGCTGTCGGCCCGCATGAAGTGGGTACCGGGCTGATGCCCCGTGAACGAACTGAACTGGATGCCTGGGTCGAGGAAGGGCTGCGGCCGGTGCTGCGCCGGGTCGCGGACCGCACGAGGGCCACCCGGAGCAATACTCCTTTCCTGCTGTCGGCCACGGCCAAGAAGACCGCCCCCGGTGTCAGGGAGGCCCGGCTGTCCCTCCGAAGGCGTGCGGCGCTGGCCCGTGTGCTGAACGGTCGCCCTTTGGAGGTCGAGATCTTCTGGCAGTCTCCGCAGACCAGGGATGCCCTGCTCACGGAACTGCCGAAGCTCGTAGGCCTTCCCGTCGGGAGCGGGACTGAACCGGACGGCGACACCTGGTCCTGGCAGGCCGACGGTATCGAGATCAAGGTACGGACTCGGCCCGCCGGCCCTCTCGCGGGTGCTCTGTCTGTCTCCCGGGACCGCAGGCGCCGACGAGACGTCCGGCTCGCCACAGCGATCGCCGACCGTTGCGCGCTCGTGGCCGAGCAACTGGACCCGCCTCGAGGTGGTACAGGTGTCGTCGTCGCGGAGATCGCGGGGAAGGACCGTTTTACCGCCGCCCCGGACACGGATCCCAAGCATGCACTGCGTATCGCCACGGCGAAACGGGGGTGGCTCAGCCAGTTCGTCAATCCACCTGATGACACCGATGGCACCCTGACGCACCGGGCCCGCTCGACATGGCTGGACGTGCTTCGGCAGCTCGGCGCGATCAGCCCGCCCGCTCACCGGGTCGGCACGGCGATCCCGAGCGATCTTCAGTACGCCGCGCTCTGGATGGTGCGCTACACACGGAAGGGACCCACGCGGCGTCCGGCCCAGCGTCTGGTCGCGGTACGTGTCCGCCCGGGTGACGGCCTCCACACCGTCGAGGGCTGGGACAGTGAACGGGCTGAGTGGGTGCCGTATGCGCAGTTGCTGCTTCTGCTCTCCAGGAGCACCGAGACGGTCGCCGAGACTGACGGTGACGGTGACGGGGACAGCCGGGCTACGGGACAGCGGCAGAGCGCCCACCGTGCCGGTGTGCGGCAGCGGTGGCAGCAGGAGACTGAGCGGCAGATCCGGGCCCTTCTTTTCCAGCTCCGGGACCGCCCCACGCTGTTGCTGGCCGACGCGGGCAATCTGCGTCAATGCTGGCCTCGGTTGAGCAACGGCTCGCTGGCCCGGGACTCACTCGGCTTCGGTACCGAGCCGGACCAGCGGCTCACGGCCTACGGGCACGAGCTTCGAGTGGTACTCGTGCGGGACGGAAACGGACGGGACGAAGTACCGGAGTGGTACGCGCACGATACTCACGGGAAGATCGGTTTCGCCGAAGGCGTGTGGGAGACATCCGAGCCGGACAACAGGGTTTTCACCAGCACGGCGAGTACTCCGCACACAGCGGCGAACCTGCCGAGAGGGCTCATGAAGCTGGTGCCGACCACGAAGGGCCGCAAAGCACCTGGAAAAACCGCATGGAACCCCATGCAGCTCGAGATGACCGTGCTCGGTTGCCTGTCGGAGAAAGCGTTGGCGGACTCGGGACGGGAAGGCGAGTCGCCCGATCGTCCTGCCGAGTGGGCGACTTTGGTGCATCAGCTGCGCTACCACGACGACTACTCGCCTGTCTCCCGCCCGCTTCCACTGCGCCTTGCGGCTCTGGCCGGGCAGTACGTGCTTCCCCTCGCCGCAACTGAACAGAACGGCGACCCTGGGACGCCTCGGCGGCAACCGCCGGGAACTGCCGCACGTCTGACAGCGTCACCACGCTTGTCTGGGCCGCTATGAATGGGACTGGATCGTCAACATGCGTTGTGGCCCCTGCCTGTCCAGCGAGAGGCCACGACGCTCGTTCTGGCGGTGACAGGGTCAGGCCGCCGTACCCCCCGCGTAGTCGCTCGCGAACGTCGTCTCGATCGTCGACGCCACCGACTGGGCCACTCCGGTGCCCGTCAGGATGATGCCCAGCTCCCGGTTGTTGGAGAGGGAGTTGGAGCTGAGGTTCATCGAGCCGGCCTCCACCTCCTGGGTGGAGAGGCCGTAGTCGGCGACGATCGCCTTGGCGTGGATGTAGAAGCCGTTCGGGTCGGAGTAGCCGACGACCGTGCCGCCCGCGGACTCGATCTCCGAGACCTCGGTGGCGTAGCTGGAGGGGCTCTCCAGGACCACGCGGACCTTGACGCCCGCCTGGGCGCGGGCGGCGATCGCGTCGATGACCGCGCTGTCGCTGAACTCCAGTTCCTCCACGTCCAGCGTCGTCGTCGCGCTGTTGACGACGGACAGGAGCCGGCTGCGGGAGTCGGTCGGGGACCACAGGAGGTGGTCGCCGTCGCCGGGGGTCACCGCGGTGCCCGCGTAGTCGGCGGCGAAGACCTTCTCGATCGCGGCGACGTCACGGCTGTCGTCCGTGAACACCCCGTAGTCGCGGCCCGTCGCGTAGTACTGCGACGTCAAGTTCCCGGTCAGGACGAGGGACTTGGCGGCGTCGACCGTGATGGTCTTCTGGTGCGTGTAGACGTACGAGGCCGACGACCACACCACGCCCACGCCCGCGTTCGTGAGCGCCGTGTACGCCGCGTTGTTCGCCGACTTGTGCTGGCGGTCGAGGATCACCCGTACCGTCACGCCCTTGTTCTCCAGGGCGATCAGGTCGCTCACGGCGGTGGTGTCCTCCAGCTCGTACATCGTCATGTCGAGCGAGCTGGTGGCCGAGTTGATGAAGTCGTAGACCGCGGGCTGGCCGCCGCTCTGCGAGAAGGCGAACGCGGAGTAGGTGGCGGCGTTCGCGGGGACCGCCGCGGCGACGACGGCGGCGCCGGCCGCCAGGGTGACACTCGCGCGTCCGAAGACCTTCCACAACATACGTGACTCCTGGTCGAGTTGGGGCCCGCCAGGGTGGGGCTCGGCGGGCGGTGAGCAGGACACCACGCGCGTAGAACGCGACAGAAGAGGCGTGCGGTTAACTCGTGGTTACCAGACGGTAGTTGGGGCCGGGCAAAGCGGACTCGGCGCAGCTCAGGGGTGGTTCATGGGCTTCCCGTGAGCGCGCAAAGAGTTCCCTTTGGGGGGTGGGTGGTTGGGGAAAACCGGCTCCAGGGCGGCTAGTTGAGGCTGACGGAGTCCTCCCCCGAGAGGTCCGGCAACAGCCCGCACATCGCCTTCAGTTCACGCGGGCCCATGAACCGCGCCAGCGCCTCCCGCACCGTTTCCGCGAGGGCCGCCGAGGAGTCCTGGAGGAGGGCGCGGGCCTTGTCCGTGAGGGTCACCGTGATGCCCCGTCTGTCGCCGCACGTCGAGGCCCGGGTCGCCAGGCCCGCGTGCTGGAGGCAGGCGATCTGGTAGGTCAGGCGGGTTTTCGGGCGGCCCAGGAGTTCGGCGATGCGGGTCATGCGCAGGCCCGTCGGATGGTCGGCCAGTAGGCAGAGGATCAGGAACTCGTCGTGCGAGACCCCCAGCCGCTCCTTCACCGCCGTGTGCAGCCGCTGCTCCGCCGACCCCGTCGCCGCCAGCAGCAGCACCCAGCCGCGCAGCTCGGGCGGGAGGGTGCCGCCCTGCCCGGCGGAGGGGCATTCAGGCAGGTGGGCGGGGGTCTCGTCGTGCTCGGCCATGGATTCGAGTGTATCGGGGGTGATGTGTGTGGCCCTCTTGGTTGTCCAGATTTGGATAACCCGCTAGCCTGCACTCATCCAAATTTGGACTACCAAGCTCGTGCGCATCCTCTCACCTGGAGTTCTGACATGACCGCCGCCGTGGAAACCGGGCTCTGGCAGCTCGACCCGACCGCCTCCGCCGTCGCCCTGAAGCACAAGACGTTCTGGGGTCTGGTCACCGTCAAGGGCGCTTTCAAGGGCGTCACCGGCGGCGGCGAGGTCACCGCGGGCGCGAGCGCCACCGGCACCGTCACCCTGGACGCCGCGTCCCTCGACACGGGCAACGCCAAGCGGGACGTCCACCTGCGCTCGGCGGACTTCTTCGACGCCGGTCAGCACCCCGAGATCACCTACACGGTCCGCTCGGCGGAGCTGCGGGACGGCGCCGTGCATGTCACCGGTCAGCTGACCGTGCGCGGCGTCAGCCGGCCGCACAGCCTCACCGCGACCCTCACCGGGACGGACGCCACCGGGCTCACCCTGAGCACCGAATTCACCGTCGAGCGCGGGGAGTTCGGGATGGAGTGGAATCAGATGGGGATGCTGCGCGGGGGTGCGGTCATCAGTGCCGAGCTGCGGTTCGTGCGGGCCTAGAAGGGGCTGGCGGGGGCCTGTCTAGGGCTTGCCGCTCCGCAACTCAGGCTCACCCAAAGCAACATGACGACCCGTCAACTCCCGTGCCCCATCCACAACTTGACCGGCACATCCTGACTGGACAGCGTCTGCGGACCGTCTGTGAAGGCCCGCAGCCGTACCCGTACGTTCCGTTCGGCCGAGGGCAGGGTGAACGGGCCGTCCGGCGGCCGGAGTTCGTAGCGTGCCGTCGCGTGCGCGGCCAGCGTCGCCGGGCCCGAGACGACCGTCCAGTACTTGGACATGCCCTGCCCCGTCGTCACCATGAAGTGCGGTGCGAGCGCGGTCCCTTCGGTGTTGCGGACCTCGGCGACGACCCGCGTCACGCTCAGCGGCCTCGGCATCCGCAGCGCCGTCACCGTCATCCGCAGCGGCGGTGAGCCCGTCGCCGCCAGCAGGGAAGCGCCCAGCGCCGGGAGCAGGACGACCACCGCCGCCGCGAGCCGGGCCGTACGCCGTTCGGGGCCCGCGAGGAAGCGGGGTCTCGGCTGCCAGGCGCGGGCGAACTCCGGGAGCGGCGCGGTCACCGCCGACAGCAGCCACAGCGGCGTCATCAGCAGGTAGTAGCCGTCCTGCGAGCGGGTCGCGACGTAGAAGGCGAGCCACGGCAGGACCGTCGCCGCCGGGCCCAGGCGGCGCGCGAACAGGACGAAGACCGCCAGCAGTCCTGCCGCCAGCAGCATGCTCGCGTGCGAGTACCAGGACAGGCGGTCGCTGCCGTCCGTGAGGTACAGGGCGACGCCCACCAGGCCCTGCCCGTGCAGGACCGCGCCCTGCGTCAGCGGCAGCGCGATACCGCCCAGCCAGGTGCGCGGCTCGTGGACGATGAAGTACGCGTTGATCAGCAGCCACGTCAGCGCCGTCGCGCCCGCGAAGCGCGCCAGCACCAGACCGCCCGCCCGCCGGCCCAGCTCGCCCCGGCGCACCGCGTAGAGGCCGGCGAGGAGGAACGGCGTGACGAACCAAGGCAGTTGCTGCGCCGCGCAGGCCGCGCCCAGGCAGACGGCGCGGGCGATGCCGGGGGCGCCGAGGCGTCCGCCCCGGCCGATGCGGGGCCAGCCCGCCACCACCGGCATCAGCAGCGACAGCGCCAGGATCGCCGGGTAGCCCTGCCGGCCGTACATCGTCAGGAAGCCGAAGCCCAGGCAGGCCATCGTCACGGCGGAGCGCCAGCGCGGGGGGACCAGGCGCCAGGTCAGAGCCGTGGAGATGACCAGCGCGGCCGTCGCCATCGCCGTCGCGGGCATGCCGCCGTGCCCCAGCCACAGGAAGGGGGCCGTCAGCAGCGGGGAGAGCGGGGGGTAGCCGTATGTGTAGTCGTAGCCGCCGGAGAAGGTCTGGGTCAGGGCGATGCCCGGCTTGAACAGCTGGGGCCAGGGCTGGCCGTAGATCGCGTGGCCCTTGAGGAGTTCGTGGGCGGCCTGGGTGGTGAGGGTCGCCTCGTCGCCGCCGTCGTGCGCGACCGCCCAGGCCGCCAGGGCCAGGGTGACGCCCGTGATCAGTACGGCGAGGTCGACCCGGGCGAGGGCGCGGGTGCCACGGACCGTCGTCGCCAGCACCCCGCAGACCAGGATCGCCGCATAGCAGAGCGAGATCGCCGCCGCGAGCGTCAGGTGGTGGGTCGCCGCCTGGGTCCAGATGGTGCGGGTGTTGATGAAGAGGCTCACCGCGGCGAGCAGGGTCAGGACGCGGTGCCACTGAGCAGGAGCGTCGAGGGAGGAAGGGTCCGGGGCGGCGGACACCGCCGACTGTGTCCGCCGGCCGGATGCCACCGGCTGCGTTTCTGCCAAGTGCACGGGACCGGACGCTAACGGGCCCCGATGAACAGGGCGTCGCCGGGCGTGAAGAGCCAGGTGTGGGGGCGGTAAGAAGGGCCGAAAACGTTTTCCCGCCGGTCGCCGTACGTGTCGCTGTTGGGCCGAACGGGTGACTTGGCGTAAGAATTGGCTGGTGCAGGCATGGAACGCGAGTCAGTTCGGGGGGAACCGGTGAACCGATACGACGTCACCGACGAGCAGTGGGAGGGGCTCGCCCAGGTGGTGCCGCTGCGGGGGCGCGACGCCTGGCCGTCGGCGGTGGACCACCGTACGCTGCCCGACTCGGAGACCGAGGAGCGGCGCCGGTTCGTCGTCCTGCGCGTCAACGTGTTCGCCGACGCGCGCGAGGTCGCCGAGACGCTGATGGCCGGCATCCCCGTCCTCCTCGACCTCACCAGCGCGGAGTCGGAGGTCGCCAAGCGGGTTCTCGACTTCTCCACGGGCGTGGTGTTCGGGCTGGCCAGCGGGATGCACCGGGTGGACCGGAACGTGTTTCTGCTCACGCCGCCGGGGACGGAGGTCAGTGGGCTGATGGAGGGGGCGGGGGTCTGAGGGGTCTCTTGGGGTGCCCCTAGGGGGTTTCACAGGGTGTCCCTAGGGCTCCTCGGGGTCCCTCGTGTGAGTTACGGGGTTTCCCTTAAGGGGCCGCGTACGGTCCCCCGATCGTAGGAAGCCCCGTCCGCCGGAACGGTTCGCCCGGCGTACGCCCCCCTACGGTCCCCGTATGACCGTCACCCACCCCCCGTCGGCAGCCGCTTCGGCAGCCCCTTCGACAGCCGCCGAGCCGCTCCCGTACGACACCCCCCGGCCGCCGCTGCGCCCCTGCCTCACCGAACTGCGCCTCTCCGCGTTCGCGGGGCATCTGCGCGGGGTCTACCCGCTGGGGCCGGTCACGCTCTTCGCCGGGCGCAGCGGGAGCGGGAAGAGCAGCGCGCTGCGGGCGTACGAGGCGCTGGCGCGGCTGGCCGGCGGGGAGCCGCTGCGGGAGGCGTTCCCGGACCCGGCCGGGTGCGTGCCGCGCCGCTCGCGGCCCGACGCGCGCCGGCGGCGGGGGTTTCGGATCGGGTGCACGGCTGACGGGCCCGCGGGGCCGGTGCGGCTCGACGTCGCGGTGCAGGCCGAGCCCCGGCTGCGGGTCGTGGGGGAGCGGCTGAGCACCGGCGGGACGGTCCTGCTGGAGACGGCGCTGCTCGATCCGCGCCGCACGACGCTCGCGGCGACCCTGTACAACGGCGGCGCGTCCGTCGTACGCGGCTCCTTCCCCGACGACCGGCTCGGGACCGCGCTGCTGCCGCTCAGGGTCGGGGGGCGGACCGACGGGCAGCGGACGGTGCTGGCGGCGGCCGAGCAGATGGTCGTCGCGCTGCGGTCGGTCTTCGTCTGTGATCCGCGGCCGGAGCGGATGCGGACGCCCGTGGCGCCCGGCGGGGGGCGGCTCGCGCGGGGCTGCGACAACGTCGCCGACGTCCTGCACCGCACCCGCGCGGAGTGCGCGGTCCGCCACTCCGCCCTGGTCACCGCGGCGCGCGCCGGGTGCGCGGGGACGGTCGCGGAGCTGCGCGCCGAGTCCCTGTACGACGGCCGGCTGCGCGCGGTGCTCGACCGCGGGGACGGTACCGCCACCGCGCTCGGTGATCTCGGGGACGGTGAACTGCGGTATCTGGCGCTCGCGTTGGTGTTGCTGACCGGGCCGGGGGTGCTGGAGATGGACGGGCCAGGGGAGGTGCCGGCGGCGATGTGCGCGCTGACCGTGCTCGCCGACAACTTCGCCCGCGATCTCGATGTGCGGCAGCGGCGGGAACTGCTGGAGCTGGCCGTGCGGATGGGGCGGCGGGGGCATGTGCGGTGTGTGGGGGCGGTGAGCGACGCCTCCTGGGTGGGCGGGGTGAGTGGGGTCACGGTGGTAGATCTGGGGGTGTGACAGCACAGAACGAATCACCTGATGTGTACGAACTCCAGCGGCGGCTGGCCGAGTTCGCCGCGGCGCGGGAGTGGCAGCGGTTTCACACGCCGAAGAACCTCGTCTCCGCGTTGGGGGTGGAGGCGGCTGAACTCATGGAGATCTTCCAGTGGTTGACGCCGGAGGAGTCGGAGGGGGTGATGGGGGATCCTGCGGTGGCGCATCGGGTCAATGACGAGGTGGCCGATGTTCTTGCCTATCTTCTTCAGTTCTGTTCGGTGGTGGGGGTGGATCCGCTGGGGGCGTTGGCGGCGAAGATCGAGCGGAATGAGGGGAGGTTTCCGGTTGCGGGGGGTGGGGCTTCGCCGGGTGTTGAGGGGGGACCGGCGGGTGTGGGGGATGGACCGGCGGGTGTGAGAGGTGGGCTGGAGTGAGGGGGGAGGTGGGTCGGAGTGTGGGGGAGGTGGGCCGGAGTGTGGGGGAGGTGGGCCGGCGGTCGGGAAACGACTTCTGGGAGCGGAAGGGGGCGCAACCGGAACGCGGGTAGACCCGGAGTGATCTCATCCGGTATCGCTCTGAGTAATCGTTCAGCCGTCCGAAACCGATTTGTTGTCCACAGATTTCCGTCTTCCTCTGGCTTTTGGTCTCACATTCCCTCACTCTGGGTAGTGAATAGGGGAGTTAATGGGAGGCGTGCGGAGCGCGTCGGAGACGGACGGGGGTGGCCCATGGAAGCGGTGCGGCTCATCCTGGCGAGCAGGTGGGCTCTGGCGCAGGGTGGTGATCAGGCGCAGGTTCTCGAAGAGGTCTGGCAGGCGCAGGCCCTCGCCCAGGCGATCGGCAGCCGCCTCGCGGTCTCGGGGCCGCCTGAACTGCGGGGTGAGGCGCTGGGGTTGACGGAGTTGGCGGGGCGGGGGTGCGGGGTGCTGGACACGCCGGATCTCGATCCCAAGGATCTGCGGGCGGCTCAGCTCACCGAGTTGGACGACGCGAGGCAGGCGTTGCTCTGTCTCGGGGGGCTGCTCGGGGAGGTCGGGATCACTCTTGTGGGGCTTGCCAGTGCGGCGGCTGATGAGGCGACGTATTGGCAGTGCATGGAGGCCATTGACGCGGCCGATGAGTCCAGGGACCGGGTCATGGAGATGCTGCGCAAGCTTGCGGCTCGGGAGGAGGCTTTGCCGGAGAGGTGAGGGGGGAGGGGGGTGTTGTTTGGGGTGCGGTTCTTTCGGGGGTGGGGTCTCTTCGGGGGTGCGGCTCTTTTTTGGGGCTGTGCTTCTTGGTTGGGGTTGCTCCTGGGGGGCTTGTTCGGGCGGTGCTTCCAGGGGGGCTGGTGCCAGGGGTGGAGTTGGTGGTGGGGAGCCTGGCGGTGGACAGTGCTGGCGGTCTGCGTGGACCGGTGCCTGGAGGTGCGGGTGAGGGTGAGGGGGAGGGTGAGGGTGACGGCAAGGGCGAGGGGTGTCGGGGAAGGTGTCGGGGTCGGTCCGGTGGTTGCCGGTGGGCCGGTGGGCCGGGGAGGCCGGGCCCCGGCATGCTCTCAGTCGGGCTCTTCGAGCATGCGGTGCTTCCTGGGGTTGCCGTCGGGCAGGAGTTGCGCCCGGCCGCCGATGCCCTCAGCTTCCGGTTGGGAGGTAGGGCTGCGCCGGCTGCCGCAGGAGCCTGATGCCCGGCGTCCCCTCCGCCTCGCGGGCGACGGCGCGCACGGCATACCGCTCGCGTCTGCGGGAGGGGCGGCGCAACTTTTCGGGGGGGGCTGCTCCGCTGACCCGGCGTCGGTCAGGCGCACTTGCCCCCGGCCTGATCCGCCGGACCGACATCGACTGAGCCCGCTCCTCTGCCGGACCGGGATTCGCTGGACCGGCGTCGGCCGAGCGCGCCTGTCTTCCAGTGCGGTCCGCAGGACAGGGCCCCGGCCGAGTGCGCCTTCCGGGCCCGATCCGCTTGACCGGCGCGGGCCGGACCCGTTCCGATCCTGGCCCCCAGCCCGATCCGCCGGACTGGCACCGGCCGGGTCTGCCCCCTCCCGAGCCGATTCGCCGAAGCCGACGCCGACCGAGTCCACCCCCTCCGGCCTATCCCGGCCCGATCCGCCGGACCGGCATCAGCCGACCCCCGCCCCCGCCCAGCCCCCTGCCGCCCCGCCGGACCAGCAGCGCCGACCGGCCAGCTCCCCCGCCCCTCCGGACCGGCACCGGCCAAATCCACCCCCTCCAGCCTCCCCCACCCCCCTCCATCCCGATCCGCCCTAGCCGACCCCGCCCTCCTCAACCCCCGCCGGCTGGGCGGAAGTCGTCGGCTGGATGGGCGCTGGCTGAGAGGAAGCCGTCGGCTGGGCAGGCGGCGTCGGTTGAGGGGCAACCGTCGGCCGGGCAGGCGCCGTCGGTTGAAGGGAGGCCGTCGGCTGGATCGGGGCCGTCAGTTGGGAGGAAACCGTCGGCTGGACAGGTGCCGTCGGATCTGTGGAAGCGGTCGATGCAAAGTCTGCGTCCAGTGCGGAGAGATCCGCGTTCAACGCCGCCATCAGCTCCTCCATCTGCTGAAGCAACCCCTTCGGCTGCCCGGTGGAGCTCATGGTTTCCTCGGACATGACGGCCTCCTACGGCCAACCGGCCCCGCTCAAGGAGGGCCGGCACGGCTGACGCGCCGGCAGGTGTGGCGCGGGCGCCGGGCGGTCCGGCTCCGAGGGGCCAACGATCATCGAGAAGGGCGGTCACTGGCCCGCCGCGCCCGGCACCCCGTTTTTCACCCGACAGGGGATCCCCCGGCCCCTCGTGACCAGCGGGGTTGACGTTCGCACACCCGTCCGGGATGCAAGCATGGACCTATGGAACTCCGTATCTTCACCGAGCCCCAGCAGGGCGCGAGCTACGACACCCTCCTCACCGTCGCCAAGGCCACCGAAGAACTCGCCTTCGACGCGTTCTTCCGCTCCGACCACTACCTCAAGATGGGCGGCGCCGACGGCCTCCCCGGCCCCACCGACGCCTGGCTCACCCTCGCCGGACTCGCCCGCGAGACCAAGCGCATCCGCCTCGGCACCCTGATGACCGCGGCCACCTTCCGCCTCCCCGGTGTCCTCGCCATCCAGGTCGCCCAGGTCGACCAGATGTCCGGCGGCCGGGTCGAACTCGGCCTGGGCGCGGGCTGGTTCGAGGAGGAGCACCACGCGTACGGCATCCCCTTCCCGAAGGAGAAGTTCGGCCGCCTGGAGGAGCAGCTGGAGATCGTCACCGGCCTGTGGTCGACCCCGCCCGGCGGGACGTACGACTTCAAGGGCACCCACTACACCCTCACCGACTCGCCCGCGCTGCCCAAGCCGGTCCAGCCGAAGATCCCCGTCCTCATCGGCGGCGGCGGCCCCAAGCGCACCCCGCGTCTGACGGCCCGCTACGCCGACGAGTTCAACATGCCGTTCGCCTCGATCGCCGACACCGAGGCCCAGTTCGCCCGCGTCCGCGCGGCCGTCGCGGAGGCGGGCCGCGCGGCGGACGAACTGACCTACTCCACCGCCCTCGTGGCCTGCGTCGGCAAGAGCGACGAGGAGATCGCCCGCCGCGCCGCCGCGATCGGCCGCGAGGTGGACGAGTTGAAGGCCAACGGCCTCGCCGGCTCCCCGGCGGAGGTCGTCGACAAGATCGGCCGGTACGCCGAGACCGGCGCCACCCGCTTCTACCTCCAGATCCTCGACCTCGCCGACCTGGACCACCTGGAGCTGATCTCCGCCGAGGTGCAGTCCCAACTCGGCTGAGCCCAGGGGTAGTTACCGGGACCTGTGACACGGCTGTGACCGGAGGCGTGGCTTCCGTCACGGTCGTACGGCGCCGTTCCTGGTGAGGTGGGCGGATGCGCCTCCTCCCCGTCCCGGTCCTCGCCGTCGTCCTGCTGACCGCCGCCTGCGGGAACCAGGGGGCGGCCGGGGCGGGGGCGCCGTCTCCCTCGCCCGTCGCCGATCCCGGCATCGACGGCGCCCGGGTCACCTCGGTCACCCACTCGCGGGGGACGTCCGCCGCGTACGAGGTCGTCAACAAGGCCGCCGCGCCCATGAGATACACGTTCCTGGTCGAGTTCACCATGAGCGGCGCGTCGGTGGACCGGCAGGAGGTCGTCGTCGACGTCCCGCCCGGCCGCCCGGTCACCGGGACCGCCCAACTCGACGCCCTGCGAGGCGAGTCGGCCACCACCAAGGTCACCACCAAGGTCACCGCCAAGGTCTCCCGCGTCACCAAAGTCCCCCTCGCCGAGGCCCCCTCCGAGGGCGGCGCCTGTCCGGCCTCCGGGCTGCATGTCTACGCCGACGACGGCGACGCCGCCATGGGGCTGCGGGCCGTCGGCGTCCACCTCGTGAACTGCGGCGACAGGGACTACACGCTCGACGGTTTCCCCCAACTCGCCCTGCTCGACGGCGAGTACGAGCCCATGACCGGCGTCGACGTCCAGACCGGACCCGGCTCTCCCGCCACCGCCGTCGGCCATCCCGCCGAACCTGAGCCGCTCACCCTGGCCCCCGGTGCCGCCGCCGTCTCGGTGATCGTGTGGCGCAACACCACGGAGCTGGGGGAGCCGGCCGTGAACGTGCCCTACGTCCGGATCCGCGCCAAGTCCGGTGCCGCGCCCGTGATGCTCACCCCGCGACTGGACCTCGGCACGACCGGGAAACTGGGCGTCAGCCCCTGGGAGCCGGCCGACCCGAACGCCGGCGCCGAACGGCCCGGACAGCGCCCGCGATGACCAAAGGCGCCGCCCCCGCGATAACCAAAGGCGCCGGTCGCGACAGGTGTGCGAAGGTGATCCGAGATCCTTTGCACCACCTTCGCCCACCCCTTCGTACACGGCCGGAGAGGCCCATGTTCCTGACCGTCACCACCACCGGCACCCCCGAACGCCCCGCGACCGACCTCGGCCATCTGCTGCACAAGCACCCCGGCAAGGCGCAGGCGTTCTCCACCTCCTACGGCACGGCGCACGTCCTCTACCCCGAGGCCGGGCCCGACCGCTGCACGGCGGCGCTGCTGCTGGAGGTCGACGCGGTGGCGCTGGTGCGGCGCGGCAAGGGCAAGGGCCGTGGCGGCGCCCCCGACGCGGCGCTCGCCCAGTACGTCAACGACCGCCCGTACGCGGCCTCTTCGCTCCTCGCGGTCGCCCTCAGCGCCGTCTTCTCCACCGCGATGAAGGGCGTCTGCGCGGCCCGCCCCGAACTCCCCGGCCAGGCCCGGGAGTTGCGCATCGAGGTGCCCGCGCTCCCGGCCCGCGGCGGCCCCGATCTCGTCCGCGCCCTCTTCACCCCCCTCGGCTGGAACGTCACCGCCGAACCGGTCGCGCTCGACGCCGGGTTCCCCGAGTGGGGCGACTCGCGCTACGTCCGACTCACCCTGGAATCCCAGGAGTTGACGCTCGCCGAGGCGCTGCGCCACCTGTACGTGCTGCTGCCGGTCCTGGACGACGCCAAGCACTACTGGGTCGCCGCCGACGAGGTCGACAAGCTGCTGCGCGCCGGGGAGGGCTGGCTGCCCGCGCATCCGGAGCAGAAGCTCATCACCAGCCGCTATCTGTCCCGGCGTTGGTCGCTGACCCGGGAGGCGCAGGAGCGGCTGGAGTTGCAGCGGCTGGCGGAGAGCGACGACAGCGAGGTCGAGGAGATCGACAACGCGGTCGCGGACACCCCGGGCGACGACGCCGAAGCCACCGACGCCCCTGAAGCCGCCAGTACCGAACTCACCGGCGCCCCCGGAGAAGCCGCCGCAACTGAAGCCGCCGGCACCGAAGTTACCGGCACCCCCGCCAAACCCGTCCCCCTAGCCGTACAGCGCCGCGAAGCCATCCTCACCGCCCTCCACACCTCCACCTCCACCCGAGTCCTCGATCTCGGCTGCGGACAGGGCGAGTTGGTGAAGGAACTCCTCAAGGACCCCCGCTTCACCGAGATCGTAGGCCTCGACGTCTCGATGCGCGCCCTCACCATCGCCGCCCGCCGCCTCAAGCTCGACCGCATGGGCGAGCGCCAGGCCTCCCGGGTCAGCCTCCTCCAGGGCTCGCTGACCTACACCGACAACCGGCTCAAGGGCTACGACGCGGCCGTGCTCAGCGAGGTGATCGAACACCTCGACCTGCCCCGGCTGCCCGCCCTGGAGTACGCGGTGTTCGGCGCGGCCCGCCCCCGCACGGTCCTCGTGACCACCCCGAACGTCGAGTACAACGTCCGCTGGGAAACCCTGCCCGCCGGACACGCCCGCCACGGCGACCACCGCTTCGAGTGGACCCGCGAGGAGTTCCGGGACTGGGCGCGCAAGGTGGGCGAACAGTACGGCTACGAAGCCGAGTTCACCCCGGTCGGCCCGGACGACCCCGAGGTCGGACCGCCCACCCAGATGGCGGTCTTCACCCAGCGGCCGGCACAGGAAAAGACCCCGCACACAGCACAGGACAAGAAGGAGGCGCGGGCAGCATGACCGAACAGCAGACAGCACAGCCCCCCAAGCCCCGCGAACTCCCCGTCACCGACCTCTCCCTGGTCGTCCTCATCGGCGCCTCCGGCTCCGGCAAGTCCACCTTCGCCAGGCGCCACTTCAAGCCCACCGAGGTCATCTCCTCCGACTTCTGCCGGGGCCTGGTCTCCGACGACGAGAACGACCAGAGCGCGACCCGGGACGCCTTCGACGTCCTGCACTACATCGCCGGCAAGCGCCTCGCCGCCGGCCGCCGCACGGTCGTCGACGCCACCAGCGTCCAGCCCGAGGCCCGCCGTCAACTGGTCGAGCTGGCGCGGCAGTTCGACGTGCTGCCGATCGCGATCGTGCTGGACGTGCCCGAGGAGGTGTGCGCGGCGCGCAACGCGGACCGCGCCGACCGGGCCGATATGCCGCGCCGGGTCGTCAGGCGGCACGTCGGTGAACTCCGACGCTCCCTGCGGCACTTGGAGCGCGAGGGGTTCCGCAAGGTGCACGTGCTGCGCGGTGAGGCTGAGATCGAGGCCGCGAGCGTCCGCACCGAGAAGCGGTTCAACGACCTCACCCACCTCACCGGACCGTTCGACATCATCGGCGACATCCACGGCTGCGCGAGCGAACTCGAAACGCTGCTGGGCGAGTTGGGGTACGCCGACGGCGTCCACCCGCAGGGCCGCACCGCCGTCTTCGTCGGGGACCTCGTCGACCGGGGCCCGGACAGCCCCGGTGTGCTGCGCCGCGTGATGGCCATGGTGAAGTCGGGCGCCGCGCTGTGCGTGCCCGGCAACCACGAGAACAAGTACGGGCGGCACCTGAAGGGCCGCAAGGTCCAGCACACCCACGGACTCGCCGAGACCGTCGAGCAGATGGCGGGGGAGAGCGAGGAATTCCGGTCCGAGGTAAGGGAGTTCATCGACGGGCTCGTCAGCCACTACGTCCTCGACGGCGGGAAGCTCGTCGTCTGCCACGCCGGACTGCCCGAGCGCTACCACGGCCGCACCTCAGGACGGGTCCGCTCGCACGCCCTGTACGGCGAGACCACCGGTGAGACCGACGAGTTCGGGCTGCCGGTGCGGTATCCGTGGGCGGAGGAGTACCGGGGCCGCGCGGCCGTCGTGTACGGGCACACGCCGGTTCCAGAAGCCAGCTGGCTGAACAACACCATCTGCCTCGACACCGGCGCGGTCTTCGGCGGCAAGCTGACCGCGCTGCGCTGGCCGGAGCGGGAGCTGGTCGGCGTACCGGCCGAGCGGGTCTGGTACGAGCCGGCCCGGCCGCTGCACTCCGCCGCGCCCGGCGGCCAGGACGGCCGGCCGCTGGACCTGGCCGACGTGCACGGCCGCAGGGCCGTCAGCACCCGGTACGAGGGCGCCGCGCGGATCTCGGTGCGGGAGGAGAACGCGGCGGCGGCCCTGGAGGTCATGAGCCGGTTCGCGATCGACCCGAGGCTGCTGCCGTACCTGCCGCCGACCATGGCGCCCACGGCAACTTCCCAGCAGGACGGCTATCTTGAGCACCCGTTGGAGGCGTTCGCGCAGTACGCCGAGGACGGGGTCGCGCGGGTCGTGTGCGAGGAGAAGCACATGGGCTCGCGGGCCGTGGCCCTGGTGTGCCGGGACGCGGCGGCGGCGCGCGAGAGGTTCGGCGTCGAAGGGCCCACGGGCTCGCTCTACACCCGCACCGGACGCCCCTTCTTCGACGACCTGACGGTCACCGAAGAGATCCTGGGCCGGGTCCGCGCAGCCGCCGACGCGGCCGGGCTGTGGGACGAACTCGCCACCGACTGGCTGCTGTTGGACGCCGAACTGCTGCCCTGGTCGCTCAAGGCGGCCGGGCTGCTGCGCAGTCAGTACGCGGCGGTCGGCGCGGCCTCCGGCGCGGTGTTCCCCGGCGCCCTCGACGCGCTCGCCAAGGCAGCCGAACGCGGCGTGGAAGTCGGCGAGTTGCTGACCCGGCAGCGCGAACGCGCCCAGGACGCCGCCGCGTTCACCGAGGCGTACCGCCGCTACTGCTGGCCGACCGAGGGCCTGGACGGCGTACGCCTGGCGCCCTTCCAGCTGCTCGCCGTCCAGGGGCGCAGCCTCGCCGGGCTGCCGCACGACGACCAACTAGCCCTGCTCGACCGGCTGGTGGAGCACGACCCGACAGGGCTGCTGCACACCACGCGGCGGCTCCACGTCGACACCGGCGACCCCGAGTCCGTGCGGGCCGGCGTCGACTGGTGGCTGGAGCTGACCGGGCGCGGCGGTGAGGGCATGGTCGTCAAACCGCTCGGCGCGCTCGTGCGCGGGGCGGACGGGCGGCTGGTGCAGCCCGGGGTGAAGTGCCGGGGGCGGGAGTATCTGCGGATCGTCTACGGTCCGGAGTACACCCGGCCGGAGCACCTGGCGAAGCTGCGCCACCGGTCGCTGCACCACAAGCGGTCGCTGGCCCTGCGCGAGTACGTCCTCGGCCTGGAGGCCCTGGACCGGCTGGCCGAGGGCGAGCCGCTGTGGCGGGTGCACGAGGCGGTGTTCGGGGTGCTGGCCCTGGAGTCGGAGCCGGTGGACCCGCGCCTCTAGTTCCCCTTTGCCGGAATCGGGGGCCAAGCTTTCATGATCTTGGCCCCCGGAAACCGGGTGAACCGCCGCTTCTGCGGTCAGGATGGAGGCATGGGATTCCACGTCGACTCCGAGGCCGGGCGGCTGCGCCGCGTCATCCTGCACCGGCCGGACCTAGAGCTCAAAAGGCTCACCCCCAGCAACAAGGACGCCCTCCTCTTCGACGACCTGCTCTGGGTGCGCCGGGCGCGCGCCGAGCACGACGGTTTCGCGGACGTCCTGCGCGACCGGGGCGTCGCCGTCCACCTCTTCGGCGATCTGCTCACCGAGGCCCTGGAGATCCCGGTGGCCCGCTCCCTCGTCCTGGACCGCGTCTTCGACGAGAAGGAGTACGGCGTCCTCGCCACCGACCACCTCAGAGCCGCGTTCGAGAACCTGCCCTCGCCGCAGCTCGCCGAAGCCCTGGTCGGCGGCATGACCAAGCGCGAGTTCCTGGAGGCGCACCCGGAGCCCACCTCCGTCCGCTTCCACGTCATGGACCTCGACGACTTCCTCCTGGCCCCGCTCCCCAACCACCTCTTCACCCGCGACACCTCCGCCTGGATCTACGACGGCGTCGCCGTCAACGCCATGCGCTGGCCCGCCCGCCAGCGCGAGACGATCCACTTCGAGGCGATCTACCGCCACCACCCCCTCTTCCGCGACGAGCGCTTCCGCGTCTGGTCGGAGGGCCAGGCCGACTACCCGTCCACGATCGAGGGCGGTGACGTGCTGGTCATCGGCAACGGCGCGGTCCTGATCGGCATGAGCGAGCGCACCACCCCGCAGGCCGTCGAGATGCTCGCGCACAAGCTCTTCGCGGCCGGCTCCGCCGAGACGATCGTGGCCCTCGACCTGCCCAAGCGGCGGGCCTTCATGCACCTCGACACCGTGATGACGATGGTCGACGGCGACACCTTCACCCAGTACGCCGGCCTCGGCATGCTCCGCTCGTACACCATCGAACCGGGCGTCGCCGACAAGGAGTTGAAGGTCACCGACCATCCGCCGGAGCACATGCACCGCGCGATCGCCGCCGCCCTCGGGCTCAGCGAGATCCGGGTGCTGACCGCGACGCAGGACGTCCACGCCGCCGAGCGGGAGCAGTGGGACGACGGCTGCAACGTGCTCGCCGTCGAGCCCGGCGTGGTCGTCGCCTATGAGCGCAACGCCACCACCAACACCTATCTGCGCCGGCAGGGCGTCGAGGTCATCGAGATCCCGGGCAGCGAGCTGGGGCGGGGGAGGGGCGGGCCGCGCTGCATGAGCTGTCCGGTGCAGCGGGACGCCGTGTAGCCGGACCCGGGGTCGCACATAGGGCCGTATATAAATTCTGAGAGTCGTATAGACTTCCAAGGGTCCTTGTGTTCACGTACCCCTGGAGCGCCCCCATGGCGACAGTCCCGACCGCCCTCGCCGGCCGCCACTTCCTCAAGGAGCTGGACTTCAGCGCCGAGGAGCTGCGCGGTCTGCTCGGGCTGGCCGCCGAGCTGAAGGCCGCGAAGAAGGCGGGTACGGAGACACGGCACCTGGCGGGCAAGAACCTGGCGCTGATCTTCGAGAAGACCTCGACGCGCACCCGCTGCGCGTTCGAGGTCGCCGCCGCCGACCAGGGCGCCTCGACGACGTACCTCGACCCGTCGGGCTCGCAGCTCGGGCACAAGGAGTCCGTGAAGGACACCGCGCGCGTGCTCGGGCGGATGTACGACGGGATCGAGTACCGGGGCGACAGCCAGGCCAAGGTCGAGGAGATGGCCGTCCACGCGGGCGTGCCCGTCTTCAACGGGCTCACCGACGACTGGCACCCGACGCAGATGCTCGCCGACCTGCTCACCATGACCGAGCACTGCGCGAAGCCGCTGACCGGGATCTCCTTCGCCTACCTCGGCGACGCCCGCTTCAACATGGGCAACTCCTACCTGGTCACGGCCGCGCTGCTCGGCATGGACGTACGGATCGTCGCGCCCGAGCGGTACTGGCCGGCCCCGGAGATCGTCGGCCGGGCCCGGGAACTCGCCGTCCGCAGCGGCGCCCGGATCACGCTCACGGAGGATCTCGCCGAGGGCGTCGCGGGCGTGGACTTCGTCGCGACCGACGTCTGGGTCTCCATGGGCGAGCCCAAGGAGGTGTGGGCCGAGCGGATCGCCGCGCTCGCGCCGTACGCCGTGACCATGGACGTCCTGCGCGCCACCGGCAACCCGGACGTCAAGTTCCTGCACTGCCTGCCCGCCTTCCACGACCTGGGCACCAAGGTCGGCCAGGAGATCTTCGAGACGTACGGTCTCGCGTCGCTCGAAGTCACCGACGAGGTCTTCGAGTCGGCCCACTCGGTCGTCTTCGACGAGGCGGAGAACCGGCTGCACACGATCAAGGCGGTGCTGGTCGCGACGATGGCCTGAGCCACAGGAAAGCAGGGCCGGCCCGCGGAGACGGGCCGGATGAGCAACACCAGAAACGAGCACCACCCGCATGTCCCGCATCAAGTCCCCGGCTCTCCTGGTCGCCGAATCCGGCGCCGACCGGGCCGGTCACGGTCTCAGAAGGACCATGGGCCGCTTCCAGCTGATCTGCTTCGGCGTCGGCGCGATCGTCGGCACCGGCATCTTCGTCGGCCTCTCCGACTCCGTCGCCCAGGCCGGCCCCGCCGTCGTCGTCTCCTTCGTCCTCGCCGCCGTGACCTGCGCCGTCACCGCGCTCGCCTTCGCCGAGCTGGGCGGCGCGATCCCGGTCTCCGGGTCGTCGTACTCCTTCGCCTACGCGAGCCTCGGCGAGACGCCCGCGTTCCTCGTCGGGTGGTGTCTGCTGCTGGAGTACGGGATCTCCGTGTCGGCGGTCGCGGTCGGCTGGAGCCAGTACGTCAACGAGCTGCTGGACAGCGTCGTCGGACACCAGCTGCCGCACATGCTGTCGGCGGGGCCCGCCGACGGGGGCGTCGTCAATCTGCCGGCCGTGCTCGTCATCGCGATGGCGGCGGCGCTGCTGGTGCGCGGGGTGCGGGAGAGCGCGACGGCGACGGCGGCCATGGCGGTGCTGAAGATCGCGATCCTGGTGGCGTTCTGCGTGATCGGGTTCAGCGCGTTCCGCGACGGCAACCTCACCCCCTTCGCGCCGGCCGGGCTCGGCGGGATCGGCGCCGGGACGACGGCCGCGTTCTTCTCGTACATCGGCTTCGACGCGATCACGACGGCCGGCGAGGAGGCCAAGAACCCGCGCCGGGACATCCCCGTCGCCATCATGGTCTGCCTCGGCGTGGTCACACTGCTGTACTGCGCGGTCGCGCTCGCGGCGATCGGGGCCGTCGGCGCGGACCAGGTCGGCGGGCGGCCGGCGGCGCTGTCGTACGTGGTGAACGCGGTGACGGGGTCGGCGGTCGGCGGCGGGATCGTCGCGTTCGGGGCGGTCGTCGCCATCGCGTCGGTCGTCCTCGCCGTCACCTACGGCCAGACCCGCATCCTCATGTCCATGTCCCGCGACGGGCTGATCCCGGCCGTCTTCGGGAAGGTCTCGCCGCGTACGTCGACCCCGGTGGCCGGTACGGTCATCGTCGCCGCCGTCTTCGCGGTCCCGGCCGCCTTCGCCTCGCTCGACGTGGTCATGAACCTGTGCACCATCGGCACCCTCGCGATCATGGCCGTCGTCAACGTCTCGGTGATCGCCCTGCGCCGCCGCGAACCGGAGCTGGCCCGCACCTTCCGCGTCCCGCTGTTCCCCGCGCTGCCGCTGCTGGGCATCGGGTTCTGCCTGTATCTGATGTACGAGACCGGGTTCGCGACGTGGGTCCAGTTCGCCGCCTTCCTGGCCGCCGGGCTCGCGCTGTACGCCGGGTACGGGCGCCGGGGCTCGCGGCTCGCGGCGGCGGAGGCTACGCAGGCCGCCAGTGCGGCGGAACCGCTGCGAGTCTGAACCACACCGCCTTGCCGGTCTCGGTGAGGCGGTGCCCGCAGGACGAGCTGAGCGCGCGGATCAGCAGCAGCCCGCGGCCGTGCTCCTGCCAGGGGTCGGGCGCCTTGCCCAGGGGCCGGGTCAGCTCGCCGGGCGGCGCCGGGTCCGGATCGTGCACCTCGACCTGGCAGCCGGTCGGCAGCAGCCGTACGACCAGCTCTATCGGGTCCTCGCCGGCCGTGTGCTCGACGGCGTTCGCGACCAGCTCGGCCGTCAGCAGCTCCGCGGTGTCGCTGTCCGCGCCGTGCTCGACCTCCGCCAGCGCGGTCCGGACCAGGGCACGGGCCACCGGGACGGCGGCGGCTGAGTGCGGCAGCGCGATGCGCCAGGAGGCGGAGGCCGGTCGTTCGTGCAAGGTGAGTCCGTTCTGGGCGCAGGTTCCCGTGTTCGACATCAGGCAGTCCTGCTTTCAACTTTCTGGAATGGTACGGCGGCCTCCGGCTCAGACGCACCAGGGGCGCCGTGCGGGATCTCCGGTCCCGCCACCGAGGGCTTACCCGTTCCAACGGCCCCACCCGACCCGCCCGTTCCGTTGTTACCGCGTTATTGACGGGCGGTGACGATGCCGTCGACCGGCGTATGCCGCACTCGTGACGACAGTCATACTTCGGTGATAACTTCGAGGCGTGAGCCCCTTCACCGGATCCGCCCCGCGCACCCCGCGCTGGGAACACCTCCGCGTCGAGCGCGCCGACGGGGTCGCGGTCGTCACCCTGTCCCGGCCCGCCCGGCTCAACGCCCTCACCTTCGGCGCCTACGCCGACCTGCGCGACCTGCTCGCCGAGCTGTCCCGGGAACGGGCCGTGCGGGCGCTGGTCCTCGGCGGCGACGGCGACGGCTTCTGCTCCGGCGGCGACGTCGACGAGATCATCGGCGCCACGCTGGAGATGGACACCGCCCAGCTCCTCGACTTCAACCGGATGACCGGGCAGGTCGTGCGGGCGGTGCGGGAGGCGCCGTTCCCGGTGGTCGCCGCCGTGCACGGGGTGGCGGCGGGCGCGGGGGCCGTGCTCGCGCTGGCCGCCGACTTCCGGGTCGCCGATCCGACCGCCCGGTTCGCTTTCCTCTTCACGCGGGTCGGGCTGTCCGGCGGGGACATGGGGGCGGCCTATCTGCTGCCCCGGGTCGTCGGGCTCGGGCACGCGACGCGGCTGCTGATGCTGGGGGAGGCGGTGCGGGCGGCCGAGGCCGAACGGATCGGGCTCATCAGCGAGTTGGCGGAGGCGGGGCGGGCCGACGAGGCCGCGCTGGCGCTGGCGCGGCGGCTCGCCGGGGGGCCCGCGCTGGCTTACGCGCAGACCAAGGCTCTGCTGAGCGCGGAGTTGGACATGCCGCTGGCCGCTGCGGTCGAACTCGACGCGGCTACGCAGGCGTTGCTGATGAACGGGGCGGATTATCGGGAGTTCCACGCGGCGTTCGTGGCGAAGCGGGCGCCGAAGTGGCAGGGGCGGTGAGGGGGTTGGGGGCGCCGGATGGGCGGGGACCGGGCGGGTCGGCCATGCGGGTGGCGGTCGTAGGTGGTGGTCCCGGCGGTCTGTACGCGGCCGCGCTCCTCAA
Organism: Streptomyces sp. AMJ-169; assembly: GCF_055597585.1. Taxonomy (NCBI): domain Bacteria; kingdom Bacillati; phylum Actinomycetota; class Actinomycetes; order Kitasatosporales; family Streptomycetaceae; genus Streptomyces; species Streptomyces sp. AMJ-169. The sequence continues at coordinate 220,361 of NZ_JBVLTJ010000001.1, forward strand.
ACGGCTGCGCCCCGAGCGGGAGATCACCGTCTGGGAGCGCAACGCCCCTGACGACACCTTCGGGTTCGGCGTGGTCCTCTCCGACGAGACCCTGGGCGGCATCGAGCACGCGGACCCGGTCATCTACGCCGCCCTGCGCAAGGAGTTCGTCCGCTGGGACGACATCGAGATCGCGCACCGGGGCCTGACCCACACCTCCGGCGGCCACGGCTTCGCCGCCCTCGGCCGCCGCAAGCTGCTGGACATCCTCCAGAAACGCTGCCAGGACCTGGGCGTCGACGTCCGCTTCCACACCGAGGCGCCGTATCCGGAGTGGCTGGCCGAGACACACGACCTGGTCGTGGCGGCCGACGGGGTGCACAGCCCGACCAGGGAGACGTTCGCGACGGTCTTCCGCCCTTCGCTGACCCCGCACCGCTGCCGCTACATCTGGCTGGCCACCGACTTCGCCCTGGACGCGTTCCGCTTCGAGATCGCGGAGACGGAGTTCGGGGTCATGCAGCTGCACGGCTATCCGTACTCCTCGGACGCGTCGACCGTGATCGTGGAGATGCGCGAGGAGGTGTGGCGGGCGGCGGGTTTCGAGGGCACGGACGACGCTGGTGTCCGCCTGGCTGAGATGTTCCCCGGCACCCTGCGCGGCCACCCCCTGTACTCCAACAACTCGGCCTGGACGACGTTCCGTACGGTCGTCAACGACCGCTGGTCGTACGGCAATGTCGTCCTCCTCGGCGACGCCGCCCACACCGCCCACTTCTCCATCGGCTCCGGCACCAAGCTCGCCGTCGAGGACGCCCTCGCGCTGGCCGGCTGCCTGGACGAACAGCCCGATCTGGCAACGGCGTTGACGGCGTACGAGGAGGAGCGCAAACCGGTCGTCGCCTCGACGCAGCGTGCCGCGCGGGCCAGTCTCGAATGGTTCGAGAACCTCGCCGCCTACACCGGCCAGCCGCCCCGCCGGTTCGCCTTCAACCTGCTCACCCGCAGCCGCCGCGTCACCCACGACAACCTCCGGCTGCGCGACGCCGGGTTCACCGCGTCCGTGGAACGGGAGTTCGGCTGCCCGCCCGGGACCCCGCCCATGTTCACACCGTTCCGGCTGGGCGAACTGACCTTGCGGAACAGGGTGGTTGTGTCGCCGATGGACATGTACTCGGCGGTCGACGGGGTGCCGGGTGACTTTCATCTGGTCCACCTCGGCGCCCGGGCGCTCGGCGGGGCGGGGCTGGTGATGACCGAGATGGTGTGCGTCAGCGCGGAGGGGCGGATCACGCCGGGCTGCACCGGCCTCTACTCGGACGTCCAGGCGGTCTCCTGGCGCCGGATCACCGATTTCGTCCACGCGCGGAGCCCCGGTACGGCGATCGGCGTCCAGCTCGGGCACTCCGGCCGCAAAGGGTCGACGCGGCTGATGTGGGAGGGGATGGACGAGCCGCTGGAGGAGGGCAACTGGCCTTTGGCGGCGGCTTCTTCGCTGCCGTACCAGCGGGGGAGCCAGGTGCCGCGCGAACTGTCCGTGGCCGAACTCGCCGATGTCCGCGAGCAGTTCACGGCCGCCGCCCGCCGCGCCGCCGACGCCGGCTTCGACCTCCTCGAACTGCACTGCGCGCACGGGTACTTGCTGTCGGGCTTCCTCTCGCCGCTGACCAACCGGCGGACGGATGCCTATGGCGGTTCACTGGACCGGCGGCTGCGGTTCCCGCTGGAGGTCTTCGACGCGGTACGGGAGGTGTGGCCGGCGGGGCGCCCCATGACGGTACGGATCTCGGCGACCGACTGGGCCGAGGGGGGTACGGGGGTGGCGGACGCGGTGGAGATCGCCCGTGCGTTCGCCGCGCACGGGGCTGATGCGATCGACGTCTCGACGGGGCAGGTCGTCTCCGACGAGCGCCCGGATTTCGGCCGCTCGTACCAGACCCCGTTCGCCGACCGGATCCGCAACGAGGTGGGGGTGCCGGTGATCGCGGTGGGCGCGATCTCGTCGTGGGACGACGTCAACTCGCTGATCCTGGCGGGGCGGACGGATCTGTGCGCCTTGGGGAGGCCGCATCTGTACGACGCCCAGTGGACGTTGCACGCGGCGGCGGAGCAGGGGTATGAGGGGGCGGGGGTGGGGTGGCCGGTGCAGTACGGGGCGGGGAGCCGGGCGCCGAGGACAGGGAGAGGAGACGGGGTCAAGGGGAGGGGGAGGAGCTGAGCTTTCGGAGCTGGGCCGGGAGGCCGGGCTGACTTGGCGCCGTCCCTTTGCCGGGGCTCAGCTCCTTGGCGCCGCCCCTCTCAGCCCCCCAACTCCACCATCCCCGCCGTCAACGTCGTCCCGTCCGCCGCGTCGAGCAGCAGGAACGCCCCCGTCCGCCGGGACGTCGCGTAATCGTCCACGGGAACCGGCTCGGCCGTGCGCAGCGTCACGCGGCCCAAGTCGTTCGTCGTCAACTCCGCCGGTCCGCCCAGGTCGTCGACGATCGCCTTCACCGTCCGCGTCGTGTGCTTCAGCAGCACCCGATCGCCCACCCGCAGCGGGCGGTCCGCCAGATGGCAGACGGAGGCCCGGATCTCCCGTGTGAGCGTGGGGACTTCGGGGCCCGCCGTCAGCATGTCCCCCCGGGATACGTCGAGTTGGTCGGTCAGGCGGACGGCGATCGACTGCGGGGCGTGGGCTTCCTGGGCGGCGTGGCCCAGGGCGTCCAGTGCGGCCACCGTCGACACCGCGCCGGACGGGTGGACCGTCACCCGGTCGCCGACCCGGAGTGTCCCGGACGCCAACTGGCCCGCGTACGCGCGGAGTTCGCCGTGCCGGATGACGTACTGGACGGGGAAGCGGACGGGGGCGTCGGCGGGGTCGGCGGCTACGGGGACCGTCTCCAGGAACTCCAGCAGGGGCGGTCCGTCGTACCAAGGCGTGTGGGGTGAGCGGGTCACCACGTTGTCGCCGGTCAGGGCCGAGACCGGGATCGCCGTGACGTTCTCCAGAGCCGTCTCGGCCTTGAACTGCCCGGTTATCTCGGCGAAGACGGGCTCGCTGTAGCCGACGAGGTCCATCTTGTTCACGGCCAGGACGAGGTGCGGGACGCGCAGCAGGGACGCCACCGCCGCGTGCCTGCTGGTCTGTTCGACCACCCCGTTGCGGGCGTCCACCAGGATGATCGCCAGCTCGGCGGTGGAGGCGCCGGTGACCATGTTGCGGGTGTACTGCACATGGCCCGGGGTGTCGGCGAGGATGAACCGCCGCTTGGGGGTGGCGAAGTAGCGGTACGCGACGTCGATCGTGATGCCCTGTTCGCGTTCGGCGCGCAGGCCGTCCGTCAACAGGGCCAGATCGGGGGCGAGTTGACCCCGGCTCTCGGACACCCTTGCCACGGCTTCGAGTTGGTCGGTGAGGACCGACTTGGAGTCGTGCAGCAGCCGTCCGACGAGGGTCGACTTGCCGTCGTCCACGGAACCGGCCGTCGCGAAGCGCAGCGTGTCGATCGTCATGACTAGAAGTACCCCTCGCGCTTGCGGTCTTCCATCGCCGCTTCGGACAGCTTGTCGTCGGCGCGGGTCGCCCCGCGCTCGGTCAGCCGGGACGCGGCGATCTCCGTGATCACCTGCTCCAGTGTCACCGCGTCGGAGTCGACGGCGCCCGTGCAGGACATGTCCCCGACGGTCCGGTACCGCACTTGTCGTTTCTCGACAGTCTCCGACGCCTTCGGCCCGCCCCACTCCCCGGCGGTCAGCCACATGCCGCCCCGCCGGAAGACCTCGCGGTAGTGGGCGAAGTAGATCTCCGGCAGCTCGATGCCCTCGCGGGCGATGTACTGCCAGACGTCGAGTTCCGTCCAGTTGCTGAGCGGGAAGACGCGTACGTGCTCACCCGGCGCGTGCCGGCCGTTGTACAGGTTCCACAACTCCGGGCGCTGCCTGCGCGGGTCCCACTGCGAGAACTCGTCCCGCAGCGAGAACACCCGCTCCTTCGCCCGCGCCTTCTCCTCGTCGCGGCGGCCACCCCCGAACACCGCGTCGAAGAGCTCCTTCTGGATCTTCTCGGTCAGCGGGAGGGTCTGGAGGGGGTTGCGGGTGCCGTCGGGGCGCTCGCGCAGCAGCCCCCGGTCGATGTACTCCTGGACGGACGCGACGTGCAGCCGCAGCGCGTGCTTCTTGACCACCCGGTCGCGGTACTCGATGACTTCGGGGAAGTTGTGCCCGGTGTCGACGTGCAGCAGGGAGAAGGGGACCGCCGCCGGGGTGAACGCCTTCAGCGCGAGGTGCAGCATGACGATGGAGTCCTTGCCGCCGGAGAACAGCAGCACCGGGTTCTCGAACTCCCCTGCCACTTCACGGAAGATGTGCACGGACTCGGACTCGAGCGCGTCCAGGTGGGACAGCGCGAAACCGCTCGGGCTCACACCAGCCCCCGCCCCGCCAGCAGCGCGAACACCGCGTCCGCCGACTCTTCCGGTGTCTGCTCCCGGGTCGTCAGCGCCAACTCCGGGTCCACCGGCGGCTCGTACGGATCGTCGACCCCCGTCAGCCCCTTCAGCCGGCCCGCCGCCTGCCGCGCGTACAGCCCCTTCACGTCCCGAACCGCGCACACCTCCACCGGAGTTGCGATGTGCACCTCCAGATACGGCGTCCCGCTCTTCTCGTGCCGCAGCCGGACCGCCTCGCGGCTGTCGGCGTAGGGGGCGATGACGGGGACGACGGCCAGCACGCCGTTGCGGGCGAGGACTTCGGCGACGAGGCCGATGCGCTGCACGTTGGTGTCGCGGTCCGCGCGGGAGAAGCCGAGCCCGGCGGAGAGGAAGCGGCGGACCTCGTCGCCGTCGAGGACCTCCACCCGGCGGCCCGCCGACTTCAGCCGCGCGGACAGGAGTTGGGCGATCGTCGTCTTCCCGGCGCTGGGCAGGCCGGTGAGCCAGACCGTGGCTCCTTGGGGCCTGGTCGTGCTGGTCATGCGTAAGGTCCTTTCGCGGCAGCCGAGTTGGGGCTCGCGCGGCCGGAGGTGCGGGGGAGTCAGGCGTGTTGTCGCTGAAGGCGGTTCAGGCCGCGTATCCCCAGGAGCGGCAGGTCGGCTTCAGGTCGGTGTGGATCTCGTCGTCGCCGGGGAGTTCGCGGCCCGGCTGGACCGTGCCGGTGCGGATGTTGTCCCGCCAGTCACCGAGGCCCCGGCGCAGTTCGGCGTCGCCCTTGCGGCCGTACTCGATCATCTCGGGCTCGTAGGCCAGGTCCAGGAAGTCGCAGACGCGGCGCATCTCCTTCTCCGGGTCGGCGGTGATGTCCTCGTAGCGCACGGTGTGGCCGTCGGCGAGGCGGGCGCGGGCCGCGTCGACGGCCTCGACGTGGCGCCGGGTGTCCTCGACGGCCTTCTCGTACGGCCGCTTGACGGGGTCGGACTCGTGCCAGGAGCGCGCGATGGACTCGGGGTGGCGCAGCAGGAAGAGGAAGCGGGCGTCCGGCCAGGAGTCGCGGATGCGTTCGTGGCAGAAGACGTTGCCGGGGGTCTTCTCGACGATGAACTCCTTGCCGGAGCGCAGCAGTTCGCGGTGGAGCACGCGGTCCCACAGCAGGTGCTCCAAGTCCCCGCGCGCCAGGCCGAGGTTCTGCATCGCGTACTCGGAGACGCTGCTGCCGTAGCCCACTTCGAGCCGGGAGATGTGCAGTTCGTGCGGGGCGCGCAGCCGGGAGTGGGTGTCCAGCATCATGCGCAGCAGCGTCGAGCCGGAGCGGACCGAGGAGATGATGAACACCGGGCGGCGCAGCAGCCGGTCGACCGGCAGTTCCTCGGCCGAGGGGCGGCGGTACGCCGGGGCGGCGGGCTTCGCCGCGGGCTTCTGGGGGGTGGACCGGGGCGCCCGCCGGACCTGGAGGCCGGTGGTGGCGGTGAGCGCCCGGTTCAGGCTGCGCTTGAGGCTCATGACCCGCAAACCTAGGTAAGGAGTCTGAGAGGAACTGTTAAGAAGGCTGAGGATCCGCTGAGGGGGAGGGGGCGTCGATTAATTTCACATGATGTTCATGCGGGGCCCTCTGGGGCCGGAGGGAGCGCGGGGGTCACGAAGGGGTCGGCGGGGATCACGAACTCCGCCCCCGCGTCCCGCAGCCGCCCGTGCAGTGCCCGGAACACCTCCGCCGAGCGCACCCCGGGCCAGTCCGGGGGCAGCAGCGCGGGCGGCAGGCCGGGGTCGGTGTACGGCAGCCGCCGCCAGGAGTCCAGCGCGAGCAGATAGTCCCGGTACGCCTCCTCCGCCGGGGTGTCCGCCCGCCGCCGCCAGGCCCGCAGCACCGGCTCGTGGGCGTCGAGGAACGCCCCGTGCTCCTTGGCGATCGCCGTCAGGTCCCACCAGCGGGTGACGGTCAGTGCGGTGGGCGCGAACCCGAGGTGCTCGCCGCGGAACAGGTCGACGTACGCGTCGAGGCCGAGCCGCTCCAGGGTGTGCCGGGTCTCGTCGTGCAGCCGGGCCGGCGCGATCCACACGCCGGGCGCGGCCGTGCCGAAGCCGAGGCCCGCCAGCCGGGAGCGCAGGACGTGTCGTTTCTGCCGCTCCGACTCGGGCACGGAGAACACGGCGAGCACCCAGCCCTCGTCGGCCGGCGGCGCGCTCGCGTAGATGCGGCGGTCGCCGTCGTCCATCAACTGCCGGGCCTCGGCGGACAGTTCGTAGCCCGCGGCGCCGCGTGCGGTGCGCGCGGGCAGCAGCAGGCCGCGCCGTTTCAGCCGGGAGACCGACGACCGTACGGAGGGCGCGTCGACGCCGACCGCGGCGAGCAGCCGGATCAGTTCGGAGACGGGTACGGGACCGGGGATGGAGCGGCCGTAGGCGCCGTAGAGCGTCACGATGAGAGACCGCGGTGCATGCTGGTCGGACACGTTGATCATCTTAGGTCTTCGGCATCAGCGCTGGTCACCTCCGGTGTCGTCAGGAAAACGCAGCCGGAACCGCTGGAGTTTCCCGGTCGCCGTGCGCGGCAGCGCGGCCGTGAAGCGGATCTCGCGCGGGCACTTGTACGGCGCCAGTTCCTGCTTCACGAACCCGCGCAGGGCTTCCGCGTCCCGCCGCGCGCCGGCCCGCAGGACGACGTACGCGACGGCGATCTGCCCGCGCTCGGCGTCGAGTTGACCCACGACCGCCGCCTCCAGCACGTCCGGATGGCGCAGCAGCGCGTCCTCGACCTCGGGCCCCGCGATGTTGTACCCGGCCGAGATGATCATGTCGTCGGCGCGGGCGACGTACCTGAAGTACCCGTCGGACTCCCGGACATACGTGTCCCCGGTGATGTTCCAGCCGTCGCGTACGTACTCCCGCTGCCGGGGGTCGGCGAGATACCGGCAGCCGACCGGGCCGCGCACGGCGAGCAGCCCGGGTGTGCCGTCCGGGACCGGCCGCCCGTCCGCGTCCTGCACCCGCGCCCGCCAGCCGGGCACGGGCAGCCCGGTCGTGCCCGGCCGGACCAGGTCGTCGGCGGCGGAGATGAAGATGTGCAACAGCTCTGTCGCGCCTATGCCGTTGATGACGCGCAGGCCCGTGCGCGCGTGCCACTCCCGCCAGGTCGCCGCCGGCAGGTTCTCGCCGGCCGAGACGCAGCGGCGCAGCGAGGACACGTCGTGCCCGGCGAGCCCGGCGAGCATCGCCCGGTACGCGGTCGGCGCGGTGAACAGCACACTCACGCGGTGCCGCCCGATCGCGGGCAACAGCTGTCTGGGGCCCGCCTGTTCGAGCAGCAGCGCACTCGCCCCGAACCGCAGCGGAAAGACGACGAGCCCGCCGAGCCCGAAGGTGAACCCCAGCGGGGGGCTCCCCGCGAACACGTCGTCGGCCGTGGGCCGCAGCACGTGCCGCGCGAAGGTGTCCGCGATGGCCAGCACGTCCCGGTGGAAGTGCACACACCCCTTCGGCCGCCCGGTGGTCCCCGACGTGAACGCGATCAACGCCACGTCGTCGGCGGCGGTTTGAACGGCTTCGTACGGTCCCGCAGGCGCCGTCCGCCGCAGCAGGTCGTCCGGCGCGTCCCCGCCGTACGGGGTGATCCGCAGCCCCGGCACCTCCGCCTTGACGAGATCGTCCAACACCCTTGCGTCGCACAGCGCGTGACTCACCTGCGCGATCTCACAGATGGCCTTCAGCTCATGCGCCCGCTGCTGCGCCAGCACGGTCACCACGACCCCGCCCGCCTTCAGCACCGCCAGCCAACAGGCCACCGTCCAGGGGGTGTTGGGCCCGCGCAGCAGCACTCTGTTGCCGGGTACGACGCCCAGGGGGCCGCTGAGGAGGTGCGCCAACCGGTCGACGTGGGCGCGGAGTCGGCCGTAGGTCCAGGTGGTCTCCGGGGTGTGGAAGGCGGGGCGGTCGTCGGGCTGTCCGGTCAGGAGGGTGGCCGCGCAGTTCAGGTGCTCCGGGTAGGCCAACTCCGGGAGGTCGAAGTGGAGTTCGGGCCACTGGTCCGGTGGGGGGAGGTGGTCGCGCGCGAAGGTGTCGAGATGTGCGGAGTGATCCATGACGGTTCCCCCCTTGCCTTGGCCGGCCTCGTGGTGGGGTCGCGGTTCGAGCGTAGCGGGTTGGTGACGATGGTCACCAGGGCGCGATAGTCTCGTGCGGGGGCTTCATGTCGGCGTGCGTGGAGAGGGGTTGTGCGATGTCGCTCGGACTCGACCGGGAACAGGTCGCCTGGAGCGCGGAGTTGAGAGAACTGGCGGCCGGTCGGCTGCGCCCGCTGGCGGAGAAGGGGGAACCGGGCCGCGTCAACCGCCCGTTGGTCGCGCACCTCGGCGAACTGGGCCTGCTGCGGCGGCTGTTCACCTCCGGTGCGCTCGAACTGTGCCTGATGCGCGAGTCCTTGGCCCACGGCTGCACGGAGGCGGAGACCGCACTGGCGCTCCAGGGGCTCGGCGCGTATCCCGTGCACGCGTACGGGAGTTCGGGGCAGCGGGGGCGCTGGATCGAGTTGGTGGCTGAGGGCCGGGCGGTGGCCGCGTTCGCGCTGAGCGAGCCGGGGGCGGGGTCCGACGCGGCTGCGCTGGAGCTGCGCGCGGAGCCTGATGGGGGTGGGGGGTGGCGGCTGAGCGGGGAGAAGAGCTGGATCTCGAATGCGCCGGAGGCTGATTTTTATACGGTGTTCGCGCGGACGGGGGAGGGGGGCGCTGGAGGCGGCCCGGCGGTGGCCGGTGCCGGAAGCCGTGCGGGCCGCAAGGGTGCCCGCGCGCGTGGCATCACCGCCTTCCTCCTCCCCGCCGGCCGCCCCGGGCTCACCGGGCGCCCCCTCGACATGCTCGCCCCGCACGCCATCGGCACCCTGTCCTTCGACGCCGTACCGGTCACCCCCGACGACGTCCTCGGTGAACCCGGCCACGGCTTCCGCGTCGCCATGGGCACCCTCGACCGGTTCCGCCCCAGCGTCGGCGCCTTCGCCGTCGGCATGGCCCAGGCCGCCCTCGACGCCACCCTCGACTGGACCTCCCGGCGCGACGCGTTCGGCGGCAAGCTGAAGGATCTCCAGGCCGTCGCCCACCAGGTCGCCGAGATGGCCGTACGCACCGAGGCGGCCCGCCTCATGGTTCACGCGGCGGCCCGCGCGTACGACGCCGGCGATCCGGACGTACCCCGCCGCTCGGCGATGGCCAAACTCCTCGCGACCGAGACCGCCCAGTACGTCGTCGACCGCGCGGTACAGCTGCACGGGGCGCGGGCGCTCCAGCGCGGGCACCTGCTGGAGCAGCTGTACCGGGAGGTGCGGGCGCCGCGGATCTATGAGGGGGCGAGCGAGGTGCAACGGGGGATCATCGCGCGGGAGTTGTACAGGGGGTTCGATGCGGGGAGGGGTGGGCCGGGTGAGCGTTGAGCGCCAGGAAGGGTGTCTTCGGTGAGCCTCGAACGCGTCAACCCCGGCGAACTCTCGCCCCCCACCGGCTTCTCCCACGCGGTCGTCGCCACCGGCACCCGGCTGGTGTTCCTCGCCGGCCAGACGGCCCTCGACGGTGACGGCAAGGTCGTGGGGGAGACGCTGCCGGAGCAGTTCGGGCGGGCGCTGGGGAACCTGCTGGCCGCGCTGGCGGCGGCGGGAGGCACGGCCGCGGAGCTGGCGCGGATGACGGTGTACGTCACCGACGTGGCCGCCTACCGGGCCGCCGCGCCGCAGCTGGGGCGGATCTGGCGGGAGCTGGCGGGGCGGGAGTACCCGGCGATGGCGGTCGTCGGGATCGTCCGGCTGTGGGACGAGCGGGCGGTGGTCGAGCTGGAGGGGGTCGCGGTGCTGGGGTGAGGGGGGCCGGGGGCCGGGGCGCGGATCAGGTACCGGGGTCGCAGGTCAGGCGGCCGGCAACCGGCCGCACCCGTGGTCACACCGCGACCAGCCGCACCGCAGGCGCGACCACCCTGCCGTCGGGCAGCAGCTCCCCGCAGTCGTCGAAGACCACGCGGCCGTCGCTCAGCAGGCTCCAGCCCTGCTCCGGGTGGGCGGCGACGACGTGTGCGTGCCGGGTGCCTGCGGGGCCGGGCTCGGAAAAGGGGTGGGAACTCATGGCGCACCTCCGCGTCTGGGGGAACGGTCCCCGCGGACCCTCCCGCATGTACAGACCATGCCCCTCCCACTAACGCATCGGAACAGATCCGCCGCGAGTGTGACAACTCCAGGACAACTCCGGGACGGACCCCCTATGTGCGGGGGCGCGGGGCCGGCGCGGCCGTTCAGTCGTACGACCATCCAGTCGCACCACCGTCCTTCGATGGTGTGGAACCCACGGGGTGCGGTTGACGCGCGGGGCGGTCGCGGGGCAGGCCGCCGGTACGAACCCCCGACCCTGGAGGCCCCCTCATGTCCCTGCGCCCCGCTCTCGGTGCGGCCGCCGCCGCGCTGCTGCTGTCGGCCGCCCCGGTGCCGGCCCTGGCCGCCCCCGGTGAGACCGTGACCGTCGACTCCGTCGGACAGGTCACCGCCGACGGCACCGTCACCCTCTCCGGCACCTACCGCTGCCTCCCCGGCACGGGCCCCGTCTTCGTCTCCTCCTCCATCAGCCAGGACTCACCGAACGTCCGCTACGGCATCGGCGGCGTCGCGGCCGTGTGCGACGGGGCCGAGCACGTGTGGCGCAACACCGGGAAACCGTCGCCCGTCGTCCTGCACGCCGGTCCGGCGAGCGTCGAGGGCACCGTGATGGAGCTGAGGGCGCAGGGAGGGCTGCCGCTGCCGTACTTCCATGCGAGGGCGGCGGCGCGGACGGTCACGTTGACGGCGAGCTGACCTGACCGTACGGCTCGGACGCTCTCGCGCGCAGCAGCCGCGGCGCCCACCGCCGCGCGAGCAGCATGCACGCGATGGCGCAGGCGGCGCCCAGGAGGAGGCCGGCCGCCGCGTCGTGCGGGTAGTGGACGCCCACCCAGACGCGGGAGACGGCCATCGCCAGGGCCGCGAGGACGGCCAGGGCGCCCAGCGCGCGGGAGACGAAGAGCAGGGCGACGGCGGCGGCCGCCGCGATCGTCGCGTGGTTGCTCGGGAACGACCAGTCGGTGCGCGCGGGGCAGGCGTCCAGCGTCACGGTGTGCAGGGTCCGGCAGGGCCGCACCTCCCGCACCGCGAGCTTCACCACCGAGGAGACCGCGAAGGCCGCGACCACGGCGACCGGCACGGCCATCGCGAGCAGCCCCGCCTCGGCGCCCGTACGCCGCGCGCGCCACCACGCGAGGACGGCGAGCAGCGCGAACAGGGCGAGGCCGAAGGACGACCAGGCCGACACCAGGCTGTCCAGCCACCCGGGGGAGCGCCCCGCGAGGTCCACGACGTCCCGGTAGACCCCGCCGTCGATCCCGGCGCCGTCGAGCGCGAGCGTCATCCGCGCGCCTCCCTGGGGGCGGCGGGCTGCGACCATGGGAGCGGAGATGCGGTCATAGGCGTACGTTCCTTTCCTGCGGACCTTGCGGGTCTTGCGCGCGGACGGACACCTGACGGGCCCGGCCACCGACTGACTACAATTCTGTAGACGGTCTACGACAATGTAGACGATCGCAGGGTGAGGATCGTTCCCATGAGAGACACCACCGACGAACGCCGCCCCCCAGGCGAGCTGGAAGCCGCCGTCCTGGCCGCGCTGTGGGCCGCCGGCGTGCCGCTCACGCCGTCCCAGGTCCAGTTCGAACTCGGCACCGGACTGGCCCGCACCACGGTGACGACGATCCTCACGCGGCTGCACGAGAAGGGCAGCCTGGAGCGCGAGCGCAACGGCCGAGGCTACGCCTACCGGCCCGCCCAGGACGCCCACGGACTCACCGCGCGGCGCATGCACACCGAACTGGACCGCGACGCCGACCGCGAGACCGTCCTCGCCCGCTTCGTCGCCCAGCTCAGCCCGGACGACGAGCAGGTGCTGCGCCGGCTGCTGGAGGAGGGGGACGTGCCCCGGTGATCGTCACATTCCTGCTGCTGCTCTCCCTGGCCCTGCCCTGGGCCGCGCCCCCGCTCGCCCGCCGCGTCCTGGACCGCTGCCGCCCCGGCGCCGCCCTGTGGACGCTCACCGCCTCCGCACTGCTCCTCGCGGGCGCGACGCTCGCCGCGCTGGGCACCCTCGCGCTGACGGGCCTGCTCGGGCTCCCGCCGTTCGCCGCCCTGGGCGAGCTGATCCACCCGCTGCGCGCCCCCTCGGGGCCCCTCACGTACCCCCTCGCCGCCGCCGCGACCGCCCTCCTGGCCTGCGCCGCCGCGCGGGTGTGCCGCACCGCCCTGAGGCAGACCGCCGCCCTGCGAGCAGCCCGCGCGCGGGCCGACGGCGCCGCCGCCGCGGGTGACCTGCGCGTGGTCGACGACCCGGCCCCCGACGCGTACGCGCTGCCCGGACGGCCGCCCCGGATCGTCGTCACCAGCGCGATGCTGCGCACGCTCTCCGCGCGCGAGCGCGAGGTGCTGTTCGCCCATGAGCGCGCCCACAACGCCGGCGGCCACCACTGGTTCCTCGCCCTGGCCGAACTGTGCGCGCCCGTCCACCCCGCCCTCGGCGCCCTGTGCGACACCGTCCGGCTGGCCGCCGAGCGCGTCGCCGACGAGGAGGCCGCCGCCGTCGTCGGCGACCGCAGGCTCACCGCCCGCGCCATCGCCCGCGCGGCCCTGGCCTCCGGTACGGGCCCGCGCCCGGTCGTCACGCCCGCCATGGCCACCGGCCCGGTCCCGCACCGCGTCACCGCCCTGCTCGGCCCCGTACGCCGCCCCACCCGCTGGCTCGCCGCCGCCCTCACCGCCTGCGCCCTGCTGACCTGCGCCACGGCCGCCACCTGTGCGGTCCGGGTGCATCAGAACATCGAGGTCGCGCAGGGGGAGAGGGGGCGCTGAGCCGGGCCCTGCGAGGCTGCCGGGCTGTCTCTCCGGCGGCCGCCGGAGAGCCCGTTCGGGTCACCTCGCCGGGTGCGGGAACTTTCCGGAACCCCGGACCGTCTACAGTGTCGTAGACCGTCTACAGGTTTGTAGTCGTCTGGAGGGTCCGGGCGGCCGCAGGGAAGGGACTCGTTTCGATGACCTCACTCGTGGGAGCCGCGTCGCAGCTCGCGGTGAACCCGCTCGACGCCCGGTCGCTGCTGGCCGCGTTCGGCGTCGTGGGCGTGGGCGTGGTGATGTTCGCCGAGACAGGGCTGCTCATCGGCTTCTTCCTCCCCGGCGACTCCCTGCTCTTCACGGCGGGCCTCCTGTGCACCGGCAGCGGACAGTACGGCGTACGGCTCTCCCTCGGCCCGCTGCTCGTCTCCGCCGCCCTCGGCGCGCTCCTGGGCGCCCAGTTCGGCTACCTGATCGGCCGCCGCGCGGGAGGCGCCCTCCTCGCCCGCTCCCGCTCCGCGCGGCTGCACGAGGGGGCGAAGCGCGCCGAAGAGCTCCTCTCGCGCTACGGGCACGCCAAGGCCGTCGTCCTGGCCCGGTTCGTCCCCGTCGTGCGCACCGTCCTCAACCCCCTCGCCGGCACCCTGGGCGTGCCCCTGAAGGTCTTCACCCTCTGGCAGGTCATCGGCGGCCTCGTCTGGAGCCTCGGCCTCACCCTCGCCGGGTACGCGCTCGGCTCCTCGATCCCCAACGTCGACCGCTACCTGCTGCCGATCGTCGCCGTGATCGTCGCCGTGTCCCTCCTGCCGCTCGCCGCCGAGCTGTACCGGGGGCGCAAGCAGGCGCGGGGGTGAGGGGGCGGTGACCCAAGGAGAGGTGGAGGAGCGTGCTGTGGACCGGGACGATGCCGCGCGGAAGGCCGCCGACGGCTCCGGCGGACGCCCGGTGAACCGCAAGGACCTCACCGAGCTGGCCGGCAGCGTCGGGCTCGGCGCGTGCGCGGGGTTCGCGATCCTCGCCTTCTTCGTCGAGGACGCCGCAGGCCCCCTCTCGCCCGACCAGGGCCTGTACGACTGGTCCGTCGCCCACCGGCCCGCGTTCGCCCTCGCGCTGGCCCGCGCGGTGACCGCCACGGGTACGGGCGCCGTTCCGTACGTCCTCGTCGTGCTCGCCGCCCTGATCGCCGGCCGGAGCCTGCGCGGGCGGCTGCTCGCGGCCGTGCTCGGCGCACTCTGCCTCGGCGCCGGGCAGGCCGCGCGCTACGGCGTCATGGAGTTCGCCCACCGGGACCGGCCGCCCCAGGCGGGCTGGGCGACCGGCGCGAGCGGCTGGGCGTTCCCCTCCGGGCACACCACCACATCCGCGATCGCCGCCGGCCTCCTCATCGGCGCCCTCACCCTGCGGGCCCCGCGCGCGGTCACCCCCCTGCGGATCGCCGTCGGCGCCTGGGCGGTCCTGGTCGGGCTGAGCCGGATCTATCTCGGTGTGCACTGGTTCACCGACGTCGTCGGGGGGTGGCTCTTCGCGACCGGGTGGCTGGCGTTGTGTCTGTACGGGGGCGCGCACCTCATCGGCGGGGGCGCGCAGCTCATACGGCTCACCGGTCCCGATACGCCACCTTCTCCGCCATCCGCGCCAGCCGATCACCCCAGCCTGCCGCCAAAGGAGCCTCCTCCAGGGCGACTTGAGAAGTGACGACCAGGCCGTCGATCTGGCGCTCCACCTCCTCGCGCACCCCCGACGCGTGCACGGCGGCGAGGAGGGCGGCCGGGTCCCAGGCACCCGCGCGGGCCTCGCCGACCAGGCGGGCGACCTCCGGGTCCCGGTCGGCGGCCAGGGCGAGCAGCAGGGTCATCTTGTGCTCGCTCACGTCGAGCCCGGCCGGCTTCCCCGTCGCCGCCGCGTCCCCGAACGCGTCCAGGAGGTCGTCCCGCAGCTGGAACGCCTCGCCCGCCGCCACCCCGTACCGCTCGAACACCCCGTGCAGATCGGGCCGTCCGGCGAGGGCGGCGCCCAGGGCGAGCGGGCGGTGGATCGTATAGCGGCCCGACTTGCAGACGGCGACCCAGCGCGCGAGGGCGGGGTCCGGGACGAACTCGGCGGCCAGCGTGATGTCGAGATGCTGGCCGATGATCATCTCGTTGACGAGGTCCGTCCAGATCTCCAGGGCGGGCCCGGGCAGCCCCGCGACGAGCCGGCCCGCGTACCCGAGCGCCAGGTCGCCCGCGAGGATGCCGACGCCCTCCCCGAAGCGGCGGTGCTCGCCGGCCCAGCCGCGCTCGGCATGCAGGGCGGCATGCTTGGCGTGCGCGGTCGGAACTCCGCGCCGGGTGGGGGAGTTGTCCATCACGTCGTCGTGCAGCAGCGCGAACGCGTGCAGCAGCTCCAGCCCCGCCGCAGCGGCGACCACCGCGTCCTCGTCCGGCTTCCGCGCCGTCCCGCCCGCCGCGAGATAGCCGCTGACGCAGAACGCCGGCCGCAGCCGCTTCCCGCCCGCCGCGACCAGCTCCGCGACGGCCTCCACCGGCACCGCGACCCGCGCGTCCACCGCGCCCCAGCGGGCGGCCTCGGCGCTCAGGAGGTCGTCTATACGGGCGCTCGCGCGGGCGAGGAGGCGGGTGAGGGTTTCGTCGGTGCTGGTCGGTTGCGCGGGGATCTTCGCGGCGGGCTCCTCCGGCTCTCCTTCCGCAGCAGCCCCCGCACCGCCCAACTCCCGTACCTCCCCCGCCCGTTCCAGCCCCGAAGGCATCCTGAACACCACGTCCTCCACCGCCGTCACCTCCGTCTCCACCTCCGTGAACCCCAGCCCGGACAGCCGTTCCAGGACCTGTTCCACCAGGATCTCCGGCACGCTCGCCCCCGCGCTCAGCCCGACCGTGCCGACGCCGGACAGCCACGCCGGGTCCAAGTGGCCCGCGTCGGGCAGGAGTCGGGAGCGCGTACCGGCGGCCCGCGCGACCTCGACCATGCGGACCGAGTTGCTGGAGTTGGGCGAGCCGACGACCAGGACGAGGTCGCTGCGCCCGGCGATCGCCTTCACCGCGTTCTGCCGGTTCTGGCTGGCGTAGCAGATGTCGTCCCCGGCGGGCCCCGCGAGCGCGGGGAACCGCTCGCGCAGCACGGCGACGATCTCGGCGGTGTCGTCGACGGACAGCGTGGTCTGCGTGAGGTACGCCGCCGAGGTCCCCGGCGCGAGTTGGAGCCGCCGCGCCCCCTCGACGTCCTCGACGACGACCGTCCGGTCCGGCGCCTCCCCGTACGTCCCCTCGATCTCCTCGTGGTCGGCGTGCCCGATGAGGATCAGGGTGTGATGGTCGCGCGCGAACCGGCGGGCCTCCTGGTGGACCTTGGCGACGAGCGGACAGGTCGCGTCGATGACGGTCAGTCCACGCCGAACCGCGTTGTCCCGCACCTGAGGTGACACACCGTGAGCCGAGAACACGCACACGGCGCCCTCGGGCACATCGCCCTCCGGCTCGACGAACCGGGCGCCGAGCGCCTCCAGTTGGTGCACCACGTACTCGTTGTGCACGATCTGCTTGCGGACGTACACGGGGGCGCCGTGGATCTCCAGCGCGCGCTCCACGACGGCGATGGCCCGGCGCACACCGGCGCACGAACCGCGCGGTTCGGCGAGGAGGACGCGGCGTGGGGTGGGCGGCATGGTTTCCTCTCGATGACTCGGAATGGTTCGAACGGGCGTCAGGTGAACCGGAGTTGGCGTGCCCGGCGTGAACAGGCGGCGCGGCGGGCCGAGTCGGCCGAGAGACTCCGGCCCCCTCACCCACCCCCCAGCGGATCGATCCCCATCTCCTCCGCGATCCGCATGGCCTCCTCGATCAGCGTCTCCACGATCTTCGACTCGGGCACCGTCCTGACGACCTTCCCCCGCACGAAGATCTGCCCCTTGCCGTTCCCGGAGGCCACCCCGAGGTCGGCCTCGCGGGCCTCGCCGGGCCCGTTGACGACGCAGCCCATGACGGCGACCCGCAGCGGCGCGGGGAAACCCGAGAGAGCCGCGTCGACCTCGTCGGCGAGCTTGTAGACGTCGACCTGGGCGCGCCCGCAGGACGGGCAGGACACGATCTCCAGGCCCCGCTCGCGCAGCCCCAGCGACTCCAGGATCTGAAGGCCCACCTTGACCTCCTCGGCGGGCGGCGCCGACAGGGACACGCGGATCGTGTCGCCGATGCCCTCCGCGAGCAACGCACCAAAGGCGACAGCCGACTTGACGGTCCCCTGGAACGCGGGCCCCGCCTCGGTCACCCCCAGATGCAGCGGATAGTCGCAGCGCGCGGCGAGCATCCGGTAGGCGCCCACCATGACGACCGGGTCGTTGTGCTTGACGGAGATCTTCAGATCCGTGAACCCGTGCTCCTCGAACAGCGAGCACTCCCACAACGCCGACTCCACCAGCGCCTCGGGCGTCGCCCGCCCGTACTTCTGGAGTAAACGCCGGTCCAGGGAACCGGCGTTGACCCCGATCCGGATCGGCGTCCGCGCCGCCTGCGCCGCCGCCGCGATCTCCTTGACCCGGTCGTCGAACTTCTTGATGTTCCCCGGATTGACGCGTACGGCGGCGCAGCCCGCGTCGATCGCGGCGAACACGTACTTGGGCTGGAAGTGGATGTCGGCGATCACCGGTATCCGCGCCTTGGCGACGATCCGCGGCAGCGCCTCCGCGTCGTCCTGGGTGGGCACGGCCACGCGGACGATCTGGCAGCCGGCGGCGGTGAGTTCGGCGATCTGCTGGAGGGTGGCGTCGACGTCGGACGTACGCGTCGTCGTCATCGACTGCACCGAGACGGGATGGTCCCCGCCGACGCCCACGGACCCCACCTGGAGCGGCCGGGTCCGGCGCCGCCTGGCCAGCGGGAGCTGAGGTGTTCCGAGGTCAACGTTCGGCACGGACGGCGCTCCTCGTGAGATGGCTTATGGAAAGGGCGAGTTGAGGGGCCGTCAGGCCCAGTTCGGCCAGGATCTCGGCGCGGTCGGCGTGCTCCAGGAACTCCTGGGGGATGCCGAACGTCCGTACCGGCACGGTGACTTCGGCGTCCCCCAGCGCGCGGGCCACGGCGTCGCCGACGGCGCCGACATGGCCGTTGTCCTCGATGACCACGACCCGGCCGTACGCCCGCGCCGCCGCGACCAGCGCGGGGTCCAGCGGCTTGACCCAGCGGGGGTCAACGACCGTGATGCCTATGCCCTGTTCGGCGAGGAGCCGGCCCGCCTCCAGGCAGACGGCGGCCATGGCGCCGACGCCGATCAGGAGGACGTCCGGCGGGCCCTCGTCCAACAGGACGTCACAGGAGCCGAGTTGGCCGACCGCCTCGATGCCGGGGCCGACCGGACCCTTCGGGAAACGCAGTGCCGTCGGGCCGTCGGTCACGTCCAGGGCCTCGCGCAGCAGCTCCCGCAGCCGGGCCCCGTCGCGCGGGGCGGCCAGCCGCAGGCCCGGGACCAGGTGGAGGATCGACAGGTCCCACATGCCGTTGTGGGAGGGGCCGTCGTTGCCGGTGACGCCCGCCCGGTCCAGGACGAAGGTGACGGGCAGCCGGTGCAGCGCGACGTCCAACAGCACTTGGTCGAAAGCCCTGTTGAGGAAAGTCGCGTACACCGCGAGCACCGGGTGCAGACCGCCCATGGCGAGGCCCGCCGCCGACGCCGCCGCGTGCTGCTCGGCGATCCCGACGTCGAACAGCCGCTCCGGATAGGCCTCGGCGAAGCCCGCGAGTCCGGTCGGGTGCAGCATCGCGGCGGTCAGCGCCACCACGTCCTCGCGCTCCGCCCCGATCCGCACCAGCTCCGACCCGAACACCGAACTCCAGGACTCAGACGGCTTGTTGAGCGGCTCGCCGGTCAACGGGTCGAAGGCGCCCGGCCCGTGGAAGCAGTCCTCCGTGTCCCGCACCGCCGGCGGATAGCCGTGCCCCTTCTCGGTGACGCAGTGCACGATCACCGGCCGCCCGAAGTCCCGTGCCGCGCGCAGGGATTCCTCGACCCGGCGCACATCATGGCCGTCGACCGGACCGACGTACTTCAGCCCCAGGTCCTCGAACATCGCCTGCGGCGCGAACGCGTCCTTGAGGCCCTTCTTCAGCGCGTGCAGCGCCTCGTACACGGCCGCCCCCGCGACCGGCGCCCGCGGCATGACGCGCTTCACGAACCCCAGCGCGCTCTCGTAGCCCGGGTCCAGCCGCAGCGCCGCCAGATGCGCGGCGAGTCCCCCGATCGTCGGCGAGTAGGAGCGGCCGTTGTCGTTGACGACGATCACCACCGGGCGGTCCTCGCCGGCCGCGATGTTGTTCAGCGCCTCCCACGCCATGCCCCCGGTCAGCGCCCCGTCCCCGACCACCGCCACCACCCGGCCGTCCAGACCGCGCAGCTGATGCGCCTTCGCCAGCCCGTCCGCGTACGAAAGGGCCGTCGACGCGTGCGAGTTCTCGATCACGTCGTGCTCCGACTCGGCGCGGCTCGGATAACCGGAGAGCCCGCCTTTCATCCGCAGCCGGTCGAATCCCGTGCGGCGGCCGGTCAGCAGTTTATGGACGTACGCCTGATGACCGGTGTCGAAAAGCAACCGGTCCCGGGGGGAATCGAATACCCGGTGCAGGGCGATGGTCAGTTCGACCACTCCCAGATTCGGTCCGATATGGCCTCCGGTACGGGACACCGAGGTCACCAGGAAGTCGCGGATCTCGGCGGCGAGTTCCGGCAGGAGGCCGGGTTCGAGCGCCCGTACGTCGGCCGGACCGTGCATCTTCTCTAGAATTCCCATGAGGATATGGCTCTTCCGTCGGGACTGCCGGGCTGCGGCCCCCACCATCGGCGGCGGGACTTGCCCCGGACTGCGCGGCGGATTGGTTTCGGCTTGGCGCCGGACGTACCGGGAGCGAAAGCCGGTCCGGCCCGCTGCGTTCGCGCCGCGCACCGCCGGTCACAGCCGCAAAGCGGAACGGAAGCGCCCCAGATAGCCGGGGGAGAACCCCCTTGACGGGCGCTGTCCGTCTCGGTGAATCTCTCCCTTGGAACGTGTCCCGACGTTCCGTGAACGGGGGGCGTGAATACACGCCATAGGGGGAACGGTGACAAGTCACCAGCCATGCCGAGCCGCACCGTGCCGCAATACGAGAAACGGAAGAAGAACACCAGAGAACGACGGCGGCTCCGGGTGATCCGGAGGACCGCCCGGAAGAGCAATACGGCCGCCGTCTCGTCGGCCGGGCTCTTGACGGCCCCGCCGCGAAGAGTCTATGAATAAGCTCGTCGCCCACGAGTGCGTCTCCTCGCGGACAGCGTTCTCCCCCTGAGAACCGTCCGCCGGAGCACAACCCCCTCGTCTTCAGGGCGACTTCACGCAGGAGCCCCCGTCCCCGCGGGCGCCGCTCCTGCTTCCCCCGGCGCCCGGGCCTGCCCGGCGCGCGCCCGCGCGCTTCCCCGCAGCGCGACAACTCCCCCTGTACCAGGGGCCTTTCACGGCCCGCACCGACCGCCGCGACCGGCTTTCGGCCGAACGGCAGCGCACAGGAAGTGAGTCGTATGAGCGGCCTCATCGTCCCGCCCGGTCAAGGGCGCAAACTGGTCACCCGCGCCCAGGAGGTGACCTTCAAGGTCACCGGCGCCGCCGGGTCGGCCATGTCCTGCTTCGAAGTCGTCGTCCCGCCCGGCTTCGACGTCGGCGCCCACACCCACGCCCGCGCACAGGAGTTCTTCTACGTCCTGGAGGGCCGGCTGGACCTCCTCGCCTTCGAACCCGTCGAGCGCACCCCCGACACCTGGCACGACTGGCACTCGCCCGACGGCGAACGGGCCGTCCAAGTCGCCGCCGGCGGCTGCATGTTCGTCCCCCCGGGCACCCCGCACGCCTTCCGCAACGCCACCGCGCGCCCCGTCCGCATGCTCTTCCAGAGCCTTCCCTCGCCCGACCACGAGCACTACTTCGAGGAGATCGCCGAACTGTTCTCCGCGCACACCGGCGTCGACCCCGAGGCGGTGCTGAAGATGCGCGAGCGCTACGACGTCCACCAGATCACCCCGCTGCGTTACACCCCGCCGACCCTCCAGCAGAGCGGAGCCTGACCCCTCATGGAACCGATCCCACTGGTCCACGCGAGCCTCGGCGAACGCGAACTCGCCGCCGTCGCCGAGGTGTTCGCCTCCGGCTGGCCGGCCGGACAGGGCCCGCGCGGCAAGCTCCTGGAGACCCGCCTCGCCGAGCGCTACGGCGCCGCCGACGCCGTCGCCCTCAGCAACTGCGGCGCCGCCCTGCACCTCGCGATGCTCGCCCTCGGCGTCCAGCCGGGCGACGAGGTCATCGTCGCCGACTACACCTTCCCCGCCCCCGCCCACGCCGTGCGCTACGCCGACGCCGTCCCCGTCTTCGCCGACGTCCGCGCCGACACCGGCACCGTCGACCCGCGAGCCGTCGCCGACCTCATCGGACCGCGCACCGTCGGCATCATCGCCGTCGACACCGTCGGCCTCCCCGCCGACTACGCCGAACTGCGCCAACTCGCCGACCACCACGGCCTGTTCCTCGTCGAGGACGCCGCCTGCGCGGTCGGCGCCAGCTATCAGGGCCGCGAGGCGGGCGCGCTCGCCCCTGTCGCCTGCCTCTCCTTCCACGGCCGCAAAGGCGCCACCAGCGGCGAGGGCGGCGCCCTCGTCACCACCGACCCGGCCATCGGCGCCGACGCCCGGCTGCGCTCCTCCTTCGGCATCGGCAGCATCTTCGACCAGGCCCAGATCGTCGGCCTCCCGATCCCCGTCTTCACCGAGATCGGCCACAACTACAAACTCTCCGACATCGCCGCCGCGATCCTCACCGTCCAGCTCGACCGCGTCGGCGAACTCCTCGCCCGCAGGCGGACGGTGGCCGACCGGTACGCCGAACTCCTCGCCGAAGAAGAGCTGCTGACCCTGCCGCACGTCCCCGAGGACCGCACCCACGCCTGGCAGTCGTACCTGGTCACCCTCGACCCCTCCGTCAACAGGGCAGCCCTGGCAGCCGACTTGAGGGCCCAGGGCATCGGCTGCGGCCACGGCACCTGGGCCAGCCATCTGCAACCGGTGTACGAGTCCCGGCAGACCTGCCCGGTCTCCGCCGACCTCTTCCGCCGCAACCTCGCGATACCCATGCACGCCGAACTCACCCCGGACCAGACCGAACGCGTCGTCCGCACCCTCCGCACGGCGCTGCGGGCCCACGCCGGCGTTCGGGTGTGACGGTCCGCTGAGACGGGGCGAGGGCGGCGGCTTGTGCGGCGATACTCGAGCCGGCGCGGCACCGCCACCCTCGTCTGACCACCAACTCCCCTTCAGCGACCGGAACTTGACTCGACGTCAGAGACCGTGCAACCCACCTTGAGGAGTGTGCAGGTGCTTACCGTCTGTCTTGTCGGCGCCGGACCTCGGGGCCTCGCCGTCCTGGAACGGCTCTGCGCGGCCGAACGCAAGTCCCCGTCCCACCCGGCGGTGACCGTCCACGTCGTCGAGCCGTACGAACCCGGCGCCGGCCGCGTATGGCGCACCGAGCAGCCTCGCCGGCTGCTCATGAACACGGTGTCCTCGCAGGTCACCGCCTACACCGACGACAGCGTCCGGATGGCGGGCCCCGTCGAGCCGGGCCCCGGCCTGTACGAGTGGGCCGCCCGCCTCACCCGGCACCCCGACCCCGCCACCCTCGCCGAGGCCCGCCGCCTCGGCCCCGACGACTACTCCAGCCGCGCCTTCTACGGCGCCTACCTCGCGGACGCCTACCGCACGGTCGTCGCGAACGCGCCCGGCCATGTGACGGTCGTTCACCACCGCAGCCATGCAGTGGAGTTGACCGGCGGAGGAGGACCGCAGCACGTCGCACTCGCCGACGGCACCCGGCTCACCGGCCTGGACGCCGTCGTCCTCGCCCTCGGCCATGTGCCCACCGAACTCACCGGCAAGGAACAGGAGTTGGCCGACAGCGCCGCCGTGCGCGGGCTGACGTACCTTGCGCCCGCCAACCCCGCCAACCCCGCCGACACCGATCTCACCCGGATAGCGCCCGGCGAGACCGTCTTCGTGCGCGGGCTCGGGCTGAACTTCTTCGACGTGGTCGCGCTGCTCACCGAGGAGCGCGGCGGCGGCTTCGAACGGGACGGGGACCGGCTGCGCTACCGCCCTTCCGGCCGCGAACCCCGTATCGTCGCGGGCTCCCGGCGCGGAGTGCCCTACCACGCGCGCGGCGAGAACCAGAAAGGCCCCTACGGGCGGTACGAGCCGCAGTTGCTCACGCTCGACGCGGTCGCCCGGCTGCACCGCCGGGCCGAGGACGGCGAACGGCTGCACTTCCGCACGGACTTGTGGCCGCTGATCGCTAAAGAGGTCGAAAGTGTCTATTACGGGGGCTTGTTGGCTGCGCGGGGACATCAACGCGAGCCGTTCGTACGACAGTTCTTCGCCGCTCAGGGCCACGCCGAAGAGGCTCGCCTCTTGACCGCCGTAGGCATCGAGCCCGCCGACCGCTGGGACTGGGAGAAGCTGCAACGCCCGTACCCGCAGGCCGCCTTGAGCGGTTCCGTCGCCTGGCGGGACTGGCTGTGCGGCCATCTCGCGGCGGACGTGCGCGCGGCGCGGGACGGCAATGTCGGCAGCCCGCTCAAGGCCGCCCTGGACGTGCTGCGCGACCTGCGCAACGAGATCCGCGCGGCCGTCGACCACGGCCGCCTCGAAGGCAACTCCTACCGCGACGACCTCCAGGCCTGGTACACCCCGCTCAACGCCTTCCTCTCCATCGGCCCGCCCGCCGCACGGACCGCCGAACTGCTCGCGCTGATCGAGGCGGGCGTGGTCGAGATCATCGGCCCGAAGCCGCGCGTGCGGTTCTCGGCCGACGGCTTCACGGTCACCTCGAACGCCGTACCGGGCCCGGCGGTTCACGCGACGGCGCTGATCGAGGCGCGCCTCCCCGAACCGGACCTGCCGCGCACCGCCGACCCCTTGCTGCGCGGCCTCCTCCGGCGCGGCGAGGCCGCCCGCCACCGCATCCCGGGCACCTGCGGCACCGAGTACGAGACCCGGGGCCTGGCCGTCACCGAACGCCCCTACCGCCTGCTGGACACCACCGGCCGCCCGCATCCCCGCCGCTTCGCCTACGGCGTCCCCACCGAGTCCGTCCACTGGGTCACCGCCGCGGGCATCCGTCCGGGCGTCAACTCGGTGACGCTCGCGGATGCGGACGCGATCGCGCGGGCGGTGCTCGGGTTGTCAACGGCGGTACAGGACGGCGCTGTTGCCGTGTCGACTTCTGTGGAGGTGCGCGTATGACGAGCGAACTCGGGGGAGTTGCCGGGGAAGCCGGGCGAACTCCCGTCAAGGCGAAGGGGATTCCGGCGGGCGGGGTGCCAGCGGGAGCCAACTCCGGTGCCGGGCAGGCCCGAACTCCCGCCCCGGCCGCAGCAGTTCCCCCAGAACGCCGAGCCGCCCCCGACGCCGCCCTCCTCTCCCCCGTCCGCGCCGGTACCCCCGCCGAAGCGGCCACCTCCGACGCCGCCTGGCTGCAAGCCATGCTGGACGCCGAGGCGGCGCTCGCGCGGGCGCAGGCCAGGGTCGGGGCCGTGCCCGCCGGGGCGGCCGAGGTCATCACGCGGGTCGCCCGCGCCGAACTCCTCGACGTGCGTCAACTCGCCCTGGAAGCAAGGGAGACCGCCAATCCGGTGGTCGGGCTGGTGCGGGCGTTCACGCGGGTCGTGGCCGTCGAGTCCCCGGAGGCCGCCGAGTTCGTGCACCACGGGTCGACCAGCCAGGACATCCTCGACACCGGCGCGATGCTGGTCGCCGACCGCACCCTGCGGCTGATCCAGGCCGATCTCCGGCGCGCGGCAGACGAGTTGGGCGCGCTCGCCGCCCGCCACCGCGACACGGTGATGGCCGGCCGCACCCTCGCCCTGCACGCCGTCCCGACCACCTTCGGCCTGAAGGCGGCCGGCTGGCGCCGCCTCCTCCTGGACGCGCACACCCGCGTGACGGCCCTGCTCGCCGGCGGCCTGCCCGTCTCCCTGGGCGGCGCGGCCGGAACCCTCGCCGGCTACCTGGAGTTCGGTACCTACAACGACGCGGGCGACTACGCCGACCGGCTGCTGGACGCCTTCGCGGCCGAAACCGGCCTGGCCCGGCCGCCGTTGCCGTGGCACGCGCTGCGCACGCCGGTCGCGGACCTCGCCTCGGCGCTGGCGTTCGTCACCGGCGCGCTCGGCAAACTCGCCGTGGACGTGCAGTCGTTGACCCGCACCGAGGTCGGCGAGGTCACCGAACCCCCGGTCGAGGGGCGGGGCGCGTCCTCGGCGATGCCGCACAAACGCAACCCGGTCCTGGCGACCCTGCTGCGCAGCGCCGCGCTCCAAGTGCCGGTGCTGGCCGCCGGGTTGACCCAATGCCTCGTCACCGAGGACGAACGGTCGGCCGGGGTGTGGCACGCCGAGTGGCTGCTGCTGCGGGAGTGCCTGCGGCTGGCCGGAGGAGCGGCGCACACGGCCGTGGAACTCGCCGAGGGGCTCGTCGTACAGCCCGAACGGATGCGGGCCAACCTGGAGTTGACCGGCTGGCAGGTCGTGTCGGAGCGGATGTCGGCCGTGCTCGCACCCCGGGTGGGGAAGGCGCGGGCCAAGGAGCTGCTGACGCTCGCTTCGGCGGAGGGCGGTTCTTTGGGGGAGGTGCTGGCTCAACTTCCCGAGGTGGCCGAGCAGTTGCCGCCCGAGTGTGTCGACGCGCTGCTCGATCCGGCCGGGTACACCGGCGCTGCCGCCGCCCTGGTCGACCGTGAGTTGGAGCAACGGCCCTGATGAGCAAAGGACATGAGAAATGCGGCTCCCTCTTTCATGGAGGGAGCCGCGTCATCGGTCGACTCGGTGTCGAGCGCTGCCTACTTGGCGAAGATCAGCGTCGTAGGCGAAGGCGTCTCCCGGAACACCACGTCCTCGAACCCGCTCTCGTTCAGCCACTGTTGATAGTCGGCGCGCCGCCACGTGCTGCCGTGCCGGCTCTTCAGCAGCATCTCGGCGGCGAAGGTGAGGGCGAACGGCGGGCCGGAGCGGTCGTCGTCGACGACGTAGTCCGAGACGACCAGCGTGCCCCCGGGCCGCAGCGCCGCCCGCGCCTTCGCGAAGACCGCCAAGTTCTCCTGCGGGCCCTCCTGGTGGGCGATGTTGGAGTACATGACGAGGTCGTGGACGGCCGTGCCGAAGCCGGTGGTGTGGAAGTCGCCGTCCACGAAGGCGACTCGGCCGGCCACCCCCTTCTCCGCCAGCAGCCGGCGTGCGATCGCGTTGATCGGCGCCCAGTCCAACTGGGTCGATCGGGCAACGGGGTTGAGGCCGAGCCAGACCGCCGAGCAGACCCCGGAGCCGCCGCCGACGTCGAGCACGGAGATCTCGCCCGCGTCCGCCAACTTCAGCTCCTCGGCGACGAGTTGGGCCACCGGAACCGCCTGTGCGGCGAGCGCCTGCACCAGGTTCTCCCAGTGCGGGTTGTCGGCGACCTCGACGACCGCGTCACTCAGCGGTCCCCCGGCCCGTACGACGTCCGGGAGCCCGCCGAGCGCCGCCATGTGGCCCGCCTTGACCTGGGCGAACCCGGTCAGCGAGGTGGGCTTGCCGTCGACCAGGAAGGCGGCGGCCTCCGGGGTGTTGCGGTAGCGGACGCCGTCCGTCGTGAGCAGGCCGAGGCCCGTCAGCCCGTCGAGCAGGGCCCGCGCGCCCCGCTCGGCGATCCGCGCGCGGGCCGCCAACTCGGCTGCGTCCAGGGGGTGTTCGTCGAGGTGGGTGAAGACCTGGAGCCGTGCGGCCGTGCCCAGCAGGCCAGTTGCCCAATAGCCGTTGATCAGCCGCATGATCCGGTCCGACGCCGGAGGGAAGTCGTTCATGCTGTCCGTCCCAGGGAGGAGGTCGACGCGGTGACCCGCGCCCCGTCGGTGGTCCAACTGCCCAGCGCCATCTCGGCGGTGATGCCAGGGCCGAAGCCGGCGATCAGTCCCCGCGCGCCCTCGGTGAGCTCAGGCTCCTCCTCGAACTGGCGGCGCAGCGCCTCCAGGACGACGGCGCTGGCGATGTTGCCGTACTCGGCGAGCGTCGCCCAGCTGTGCCGGAACACCATCCGGTCGACGTCGAGGAACTTCGCGAGGTCGTCGAGGATCCGCGGACCGCCCGCGTGGACGACGTAGAAGTCGAGGCCGCCCGCGTCCCAGCCGTAGCCGGCGGCCAGGTCCCGCAGCACCGGCGCGAGCGGTTCCATCGTGCCCGGCACCCTGCGGTCCAGCCGGAAGTGGAACCCGGTGTCACGCACCTCGTAGGAGATCCAGTCCTCGGTGTGCGGAATCAGATAGGAGGCGTTGCGTTCCAGCCGCACCCCGGTGCCGCCGCTGCCGCGTACGACGGCCGCGGCGACCGCGTCGCCGAACAGGCCGTCGGACAGCAGCGAGCCGATGCCGTCGTCGTCCGGCTGGTAGCACAGCGAGCACAGCTCGCAGGAGACGATCAGGACGTTGCTTTCCGGGTGCGCCACGCAGAAGTCATGGGCGCGGTTGATCGCCGCGCCGCCCGCCGCGCAGCCCAGTTGGGAGATCGGCAATTGACGGGTGTCAGGGCGGAAGCCCATCGTGTTGATGAGCCACGCGGTCAGGGACGGCATGAGAAATCCCGTGCACGACACATAGATGATGGCGTCGATTTCGGCGGCCGTCACACGGGCGTTCGCCAGTGCCTTTTCGATGACCTCGGGGCAGCGTTTCTTCGATTCCAGTTCATAGATCCGGTTGCGTTCCTCGAAACCGGGGTGGCGGAGTGTCTCCGCGATGGGCCGCACGATGTGCCGCTTGCGCACTCCTGTGTTCTGTATCAGCCGAAGCGCCAGCGGGAGCTGCGGTTTTCCCGCGTGGGCGCGCTCGGCAAAAGCCAGGGTTTCCTCGACCGTGATGATGTTTTCCGGCACGCTCACCGATGGCTTGCACAGAGTCGGCATACCCGGCGTCCGCCTCTCAGGGATAGAGAATGCTCCATCGCCCACACGGCGTGGGCATTCCCCAATATCGCGCCGCGCACTTGCCACGGGCTTGGTGCCGGCTTGGTTCACCGAACCGAAGAAAAAAGGAGCGAAATGCATAAGATTTCCGAACTCACGGAACGCGAACCACGCGCCGCCGAACCCCGCCGCATCGCCGAACTCGAACGCGAGGTACGGGAACTGCGCCGCACCAACCAGGCGTTGAAGCTGTACTTCGCCAAGGCGCTCGAACTCGACCTCCCGCTCCCCGAGGAGACCGCGCAGCCGCCCGCCCCGCGTACGGCCGCCGCCGAACCGCCGTGCCCCACAGTCGAGTTCAGGGTCCTCGGCCCGGTCGAGGCGAGCGTCGGCGGCCGGCGGGTCGACCTCGGCGCGCCCAAACAGCGCGCCGCCCTCGCCCTCCTCGTCAGCCAGGTCGGCCGCCCGGTCTCGGTGGACGTCCTGCTGGAGGAGCTGTGGGACGGCCGCCCGCCGCCCTCGGCGATGACGTCGCTGCACGCGTACGTCGCCAACCTGCGCCGCGCGCTGGAGCCGGAGCGGGCGCCCCGCAAACCGGCGACCGTGCTGCGCACCCGGGGCCGCGGCTACCTCCTGGACCGGCGGGCCGCCGAGGTCGACGTGCACCGCTTCGCCGCGCGGGCCACCGCCGGCTGGCAGGCCCTGGACCGGCAGGAGCCCCAGCGGGCGCTCGCCGAGTTCGAGGCGGGCCTCGCGCTGTGGCGGGGCCAGGCCTACCCGGAGGTCGCCGACGCCGTCCATGTGGCGCCGGAGGTGGCCCGCCTGGAGGAGCTGCGGCTGTCGGTGACCGAGGGGCGCTGCGCCACGCTGATCGCGGTCGGCGCCCATGAGGTCGCCGTGGCCGAGCTGGCGGCCTTCACGCAGGCCCATCCCCTGCGCGAGTACGGCTGCGAGCTGATGGGGCTCGCGCTGTACCGCGCGGGGCGTCAGGCCGACGCGCTGACGGTGCTGCGCGCCCATCACCGGCGCATGGCGGAGGAGCTGGGCATCGACCCCAGCCCCGGCCTCCAGCGCCTGGAACGGGAGATCCTGCACCAGGCCCCGGCCCTCGGCTGACGGCCCGGCCGGAGACCGCCCCACGTGACCAACGGGAGAGGCCACGTGAACCGGACCCCGGCACACCGAAGGCCGTACGCCCCACCGGGACGTACGGCCTTCGGATGGTTCTTAAAGCGCTTGAACCCGTGGGTTCTTAAAGCGCTTTAACCCGCCTCGGCTCGGGCTCCCTGTCCGCCACCCCCGTGGGGGACAGGGAGTCGTCCGCGCGGTGGAACAGTCGGCTCGGCCACCACATCCAGCGGCCGACGTCCAGGGTCAGCGCGGTGACGAGGACCGAGCGGACGACCAGGGTGTCGAGAAGGACCCCGAAGGCGACGGCGAAGCCGAGCTCGGCGGCGAACACCAGGGGCAGCGAGCCCATCGCGGCGAACGTCCCGGCGAGGACGAGCCCCGCGGAGGTGATGACGCCGCCCGTCGCGGACAGCCCCGTCAAGGCGCCCTTCCTGGTGCCCTGTTCGGCGGTCAGCTCGCGCACGCGCGTGACGAGGAAGATGTTGTAGTCGATGCCGAGCGCGACCAGGAACACGAACGCCAGCAGCGGGAACGACGCCTCGGCGCCCGCGAAGTGGAAGACGTGGTCGAAGACCAGGCTGCTCACGCCCATCGCCGCCCCGAAGGACAGCACCACGGTCGCCATCAGCAGCAGCGGCGCGACGACCGCCCGCAGCAGCAGCGCGAGGATCAGGAAGACCACCGCCAGCACGATCGGGATGATCACCTTGGAGTCCCGGGCCGCCGCGTCGTTCGTGTCCAGCAGCACCGCCGCGTTGCCGCCGACCTCCGCCTCGGCGCCCTGCACGGCGTGTACGGCGCTTCGCGCGCGGGCGACGGTGTCCATGGCGGCCGTACTGCTCGGATCGTCCTTGAGGACGCCCAGGAGCAGCGCCTCGCCGTCCTTGACGACCGGCGCCGACACGGACGCGATGCCGTCGACGCCGGCCAGCGCCGCCCTGACCTGATCGGCCGAGGCCGCCTTGGAGACGACGTACACCGGATCGCCGGAGCCCACGGGGAAGTGCGCGGCCTGGATCTCCTCGCCGGTCGCCGACTGGGGCTTGTTCGTGAACTGGTCACTGCTGGCGAGCCCGTCCGCCTTGAGACCGAGGGAGCCGAGCGCCATGGCGGCCAGGACCAGCGCGGTGCCGATCCACACCACGCGCGGGCGCGCGGAGACAGCCGTACCGACCCGCGTCCACACGCTCTCCTTGGCCGCCGCCTCGGAGCCGTACGACGGTTTCACCGGCCAGAAGATCCACCGGCCGCAGATCACCAGGAGGGCCGGCATCAGCGTGACCATGGCGAGCAGGCCCACCAGGATGCCGACCGCGCAGGCCGGACCCATGCCCTGGGTGGAGCCCAGGGTGGCGAGCATCAGCAGCATCAGGCTGACGGCGACGGTCGCGGCGCTGGCGACGATCGCCGGGCCCGAGCGGCGCAGGGCCACCGCCATCGCCTCGTGCCGGTCCTCATGGCGGCGCAGCTCGTCCCGGTAGCGCGAGGTCAGCAGCATCGCGTAGTCCGTCGCGGCGCCGAAGACCAGGACGGTGAGGATGAAACTCGTCTGCTTGTTGACGACCAGCCCCGCGTGTTTCGCCAGCAGGTAGATGACGGCCTCGGAGGTCATCAGCGCGGTGCCGACCGTGACCAGCGGCAACAGGGGCAGCCAGGGACTGCGGTAGGTCACCAGGAGCATGATCACCACGACCGCCGCCGTGATCATCGTCAGCCCGCCGCCCTGGCTGAACCCCTTGATCGAGTCGGACGCGGTCCCGGCCGGCCCCGCCACATGGAACCCGAGCCCGTCGGCGCCCGCCTTCCCGACATCGGTCATCTTGTCGACGACCTTGCCGATCCCCTCCCAGCCGGTCTTGTCCTTGTGGACCTGGACGACGGTCTGGATCGCCTTGCCGTCCGCGGACCGCACCGGCCCCTGGGGCTGCCCGACGACCCCGCCGAGCGACTGGAACGCCTTGGCGTCGGCCGCGGCCTTCGCCAGGTCGGCGCCGGTGACCCCGCCCGGACGGTCGTAGACGACGATCGCGGGAACGGTGTCCGAGGGCAGGAACTTCTCCGCCCGCTGCACGATCTTCGTGGACTCGGCATTGCCCGGGAGCCAGGCCGAGTTGTCGTTCTGCTCGGCGTCCCCCAGCTTCCCGGCGAGCATGAGCGCCGGGACGAGGACGACGGCCCAGACGGCGAGGACGACCCACTTCGCCACCCTCCCGCCGGGCACGGAAGCCAGTTTGCGCAACACGTTCGTTTCCTTACGTTTCACTTGACGCGGGCGAGCTTGTCGGGGTTGGTGACGGTGTAGATCCCGCACACCCGGTCGCCGTCCGGCGTGAGGTCGAGCACCAGCACGGCGAAGGGCGTGTCACCGGTGAGCAGCAGCGCCGACGGATCGCCGTTGACGCTGCGGTAGGCGACGTCCAGACCCTTGCCGGGGGCGACCGACGACAGCAGCCTGGCGACCCTCTCGCGGCCCTGTACGGGCCGCAGACCGGCCGTACGGACCAGACCGCCCCCGTCGCCCCACAACGTCACGTCGGGCGCCAGGAGCCGCATCAGGGCGTCCAGGTCGCCGCCGAGCGCGGCGGCCAGAAAGC
Organism: Streptomyces sp. AMJ-169; assembly: GCF_055597585.1. Classification (NCBI taxonomy): domain Bacteria; kingdom Bacillati; phylum Actinomycetota; class Actinomycetes; order Kitasatosporales; family Streptomycetaceae; genus Streptomyces; species Streptomyces sp. AMJ-169. The sequence continues at coordinate 252,337 of NZ_JBVLTJ010000001.1, forward strand.
GTTCGGTGACCTGGCGGCGTACGCGCGGGTCGGGCTCGTAACGCGGCCTGCGGGCGTGGACGTGCTCCCGCGCGCGGTGCGCGAGCTGGCGGACGGCGGCCGGGGTGCGGTCGAGGATCTCGGCGATCTCGCTGTGCGGGTAGCCGAACACCTCGTGCAGCACGAACACACCGCGCTCCAGGGGCGTCAGCGTCTCCAGGACCACCAGCAGCGCCATGGACACCGACTCCGCGCGGACGGCCGCGTCGTCCGGGACCGGCGGGTCGCCCAGCGGGCTCACCAGCGGCTCGGGCAGCCAGGGGCCGACGTAGGCCTCCCTGCGGCGGCTGACGGTCGCCTGCTGGGCGAGGGCCCGGTTCACGGCGATCCGCACGAGGTACGCGCGCGGGTTCGCGACCGGCACCGCGCCCGGCGCCCGGTGCCGCGCCGCCCAGGACAGCCAGGTCTCCTGGAGCACGTCCTCGGTGTCGGCGACGTTCCCGAGCGTGTTGTAGACGATGGAGAACAGCAGCTCACGGTGGCGCTTGAACACCTGTGTCGCGGTGTGCGCCGCCTGATCGGACACCGCCGGGCCGCCTTCCGGCAAGGCTCCCCGTGAATCCGGCGGAGGGTGGGACATCGTAGGACCTCCCGTTGCGGATGCTTACGACAGGCTGAGAGCGGTCCGAGGCCCCGGAGTGTGACATCGGACCCGGTGAATGTGACCCAGGTCTCATTTCTGGCGGACTTCTTGGCGGGCTCCCTGGCGGGCTCCCTGGCGGGCTCCTTGGTGAGCTTCTTGGCGTACGCCGCCGGCGGGCTGGCCGCTCACCACACGCGCGCGCAGGTGACCGAACGCCAGCAGCACCGGCGCGTCCGTCAGCACCGGGAAGTGGTAGTCGAACGGGCGCGGACCGACCATGTCCGGCGGCCCGCTGTAGCCGCCGTCCGCGTCCTGGTGGTCCAGCAGCCAGGCCGCGGCCCGCCCGATCGCGCCCAGGTCGGCGCCGTAGCACAGCGAGATCAGCCCGTACGCGGTGCTGATGTCGTCGCTCGGGTCACCGGGCCGCATGCCCCAGCCGCCGTCGCCGTTCTGCGTCTCGCGCACGGTCCGCTCGATCCGTGCGGCCATCTCCGAGGTGCGGGCGTCGCGGGGGTCGGCCGTGCAGGCCGCCAGCCGGGCCCTGAACAGCGTGTGCAGCCGGCTGCGGGACCAGCCCGGCTCGAACCCCCCGTCGGCCCCCTGGCGGTCCGCCAGGAACCCCAGCGCCCGCTCACGCGCCGGAGCCGTCGCCGGATGCGGCGCCAGCGCGCCGACCGCCGCCGCCGTCATGCACGGTTCCGACGACGCCCCCGCGACGTACGTCGGGAAACCGCCGTTCGCGCCCTGCACGGCGAGCAGCGCGTCGACGCCCCGCCGCACCGGACCGCCGAACGCCACCGGGTCCACCCGCTGAAGGAACTCCAGCGCGCACGAGGTGTCGTCCACGTCGTTCTGGGCCACCGCCGGGGACATCGACCAGCCGCCGCTGAGCGTCGCCCCGCGCGCGAGGGACGGCGGCGGGGTGCCTTCCTGGTGAGCGGTGCTTCCCTGGTGTGCCGCGATGAACCCCGCCATGCGGCGCACCACGCGCGCGGGAGCGCCCGCCGCCGTCAGGGCGATTCCCGCGGTGGCCGTGCACCAGTTGTCCATCTCCATCACGAACGGGAAGCCCCCGTCCGCCCGTTGGCACGTCAGCAGCGTCGTGAGCGCTCTCCGCGCGGTGTCGCGTTCACCAGGGACGCCGGCCAGGGCGTGCAGCGTCAGGATGTGCATCAGGGTGTAGCCCTCCCAGACCCTGGTCTCGGGCTCGGTGGCCTTCAGGGTGCGCAGGGCGGCTTCGGTGGCCGAGGTGGGCCGGTCGGCCAGGATCAGCGTGATCGCGGCCTGCTGCACGGCCGCCCAGGAGTGGATCGGGTCGGTCGGGGGCGGCCCGGAGTCCGCCGGGACCGCGTCCGCCGGCAGCGGGCAGCCCAGCACCTTCAGGACCGCGCCCACCATCTTGCGCCGGCGCGCCGAGATGAAGCCGGGGGCGGCGCCCAGGACGCTCTCCGTGAGCTTCGCCGCGAGCGCGGGATCGGCCGTGGGGGCGGCGGGAGCTGCGCCGGCCCGGCGTATCGCGAGCCCGGCCAGCACGCGGTCCAGCCGGTGCGGCGAGTCCAGGTGCGGGGTCAGGAAGCCGAGCAGGCGGTCACGCCCCGGGGCGACGTACCCGAGGCGGTCCATCAGCGCCAGCGCCAGCGCCGACTCCAGCACGCGGCTCTCGCAGCGGTCGCGGATCGCGCCGTCGGGGGCGGTCTGGGAGGTGATGTGCCGGATCAGCCGGGAGGTGGCCCGGCGCACGCGCGCGCGGTCGACGTCCGGGGGCCAGGACAGAGGGGTGGAGTACAGGGAGTCGGGTACGCGCATGAGGTTCTCCGCAGGTCAGGAAGAGTGTCGAGAAGAGGCTTAAAGCGCTTTAAAAAGGGCCGCCGAGGGCTCGTGGAACCCTCGACGGCCCTGCGGACACGGCGGACCCGGTGCGTCAGCGGATGCTCTGCGCGAACCGGAACAGCCCGTGCCGGTCGTACTCCCGCTTCACCCGCACCAGCCGCCCGTAGTTCTCGGCGTAGTACGACCGCTTCCAGTCCGGCAGCCGCGGATCGATGAAGTTCTGGTACGTCTCCCCGTTCGAGTACGGATCGACCGCCTTGAACCCGGCGTCCACGAACCGCCCGGCGGCGGCCCTCGCCTCGGCCGCGACCGGCGCGGACGCGTTGGAGGTGAGGAAGCTGACCGAGTAGAGGCTGTCGCGGTGGACGTACGCGGTCTCGGTGCGCGACAGCGTGTTGACGGCCCCGCCGAGCGCGGAGATCTGCAACTGCCGCGCCTGGCCCGCGAGTCGGTCGGCGTCCATGACGTCGAGCGCCTTGGCCCACCCCTCGCGCGGCATGGCCGCACCGAACAGCCGGCTGCGCCACACCCCGAACGCAGGACGCGGCAACTGCCCGCCGTCGTCCACGCGATGACACTGCGCCGCCGACAGATCCGCGCACCGGTACAGCGACATCAGCACCGACCGGTACGGCGCGGTGAACCCCTGCCGGAACGCGGGCTGACGACCGACCAGCGAGATCAGCCGCTCGACCTCGGCCGCGAACGCCGGGCCGGTGTCGACCGACCCGAGGAACACGGTCGTCGCCGGCACCTTCCCCGGCGCCGCGTCCTCCAGCGTCACGTTCATCCCGCTGCCGATCGACACCGGCGCGTCCGCCAGCCACCGCGTCCAGCCGTCCAGCATGTCCTGCGCCTGGTCGTAGGGCCACGACAGATTGACGGCCGCGATATTCGTCAGCGCGGTCGGCGTGAACGTGTACGACGTGACGATCCCGAAGTTGCCGCCCCCGCCGCCGCGCAGCGCCCAGAACAGGTCCGGGTGCTCCTTCGGCGAGGCCGTCACGACCCGCCCGTCGGCCAGTACGACCTGCGCGGACGTCACCTTGTCCGAGGCCATCCCGATGCTGCGGGTGAACAGGCCCATGCCGCCGCCCAGCAGGAACCCGCCCGCCGCGACCGTCGGACAGTAACCGCCCGACACCGCGAGCCCCTTCGGCGCCAACGCCTCCAGCAGATCGACGAGTTGGGCGCCGGGGCCGATCACCGCGCCGCCGCTGCCGACGCCGATCGAGTCCAGCCCCGACACGTCGACCACGAGCCCCGGCGTCGTCGAGTACCCGCCCGCGCTGTGCCCGCCGCTGCGCGCGGCGACCGGCAGGGCGTGGTCCTGGGCGAACTTCAGGCACAGCGCGACATCGGCGGCCGACGTGCAGTACGCGACCCCGCGCGGCGAGGTGTCGTCGAACTGGATCTGGTACAGCTGCTTGGCAGTTGAGTAACCGCTGTCGGCGGGCAGCACCAGCCGCCCCTGGAGATGCCGGCGCAACTGGCCCCAGCTGCCCGGGGAGTTGGCGCGAGCGGCGGCCGACGGCAGTACGACGCCGGCCAGCGCGGCCCCGCCCGCACCGGCGAGGAAAGCTCTGCGGTTGAGCATGTTGGGAGGTCTCTTTCGTGGTTCGGGATGGGTGAAAGGTGGTGCGCCGACCGGCCGTTGGGGCGTCAGCCCTCGGACCGGTCCAGCAACTGCCCCAGCACGGCGCCCAGTTCGGCCGCCGGATCGGCCACCGCGCCGGCGCTGCGCCAGGCGACGTGGTTGTCCGGGCGGACCAGCAGCGCGCCCTCCTCGCCGATGCCGGCGACCTCGCCCCAAGTGCCGTCGGCCGGGATGTAGTTGTCGCCTATACGGGCCGTGGCCAGCGGCACCGACAGCTTCTCGGCGACCTGCGCGGCGGCTTCCGTCCAGGCGGTGCCCTGGGCGCCGGTGAGCAGGGCGAAACCGGTTCCCGCGAGGTCGTGCGTGGACAGGCGGCGCCCGCCGTGGTCCAGCCAGGCGTGCGGGAGGCGGTGACCGGGGCGGCCCGTCGGCTCGTACACGTCGCCCAGGGGCGCGCGGGCCGGCGGGGCGGTGCCGTCCGGGACGACGGCGCCCTGCGCGTAGGCGTAGCCCAGCTCGACGTCGTGCGCCTGGCACTCGGCGCGGTGCGTCGCGAAGATCTCCGCCGCGCGCGCCCGTTGGGCCGCCCCGGTCGGCGCGGGCGCGAAGTACCCGAAGAACACCGGGGTCCGGCGCTCCGGCGGGACGTGCGCGCCGAGGCCGACGGCCGCATCGATGACGACCTGGTGGTGCGAGGCCGCGCCCATCGCCCAGCCGAGGTTGAACTGCCCGACCGGCCTGCGCTCGGCCTCGTAGGTGTCCAACAGGTCTTCCGTGGCACGCCCGTTGAGGATGGCGGCCAGCTTCCAGGCGAGGTTGTGGGCGTCCTGGACGCCGGTGTTGAGACCGAGCCCGACGGCCGGCGGCTGGCGGTGCGCGGCGTCACCGGCGAGCAGGACACGGCCGTACCGGTAGCGCTCGGCGAGCACCGCCTCCACCGTCCAGCTCGTCACCTCGTGCAGCGTCAACTCCAGCTCGGGCAGGCCGAGTACCTCGCGGACGCGGGCGGTGACCGCCTGTCCGTCGGTGCGGTCGACGCCCGTGAGGGAGACGTGAAGTCCCCACTCCTCGCAGTGTTTTCCCCATGTCGGGCCCATCTCGATGAGCGCGCTGGAGAGGTCCTGGCGGTAGGGGTTGAGGAACCAGGTGATGATCGAGCCCTCGGTCCACCACGGCGACAGGTCCGCCGAGAAGTAGACGGTCGTCGCGTCGAACAGGGCGGGCAGGCCCTGCATTTGGACGCCCAGCGCGGGTCCGACGGTCCGGCCGCCGTCGGCCGCGACGACGTACCGCGCGTGGACGGTCGTCGTCCCGCCGCTCGCCGTGTCCCGGAGCTCGGCGGTCACCCGCTCGCCCTCGTCGGTCAGCGACAGCAGCTCCGTCCCGAACCGCACACCGCCCGGATTCTGTTGCTCCGCATGGCGTTTGAGGATCGGCTCAAGCCGCACCTGCGGCAGCTTGGCCGGCAGCTCGGGCCCCGCCGCCGTGTACCGCTCGCGCAGCGCGCCGCCGCCGAAGCCGTCGAGTTCATGGATGACGCGCCGGTCCAGCGGGCCCGCCCCGGTGAGCGTCGTCTGCCAGCGGACCGTGCCGAACTCCTCGGGCGGGGCGGCGACTTGGGCCACGGAATCGGCGATGCCGTGCTGGCGGAAGATCTCCGCCGTGCGCTGGTTGAGATAGTGCGCCTTCGGCAGGGCCGATGTCTCCGCCCGCCGCTCCACCAGCAGATGACCGACCCCGTGATCCGACAGGAACACCGAGGCGGACAGACCGCACCCGCCCCCGCCGACGATCAGAACCGGGACGTCGAGAGTTCCCATGACTGTCCTTTCTCCTGGAACAGGGTTCACACCGGATTCGCGAGCGCGCCGTCGGACAATTGCATGATGTCCATGACCTCGTCCCGCCATCGGTAATAGGACTGGAGCTTGTAGTACTCGCCGTCGGGAAGAGAAGCGACCGCGTACACGAATTTCGGCTGCGGGGTGGACCGCATCACGTGCGCGACGAAACGCTCCACCTTCGGATCGAGGGCGACGGGAAGTTCCGCCGGATTCGCGGTCGCCACGGCGAAACAGATCCGCTCCACCTCCGGCTCGTCCCAATTCAGCGTCACATACACCCCGAACGCCTTTTCCCCGAGCGCCAGCATCTGCGCGCTCGGCGCCGCCTGCCCGGTCTCGCCCAGCACCGCCCGCGTCACCTCCGGCGCGACGCCGGCCGCCGGGAGTTCGCCGAAGTAGATGTTCACCGTGCGGCTGCGGTAGTCGATCCCCAGCAGCCCGGCCGAGTCACCCAGCGCGTACCGCCCGAAGAAGCCGAGGCTCTCCTTCAGCGCCCGGGGCATCGAGGGCAGCTCCGCGAGTTCCGTGAGCGGCTGGAGCGCGTCCCTGGGGAAAACCACCCAGATCTTCTTGAATCCGCCGACGACACCGAAGTCGATTCCGTAACCGTCGACGGGGAAACGCTCACCGATCTCCGCGAGCAGTTTCCCGGCGGGGTGCTCGGTCTCTTCGATCAGGCCATTCCGTACGGCGGTCTCATAAGGGTCGGTGGACGTCGGGACGGTGAACCGGCAGTCGAGTTCTCCCGCCCCGCGCGTCCCGGTGGAGACCCGGAACGCTATAACGGCGTCGGCGAGCCCTTCGCCATACACCCGGAGAAGGGGCAGGACTTTCTTCCGCTCGCACGGGACGTCCAGCAGTGCGGCCGATTCCTCGACCGCCGCATAAAGCAGTTCCACCGAATCCTCCATCGCGCTGCCTTCCACTCGACGCTCCATACGGAAAGGCTGGGGGAGGGGGCTTGGGGGTGACTTGCCGTCGGCTTGGCGGGAGTTGGGGGAGGGGGCGGCAAGTTGGGCTGAGGGAAGGGGAGTTGGTGGCGGGCGACAAACAGGGCTGAGGCGAGGGGAGTTGGGGGAGGCGGAGGCAAGCAGGGCTGAGGGAAGGGGAGTTGGGCTCGTAGTCATTTGCCGCGTGGCGAGGGGGCGGGCATGCCGACGACGGACGGGAGCCGCCGGCCACGGCCCCCGCCCGTCATCTCCCCGAACCACCGGCCACGGCCCCCGCCCGCCATCTCCCCGAATCAGACGCCCGCCCGCCCTCCGGCTCCCCCTGGATCTCCCGCCGGCGTCCGCCGACCGAGGCGTGAACTCCCCCCACCCCAGCCCTAGTTGCTCAAGAAGCCGCCGCCCCCTCCGCCAACCGCCGCGACAACTCCACCCGCCGCGTCTTCAGCGTCGCCGTCCGAGGCAGCTCCGCCAGTGGTATCTGGACCGGCTCGCCCAGCTGCGGATACCCGGCGACGGCCGCGCGCCAGCGGTCGAGGTCCAGCGGCCGGTCCCCGACCGTACAGACGACCGGCACCCCCTCCCCCTCCGGCCCCCGTACGACGACCAGTTCGGCCAGTTCCGCCAGCCGGTCCAGAACGAGATCCTCGATCTCCAGACTGCTGCCGACCCCGGGGATGACGTCGAACTCCCGGTCCAGCATGTGCAGACAGCCGAACCGGGTCCGGTACCCGACATCACCGGTGCGCCACCAGCCGTCGTGCACGTTCTCGTCGTACCGCTCCTGCTCGCCGTGGTACGACTTGGCGATGCCGTCCCAACGGGCCTCTATCGCACCGGGGTTGGCCGGGGACGGGCGTCTGCCGTTCTGGCTGACCAGGCGGACGCGGGCGCTGCCGGGCAGCGGGTAGCCGACGCAGCGGCCGTCCATCCGGCCCATGTGGCGCCGGAAATAAGGGCGTCCGACGGCGGGACCGACCTCGCTCTGGCCGTAGATCTGGAAGAACTGCGGCGAGCGGCGCCGGGAGGCGTCGAGGAGGCGGCGCATGGTCCGCGGGTGGATCGCGTCGAACGTGCTGCTGAAGTACTTGACCGAGGCGAACGGCTCGCGCGGGTCGTCGGCCAGACTCTCCCACGCCAGAAAGGAGTTGGGCAGCGCCTCGATCAGCCCGGGCCGGTGCCGGGCGAAGAACTCGGCGACGTCGTCGGGGGCGCCCTTGTTGACCAGCAGCACCGGCAGCCTCTTCGCGAGGCACAGGGACATCGCCGCGAACATCCGGGAGTGGCCGAACGCGATGTGGATGGCGACGGTCTCCTTCCGCCGCGGCAGCGCCAGCAGGAAGAGCTGCGGGCGCAGCCGGGCCCGCATGGTGCGCGGGGTGTGCACGACCAGCTTGGGCAGTCCCGTCGTACCGGAGGTGTGGGTGATCATCGCGGGTTCGTCGAGACCCTGGAACACGGGCCTGATCACAGGGGAGTTGAGCAGGTCGCGCAGTGAGGTCACCCCGGGTCCGGCCGCGTCGACGCTGAGCACGCTCGCGGTGAGGCCGGCGAGCGGGACGCCGGAGAGTTCCGTCAACTTGCCTGCGTCCGTGAGGAGATGGGGTTTGTCCAGACGCTCGAGCAGGGCGGCGATCGTCGCCGGGTCCAGCGCGTGCGACAGCATCACCGGCACCGCGCCGGCCCGCGCGATCGCCGTCGCCAGCAGCCATACGTCGAAGTTGGCGCCCTTGTGCACGACGACCCGTTCCCCGGGACGCACCCCGGCGGCGGCGATCCGGTTCGCCAACTCGGCGACGTACCAAGCGAGTTCACCGACGGTCAGCCGCCGCCCGGCGTCCGGCAGCACATCCAGGTCATGGTCCAGAGTGAGCGGTACAGAGCCGTCCCGCGCCGCCGCCCGCTCCGGCACGACCCCGAGATACAGCCCACGCTTGTCCAGCGGATCGCGCCTCATAAGACCTCCGTCCGGCCCCCACCCCTCCCGAAGCGAGGGCCCCCTTCTTCCCGATGCCGTGCGGCGCGGCCAGCATTGGGTGGGGGGCTTGGGCTTGAGTGGCGGGGGAGTTGGCGAGGGCTTGGCGCGAACCTCGGCGTGAACCTCAGCGCGAACCCCAGCGCGAACCTCAGCGAAAACCCCGGCGCGCTTCCGAGCGCGGGCGGCGAAACGGGCGGGACCCCGGAAAGAGGCCCCGCCCGCGACGGACAACTCAACCACCCCCAGCGGGAGTTGGCTCAGATATCCCGAAAGATCTCGATCTGCGCCCCGATCGAATTCAACCGCTCCGCCAGATCCTCGTACCCCCGATTGATGACATACACATTCCGCAGCACCGACGTCCCGTCCGCCGCCATCATCGCGAGCAGGACCACGACGGCCGGCCGCAGAGCCGGTGGGCACATCATCTCGGCGGCCCGCCAGCGGGTCGGGCCCTCGACCAACACCCGGTGGGGGTCGAGGAGTTGGAGGCGTCCGCCGAGGCGGTTGAGGTCGGTGAGGTAGATCGCGCGGTTGTCGTAGACCCAGTCGTGGATGAGGGTCTTGCCCTGCGCGACGGCCGCGATGGCCGCGAAGAAGGGCACGTTGTCGATGTTGAGGCCGGGGAACGGCATCGGGTGGATCTTGTCGATCGGCGCCTCCAGCTTGGAGGGGCGGACGGTCAGGTCCACCAGGCGCGTACGGCCGTTGTCGGCGACGTACTCGGGGCTGCGGTCGTGGTCCAGCCCCATCTCCTCCAGGACCGCCAGCTCGATCTCCAGGAACTCGATGGGTACCCGGCGGACCGTGAGCTCGGACTCCGTGACGACGGCGGCGGCCAGCAGGCTCATCGCCTCGACCGGGTCCTCGGAGGGGGAGTAGTCGACGTCGACGTCGATGGTCGGGACGCCGTGCACGGTCAGGGTCGTCGTACCGATCCCGTCGACCCGCACGCCCAGCGCCTCCAGGAAGAAGCACAGGTCCTGGACCATGTAATTGGAGGAGGCGTTGCGGATGACGGTCACGCCGTCGTGGCGGGCGGCGGCGAGGAGGGCGTTCTCGGTGACCGTGTCCCCGCGCTCGGTCAGCACGATCGGCCGGTCGGGGCGCACCCCCCGGTCGACCTGCGCGTGGTACTGCCCCTCGGTCGCCGCGACGTCGAGGCCGAAGCGGCGCAGCGCGATCATGTGCGGCTCGATCGTGCGGGTGCCGAGGTCGCAGCCGCCGGCGTACGGCAGCTTGAAGCGGTCCATCTCGTGCAGCAGCGGGCCGAGGAACATGATGATCGAGCGGGTGCGTACGGCGGCGTCCGCGTCGATCGCCGCCATGTCCAGCTCGGCCGGGGGGATCAGTTCGAGGTCGACGCCTTCGCTGATCCAGCGGGTGCGGACGCCGATGGACTGGAGGACCTCCAGGAGCCGGTAGACCTCCTCGATGCGCGCGACCCGGCGCAGCACCGTACGGCCCTGGTTGAGCAGCGAGGCGCACAGCAGCGCCACGCACGCGTTCTTGCTCGTCTTCACGTCGATCGCGCCGGAGAGGCGGCGGCCGCCGACGACGCGCAGGTGCATCGGGCCGGCGTAGCCCAGCGACACGATCTCGCTGTCCAGCGCTTCACCGATTCGGGCGATCATCTCAAGGCTGATGTTCTGGTTGCCCCGCTCGATCCGGTTGACGGCGCTCTGGCTGGTGCCGAGGGCTTCGGCCAGCTGAGCCTGTGTCCAGCCACGGTGTTGCCGGGCGTCACGGATGAGCTTGCCGATGCGTACGAGGTAATCGTCTGCCATGAGGCCGAGGTTATCTCAGATATGAGATGCCGCATCCCGAGTGGCCTGTCCGGGTCACGACTTTGACGGACCATCAATGAAACAGCATGAAAAATCCGTCAAATCCCGCCAATTAGTACGCCTGCTTCGGGCTCTCCGCCACCTCGGTACCCCCTTACGGGTGATTCCGTCCCGAGGGGCCGACCGGGTGGCTGGGGCTCAGCGCGGTGTGAGTCGGGCGACCGTTCCGATCTCCAGGGCTGTCCAGATCGCGCCGTCCGGGCCCAGGGTGATGCCGTGTGGTTCGGAGGCCGGGCTGGGGAGGTCGTGTTCGTCGATCCGGCCGTCGGGGGTGATCCGGCCGATGCGGTTGGCTCCCCATTCGGTGAACCAGCAGTTTCCGTCGGCCCCGGCCGTGATGGCGTGCGGGCGGGACGCGGGGTCGGGCAGGGCGAATTCGTCGATCTTTCCGTCGAGCGTGATCCGTCCGATCCGACCGGCGCCGATCTCGACGAACCACATGGCTCCATCGGCGCCGGCGGTGATGCCGACCGGGGCTGCGGCCGGTGTGGGCAGAGGGTGGACGGCGACGTGACCGTCGAGTCCGATGGCGCCGATCGCGTTCGCCTGGTTCATCGTGAACCACAGTCGGCTGTCCGGGCCGGTGGCGATGGCGGACGGGAAGGCTCCCGAGAGCGGGAGGGGGAACTCGGTGACGTCACCGTCGAGTGTGACGCGGCCGATGCGGTCGGCGCTCGCTTCGGTGAACCACAGTGCCCTGTCGGGGCCCGCGGTGATGCCGAACGGCCCGGCGTCCGGCGTCGGCAGCGGGAACGAGCTGATGTCTCCGGCCGTGGTGATGCGGCCGATCCGGTGGCCGCGGAATTCGGTGAACCACAGCGCGTCGTCGGGTCCTGCGGTGATGATCGACGGTCCGCCGGAGGCGGGTTCGAGCTGGTAGGAGGTGGTGTCGCCGTCGGTGGTGACCCGGCCGATCCGTCCGTGGTGGACCATGGTGAACCACAGCGCGTTGTCGGGGCCGCAGGTGATTCCGTAGGGGCCGGCGTCGCTGCCGGACACGGGGAATTCTGCGATCGGATGGGCCGGACGGCGCGGCATAGGGCGGGTTCCTTCGTCGGCGGGCGGGGTGGAGTTCGGGGTCCGCGGATGCTATCCAGAGCGCTCCCGTGGCCGCCTCTGGTTAATGCCGGGGTGCTTGGGTGGCGGGTGCGGTCTCAGTCGGTCTGGTTCGGCTCTGGGGATGCAGGTCGGCGATGCAGGGTTCCGCATCGCGCGCTCCATCGTGGCGAATCGGTGCCGAGCGAATCGGACTCGTTCACCTGAGGCCGGCGTCGGTGGAGGAGCAGGGCACGGATGGTCGCGCTCCCGGACCGGGCGGTCTCGCGGATATGGAGGGCCGGTTCAGGGCGGTCGGCCGGACGCGCGTTCACCGGCCGGCTTGTCGAACAGCAGGTAGAGCGTGCGCTGCGAGGGCGCCTCGATGCCCTCCGCGTCTTTCGCCGGCGAAAGACGAACGGCTGCGAAGCGATCCCCGCGACCCCGGGACCGAAGTCCGTCAGCACCGATGACAGCGGTCACCCCCACCCGGGCATGACCAATCACCCCCCATGTACTAGAGTTATCTCGACATCGAGATATCTGCCGAGGCGCACCGCGAGCCGCCCCCCGTAGTAAGGGTTACCTAACTTAGCCCTACCTTAGCGGATCGGCCAAGTAGGTGTGGCGGCAGGATGCGGTGGTACGCGCACATCAATGAAGGAGACTGTCGTGTCGGCGAACAGCTTCGACGCCCGCTCCACGCTCAGCGTGGGCGACGAGTCGTACGAGATCTTCCGGCTGGACAAGGTGGAAGGCTCGGCTCGCCTTCCGTACAGCCTGAAGGTCCTGCTGGAGAACCTGCTCCGCACGGAGGACGGCGCGAACATCACCGCCGACCACATCCGCGCCCTCGGCGGCTGGGACTCGCAGGCCCAGCCCAGCCAGGAGATCCAGTTCACGCCGGCCCGCGTGATCATGCAGGACTTCACCGGCGTCCCCTGCGTCGTGGACCTCGCCACCATGCGTGAGGCCGTCGCGGCGCTCGGCGGCGACCCGGCGAAGATCAACCCGCTCTCCCCGGCCGAGATGGTCATCGACCACTCCGTCATCGCCGACAAGTTCGGCACCAACGACGCGTTCAAGCAGAACGTCGACCTGGAGTACGGCCGCAACAAGGAGCGCTACCAGTTCCTGCGCTGGGGCCAGACCGCGTTCGACGACTTCAAGGTCGTCCCCCCGGGCACCGGCATCGTCCACCAGGTCAACATCGAGCACCTCGCCCGGACCGTCATGGTCCGTAACGGCCAGGCGTACCCGGACACGCTGGTCGGCACCGACTCGCACACCACCATGGTCAACGGCCTCGGCGTGCTCGGCTGGGGCGTCGGCGGCATCGAGGCCGAGGCCGCGATGCTCGGCCAGCCGGTCTCGATGCTCATCCCGCGCGTCGTCGGCTTCAAGCTGACCGGCGAGCTGCCCACCGGCACCACCGCCACCGACCTCGTGCTCACGATCACCGAGATGCTGCGCAAGCACGGCGTCGTCGGCAAGTTCGTCGAGTTCTACGGCGAGGGCGTCGCCGCCACGAGCCTCGCCAACCGCGCCACCATCGGCAACATGTCCCCGGAGTTCGGCTCCACCGCCGCGATCTTCCCGATCGACGACGAGACGCTGAACTACCTGCGCCTGACCGGCCGTTCGGCTCAGCAGGTCGCCCTCGTCGAGGCGTACGCCAAGGAGCAGGGCCTCTGGCTGGACCCGAAGGCCGAGCCCGACTTCTCCGAGAAGCTGGAGCTGGACCTCTCGACGGTCGTCCCGTCGATCGCCGGTCCGAAGCGCCCGCAGGACCGCATCGTCCTTGCCAACGCCGCTCAGCAGTTCGCGCTCGACGTGCGCAACTACGTCGACAGCGCCGACGAGTCGGGCAAGGAGTCCTTCCCGGCCTCCGACTCCCCGGCCGGCGCCAACGGCGTCCCGTCCAACCCGGTCACCGTGACGGCCCCCGACGGCTCGACGTACGAGATCGACCACGGCGCGGTCACCGTCGCGGCGATCACGTCCTGCACCAACACCTCCAACCCGTACGTCATGGTCGCCGCCGCGCTCGTCGCGAAGAAGGCCGTGGAGAAGGGCCTGACCCGCAAGCCCTGGGTCAAGACCACCCTCGCCCCGGGCTCCAAGGTCGTCACCGACTACTTCGACAAGGCGGGGCTCACCCCCTACCTCGACAAGGTCGGCTTCAACCTCGTCGGTTACGGCTGCACCACCTGCATCGGCAACTCAGGACCGCTGCCGGAAGAGGTCTCCAAGGCCGTCAACGACCATGACCTCGCGGTGACTTCGGTCCTCTCCGGCAACCGGAACTTCGAGGGCCGCATCAACCCCGACGTCAAGATGAACTACCTCGCCTCCCCGCCGCTGGTCGTCGCGTACGCCCTCGCCGGCTCGATGAAGGTGGACATCACCAAGGACGCCCTCGGCACCGACCAGGACGGCAAGCCGGTCTTCCTCGCCGACATCTGGCCCTCCGAGGCCGAGGTCAACGACGTCGTCGCGAGCGCGATCGGCGAGGACATGTTCGCCAAGTCCTACTCCGACGTCTTCGCCGGCGACCTCCAGTGGCAGTCCCTGCCCGTCCCGACCGGCAACACCTTCGAGTGGGACGCCGAGTCGACCTACGTCCGCAAGCCCCCGTACTTCGAGGGCATGGAGCTGGAGCCCGCGCCGGTCAGCGACATCGCCGGCGCCCGCGTCCTCGCCAAGCTCGGCGACTCGGTCACCACCGACCACATCTCCCCGGCCGGCGCCATCAAGGCCGACACCCCGGCCGGCAAGTACCTCACGGAGCACGGCGTCGAGCGCCGCGACTTCAACAGCTACGGCTCGCGCCGCGGCAACCACGAGGTCATGATCCGCGGCACGTTCGCCAACATCCGCCTGCGCAACCAGATCGCGCCGGGCACCGAGGGCGGCTACACCCGCGACTTCACCCAGCCGGACGCGCCCGTGTCGTTCATCTACGACGCCTCGCGCAACTACATCGACCAGGGCATCCCGCTGGTCATCCTGGGCGGCAAGGAGTACGGCTCCGGCTCGTCCCGCGACTGGGCCGCCAAGGGCACCGCGCTCCTCGGCGTCAAGGCCGTCATCACCGAGTCCTACGAGCGCATCCACCGCTCCAACCTCATCGGCATGGGCGTCCTCCCGCTCCAGTTCCCGGCCGGCCAGAACGCCGAGTCCCTCGGCCTCACCGGCGAGGAGACCTTCTCCTTCACCGGCGTCGAGGAGCTCAACAACGGCACCACCCCGAGCACGGTGAAGGTCACCACCGACACCGGCGTCGCGTTCGACGCGGTCGTCCGCATCGACACCCCCGGCGAGGCGGACTACTACCGCAACGGCGGCATCATGCAGTACGTCCTGCGCAGCCTGCTCCGCAAGTAGCAAGCAAGGCTCACCAGTTGAGGGCCGCATCCCGGGTGACCGGGGTGCGGCCCTTCGCCGTTTTCGCCCCGTTACATCGGCCCGCCTCAGGCTGAACACAGGATTCCCCCAGCCGATCGGGACACGATCGGGACATGAGCCTCCGACCACGGCCCGGCCCGCGCGCACCAAGGGGAGCCGGCTCCCGCCCCCGCGCCGCCGCACCGCCCCCGGGGGCACCGACAGCCAGACAGGGCACCCGACTTCGCCCCTGCGTACGACCCACCCCGCCCGCCCGCCGCCCCCCGGACCGCCTGGCGAAGCTCATGAAACACCTGCGCACCGGCCTCCTCCTCCCGATCCTCCTCACCCTCGCGACCCTCTGCACGGCGACCGCCCTCACCACCGCCCTCCTCCAACGCGCCTACCTCCTCGACGAGTTGGACGACCAGGTCGCCACCGCCGCCCAACTCGGCCTGGCCGCAGCCCAGTCCCGCCCCGGCAACCCCGCCTTCCTCCCCGACTCGGGCCGTACACAAGGCCTCCTGGCCGCCCGCCCGGCAGCCGACGGCACCTTCCTGGCCGCAGCCGTCACAGGCCCCGGCGCCCTCCCCGCCTCCCTCACCCCCGCCCAGCGCACCGCCCTCACCGGCATCGCCCCCGACGGCACCCGCCACACCCGCACGGTCCCCGGCCTCGGCCCCTACCGCCTCACCGCCCTCGACCACCAAGGCGTACGCGTCCTCATCGGCCTCCCCCTGGCCGGCGTACACCGCACCATCCGCACCCTGATCCTCACGGAAGCGGCCGTGGCGGCGGCCGGCCTGACAGCGGCGGCCTGCGCCTGCGCCCTCCTCGTACGACGCCGGCTGCGCCCGCTGCTGGAGCGCGCCGAATCCGCCGACGCCGCCCGCCGCCGCGCCGAGGAGCGCATGCGCCGCTTCCTCGCCGACGCCAGCCACGAACTGCGCACCCCGCTCGCCTCGATCGCCGGGTACGCGGAACTCATGAACCGCGGCGCCGGACCCCTCGCCCCCGACCTCGCCTGGCGCCGCGTCACCGCCGAGTCCGCCCGGATGACCGGCCTCGTCGAAGACCTCCTCCTGCTCGCCCGCCTCGACGAGGGCCGCCCGCCGCAGCGCGCCGAGATCGACATGGCGGCGCTCGTCGCGGAGGCCGTCTGGAAGGCGCGTACGGCTCCCGAGGACGCCGAGGACCACGAGTGGCAGCTCGAACTCCACCTGGACACCGTCCCGTTGACCCTCGGCGACGAGACGGCGCTGCGCCGCGCGGTCGACAGCCTCCTCGCCAACGCCCGCCAGCACACCCCGGCCGGGACCAGGGTCACGGTCAGCCTCACGACGGACCGGGACAGCTGCGCGGTCCGGGTGCGCGACGACGGCCCCGGCATCCCCGGCGCCCTGCTGCCCACCGTCTTCGACCGCTTCACCCGCGCCGACACCGCCCGCACCCGCGCCCACGGCAGCCCCGCCGGATCCGGGCTCGGCCTCGCCGTCGCGAGCGCGATCGTCACCGCCCACGGCGGCGCCCTGACCGTCCGCAGCGAGCCCGGGCACACCGAGTTCACCATCGGGCTCCCGCTCGCGGAGGCGGCGCTCATGCCGGTGGCACAGGCGGGCCGGCAGCGGTAGGCAGACCCTGTTTACAACCACGCCGCACAGCGCTACCGTCCGCCACAGATGAGGTGGGAGCGCTCCCACCCGGTCGGTCGGACCGGAACCCGCCGGCACGCCGAGGGGCGCTCCCGCCTCACCCAGGCACACCCCGCACACCCCCCGACTCCCGTACGGCCGTACCGGAAAGGACGGAATCCTGTGCCATGTCGTACCTCTTCAAGCCTGGCATGATCACGCCAAAAAAGCGGAGCTTACGGCACCGCTCCCTCCTGCTCGTCCTCGTCTCCGTGCTCGCCCTCGTCCCCGCGCTGGGACTGATCCTCTCGACCGGCGGCAAGGCGGAGGCGCACGGCACCCCCATGAAACCCGCCAGCCGCACCTTCCTGTGCTGGCAGGACGCGCTGACCTCGACCGGTGAGATCAAGCCGGTCAACCCGGCCTGCCGCAACGCCCAGCAGGTCAGCGGGACCACGCCGTTCTACAACTGGTTCTCCGTGCTGCGCTCCGACGGCGCGGGCCGCACCAAGGGCTTCGTCCCGGACGGCCAGCTGTGCAGCGGCGGCAACACCAACTTCACCGGGTTCAACGCGGCCCGCGACGACTGGCCGGTCACGCACCTCACGGCGGGCCGCACGATCGACTTCTCCTACAACGCCTGGGCCGCGCACCCGGGTTGGTTCTATGTGTACGTCACCAAGGACGGCTTCGACCCGACGAAGACGCTCACCTGGAACGACATGGAGGACCAGCCCTTCCTGACCGTCGACCACCCGCCGCTGCACGGCAGTCCGGGCACGGTCGAGGCCAACTACTCCTGGTCCGGGCAGCTTCCGGCGAACAAGTCCGGCCGCCACATCATCTACATGGTCTGGCAGCGCTCGGACAGCACGGAGACCTTCTACTCCTGCTCCGACGTCGTCTTCGACGGCGGCAACGGCGAGGTCACCGGCATCCATGAGCCCGGCGACCCCAACCAGCCGGTCCCCGGCACCTGTTCGGCGACCCGCAAGACCACGGGCACCTGGAGCGGCGGCTACCAGACCGAGGTCACCGTCACCAACTCCGGTGACGTCCCCATGCTCGGCTGGATGGTCGACTGGTCCCTGCCGGACGGCCAGAAGGTCGACAGCCTGTGGAACGGCAACGCGACCTACAACGGCCAGGCGGTGATGGTCCACAACGCCGACTGGAACGGCTCCCTGAGTCCGGGCCAGACGGCGAGCTTCGGGTACGTCGTCACGGGCGGCGCCGGGGACAGTACGACGACCCTGCCGTGCCGGGTCGGCTGAGCCGCCGCTGAACTCCGGCCGGGCCGAGGGGGGTTGGGGCTTCGGGGGAGCCCCGACCGGTGCTCGGTGCGGGCCCGGTGGCATCGAGCCGTGTGTCACCGGGCCCGCGAGCCGGACGGTCCCAAGGGGGGAGCGGGACCGGCCGGGGAGGGTCCCCCGTCACCCGGATGGGACACAGGTGAGGGGGAGCCTGGGGGAGGACAACGCTGTGAGCGGGCAACGTTGTCTGGGGTCTATACCTGTACTGTACAGCGTCAACTGCCGTTGCCGTCAAATGAGTTGAGGCCCGCCGGGGCGCGGGAGGCACCGGCGGGCCGGACGGCCGCTACGCCTCCGAGGCCGGCTTGCGGCGCCGCACCGCGAACCAGACCGCCCCGGCGGCCAGCACCAGCGCCGCCCCGATCGCGGCCCAAGTCCCGCCGGACATACCGCTGTTGCCGTCCTTCTCGGCGGCGACCGGAGAAGCCTCGGGGGCGCTCGGCTCGGGGGAAGGCGTCGAACTCGGCGTCGGAGTCGGCGAGTTCAGAGCCGCGCCGGGCGCCGCCGCCGTCAGCTTCAGCACCGGCGCCGGGTTCCCCTCGTGACTGTGCCCGGCCTCCTCCTCCGCCGCCCCCGCCTTCTCCAGCTCGATCCAGCGGTCGACCTTGCCGTCGGCGTAGGTCTGGAGCGTCTTGAAGACCAGTTCCTTCGCGTCCGGCAACTGGCGTACGACGACCGAGACCTCGGCGTCCTCGCCGACCGGGAGGGCGGGGCCCTCGACGCTGTAGCCGTCCGAAGTCGCCTTCAGGGCCCAGCCCTTGGGGCCCTTGCCGTAGGTGACGTCGGCTGGGGCGATGCCCTCGGGGAGGACGACGCGGACGGCGGTGATGCCGGAGGTGGCCGACTCGGACTCGGCGTGGGTGGTGAGGGTGACGTTCTGGGCGAGCGCCTGGGCCTGGTCGGCCTCTACCTCGACGTGCGCGAACGCGGGGCTCGTGGTGAGGGCGACCAGGACGCAGGCGGTGAGGGTGGTGCGGCGGAAAGAGGGCATGGGTGTACGTCTCCAGGGCAGGGTGCGGCGCGGGCCGTGAGTGGTCGGAAAGGGGTGCGTGGGCTCTTCGGGGAGCCGTGTCACTTTCCGGCCGGTGGTCCCCTGCGGATCACCACGTCCGCCAGCAGCGTCCCGCCGGGCCGCCGCCGGGGCGGGTCGGCGTACCCCGAACAGGGCTGCGGCCACGGTGAGTTGACCGTCGTACGGCCGCCGAGCAGGGCCGCGACCGTCGCCGTCCGGGAGCGCAGGCTCGACGCGAAGCCCCGGGCCAGGGTCCAGCAGACCGCGTCCGCGCGCTGGAGGAGTGCCGCGACGAGCAGGGCCGCCAGCGCGTGGCCTGCGGTCATCGTCCAGGAACCGTGGGCGGCTTGGGCGGTGTGATGGGCGTGGCCCATCGGCAGCGTGCCCAGGTCGGCGGCGTGTTCCTGGCCCGCCGTGAGCCACAGGTGCAGTCCCGCCTGCGCGGCGGCGCACACCGGGGCCACGACCGGCAGCGACCTGGGCCGGCGCACACCGCGCAGGCCGATCGCGAACAGGACCGCCGCGCCCAGGGCAACGCGCCGCCAGTCCAGGGGAGTCGCCGAGGTGAGGTGGTGGGCGCTGGTGCCGAGAGCCGTGCCGGCCGCCGCGAAGACCGCCGCCCGCAGTGCGGGCAGCGGCGCGCGGCGCGGCGTACGGAACTCGGTCATGGTCCGCCCATTGTGGAGCACTTGGGAGTGTTCCTCAGGGATACGGCCGGTCCGGTCGGGCTGTTCAGGTGCCCAAGACCCCGTGCAGCCAGCGGAGTTGCCTCGCGGTCTGGACGGCGTCGCCGCCCTCGTGGCCGTTGAAGGGGTAGGCGTGGATCTCCTTGTCCGGCTCCGAACTCGCCAGCTCCGCATAGCGGTTGAAGGCGGCGAACGCTCCGCTGGGCGGGCAGACCGTGTCGCGCAGGCCGACGCCGAAGTGGGCCGGCGCCTGCGCGCGGCGGGCGAAGGAGACGCCCTCCATGTAGGAGAGCGTGCGGTAGGTCTGGTCCACCGCGTCCCGGTGCACGGACAGATAGGCGGCGATCTCGCCGTAGGGGCCCGCGTCGGTGAGGTCCAGGGCGCGCCGGACACCGCACAGCAGCGGGGCGGTGACGACGGCCGCCGCGAGGTCGGGCACCAGACCCGCCACGGCCAGCGCGAGCCCCCCGCCCTGGCTGTTGCCGACGGCCGCGACCCGGGAGCCGTCCACCCCGGGCAGCGCCCGCACCGCCGCCACCGCGCGCACGGCGTCGGTGATGAGCCGCCGGTAGTAGTACCGCACCGGGTCGAGCAGCCCGCGTACGACGACCCCGGGGCCGCCCTCGGCCGGGGGGTACGGGTCGGGGGTGGCGCCGCCGCCGTTGCCGTAGCTGTCGCCCTGGCCGCGGTTGTCCATCAGCAGGTGGGCGTAGCCGGCCGCCGGCCACGTCAGGCGCTCGTGCGGCAGGCCCCGGCCGCGGCCCCAGCCGGCGAACTCCACGACGGCGGGCAGGAGTTCGGGCATTCCGGCCGGGCGGGTGTACCAGGCGCGGACCGGGGCGCCGCCGAAGCCGCGGAACGTCACGTCCCAGGTCTCCGTCAGCTTCAGGCCGGTCGCCACGGGTTCGGCGGTGACCTTCAGGTCGGTCTCCGCCGCCGCCTTCAGCGTGCCCTCCCAGAAGTCGTCGAAGTCGTCGGGCTCCGCCAACTCGGGCCGGAACGCTTCCAGTTCACGCAGCGGCAGGTCGAACGCGGGCACCGGCTACACCTCGCAGGATTCGGTGGGGCAAGGGAAACTTGCGGAGCTGAACGGGGTCGGGCTCGGATGTTCTACCCGTCTTCCGGCCCTTCCAACGCGCCACGGCCGCCCCGGGAATCTCCCGCATGACCCATTGACAGCGCTTTCTGGATGCCCATAAGTTGCCGCGAAGTTACCGGTAAGCGCTCGAAAGTTTCGGTTCCGCGTTCCCCCGCCCGGAGGCCCGAGCATGAGCACGTCCATTCAGCCGGCGCCCCCACCCGGCACCCAAGAACCCTCGCCCGCCCGGTCCGCCGGCGGCCGGCCGCGTCCCAGCGCGCGCCGGAGCTGGCGGCGCGCGCTGCGCCGGGACTGGCAGCTGTACTCGCTGGCCCTGCTGCCGCTGCTGTTCTTCCTCGTCTTCCGCTATCTGCCGATGATCGGCAACGTCATCGCCTTCCGCCGCTTCGAACCGGGCGGCTCCCTCCTCGGTGAGCAGTGGGTCGGGCTGCGCTATGTGCGCATGTTCCTCAGCGACCCGACGTTCTGGCAGGTCTTCCGCAACACCCTGTGGCTGGGCCTGCTGACCCTCGTCTTCTGCTTCCCGGTCCCGATCGTGCTGGCGCTGCTCCTCAACGAGGTGCGGCGCGGCTCGCTGAAACGGTTCGTGCAGTCGGTCTCGTATCTGCCGCACTTCCTGTCGATCGTCATCGTCGCGGGCATCACGATGCAGATGCTCGCCACCGACGGACCCGTCAACCACCTCCTGGGCTGGTTCGGTCACGACCCGGTCAGATTCATCCAGGAACCCGACTGGTTCCGTACGGTGTATGTCGGTTCGGAGATCTGGCAGACGGCCGGCTGGGGCACGATCCTCTACCTCGCCGCGCTCACCACGATCGACGAGGACCTCTACGAGGCCGCCCGCATCGACGGCGCGAACCGCTGGCAGCAGACCTGGCACGTCACGCTGCCCGGCATCCGGCCCACGATGATCACGCTGCTGATCCTCAACATCGGCACGTTCATGGCGGTCGGCTTCGAGAAGATCCTCCTGCTGTACAACCCGCTGACCTACCCGACCGCCGACGTCGTCTCCACCTACCTCTACCGGGCCGGCGTGGAGTCCAACAGCTTCAGCTACGCGGCGGCGATCGGCCTCTTCGAGGCGGTCATCGGCCTGGTCCTGATCACCTCCGCGAACCAGCTCTCGCGGCGAGCCGTGGGGACGAGTCTGTGGTGAACGCGCCTGTTTCTCGCGGGACTTCGGTACACCGGCCCACGCGCGGCCACCGCGTCTTCCAGGGCGTGAACGGCGTGGTCCTGACCGGGGTCGTGGTCCTGACCCTCTACCCGTTCGTCAACATCGTCGCCCGCTCCTTCAGCGGCGAGCGCGAGATCCGCGCGGGCCAAGTCACCTTGTGGCCCAAGGGGTTCGACCTCACCACGTACAAGACCGTCTTCAACGACAGTGTCTTCTGGCGCAGTTACGGCAACACGGTGTTCTACACGGTCGTCGCGACGCTCATCGCCATGATTCTGACCACCTGTTACGCCTATGTCCTGTCGAAGAAGAACCTCAAGGGGCGCGGATTCCTCATCGGGGTCGCGGTGTTCACGATGTTCTTCTCCGGCGGGCTGATCCCGAACTACGTCCTCGTCACCAGCCTCGGCCTGAAGAACTCGGTGTGGGCGATCGCCCTGCCCAACGCGATCAGCGTGTTCAACCTGCTGGTGATGAAGGCGTTCTTCGAGAGCCTGCCGGCCGAACTGGAGGAGGCCGCCGAGATCGACGGGCTCAGCACGTACGGCATCCTCGCCCGGGTCGTGCTGCCGCTGTCCAAGGCGGTCGTCGCGACGATGATCCTGTTCTACTCGGTGTCCTTCTGGAACTCCTGGTTCCAGGCGTTCCTCTACCTGGACCGCACCGACCTCATGCCGGTCACCGTCTATCTGCGCAACATCATCGCGGGCGCCACCGGGGCCGCCAACGCGGGCGCCACCACCGAGCAGGGCACGCAGGTCGCGGCGAGCATCCAGGCCGTGACGATCGTGCTGACCTCGCTGCCGATCCTGTGCGTGTACCCGTTCGTCCAGCGCTACTTCGTCTCGGGCGTGATGCTCGGCGCGGTCAAGGGCTGACCCCGCCGCTTAGCTGAGGAGTATTCCGTGAAGAAGAACTCCCTTGGTAACACAGGACAGTTGTCACGCCGTCAACTCCTGGCCGCCGCAGGGTTCGTGGGCCTTGCCACCCTCACCGGCTGCGGCAGCGGTGACGACAGAGGCTCGAAGGACCTGTCGAAGAAGCAGAACGGCGCGATGCGGGACTACCACGCCGGGCAGCAGTTCAAGGCGTCGAAGGCACTGTCGTTCTCCCTGCTCCACAACGACAACCCGGCCTACCCCATGAAGAGCGGCTGGCTGTTCTGGAAGGAGCTGACCCGGCGCACCGGCGTCACCCTGAAACCGGTCTCCGTGCCGCTCAGCGACTACGAGAAGAAGCGCAGTCTCCTCATCGGCTCCGGCGACGCGCCCTTCCTGATCCCCAAGACGTACCACCCGGCGGAGGCCGCCTTCGTCTCCTCCGGCGCCATCCTCCCGGTCAGCGAGTACGTCCATCTCATGCCCAACTTCCAGGACAAGGTGAAGAGATGGCGGCTGGAGCCGGAGATCGACTCCATCCGCCAGTCCGACGGCAACTACTATCTGCTGCCCGGCCTGCACGAGAAGATCAAGTCCGGCTACTCGCTCGCCCTGCGCACCGACGTCCTGAAGAAGCTGGGCCTCGCCACCCCCACCACCTGGGACGAGGTCTACACCGTCTTCAAGGCGATCAAGGCCGCTTACCCCGACCGCTACCCCTTCTCCGACCGCTGGAACGTCAACACCCCTTTCCCGCCAGGGGCGTTCTTCGGCTACCTCGGCCAGGCCTACGGCGTCCAGGCCGGCTGGTCCTACGACAACCTCAGCTGGGACGCGGCGAAGAAGCAGTTCGTGTTCACCGGCGCCACCGACGCGTTCCGCCACATGCTGGCGTTCGTCGCCAAGCTGGTCGGCGAGAAGCTCATGGACCCCGAGAGCTTCACCCAGACCGACGACGACGCGCAGGCCAAGCTGCTCGGCGAGAAGTCCTTCGCGATCAGCGCCAACCCCCAGGCCCTCGTGCAGGATTACCGCTACAACCTCAGCAAGCAGGTCAAGGGCGCCACGATCGAGATGATCCCGGTCCCGCTCGGTCCGGCGGGCCCTGTGGTGCTGGGCGGCGGCCGGCTTGAGAACGGCGTGATGATCTCCAGCAAGGCCCTCAAGAGTGACGACTTCGTCGCCATGATGCAGTTCGTCGACTGGCTCTGGTACTCCGACGAGGGCCAGCGCTTCTCCAAGTGGGGTGTGGAGGGCACGACTTACACCTACAGCGGCGGCCAGTACAAACTGGCGCCCGGCATCTCCCTCATGGGCTCCGACCCCGGCGCCCCGAAGGACCTCCAGAAGGACTTCGGCTTCTTCAACGGCGTGTTCACCTACGGCGGCAGCTGGGCCCTCGTCTCCTCCTCCTTCAGCCCCGACGAGAAGAAGTTCCAGGACGTCATGTCCCAGCGCACCCAGCTGCCCGTCGCCCCCGCCCACCCGCTGGAGTCCTTCGAGCAGGAACAGGCGACCCTCTGGGACACCCCGCTCAAGGACCATGTCGGCCAGAACGCCCTCCAGTTCGCCCTCGGCAAGCGCCCGCTCTCCCAATGGGACGCCTACATAGCCGAGTTGAAGGCGAAGAACATGGATCAGCTGGTCGCTCTGCACAACAAGGCGTACGCGCGCTATCAGAAGGAGCACGGGTGACCGGCGCAGAAGGGGCAGGGGCGATCCGCGCAGAAGGAGCACGGGTGATCCGCGAAGAAGGGGCACGGGTGATCCGCGAAGAAGGGGCACGGGTGATCCGCGTCCCCGCCGACCCCGTCGGCCGCCTGACCGACGCCTGGCGGCGCTGCGTCGGCACCGGCCGCGCCGAACTCGCCCTGCGCCGCGACTACCAGGACTCCCTGACGGTCATCCAGCGCGAGATCGGCTTCCAACACATCAGAGGCCACGGCCTGTTCAGCGACGGCATGAGCGTCTACCGCCCCTACGACTGGCAGGGCACCCGCCGCGTCCACCACAGCTTCACCTACGTCGACCAGGTCATCGACGCCTACCTCGCCCACGGCATCCGCCCCTTCCTCGAACTCGGCTTCATGCCCGGGGAGTTGGCCTCCGGTGACCAGACGGTGTTCTGGTGGAAGGGCAACGTCACCCCGCCGCGCTCGTACCCCGAATGGGCCGACCTCGTCCGCGCCACCCTGGCCCATCTGGTCGACCGCTACGGCCTGGACGAGGTCCGCACCTGGCCGGTGGAGGTGTGGAACGAGCCGAACCTGACGATCTTCTGGGAGGGCGCCGACGAGGCGGCCTATCACCGGCTGTACGAGGTAACCGCCCATGCAGTGAAGGAAGTTGACGCCGGTCTCCAGGTGGGCGGTCCCGCCGTCTCGCCGGGGTCCGACGACTGGCTGCCGCGCTTCACCGAGTTCACCGACCGGCACGACGTCCCCGTCGACTTCGTCTCGCGGCACGCGTACACCTCCGGTCCGGCGCAGGAGGTGCCCTTCGGCACCTACCAGACGCTGGCGCCGGCGCGGGATCTGCTCCGGCAGTTCGCGCTGCCGAGGGAGCAGCTGAAGGGGACACGGTACGCGGAACTCCCGGTGCACATAACGGAGTTCAACTCCTCTTACCGTCCTGACAACCCCGTCCACGACACGGCTTTCAACGCCGCGTATCTCGCGCCGGTGCTGGCGGAGGGGGGTGAGGTGGCGGACTCGTTCTCGTACTGGACGTTCAGTGACGTGTTCGAGGAGGTGGGGGTGCCGACGGCGATATTCCACGGGGGGTTCGGGCTGCTGACGCATCGGCAGATCAAGAAGCCGACGTTTCATCTGTATGCGTTCATGGCGCGGATGGGGGCGGATGTGCTGGCGCGGGGGGAGCGGTGTCTGGTCACGCGGGACGGGGAGGGGCGGGTAACTGTCTTGGCGTGGGCGCCGGTTGATCCGACGGGGGAGACGGCCGGGGTCGCGGGGCATGAGGTGCGCTTGTCGGTTCCGGTCGCGGGGGAGGGGGTGTTCGTGCGCCGCTCGACGGTGGATGAGCATTCCGGCAACGCGTACGCGGCGTGGCGGGAGATGGGGAGTCCGCGTTCGCCGAAGCAGGGGCAACTGGATGTGCTGCACGAGGCGGCGGAGCCGGCCCGGAAGCATTACCGGCTGCCGGTGGAAGAGGGGCGCGTAGAGGTGCGGCTGGTGTTGGCCCGCCACGAAGTGACTCTCGTGGAGCTGACGCCTTTGGTGGACGAGACGCCGGAGTGGTGGGACGGGGCCAGGCTGCTGGGGAGGACAAGTGGCTCATAGCATCGAGCTAGGGGAGGGCGAGGTATCTCAGGGGGCTGTCAGCGGCTCCGTCGCAGGGCGCGCTCAGCCACACAACACCCGGGACTTCGGCAGTGGCCCCCTCTCCAAAGCCGCAGCTTTGACCCACACCCTCCTCATCACAGAAGCCCTACTCCTCCTGACCGCATCCCCCGGCCTGATCCCCCTCTTCCTGCTGGGCGCGGCCCCCGAAAACCTCCCCCTGGCGGCAGCCTGCCTCCTCCCCCTGGCCCCAGCCACCTCCGCCGCTCTCTACGCCCTCCACCACCGCGGCAAAGACCTCACCGACCTCCACCCGGCCCGCGCATACTTCAGGGGACTGCGCCTCAACACCCTCCCGGCGCTGAAGCTTTGGACCCCCCTCCTGGCCTGGCTGACGATCACCGCCGTCACCCTCACCCACTTCTCCGCCACAGCCCTCCCCACCTGGTGGGCGGCGGCAGTCGCCGCGACCGGGGCCGCGGCCCTCCTCTGGGGCGCCCAAGCCCTGCTCCTCACCTCCCTGTTCACCTTCCGCACCAGAGACACCGCCCGCCTGGCGGCCTACTTCCTCCTCCGCCACCCCAGGTCCACCCTCGGCACCCTCTCCCTCCTGATCCTCACCGCCGCGCTGACGGCCCTCCTCACCGAAGCCCTCCCCGCCCTGCTGGCAGCCCCGTTGCTCCTCTCCCTGCTGCACACCGCCCGCCCGGTGCTCACCGAGACCAAGGAGAACTTCACGGCATGACCGACAAGATCCGGTACGGCGGCGACTACAACCCCGAGCAGTGGCCCAAGGAGGTGTGGGACGACGACCACCGCCTCTTCGGCGCGGCCGGCATCGACACCCTCACGGTGGGCGTGTTCATCTGGTCCCTGACCCAACCCGCCGAGGACACCTACGACTTCACGGCCCTGGACGCGATCCTGGACCGCGCGGCGGCCGAGGGCGGCAGCGTCTGCCTGGCGACCGGAACCGCCGCCCTCCCGCCATGGCTGGCGAAGAAGTACCCGGAGGTCAACCGCACCGACTTCGAGGGCCGCCGCCACCGCTACGGCCAGCGCCACAACTTCTGCCCCAGCTCCCCGGCCTACCGCCGCCTCTCCACGGCCCTGGCCGCCCGCCTCGCCGAACGCTACGCGCACCACCCGGCGTTGCTCGCCTGGCACATCAACAACGAGTACGGCGGCGCCTGTTACTGCGAGCTGTGCGCCGAGGCGTTCCGGGACTGGCTGAAGGCCCGGCACGGCACCCTGGACCACCTCAACGACGCCTGGTGGACGACGTTTTGGTCGCACCGCTACACCGACTGGGCCGAGATCGAACCGCCGAGCGCGCTCACCGAGCACTGGCGCGGCCCCGACCACACCGCGTTCCAGGGCAGCACGCTCGACTACCAGCGCTTCATGACCGACGCCCTCCTCGGCTGCTTCACCGCCGAGAAGGAGGCGATCCGGGCCCACGACCAGGAAACGCCGGTCACCACCAACATGATGGGCGCCTACCGCCCGCTCGACTACCACCGCTGGGCCCCGCACCTCGACTTCGCCTCCTGGGACAACTACCCGGCCCTGGACGCCCCGCCGACCCGCCCGGCCCTCGCCCACGACCTCATGCGCGGACTGAAGGACGGCGCCCCCTTCTGGCTGATGGAGCAGACCCCGTCCACCACGGCCTGCCGCGACGTCAACCCCCTGCGCCGCCCCGGCGAACTCCGCCTCGCCACCTGGCAGGCCGTCGCCCACGGCGCCGACGCCGCCCTCTACTTCCAGCTGCGCGCCTCCCGGGGCGCCTGCGAGAAGTACCACGGCGCCGTCATCGGCCACGCCGGCCGCGCCGACACCCGCGTCTTCCGCGAAGTCGCCGAGATCGGCCGCGAGTTGACCGACCTGGGGCCGCTCACCCTGGGCGCCCGCACCCCCGCCCGCACCGCGCTCCTCTTCGACTGGGACAGCTGGTGGGCCCTGGAACTCTCCGACGGCCCCTCCCGCCTCGTCCGCTACCCGGACGTCGTCCACACCTACTACCGGGCGGCCCGGGAGGCGGGCGCGGACGTGGACGTCGTCCCCGTCACCGCCGACCTCACCGCGTACGACGTCGTCATCGCCCCCGCCCTCCACCTGGTCAAGGGCGATCTGGCCGGCCGTCTTGAAGAGGTGGCCGCACGAGGCGGGAGCGTGCTCACGACGTTCCTGTCCGCCCGCTGCGACGAGCACGACCGCGCCTTCCTCACCGACCTGCCCGGTCCGCTCGCGCCGCTGCTCGGTATCCGGATCGACGAATGGGACTCCAGGCCACCGGAGTTCACCCAGCCCATCCCCGAACTGGCCGCGCAGGCACGGCTGGTGTTCGAGATCGTGCAGCCGCAGGGCGCCGAACCGGTCGCCACCTACGGCACGGACTTCTACGCCGGCACCCCCGCCGTGACCCGCAACCGCTTCCGCGCGGGCGAGGGCTGGTACGTCGCGACAGCCCTGGACCAGCCCGGCGTCGACCAGGTCGTCCGCCGCGTCCTCACCCGCCACGGACTGCTCGGCCCCTACGCCGCCCACCCGCACATCGAGACCGCCCACCGCACCGCCCCCGACGGCACCCGCCTCCTCTTCCTCCTCAACCACACCGAGCAGTCGGCCGAGTTGACGGCCCACGCCGACGCCACCGACCTCCTCACCGGCGAACAGCTGGCCCAGGGCGAGGAGTTCACCCTGGACCCCCGTGGAGTGCTGGTCCTACAGCTTCAGTAGATGACCCGCCCCCGCCCGTCCCCGACCCCCGACTTCCGGAAGAAATAGCTGTTCACCTGATCCCGCCACTCCCGGGCGCCGCGCACCTGCTCCGCGAACCGCTCCTCCCCCCGCGCGAACCGCTCGGCGTCCACCACCCCCTTGAGGCCCGCCCACACCCGGCGGGCCTCCTCCGCCTCCTCGACCCCCTCGAAATGCGTGTCGTAGATGTGCTGGATCACCGTCTTCCCGCTCTTCAGCACATGCCCGTACGGCACATGGTGGAAGAACAGCAGCAACTCGTCCGGGCAGCTCTCCACCGACCCGTACACCGACGCCCAGGGCTCCCCGTACTGCCCGCTGAAACCGGTCCCCGAAACGCTGCTGCGGTCCACGCCGACCCCGTTCCGGTCGGCGAAGTGATACGTCCCCCAGGGGCTGTACTCGTACCCGTCGACGCTCGGCCCGTAATGGTGTCCGGGCTGCACCATGAACCCGACCCCGAGCGGCGCCGTGTACTTCTCGTACGTCGCCCAGGACCCGGCGAGCAGCCCGCGCAGCCCCTCCAACGGGACGTCCCCGAAGGTCAGTCGGAGCCATTCGTCCAGCACCGTGAGCGGATCGGCCGACGGCTCCCACGCCAGCCGGCCGAACGTGTACAGGTTGGCCTGCGCGAGCGGATGCCCGGTCCAGAACGGATCGTCCCCGGCGTTCGACACGGCCACCAGCTCCGCCGCCAACTCGCCTACGGGCGGCCCCTGTTCACCGTGCGGCCGGAAGCGCAGCACCTCGCTCCACATCGGCCCGAGCCAACAGGCGTGCCACTGCTGCCCGGTGTACTCCTGCGTCGCCTGCACCTCCACCGCGACCCGGGTGCGCGGCAGCGCCCCCAGCACCGGTGACACCGGCTCGCGGGTCTGGAAGTCCATCGGCCCGTGCTTCACCTGGAGCACCGCGCCGGCGGCGAACTCCCCGTCCAGCGGGGCGAAATGGTCGTACGCGGCCCGCGCCCGGTCCGTCGAGCGGTCGCGCCAGTCCTGGTGGTGGTCGTAGACGAACGCCCGCCAGTGCACGCTCCCGCCGTACGGCTCAAGCGCCGCCGCCAGCATGTTGGCGCCGTCCGCGTGCGAGCGGCCGTACGCGAACGGGCCCGGCTGGCCCTCGGAGTCGGCCTTCACCACGAAGCCGCCGAAGTCGGGGATCACCGCGTACACCCGGCGGACCGCCCCGGCCCACCACTCCCGCACCCCAGCGTCCAGCGGGTCCGAGGTCCCGAGCCCGCCCAGGACCATCGGCGCCGCGAACGTCACCGACAGATGCGTCCGTATCCCGTACGCCCGCAACTCCCCGGCGATCTCGGCGACTTCACCGATCCGGTCGGTCAGCAGCCGGGCCTCCGGGGCGTGCACGTTGACGTTGTTGACGGCGACCGCGTTGACCCCGCACGCCGCGAGCAGCCGCCCGTACGCCCGCACCCGGTCCAGTTCCCCGCGCGCCCGCCCGTCCCGCCAGAACAGCGACCCTCCCGCGTACCCGCGCTCGACCTGCCCCATCACGGGGTGCACAGCGACGTTGTCCCAGTGGTCCAGCATCCGCAACGGCAGCGCGGGGGAGTGGAGTTGACGCCGCACGGGCCCGCCGAACGCGCCCTCGCCGAGCCGTACGACGTGGAAGAGCCCGTACAGCAGCCCCGCCCCGCCCGCCGCCCGCACCGAGGCCCGGCCGCCCGCGAACTTGAACTCGAAGTCCTCGGCGCCGGAGCCGACTTGGCCGATCTCCAGCAGCAGGTCGTACGAGCGGTCGGTCACCAGCGCGCCGCCGAACCGCCCGCAGGCCGCGCGGACTTCGGCCCGTACGGTCTCCACCAGCGGCCCGGCGCCCCGCACCAGCGTCCGCCGCCCGCCCAGCGCCCGGAACGCCTCGGCGGGCAGCCAAGCGGGGTCCCACCCTGGCACCCCGTCCGGCCCGGCCTCGGGAACCTCTTCGAACGACGACATGGGCGGGACCCCCGACTCGGCGGCTCAGGCGAGCAGTTCGACCTCGGACAGCACCGCCTCGCCGGACAGCACCAGGCGGTACCTCCCGTACGTACCCGCCTGCCCCACGCTGAACGCACGTGTCTGCCTGCCCCAGGCGAAGGACTCACCGGAACGCGCGTCCAGCGTCTTCCAGTTCACCCCGTCCGCCGAGCCCTGGAGCGTCCAGGCACCCGGCGCCCGCGTCGGGTCGGCCGGTGAGGTCAGCGTGTACTGAAGGCCCTTGACCGGACCGGACACCGGCAGCTCGACCGACGTCACGGCCGCCTCCGTCGCCGACGTGTCGTCGAACAACGGCCCGCCGTTCTCCAGGACGTCCACGCGCGGAGTGGGCACCGCGTCCCCTTGAGTGATCGACACCGGGCCCGATCCGGACCCCCAGGAGGACGGCCGGGGTCCCATGTCGAACTCCAGCGTCCCGCCCTTCGCGAGCAGCGCGTGGGGCAGCGAAGTCGACGTCCAGGAACGGCCGTTGACCTTCAGGCCCTGCACGTACACGTTCCGCGCGCTGTTCTTCGGCGCGCTCACGACCAGCTCGCGCCCGTTGTCCATCCGGATCGTCGCCTTCGTGAACAGCGGTGACCCGACGGCGTATTCACCGCTGCCCATCACCAACGGGTAGAAGCCCAGCGCCGAGAAGAGGTACCAGGCCGACTGCTCGCCGTTGTCCTCGTCGCCCAGGTAGCCCTGGCCGATCGCGCTGCCCGTGTACAGCCGCGACAGCACCTCCCGCACCCGCGCCTGCGTCTTCCACGGCTGCCCGGCCGCGTCGTACATGTAAAGGGCGTGGTGCGCGGGCTGGTTGGAGTGGCCGTACATGCCCATCCGCACGTCACGGGCCTCCGTCATCTCGTGGATGACCCCGCCGTAGGAGCCCGCGAAGTCCGGGGAGGCCGTCTCCGGGGTCGACAGGTAGGCGTCCAGCTTCGACGCCAGGCCCGCCTTGCCGCCGTACAGGTTGGCCAGGCCCCGGCTGTCCTGCGGGGCCGTGAAGGCGTAGCCCCAGCCGTTGGTCTCGGTGTAGTCGTAGCCCCATACCCGGGGGTCGTAACTCGCCGCGTCCAGGCGCCAGTTGCCCTTCTCGTCGCGGCCCTGGAAGAAGCCGACCCGGGAGTCGAAGAGGTGGACGTACCCTTGCGCCCGGTTCAGGAAGTACTCCGACTCCTCCTTGTACCGCCGCTCGCCCGTGCGCCGGTACAGCTCCTGGCCCATGCGGGCGATGCCGTAGTCGTTGGCGTAGCCCTCCAGCGCCCAGGACAGGCCCTCGTCCGTGGAGGTCGGCGTGTAGCCGAGGAACGGTGAGACCGCCATGCCCTTGCGGCCCACGCCCGAGGCCGGCGGGACCGTCGTCGCGTTCTTCAGCGCCGCCTCGTAAGCCGTCCGGGCGTCAAAACGCACCCCCTTCACGAACGCGTCCGCGAACGCCACGTCCGACGACGTGCCCGTCATCAGATCCGCGTACCCCGGCGAAGACCAGCGCGAGACCCAGCCCCCGTCGCGGTACTGCCGCACGAACCCGTCGACCAGAGAGCCCGCTTGACGGGGCGTCAGGAATGAGTACGCGGGCCACGTCGTCCGATAGGTGTCCCAGAAACCGTTGTTGACGTACACCTTCCCGTCCACGACCTTCGCGCCGGTCCGCGTCGGTGTGTCCTGGCCCTCGGCCGGGGAGAACGGCGACGCGTACCGGTAGGCCGAACCGACCTTCTCGTAACCGGAGTTGGGGTACAGGTACAGCCGGTACAGGCTGGAGTACAGCGTCGTCAGCTGCTCCGGCGTCGCGCCCTCGACCGTGACCCGGCCCAGCAGCGCGTCCCACTGCGCCCGCGCGTCGTCGCGGACCTTCTCGAAGGCGGTGCCCGCCGGGATCTCCTGGCGCAGGTTGTCGCGTGCCTGGTCGAGCCCGATCAGCGAGGTCGCGAGCCGCAGCGTGACCGTCCGCCGCGCGAACCGCAGATACCCCTTCACCCCGTCGGCCGCCCCGTCCGTCGCCGGGGCGTCGAACTCCCCGTACACGAACAGCCTGGTCGCACCCGTCGAAAGCCCCGACCGGACGTCGCTGTACCCGCTGACGACCCCTTTCGCGGCGTCCAGCGTCAGCCCCGCCTTGTCGCTGACGTTGTCGAAGACGACACTCGCGTCGTCCCCGGGGAACGTGAACCGCAGCGCCGCCGCGTGATCGGTCGGCGCCATCTCGGCCGACAGCCCGTTCTCGAACCGGACTTGATAGAGATACGGCCGCGCGGTCTCGTTCTCGTGCCGGAACGCCAGCGCCCGCGCCGCCTTCCCGGTGTCCGGGACGCCCGCCTGCGCCGACGGCATCACCTGGAACGTCTGCCGGTCACCCATCCAGGGGCTCGGCTCATGGCTCGCGCTGAACGCCTGTATCCGGGGCAGGTTGCCGGCGTCGTTGCCCCGCGCGTAGTCGTACAGCCAGCTGGTGGAGGACGCGTTCGTCACCGGCGTCCAGAAGTTGAAACCGTGCGGCACGGCCGTCGCCGGGAAGTTGTTGCCCCGCGAGTAGGCGCCGCTGGAGTTCGTGCCCCGGGTCGTCAGCGCGTAGTCCGACAGGTGCGCCTTCGCCGGCTCGGGCGGGGCCGGGGCCAGCGACACGTCGTCCAGCCAGCCCCGGAACCGCGCGGGAGCGCCCTGGGCGTCGTACGCGAGGAGGATGCGGTCGACCGTCTTGCCGGCCGCCACCGAACCGATCCGGGCCTGGACGTCGTTCCACTGATTGACCGACAGGACCTTCGCCGCGCCCTGGCCCTGCGGCGAGAGCGCGAAGCCGTGCTGGTCGACGGCCCCGAGCCCGCTCAGGTACGTGCCGTCGGTGAAGGCCAGGTCCACGGCGACGTTCGTGGCCGCGTAGTCCAGCTCCCCGTCGGCCATGGCCGGAAAGATCCGGTACGCGAGCCGGGTGTCCCGCTCGACGCGCACGTCCACGTCGAAGACCTTGTTGTACGACCACGCGTGCCCGGTCGCCGTCTGCCGTCCGGCGTACCGCAGCGCGCGCAGACCGGTGAAGCCGGCGCGGGGTTTCGCGGTGGGGGAGGAGACCGGGCCCCGGTCCACGCCGGTCAGCATCACCGGGGGTACGGGGCCCTGTTCTCCGCCACCACCCGTACCGAACCGGACATCCGCCAACTGGACTATCCCCGCGCCGTGGTTGGCGGTGATGTCGAGCCGGAGGTGACGGAAACCGCTTGCGGCTCGGGCGCCTGTGAGGTCGTACACGTTCGTCTGGAAGCGCTTGGCGAAGGTCTCGCCCGAGCGGTGGTCCAGGGGTGTCCAGGTGTCGCCGTCCGGGGAGCCCGACAGGGTCCAGTCCGCCGGGTCCCGTTCGGGGGCGTCGTTCGCGGAGGTCAGCGCGTAGGAAATGACCGGAACCGGTTGCGCGAACGCGAACTCCAGTCGGCCGGCCGGCTCGAACGCCAGCCATTTGGTGCCGGGTTCGCCGTCCAGGAGGTTCTCCTTGACCTCGCCGCCCGCCGTGTTCTCGGCGCTCGCCTTCACGGACGTGACCTGGTCCGTCACGTCCCCGGGCAGGGCGCCGCCGTCGGTGAAGCCGCCGTCCACGCCGGACGCGCCGCGCCCCTCGTCGAGGGTGTCCGTCCAGTCGGGCGCGGGCTGTCCGGCCTCGAACGAGGAGGCGAAGCGCGCCCCGGCAGCCCCCAAAGCCCCAGCAGTCCCAGCCGCCCCGTTCGTCGGCAGCGCCACTCCCACACCCGGTGTCGCGAGGACCACCCCCGCCACCGAGACCACCACGATCGAGCGAATTCCCCGTAACCGCCTGGTCCGCCACCGCATGTGCGTAGCACCCTCCCTGCAATGAACCGGGAACATCCCGGACAACGTTGTCCCCCTCGTGACGCAGGAATCAGTAGGTGGTCAAGTGACAAGTGATGTCAAGGACGTTCACCGGGGAAAGCGCTTCCGGTGTCGTGAATTGTTCGGTCGGGGTCCGCGCGGGGCAGGAGGATTTCCGCGAGGTCTCAACTCGGAAAATCCCTGCGCGAACCTTGCATTCGATCTTGCTCCGCCGCCGGGAAGTGGACTATACCTGTCGGCGTTTCCTGCATGTCCCGGCTTGAAGGCGAGGACTTGAGCATGGGCTCCACTTCCGCGAACGGCCGGCCGATCGGTGTCGGCCGCCGCAACCTGATGAAGCGGTCCGCCGCGCTCGGACTCCTGTCCGTGCCGGCGATGAGTTTCCTCTCCGCGTGCGCCAGCAGTGGCGGCGGGGGAGAGACGAAAGCGAAGGCCGGAAAGAAAACGGCACAGAACCCACTGGGGGTGAACGACACCGCCCCGCTGGAGTTCGTCCTGTTCGACGGCGGTTTCGGCACCGCGTACGCCCAGGACGCCGTGAAGGTGTACGAGAAGCAGTTCCCCAAGGTCAAGGTGAAGTTCTCCGCGACCCAGAAGATCCAGACGACGCTCCAGCCCCGCTTCAACCAGGGCACCCCGCCCGACCTGATCGACAACTCGGGCGCCGAGCAGATGGACATGGGCGTCCTGTCCAGCAAGAACCAGCTCACCGACCTGACCCCGCTGCTCGACGCGCCCTCGTACGACGACCCCGGCAAGAAGGTGCGCGACACGCTGCGCCCCGGGATCGTCGAGATGGGCCAGCTCGACGGCAAGCAGGTCTGGATCCTGTACTACGCGTACACGGTCTACGGCGTCTGGTACTCGCAGAAGGCGCTGGACTCGCTCGACGCGGCCTACCCCGAGACGTGGGACGAGATGCTCGCGGTCTGCGCGAAGGCCAAGAAGAAGGGCATGGCGGGCTGGACGTACGCGGGCAAGTACCCGTACTACCTCCCCTTCTCGCTGTACCCGATGATCGGCAAGGTCGGCGGGCGCCAGGTGCTCGACGCGATCGACAACCTGGAGCCGAACGCCTGGAGGCACCCGGCCGTCAAGGCCTGTTTCGAGGCGTACTACGAGCTGTACAAGAAGGGGTACATCCTGCGCGGCACCCCCGGGCTCGACCACATCCAGTCGCAGACCGCGTGGGCCAAGGGCGAGGCGCTGTTCATCCCCAACGGCTCCTGGGTGGAGAACGAGTCGGCGAACGTCATCCCCGCCGGCTTCGACCTGGCCGTGTCGGCGCCCTCCGGGATCGACTCCTCCGACAAGATGCCCTTCGGCACGATGTGGGCCTCCGGCGGCGAGCCGTTCATCGTCCCGTCCAAGGCCGCGAACTCCGAGGGCGGCATGGAGCAGCTGCGCATCATGCTCTCCGAGGCGTCGTCGAAGAACTTCACCACCAAGGTCAAGTCGCTGTCCGCGTTCAACGGCGGCACCGAGGGCATCACCCTCACCCCGGGTCTCAAGTCCGGTGTCGCGGCGCTGAAGAAGGCCGGTGACAACGTCCTCAACCCGCGCCTCCAGGACTGGTACGTCAAGCTCCAGAAGGAGCAGATCGGCGTCTCGGGGCTCGGCGAGATGATGGCCGGGCGGCTCACCCCCGTCGAGGCGATCAACAAGATCCAGGCATTCGCCGACGCCACCGCGAAGGACACGTCCATCAAGCACTACAAGCACCAGTAAAGGCAGCGGTGGAGCGATGCAGCACGGCAAGTACCGGTTCATCGTGGGGTTTCTCGCGCTGCCCCTCGGGCTTTATGCCCTGTTCGTCCTGTGGCCGTTCGTCCAGTCCATCTATTACTCGTTCACGGACTGGACCGGGCTCAGCCCTGAATTCAAGATGGTCGGTCTCGACAATTACCGCAGGATGCTCGACGACGACATCTTCTGGAAATCGTTGCAGCACAGCCTGCTGTTCGCGCTCGTGCTGCCGCTCCTCACCCTCGGGCTCGCCCTCTTCCTCTCCTTCATGATCAATGTGGGCGGGCGGAGAAGAAAGGGCGGTCCGGCGGTCAGCGGGGTGCGCGGCTCCGCCTTCTACAAGATCGTGTATTTCTTTCCGCAGGTCCTCTCGATCGCCATCGTCGCGCTGCTGTTCGCCTTCGCCTACAACCCGGACAGCGGCGCGATCAACTCGTTCCTGCGCGGAATCGGCCTGAGCAGCATTCAGCCGCTGTGGCTCGGTGATCCGTCGCTCGCGCTGTGGTGCGTGATGGCGGTGCTGCTGTGGTCCAGCGTCGGTTTCTTCGTCGTGCTGTTCTCCGCCGGAATGGCCTCGATCCCGGCCGATCTGTACGAGGCGGCGCTGCTCGACGGGGCGGGGCGGGCGGCGACCTTCTTCCGGATCACCCTGCCGCTGCTGTGGGACACCGTGCAGTCCGGCTGGGTCTACATGGGCATCCTCGCCCTGGGCGCCGAGTCCTTCGCGGTCGTGCAGATCATGACCGCGGGGCCCGGCGGGCCCGACTACTCGACCACCGTCATGGTCCTGTACGTGTACCAGAAGGCGTTCCGTGACGGACAGGCCGCCTACGCCACCACCATCGGGGTCGCCCTGCTCGTCGTCACGCTCGCGTTCTCCGCGATCGTGATGCGGCTGGGGCGGCGGGAGCGGCTGGAGTACTGATGAAGACGACCGAATCGCCGGCGCCCGTCGTGCAAGCCGCCCGACAGCCGCCCGCGCCACGGAAGAAGAAAGAGGGCAATGTCCTCAACGTCTTCTCCCACGGAGTGCTCATCCTCTGGGCGGTCATGGTCGTCCTGCCCCTCCTCTGGGCGGTGATGACCTCTTTCAAGTCCGACTCGGCGATCTTCAGCTCGCCCTGGGCGCTGCCCGACCATCTGCACCTCGAGAACTGGGCGCGCGCCTGGACCCAGGCCAACATGAGCGACTACTTCCTCAACACCCTTGTGGTGGTGGGCGGTTCACTCATCGGGACGCTGGTCCTCGGTTCCATGGCGGCCTATGTCCTGGCCCGCTTCGACTTCCCCGGGAACCGTTTCATCTATTACCTCTTCGTCGGCGGCATGAGTTTCCCGATCATGCTGGCGCTGGTCCCGCTGTTCTATGTGGTGAACAACCTCGGCCTGCTCAACACCATCCACGGGCTGATCCTCGTCTACATCGCGTACTCGCTGCCGTTCACCGTGTTCTTCCTGACGGCGTTCTTCCGCACCCTGCCCGGCTCGGTCGCGGAGGCCGCGTTCGTCGACGGCGCCTCGCACGCGCGGACGTTCTTCCAGATCATGCTCCCGATGGCCCGGCCGGGCCTGATCAGCGTCGGCATCTTCAACTTCCTCGGCCAGTGGAACCAGTACATGCTGCCGACGGTCCTGAACACCGACCCCGACAAGCGGGTGCTGACCCAGGGCCTGGTCCAGCTCGCCGCCAGCCAGGGCTACAAGGGCGACTGGTCGGGGCTCTTCGCGGGCCTGGTCATGGCGATGCTGCCGGTGCTCGGCGCGTACATCGTCTTCCAGCGGCAGGTGGTCGCGGGACTCACCGCCGGCGCGCTCAAATGACACCGCGTACACCTCCGGAACGCGGACACCCCCGTATCGCGGGAAACTGTTCAACCTCTTGACGGGAGGCGACACGAACGGCTCAGCTTAGAGTTCACTAGTTGGACATGGTCGGGGCCCCGTCGACGCGGCCCCGCGCGCAGGAGGTCGTCGTGGAGACTCCGGGGTCGCAGTCGTCACTGCACCGAGCCAACCTGGAGCGGGTCGTACGGGCCGTGCGCCTCGCGGGGTCTCTCACCCAGGCGGAGATCGCCCGGACGACCGGGCTCTCCGCGGCCACCGTCTCCAACATCGTGCGGGAGCTCAAGGACGGCGGGACGGTCGAGGTCACGCCGACCTCGGCGGGCGGCCGGCGGGCCCGCAGCGTCAGCCTGAGCGGGGACGCGGGGATCGTCATCGGGGTCGACTTCGGGCACACCCACCTGCGGGTCGCCATCGGCAACCTCGCCCATCAGGTGCTCGCCGAGGAGGCCGAGCCGCTCGACGTCGACGCCTCCTCCGCGCAAGGCTTCGACCGGGCGGAACAGCTGGTCAGCCGGTTGCTGGCGGCCACCGGCGTGGACCGGGCCAAGATCGCCGGGGTGGGGCTCGGCGTGCCGGGCCCGATCGAACTGGAGTCCGGGACGCTGGGCTCCTCCGCGATCCTGCCCGGCTGGATCGGCACCCGTCCGGCCGAAGAGCTCAAAGGAAGACTCGGGGTCCCCGTGCACGTCGACAACGACGCCAACCTGGGGGCCTTGGGAGAGCTGGTCTGGGGCGCCGGACGAGGCGTTCGTGATCTTGCTTACATCAAGGTCGCGAGCGGTGTCGGCGCCGGTCTGGTGATCGACGGGAAGATCTACCGGGGCCCCGGCGGCACCGCTGGGGAAATCGGACATATTACTCTGGACGAGTCCGGCCCGGTCTGCCGCTGCGGCAACCGGGGCTGTCTGGAGACGTTCACGGCCGCCCGCTACGTGCTGCCGCTGCTCCAGCCCAGTCACGGCCCCGACCTCGACCTCGAGGGCGTCGTACGGCTCGCGCGGGACGGGGATCCGGGCTGCCGTCGGGTGATCGCCGACGTCGGCCGCCACATCGGCAGCGGAGTCGCCAACCTCTGCAACCTGCTGAACCCCAGCCGGGTCGTCCTCGGCGGTGATCTCGCCGAGGCCGGTGAACTCGTGCTAGGGCCGATCAGGGAGTCGGTCGGCCGGTACGCGATCCCTAGCGCCGCACGTCAACTCTCCGTCCTCCCGGGGGCGTTGGGGGGCCGTGCGGAGGTGCTCGGAGCACTCGCCCTCGCCCTCGGCGAGATGGGTGATTCGACGCTTTTGGACGGCACGCTGCCCACAGCGGCACCCGCCTTCACCTAGAGAACGCAAACCTCCGTTGCCATCTCGTTAAGTATTTACTTCTTGACGCCGAACGCACGGCCGAGTTGACTTCCAGCCACCTCGGCCGCAGCGTTGCGGCCCCGTCAGGGAGGCACACCCAATGAACGCGAACCTGCGTAGAGTTGCCGTCGGCGTCACCGCCGTGTCCATGGCGCTCACGATTGCCGCCTGCGGCAAGGCGGGCGACGACAAGAGCTCCTCTTCCTCCTCGTCCTCCAGCGGCTCCGGCGGGGGCGACAAGACCATCGGCCTGCTGCTCCCCGACAGCGTGACCGCCCGCTACGAGAAGTTCGACAAGCCGTACTTCGAGGCCAAGGTCAAGTCCCTCTGCGCGGACTGCAAGGTCGAGTACGCGAACGCCGCCGCCAACGCCACCACCCAGGCGCAGCAGGTCAGCACCATGATCACCAAGGGTGTGAAGGTCATCGCGATCTCCGCCCAGGACTCCGCCGCGATCAAGTCCTCGATCCAGTCCGCGGTCGACAAGGGCGTCAAGGTCATCGCGTACGACCGCCTCGCCCAGGGCCCCGTCTCGGGCTATGTCTCCTTCGACAACGTCAAGGTCGGCGAGCTCCAGGGCCAGGCCCTGCTCGACGCCCTCGGCGCCAAGGCCACCAAGGCCTCCAAGATCGTCATGATCAACGGTGACGACTCCGACCCGAACGCGGCGCAGTTCAAGGAAGGCGCCCACAAGGTCCTCGACGGCAAGGTCACCATCGCCTACGAGCAGTCGGGCCTGTGGAAGGACACCGTCGCCGCGCAGAAGATGGCCGCCGCCATCACGCAGCTCGGCGCGAAGAACATCGCCGGCGTCTACTCCGCGAACGACGGCATGGCGGGCGGCATCGCCAACACCCTCAAGGGCGCCGGCATCAGCGGCATCCCGCTGACCGGCCAGGACGCCGAGCTCGCCGGTATCCAGCGCATCGTCGCCGGCACCCAGTCCTCGACCGTGTACAAGGCGTTCAAGCCCGAGGCCGAGGCCGCCGCCGTCATGGCGGTCGACCTGCTCAACGGCAAGGACATCTCCTCCCTGGCCACCACCACCCTGACCAGCGGCTCCGGCAACAAGGTGCCCTCGCAGCTGCTCATCCCGGTGTCGGTCACCAAGGCCAACATCAAGGACACCGTCGTCAAGGACGGTCTGTACACGATCCAGCAGATCTGCTCGGGCGAGTACGCGGCGGCCTGCAAGACCGCCGGCCTCCAGTAGTCCGGCCGGTCCGACAGACTCGTCCGGCGCCCGCCCCACCTCGTACCCCGCTGCCGGGGCGGGCGCCGGACGCCCCCCTTGTTCACCTTGTAAATCCCGTGTGCCGAAGCCGTCCCCCGGGGGCGGATCAGGCACACCCCTTCCGCGCCTGATCCCCCCTCGCGCGGCAGCCCGCCGGTGAAGGCGGCGAAGGAGATGGTTCACGTGTCCGCTACGCCCGTGCTGGCGTTGCGCGGGGTCTCCAAGCGATTCGGTGCGGTCCAGGCCCTCACCGACGTCGACCTGGAGGTCCACGCCGGAGAAGTGGTCGCTTTGGTCGGCGACAACGGCGCAGGGAAGTCCACCCTGGTCAAGACGATCGCCGGGGTCCACCCCATCGACGAGGGCGTCATCGAGTGGGAGGGTCAGCCGGTCAGCATCAACAAGCCGCACGACGCCCAGGGCCTCGGTGTCGCCACCGTCTACCAGGACCTCGCGCTGTGCGACAACCTCGATGTCGTCGGCAACCTCTACCTCGGACGTGAGCTGCTGTACCGCGGCTTCATCGACGAGGTCACGATGGAGAAGAACGCGCGCGAGCTGCTCTCCACGCTCTCCATCCGGATCCCGAGCGTGCGCATCCCGATCGCGAGCCTCTCCGGCGGCCAGCGCCAGGTCGTCGCCATCGCGCGCGCCCTCATCGGCGACCCCAAGGTCGTCATCCTGGACGAGCCCACCGCCGCCCTCGGCGTCGAGCAGACCGCGCAGGTCCTCGACCTCGTCGAGCGGCTGCGCGAGCGCAATCTCGGCGTCATCCTGATCAGCCACAACATGGCCGACGTCAAGGCGGTCGCCGACACCGTCGCCGTCCTGCGCCTGGGCAAGAACAACGGCTCCTTCCCGGTGAAGGACACCAGCCACGAAGAGATCATCGCCGCGATCACGGGTGCCACGGACAACGCCGTGACCCGTCGTGCGGGGCGGCGCAGCACGGAGGCGGCGAAGTGAGCGAGACGCCTGAGAAGACGCAGAGCACCAAGGACGCGGACGTGGCCAAGGCCGCGCAGGCCGAGGCCGAGAGCGCCGCCAAGGCCGAGGCCGCGCAGGACACCGTCGCGCCCGCCGACGACCCGACCGCGGCCCCCGTCAGCGTCGTCGACCCCCGCCTCCTCGTCCGCGAGGAAGGCTTCAAGGGGTACTGGACGGAGTTCGTCCGCAAGGTCAAGGGCGGTGAGCTGGGCTCGATCCCGGTCGTCCTCGGCCTGATCATCATCTGGACCATCTTCCAGG
Source organism: Streptomyces sp. AMJ-169 (assembly GCF_055597585.1). NCBI lineage: Bacteria > Bacillati > Actinomycetota > Actinomycetes > Kitasatosporales > Streptomycetaceae > Streptomyces > Streptomyces sp. AMJ-169. The sequence continues at coordinate 294,532 of NZ_JBVLTJ010000001.1, forward strand.
TGAAGAACGACCGCTTCCTGAGCGCGGACAACCTCTCCAACATCAGCTACTTCCTCTCGGCCACCGGCATGCTCGCCATCGGCCTGGTGTTCGTGCTGCTGCTCGGCGAGATCGACCTGTCCGTCGGCTCGGTCAGCGGGCTCGCCTCGACCCTGTTCGCGGTGTTCGTGGTGAACCACTCCGTGAACCCATGGCTGTCGCTGCTCCTGACGATCGTCACCGGCGCCCTGATCGGCGCGCTGCACGGCTGGTTCTTCGCGAAGATCGGCGTCCCCGCGTTCGTCGTCACCCTGGCCGGCTTCCTCGGCTGGAACGGTCTGATGCTGTGGCTGCTGGGCTCCTCCGGCACCATCAACATCCCCTCGGACTCCGGCCCGGTGCACATCCTCGGCCAGAGCTCCTTCTTCATGGACCAGCAGATCATCGGCGCCTACCTGCTGGCGGGCCTCGCGGTCGTGCTCTCCCTGGTCGGCAACTTCGGTGAGCAGCGCCGCCGCAAGGCCGCCGGGGTCCCGTTCCGGCCCACCGCCGAGATCCTGATCCGCGTCGGCCTGCTCGCCGTGGCCTCGTTCGTCGCGGCGGCGGTCCTGAACAACTCCAACGGCGTCTCCAACGCGCTGGTGATCTTCCTCGCCGCGCTGGTGATCGTCGACTTCGTGCTGCGGCGCACCACGTACGGGCGCAAGGTCTTCGCGGTCGGCGGTGGCATCGAGGCGGCCCGGCGCGCCGGTATCAACGTGCCGATGGTCCGCATCACCGTGTTCGCGATCTCCGGCGGGTTCGCCGCGGTCGGCGGTATGTTCTTCGCCGGCCAGACCGCGTCCGCGACGCTCAACGCGGGCGGCGGCAACACGCTGATGCTCGCCATCGCCGCCGCCGTCATCGGCGGTACCTCGCTGTTCGGCGGCCGGGGCACGGTCTGGTCCGCGCTGCTGGGCATGCTCGTCATCCAGTCCATCCAGACCGGCCTGGACCTGCTCAACATGAACACGTCCATCCAGTACATGATCACCGGCGGGGTGCTGCTGGGCGCCGTCGTCATCGACTCCGTCTCGCGGCGCAGCCAGAAGGCGGCCGGCCGCGGCTGACCGAAGAATGTGATTCGACCGTGTGCCCGGTACATCACCCGTACCGGGCACACAGTCATGTCAGGCGGAACACTAGACTCGGCCGAGCCCGGCAACAGCTTGAACAGCTCTACTGCAAAGGAGGCACGGGTGCCGCTGCTGACCCGCATCAGGGGACCGCGCGATCTGGACCGGCTCAGCCTGGAGGAGCTGGACCAGCTGGCAGGGGAGATCCGCGCCTTCCTCGTCGACGCCGTCTCCAAGACCGGTGGCCACCTCGGCCCGAACCTCGGCGTGGTCGAGCTGACCATCGCCCTGCACCGCGTGTTCGAGTCCCCCAAGGACAAGGTCCTGTGGGACACCGGACACCAGTCCTACGTGCACAAGCTGCTCACCGGCCGCCAGGACTTCTCCCGGCTCAAACAGAAGGGCGGCCTCTCCGGCTACCCCTCGCAAGGCGAGTCCGAGCACGACGTCATCGAGAACAGCCACGCCTCCACCGTCCTCGGCTGGGCCGACGGCATCGCGAAGGCCAACGAGCTGAAGCGCCGCGACAGCCGGGTCGTGGCCGTCATCGGCGACGGCGCCCTCACCGGCGGCATGGCCTGGGAAGCCCTCAACAACATCGCCGACGCCAAGGACCGCCCGCTCGTCATCGTCGTCAACGACAACGAGCGCTCCTACTCGCCGACCATCGGCGGCCTCGCCAACCACCTCGCGACCCTGCGCACCACGGACGGCTACGAGCGTTTCCTCGCCCGCGGCAAGGACCTCCTGGAGCGCACCCCGGTCGTCGGCAAGCCCCTCTTCGACACCCTGCACGGCGCCAAGAAGGGCCTGAAGGACTTCATCGCGCCCCAGGGCATGTTCGAGGACCTGGGCCTCAAATACGTCGGCCCGATCGACGGCCACGACATCGAGGCCCTGGAGTCCGCCCTCTCGCGCGCCAAGCGCTTCGGCGGCCCGGTCATCGTCCACGTCATCACCGAGAAGGGCCGCGGCTACCAGCCCGCCCTCCAGGACGAGGCCGACCGCTTCCACGGCATCGGCCCCATCCACCCCGACACCGGCCTGCCCGTCAAGGCCTCCGGCGCCGACTGGACGTCCGTCTTCGGCGACGAGATGGTCCGCCTCGGCAAGGAGCGCGAGGACATCGTCGCGATCACCGCCGCGATGCTCCAGCCCGTCGGCCTGAAGAAGTTCGCCGACGCCTTCCCCGACCGGATCTACGACGTCGGCATCGCCGAGCAGCACGGCGCCGTCTCCGCCGCCGGCCTCGCGCACGCCGGCGTCCACCCCGTCTTCGCCGTCTACGCCACCTTCCTCAACCGCGCCTTCGACCAGGTCCTCATGGACGTCGCCCTGCACCGCTGCGGCGTGACGTTCGTCCTGGACCGGGCCGGCGTCACCGGCACCGACGGCGCCTCCCACAACGGCATGTGGGACATGTCGATCCTCCAGGTCGTCCCCGGTCTCAGGCTCGCCGCCCCGCGCGACGCCGACCAGGTCCGCGCCCAGCTCCGCGAGGCCGTCGAGGTCGAGGACGCGCCCACCGTCGTCCGCTTCTCCAAGGGCGCCGTCGGCCCCGCCGTACCCGCCGTCGGCCGCGTCGGCGGCATGGACGTGCTGCGCGAGCCGGGCACCGACCGGCCCGACGTCCTGCTCGTCTCCGTCGGCGCGCTCGCCCCGATGTGCCTGGAGATCGCCTCGCTGCTCGACAAGCAGGGCATCACCACCACCGTCGTCGACCCGCGCTGGGTCAAGCCCGTCGACGAGGCCATGGCACCGCTCGCCGAGCGGCACCGGGTCGTCGTCACCGTCGAGGACAACTCCCGCGTCGGCGGCGTCGGCTCGGCCGTCGCCCAGGCGCTGCGCGACGCCGGCGTCGACGTGCCGCTGCGCGACTTCGGCATCCCGCCGCGCTTCCTCGACCACGCCTCGCGCGCCGAGGTCATGGCCGAGATCGGGCTCACCGCCCCGGACGTCGCCCGCCAGGTCACCGGCCTCGTCGCCAAGCTCGACGGCAGGTACGCCGCCCCCGACCAGGTGAACGGCTCCGTGGAGCCCGCCCGCGACTGACCCTGCTCCCGCTTGCTTTCCCGCTTGCGACACGCCCGGATGGGCCGCTTCCGTCATGACAACGAGTGACGGGACCGGCCCATTTGCGTTACGTGACCTTCCGGCCGGGCATACGACCTACGCCCCTAGGCGTGGGAGGTACAGCCGCATGAACAACAGTCTCTTCCGGACGAAGAAGGTCGAGCAGTCCATCCGGGACACCGAGGAGCCCGCACATCAGCTGCGCCGCTCCCTGTCGGCGCTCGACCTCACGGTCTTCGGCGTCGGTGTCGTCATCGGCACCGGCATCTTCGTCCTCACCGGCACCGTCGCCAGGAACAACGCGGGCCCCGCCACCGCCCTCGCCTTCGTCGTCGCCGGCGTCGTCTGCGCGCTCGCCGCGCTCTGCTACGCCGAGTTCGCCTCCACCGTCCCGGTGGCCGGCTCCGCGTACACCTTCTCCTACGCCTCCCTCGGTGAACTGCCCGCCTGGATCATCGGCTGGGACCTCGTCCTGGAACTGGCGCTCGGCACGGCGGTCGTGGCCGTCGGCTGGTCCGGGTACATCTCCTCGCTGCTGTCCAACGCCGGCTGGCAGCTCCCGGAGGCGCTCGGCGGCCGGGACGGCGCCCACGGCTTCGGCTTCGACATCCTCGCCGCCGTCCTCGTCCTCGTCCTCACCGGCATCCTCGTCCTCGGCACCAAGCTCTCCGCACGCGTGACCTCCGTCGTCGTCGCGATCAAGGTGACCGTCGTGCTGGTCGTCATCATCGCGGGCGCGTTCTTCGTCAAGGGCGCCAACTACCACCCCTTCATCCCGAAGTCACAGCCCGTCGAGGCGGGCGGCGACCTCAAGGCGCCGCTGATCCAGCTCATGTTCGGCTGGGCGCCCTCCAACTTCGGCCTCCTCGGCATCTTCACCGCCGCCTCCGTCGTGTTCTTCGCCTTCATCGGCTTCGACGTCGTCGCCACCGCCGCCGAGGAGACCAAGAACCCGCAGCGTGACGTGCCGCGCGGCATCCTCGGCTCGCTGTTCATCTGCACCGTGCTCTACGTCGCCGTGTCCGTCGTCGTCACCGGCATGCAGCACTACACCGAGCTCTCCGTCAAAGCGCCGCTCGCCGACGCGTTCAAAGCGACCGGGCACCCCTGGTACGCGGGGTTCATCAGCTTCGGGGCGGCCGTCGGGCTCACCACCGTCTGCATGATCCTGCTGCTCGGCCAGACCCGCGTGTTCTTCGCGATGAGCCGGGACGGGCTGCTGCCGCGCACCTTCTCCGAGGTCCACCCGCGGTTCCAGACCCCGTACAAGCCGACCATCCTGCTCGGCGTGATCATCGCGATCGTCGCCGGCTTCACCCCGCTCAGCGAACTGGCCGAACTGGTCAACATCGGGACCCTGTTCGCGTTCATCGTCGTCGCGATCGGCGTGGTCCTCCTCAGGAACGCCCGCCCCGACCTCCCCCGCGCCTTCCGCACCCCCTGGGTCCCGGTCATCCCGATCCTGTCGGTGGGCGCGTCCCTGTGGCTGATGCTGAACCTGCCGGCGGAGACGTGGCTGAGGTTCGGGATCTGGATGGTGATCGGGTGCGCGGTGTACTTCCTGTACGGGAGGTCGCACAGCAGGCTGGGCAAAGAGGCGTGAGATTCAGGGCCGCACCGTGCGCGGCCCTGCCACCTCCGCCCCCAACTCACCTACCCTGCGCCGGAGTTCCCGGTCGGCGGTGACGACCAGACAGGCCCGCCCGCCGGCCCTCGCGACCAGCGCGACCATATGATCGTCCCCGCTCCCCGGCGCCGACTCCACCCGGACCCCCGGCACCGACTCCACCCCCCGAGCGGCCCCCTCCACCACCAGCACCACCTCGACGGGACCCGCGTACCCGGGAACCCCCCGCTCGGCCAGCTGATCGCGCAGCCGTTCGGCGGCCCCGCGCCGGTCCCGCCACCAGCCGTCCGGTACCGAACCGACCACATTGGCCCCGTCGACGATCACAAGCAGCGGCATCTCTTCCATACGGCCAGCGTCCCACGGAAGCGGGAGAGGGCCCCCGCGTCCTGCGCGAGGGCCCTCTTGACATACCTGGGGACTACGCCGGAACCGACGCCACCCCGGGCGCCAGGAACCGCTTCCCGTTCACCTTCTCCGACACGCCCGACCGGTCCAGGTACGGCGTGACCCCGCCGAGGTGGAAGGGCCAGCCGGCGCCGGTGAGCAGGCAGAGGTCGATGTCCTGGGCCTCGGCCACGACCCCCTCGTCGAGCATGAGCCCGATCTCCTGGGCGACCGCTTCGAGGACGCGCGCGAGGACCTGCTCCTCGGTGAGGACGGAGTCGCCCTGCTTGAGGAGCGCGGCGACCTCGGGGTCGAGCTCCGGCTTGAAGCCGTTCTCCGCCGCGTAGACGTAGAACCCGCGCTTGCCGGCCTTGACGACGGCCGCGAGGTTCTCGGAGACCGTGAACCGGTCCGGGAACGCGCGGTGCAGGGTCTCGGAGACGTGCAGCCCGATGGCCGGGCCGACCAGCTCCAGCAGGACCAGCGGGGACATCGGCAGCCCCAGCGGCTCCACCGCCTTCTCCGCGACCGCGACCGGCGTGCCCTCGTCGATGACGTTCTGCACCTCGCCCATGAACCGGGTGAGGACGCGGTTCACGACGAACGCGGGCGCGTCTTTGACGAGAACGGCCGTCTTCTTCAGCTTCTTGGCGACGGCGAACGCCGTGGCCAGCGAGGCGTCGTCGGTCAGCTCGCCGCGCACGATCTCGAGCAGCGGCAGGACGGCGACCGGGTTGAAGAAGTGGAAGCCGACGACCCGCTCGGGGTGCTTCAGCTTCGACGCCATCTCGGAGACGGAGAGCGAAGAGGTGTTGGTGGCGAGGATCGCGTGCGCCGGGGCGACCGCCTCGACCTCCGCGAACACCTGCTGCTTGACACCGATCTCCTCGAACACGGCCTCGATGATGAAGTCCGCGTCCGCGAACCCGTCGGCCTTGTCGAGGACCCCGCTGACCAGGGCCTTCAGCCGGTTGGCCTTGTCCTGGTTGATCCGGCCCTTGCCGAGCAGCTTCTCGATCTCGGCGTGGACGTACCCGACGCCCTTGTCGACGCGCTCCTGGTCGATGTCGGTCAGCACGACCGGCACCTCGAGGCGGCGCAGGAACAGCAGCGCGAGCTGGGAGGCCATCAGACCGGCGCCGACGACCCCGACCTTGCCGACCGGACGCGCCAGCGACTTGTCCGGGGCGCCGGCCGGCCGCTTGCCGCGCTTCTGCACCAGGTTGAACGCGTAGATGCCGGCCCGCAGTTCCCCGCCCATGATCAGGTCGGCGAGAGCGGTGTCCTCGGCGTCGTAGCCCTGCTGGAGGTCGCCGTTCTTCGCGGCGGCGACGATGTCCAGGGCGCGGTAGGCGGCCGGGGCCGCGCCGTGCACCTTGGAGTCCGCGAACGCGCGGCCCTTGGCGACGGCCTCGTCCCAGGCCGCGCCCCGGTCGACCGCCGGGCGCTCGACCTCGACGTCACCGTTGAGGACCCGCGCGGTCCAGATCAGCGACTGCTCCAGGAAGTCGGCGCCCTCGAAGAGCGCGTCGGCGATCCCGAGGTCGAAGACCTGCTGACCCTTGAGCTGCTTGTTCTGGTTCAGGCTGTTCTCGACGATCACCGAGACGGCCTTCTCGGCGCCGATCAGGTTCGGCAGCAGCGTGCAGCCGCCCCAGCCCGGGACGAGCCCGAGGAAGACCTCGGGCAGCGAGAACGCGGGGATCGCCTTGGAGACCGTGCGGTACGCGCAGTGCAGGCCGACCTCGACGCCACCGCCCATGGCGGCGCCGTTGTAGTACGCGAACGTCGGCACGGCCAGCGTCGCGAGCCGCTTGAAGACCTCGTGCCCGCCCTTGCCGATGGCCAGCGCGTGCTCGTGCTCCTTCAGCAGCTCGACGCCCTTGAGGTCGGCGCCGACGGCGAAGATGAACGGCTTGCCGGTGACGCCGGCGCCGACGATCTCACCGGCGGCGGCCTCCGCCTCGACCTGGTCGAGGGCGGCGTCCAGCTTCGCCAGCGACGCCGGGCCGAACGTCGTCGGCTTGGTGTGGTCCAGGCCGTTGTCCAGCGTGATCAGCGCGAAGCGGCCCGCGCCGAAGGGGAGGTCGAGGTGGCGTACGTGCGCCGACGTGACGACCTCGTCGGGGAACAGCTCGGCCGCGCCCTTCAACAGCTCAGCGGTGGTGCTCACTTGTCCCCCTCGAAGTGCGGGTTCTCCCAGATGACCGTCGCGCCCATGCCGAAGCCGACGCACATCGTGGTCAGGCCGTAGCGGACGTGCGGCTGGTCCTCGAACTGGCGGGCCAGCTGCGTCATCAGCCGGACGCCGGAGGAGGCCAGCGGGTGGCCGAACGCGATCGCGCCGCCGTACTGGTTGACGCGCGCGTCGTCGTCCGCGATGCCGTAGTGGTCCAGGAACGCCAGGACCTGCACGGCGAACGCCTCGTTGATCTCGAACAGGCCGATGTCCCCGATGGACAGGCCGGCCTGCGCGAGGGCCTTCTCGGTGGCCGGGATCGGGCCGTAGCCCATGACCTCCGGCTCCACGCCCGCGAAGGAGTAGGCGACCAGGCGCATCTTGACCGGCAGGCCGTTCTCGCGCGCGAAGTCCTCCGACGCGATCAGGGACGCGGTCGCGCCGTCGTTCAGACCCGCCGCGTTACCGGCGGTGACCCGGCCGTGGACGCGGAACGGCGTCTTCAGCCCGGCCAGGTTCTCCAGCGTCGTCCCCGGCCGCATCGGCTCGTCGGCGGTGACCAGGCCCCAGCCCGTCTCGCCGCCTTCAGGGTTGGTGCGCCGCACGGAGATCGGGACCAGGTCGGCCTGGATCTTGCCGTCCGCGTACGCCTTCGCGGCCTTCTCCTGCGAGCGCACCGCGTACTCGTCCGCGCGCAGCTTGCTGATCTGCGGGTAGCGGTCGTGCAGGTTCTCCGCGGTCATGCCCATGAACAGGGCCGACTCGTCCACCAGCTTCTCGGAGACGAACCGCGGGTTCGGGTCGACGCCCTCGCCCATCGGGTGGCGGCCCATGTGCTCGACACCGCCCGCGACGGCGATGTCGTACGCGCCGAACGCCACCGAACCGGCGACCGTGGTGACGGCCGTCAGGGCGCCGGCGCACATGCGGTCGATGGAGTAGCCCGGGACCGACTGGGGGAGCCCGGCGAGGATGCCCGCCGTGCGGCCGATGGTGAGGCCCTGGTCACCGATCTGCGTGGTCGCGGCGATGGCGACCTCGTCGATCTTCTTCGGGTCGAGACCCGGGTTGCGGCGCAGCAGCTCCCGGATCGCCTTCACGACCAGGTCGTCGGCGCGGGTCTCGTGGTAGATGCCCTTCGGGCCCGCCTTGCCGAACGGGGTGCGGACGCCGTCGACGAAGACGACGTCCCTGACGGTACGAGGCACGATGGCTCTCCTCCAGGTGCGGGACGGCACTGCTGCGCGGCGCTTCGCTACATCGCTGAGCGGGCGCTCAGGACCCATGCTACTTGCCGGTAACGTGACTGCACAGTCCTGGGGGTGGGAGCGGCGAAGGTCACACGGAAGTGACGTCCTTCAGCGGCGGCGCGGTGGACCCGCGGGGCGTCAGCACCGGGGTCGGCACCTGATGCGAGCCCTGGTCCTCGCCCAGGATCACCCCGAACAGCGTCCGGGCCGCCTCCGCCCCGAACCCGTGCACATCGTGCCGCATCGCCGACAGCGTCGGATGCGTCAGCCGGCACAACTGCGAGTCGTCCCACGCCAGCAGCGACACGTCCGCCGGCACCCGCACCCCCATCTCGGCGGCCACGGACAGCCCGGCGACCGCCATGATGTCGTTGTCGTACACGATCGCCGTAGGCCGGTCGGCGGGCGCCGCCGTCAGCAGCGACCGGGTGGCCCGGGCCCCCGCCTCCCCGGAGTAATCGGTCCCCACCTGCACCCCGAGAAGCCCCAACTCCCTTACGGTGGCGGCGAACGCGTCCCCCCGGATCGCGGTGTGCCCGAGTTCCGCCGCCCCCGCGACCCGCGCCACCCGCCGGTGCCCCAGCGCCCCGAGATACCGCACCGCCTCGGTCATCGCGGCGGCGTCGTCGGTCCACACGGCGGTGAGCGGCGCGGTCAGCGAGGGGTGCCCCACGGCGACGACGGGCAGCCCGAGCCGCGAGGCGACACCGACCCGGGGATCGCCGGCCCGGAAGTCCACCAGGATCGACCCCCCGATCTGCCGCCCCCGCCACCACTCCTCCAGCAGCCCGGCCTCCTCCTCGACACTCTTGACCAGCCGCAGCAGCAGCGAACAGGAGTGCCCGATGAGCACACTCTCCACCCCGGACACGAACTCCATGTAGAACGGCTCAAGCCCGAGCATCCGCGCGGGCCGGCAGATCGCGAGCCCCACGACGTCCACGCGCGCCCCCGCGAGCGACCGCGCCGTCAGGCTCGGCGCCCACCCCAGCTCCCGCGCGGCGGCGAAGATCCGGTCCCGGGTCGCCTCGGAGAGCCCCGGCTTGTGGTTGAACGCCAGCGACACGGCCCCCTTGGACACCCCGGCGCGCGCGGCGACGTCCCTTATGGTCACCCGGGGAACCGTCATCGAGCGGGCTCCTGGCAGTACAGCGCGGCCCGCGCGAGCACGGCGTCCGGGGCGTCCCAGTTCGCGACACCGATCGTGGCGCTCTCCCCGGGCAGCAGCGTCAACAGCCCCCGGTCCGCCCGGACTTCGGGCCCGATCCGGTCGGCCTGGAGCAGCAGGTCCCGGACGAGGGTCAGCGCGGTCACGGTCACCGCACCGGGGGCGACGGAGACCTCGAACTTCGGCTCGGGATAAGGGATCTCACGGTCGGCGACGGGAAAGTGCAGGGCGCGCAGCCCGTCGACGTCCGCGACGAGGAACTCCCGCGCACTGCCCGGGACCAGCTCGGAGGCGACCGGCAACTGGACAACGGCCCTTCTCCCGACGGCGAATCGGACCCTCTCCTCATCCATGACCACCCCGTCGACGGTCACCCGCCGCAGCCGTACGACCCCCCGCCACTCCTCGCCCCCCTGGTTGACGCACACCAACACCAGCCGCCCCTCCCGGAGTTGGAAGGTCGGCAGCCGGTCCGCGTACAGCCGCCGCAGCTCGTGGTAGAGCGGCTTCTCCCGCCCGTCCCCGTCGATCGCGGCCCAACTCGTCACCGGCCAGCAGTCGTTGAGCTGCCACACGACGGCCCCCGCACACACCGGCCAGTGCGACCGCCAGTGCTCGACCCCGGTGGCCACCGCCCGCGCCTGGTTGACCTGGGTCAGATAGTGCCAGCGGTCGAAGTCCCCTTCGGCGAGGGCGAAATGGGGTGCGAGCCCCCGCGCCAGCTTCCCGTTCCCGTCCTCGGCCTTCTGGTGGTGCAGCATCCCGGGGGAGTCCGGGGCGAGTTCTTCACCGGGCAGCGCCCGCCGCAGCGTCGCCCAGGCGGGCGGCGCCTGCCAGCCGAACTCGGCCACGAACCGGGGGACTTCATCCAGGTACGCGCTGTAGTCGGCCCGGTTCCACACCTCCCAGGAGTGATGGGTGCCGTGCGCGGGGTCGTTCGGGTGGTGCGCCCAGGACCCCGACCAGGGGCTGCCCGCCGTATAGAGCCGCGTAGGGTCCGACTCCGCGACGACACGCGGCAGCAGCCCCAGGTAGTACCCCTCCCCCCAGGAGTCCCCGCCCAGCCGGGCCTCCCACCCCCAGTCCCGGAACCCCCACAGGTTCTCGTTGTTGCCGTTCCACAGCACGAGCGAGGGATGCGGCATCAGCCGGACGACGTTCTCCCGGGCCTCCGCCTCCACCTCGCCCCGCAGCGGCTGCTCCTCCGGGTAGGCGGCGCACGCGAACGGGAAGTCCTGCCAGACCAGCAGCCCCAGTTCGTCGCAGGCGTCGTAGAAGTCCCCGCTCTCGTAGATCCCGCCACCCCACACGCGGACGAGGTCGACTCCCGCGTCGGCGGCCTGAGTCAGCCGCCGCCGGTAGCGCTCACGGGTCACCCGGGACGGGAACACGTCGTCCGGGATCCAGTTCACGCCCCGCGCGAAGATCCGCTCCCCGTTGACCGAGAGGGTGAACCCGCTGCCGTGCGCGTCGGCGGAGGTGTCCAGCCCGACGGTCCTGAACCCCACCCGCCGCCGCCACACGTCCAGCGCCTCCGCGCCGTGCAGCAACGTCAACTCGACGTCGTACAGGGCCTGTTCGCCGTACCCGCGCGGCCACCACAGCCGGGCGTCCGGTACCCGCAGGGTCACGGCGCCGCCGGTGCCGGCGACCGCCGCGCGGACGCGGACGTCCCCGACGCGGGCCTCCACCGCCAACTCGGCCTCGACGCGGGTGCGTTCGACCTCGATACGCAACTCGACGACTCCGGTGCCCTCTTGGACGGTGACGAGCGGGCGGACGCGGGCGAGGCGGGCCGTGGACCAGTGCTCGAGCCGGACCGGCCGCCAGATGCCGGCCGTGACGAGCGTCGGCCCCCAGTCCCAGCCGAACGAGCAGGCCATCTTGCGGAGGTACTGGTACGGCTCGGCGTACGCGGCCGGCCGTTCGCCCAACTTCCCTTGTACGGCCTCGGCTTCGGCGTAGGCGGACGCGAACCGTACGCTCAGCCGGCCGTGCGCGCCGGTCACATGGAAGCGGTGGGAGCGGTGCATGTTCCGTACCCGGCCCAGGAGTTGGCCGTCCAGGCGGATCTCGGCGGCGGTGTCCAGGCCCTCGAAGACGAGGTCGGTCTGCTCGTGGCCGTCGGTCTCGGGCAGCTCGGTCTCGTACGTCCACTCGCGCCGGCCGACCCACGCGACCTCGGTCTCGCTCCGGCCGAGGAAGGGGTCCGGGATGACCCCGGCGGCCAGCAGGTCCGTGTGCACGCAGCCCGGCACCACCGCCGGTAGCTCCGCGCCCTCGTGCCGCAGGGTCCAGCCGTCGTGCAGCGGTGTGGCCTGAAGCATGCGCTCTCCTAAACCGGTCCATCGGGAAGGGCGGGCGGCGTCCTCACATCCTTGGCGGGAATGGGACTTTACCGGTCGAGTCAGCACTGTCAGAGTGCCGAACCAGCCAACCCCGCACGTGCTCTTCCGTCCCCTTTCGAACGGAGCTGACGCACATGAACCGCCGTACCCTCCTCGCCCTCGCCGCGGGCGCCGCCCTCCTCGCCGCCGGCTGCACCTCCACCGGCGCCGCCTCCAAGGGCGCCGCCGCCGAGCCGCCGACCGACCCGGACCGGGTCTCCGGCACCATCACCGTCCTCACCCAGCGCACCGACCTGGTCCAGGACGGCACGATGAAGAAGTACGCCGCCGCGTTCAACCGGACGTACCCGAAGGTGAAGGTCGAGTTCCAGGCCCTCACCAACTACGAGTCCGAAGTCAAGATCCGCATGAACACGGAGAACTACGGCGACGTCCTGCTGATCCCCGCCGTCATCAAGAAGGCCGACTACCCCAAGTTCTTCGCCTCGCTGGGCGACGCCGACGCGTGGGGCGAGAAGTACCGCTTCGCGGACTTCACCACCGTCGGCGGCAAGGTCTACGGCCAGAGCCCCATCGGTGTGCTGCCCGGCTTCGTCTACAACAAGCGGATCTGGCGCGAGGCCGGCGTCACCGCATGGCCCGCCACCCCCGCCGAGTTCCTCACCGACCTCAAGGCCATCAAGGACAGAACCAAGGCCACGCCCTACTACACGAACTTCGCCGCCCAGTGGACCCTGACGTCCTGGACCTACGTCGACGGCGCCGTCCACTGCGACCCGAAGGCCACCGACAAGCTCGCGACCGGCGACCCCTGGGCCCAGGACGCGGACCTGCGCGTCGGCGACACCCTGCTCTACGACATCGTCAAGCAGGGCCTCGCCGAGAAGGACCCCACCACCACCAACTGGGAACTCTCGAAACCCCAGTTGGCGCGCGGCCAGATCGCCACCCAGTGGCTCGGCACCTGGGCGGTCATCCAGTTCCAGGACGCCGCGAAGAAGGCCGGCGCCGACCCCGACGACATCGGCTTCATGCCGTTCCCCGCGCAGAGCGGCGGAAAGTTCTGCGGCACGATCGGCCCCGACTACAACCAGGCCGTCAACGTCCACTCCAAGAACAAGCCCGCCGCCCGCGCCTGGCTCGACTGGTTCACCGACAAGTCCGGCTACGACAAGGACAACCTGGCGATCTCCCCCCTCAAGAACGCCCCCTTGCCGGCCGTGCTGAAGCCCTACGAGGACGCGGGCGTGAAGCTCATCGAGCTGGACGACTCGATGGGGGCCAGGGTCAAGGAGATCGACAGCGCGTCCGAGGTCGGCATCTACGCCCCCGACTACCGGCTCGACCTCGTCGACCTCGCCCGCGGCGCCCGTGGCGGCACCCTGGACGGCTTCCTCGGCGACCTCAGCAAGAAGTGGGCGGCGGCCCAGAAGAACGCGGGGTCCTGATGCGGCTGTGGCGCGGTGTCACCCCGTGGCTGTTCCTGATCGCCCCGCTCGCCCTGCTGATCACGTTCACCTACGTGCCGATCGTCAACATGGTCGGCTACAGCTTCACCGACTGGGACGGCGTCAGCCCCGATCTGCACTACACCGGCGCCGGGAACTACCGCGAACTCGTCACCCGGCCCGACCTGTTCGAGGTGTTCTTCGTCAGCGGCTACTACCTGGCCGCCTCCGCCGTGCAGATCGTGGCCGCGCTGTACTTCGCGACCGTGCTCAGCTTCAACGTCCGGTTCCGCAACTTCTTCAAGGGCGTGCTGTTCTTCCCGTACCTGATCAACGGGGTCGCGATCGGGTTCGTGTTCCTGTACTTCTTCCAGGACGGCGGCACCCTCGACTCGGTGCTCGCGCTGCTCGGCGTCCACACCGGCCACGCCTGGCTCGGCACCCCGGTCTCCGCGAACGTCTCCCTGGCCGGCGTCTCCGTCTGGCGCTACCTCGGCCTGAACTTCGTGCTGTTCCTCGGCGCGATCCAGTCCATCCCGGGCGAGCTGTACGAGGCGGCGGAGCTGGACGGCGCGAACCGCTGGCACCAGTTCCGGTACATCATCGCGCCGGGCATCAAGCCGGTGCTGACGCTGACGGTCATCCTGTCCGTCTCCGGCTCGCTGTCCGCCTTCGAGATCCCGTACATCATGACCGGCGGCGCGACCGGCACGGAGACCTTCGTCATCCAGACGGTGAAGCTGGCCTTCCAGTTCAACAAGACGGGCCTCGCCTCGGCCTGCGCGGTGGTGCTGCTGCTCATCGTCCTGCTGGTGACCTGGGTGCAGCGCAGGCTCGTCCCCGACGACAGGGTGGACCTCGTATGACCCGCCGCGGACTCGCCCGTACCCTGGTCTACTTGTCGCTGCTCCTCGCGAGCGCCGTCGTCCTGCTGCCGCTCGCGGTCGTCCTGCTGACGTCGCTGAAGACGGAGGACGAACTGACGCGCGGCGACCAGGCGCTGACCCTCCCCGACGACCTGCTCAACTTCCACAACTACGGGACGGCGTTCCGGGACGGCGGGATGCTCTCCGCGTTCGGGAACACGGCGGTCATCCTGGTCGTCTCGATCGCGGGGACCGTCCTGATCGGTTCGATGACCGCCTACGCCATCGACCGGTTCACGTTCCGCTTCCGGGGGCTGGTCGTGGCGCTGTTCCTGCTGGCCGCGCTCGTCCCCGGGGTCACCACGCAGGTCGCGACCTTCCAGATCGTCAACAGCTTCGGCATGTTCGACACCCTGTGGGCGCCGATCGCCCTCTACATGGGCACCGACATCGTCTCGATCTACATCTTCCTCCAGTTCATCCGGTCGATCCCGCTCTCCCTGGACGAGGCGGCCCGGCTGGACGGGGCGAACGCGTTCACCATCTACCGGCGGATCATCTTCCCGCTGCTCAGGCCCGCCGTCGCGACGGTCGTGATCGTGAAGGGGATCACCGTCTACAACGATTTCTACATCCCGTTCCTCTACCTGCCGTCACAAGATCTTGGCGTGATCTCGACGTCCCTGTTCCGCTTCAAAGGCCCTTTCGGGGCCCATTGGGAGACGATCTCGGCCGGGGCGATCCTGGTGATCCTCCCGACGCTGATCGTCTTCCTGAGCCTCCAGAAGTTCATCTACAACGGGTTCATGAGGGGGGCGACGCGGTGATCCGGCCCGCGCCGCCCGATTCCGGCTGATCCTCAGGAGGAAGCGTTTCCCCCGGAGACCGGTGCCTACGAGGAAGCGTTTCCCTTGGCGGTCAGCGCCTCCACCAGCACCGGCGCCACCAGCTCCACCTGCCAGGGCCGGGCCCCGTGCAGGGCGAGGACCTCGGCGACGGTCGCGGCGTCGGCGCCGGCCGGCGGCTCCCAGCAGACGCGGCGCACGGTGTCCGGCGTGATCAGGTTCTCCTGCGGCATGTTCAGCCGCTCGGCGAGCGCCGACACCGCCGCGCGCGCCGCGCTGAGCCGGGCCGCCGCCGCCGGGTCCTTGTCGGCCCAGGCGCGCGGCGGCGGCGGTCCGGTGACGGGCTGGCCGGGCAGCGGCAGCTGCGACTCGGTCAGCGCCTTGGCCCGGTCGACGGCCGCCTGCCACTGCTCCAGCTGCCGCCGGCCCATCCGGTGCCCGAACCCGCCGAGCGCCGCGAGGGCGTGCACGTTCACCGGCACCGCCAGGGCCGCCTCCACGATCGCCGCGTCGGAGAGGACCTTGCCCGGCGAAACGTCCCGCCGCTGCGCGATCCGGTCCCGGGTCTGCCACAGCTCCCGCACCACCGCCAACTGCCGCCGCCTGCGCACCTTGTGCATGCCCGACGTACGCCGCCAGGGGTCCTTGCGGGGTTCGGCGGGCGGCGCGGACGCGATCGCGTCGAACTCCTGGCGGGCCCACTCCAGCTTGCCCTGCCGGTCCAGCTCCTTCTCCAGCGCGTCGCGCAGGTCGACCAGGAGCTCGACGTCGAGGGCGGCGTAGCGCAGCCACGGCTCGGGCAGCGGGCGGGTGGACCAGTCGACCGCGGAGTGGCCCTTCTCCAGGACGTAGCCCAGGACGTTCTCGACCATCGCGCCGAGCCCGACGCGGGGGAACCCGGCGAGCCGGCCCGCGAGTTCGGTGTCGAACAGCCGGGCGGGGATCATGCCTATCTCGCGCAGGCAGGGCAGGTCCTGCGTCGCGGCGTGCAGCACCCACTCGGTGTCGGCGAGCGCGTCGCCGAGCGCGGAGAGGTCGGGGCAGGCGACGGGGTCGATGAGCGCGGTGCCCGCGCCGGCCCGGCGCAGCTGGACGAGATAGGCGCGCTGTCCGTAGCGGTAGCCGGAGGCGCGCTCGGCGTCGACGGCGACGGGTCCGGTGCCGGCCGCGAAGGCGGCGACGGCCCGGGCCAGGGCGGTTTCGTCGGCGATCACGGGCGGAATGCCCTCGCGCGGTTCGAGCAAAGGGGTGGGCTCAGGAGTCGGCGCCCCGGAAGCAGTAGATCCGCCGTCGTCCGGAGGGGCGCCTCCGGTGGTTCGCAGTGAACTGGCTGCTGCGGTTTCTTGGGCGTCGGTCACCTGTCAAGGGTATCCATGCTGGCCCCGAGCCCGCCGACGGAACGTTCCGTCGGCGGGCTCGGGAGGGTCGTATCCGGTCAGGTGTTTGTCATATGCCAGCCGGTATAGGGGCGGGTAGAGATCGGAAGTGATCGAAGTCGACCGGTTCGGGTCAGGTGTTGCGGGAAACAGGTCGGAACGGCTTGTTCCGCAGCGACCGGACGCGTCCGCGTGGCCGGGTGGAGGGTCAGTGGATGATCCCGGTACGCAGGGCGACGGCGACCATCCCGGCGCGGTCGCCCGTGCCGAGCTTGCGGGCGATACGGGCGAGGTGGCTCTTGACGGTCAGGGCGGAGAGGCCCATGGAGACGCCGATCGCCTTGTTGGACTGGCCTTCGGCGACGAGCCGCAGGACCTCCACCTCACGGCCCGACAGCTCGCGGTAGCCGCCCGGGTGGCTCGGGGCACCCGGGGGGCGGCGGTGCAGTCGGGCCGCCGCGGCGCCGATGGGGGCGGCGCCGGGACGGGTGGGCAGGCCCAGGCCGGCCCGGGTGCCGGTGACGACGTATCCCTTGACGCCGCCGGCGAGGGCGTTGCGCACGGCGCCGATGTCGTCGGCGGCGGACAGGGCGAGACCGTTGGGCCAGCCCGCGGCCCGGGTCTCGGACAGCAGGGTCAGGCCGGAGCCGTCGGGGAGGTGGACGTCGGCGACGCAGATGTCGCGGGGGTTGCCGATGCGGGGCCGGGCCTCCGCGACGGACGAGGCCTCGATGACGTCGCGGACGCCGAGGGCCCAGAGGTGACGAGTGACGGTGGAGCGCACGCGCGGGTCGGCCACGACCACCATGGCGGTGGGCTTGTTCGGGCGGTAGGCGACCAGGCTTGCGGGTTGCTCAAGGAGAACGGACACCAGGCCTCCTGGGTGCGGGACGGGGCCGGCTCAACTGAGGGGAAGAAGCCGGGACGAACCGTGCTTTCAAGGTCACAGTCGTCTTCGGCAGGGCGCCCGGCGTCCTTTAGAGAATGATCACGATCTAGTGAGTAACATTCCGTGCAATTCGGACACGCGATCGATCATCCGAAGATCGAGTCGGTTCGGTCGGGTGCGCTTGGGTGATGGAAAGTGGCCGTATCGACAAAGAGATGGCCAAGTGACGCCCGAACGGGGGAGGCGCGGCTGGATCAGCGTGACTGCGGTCCGCGACGCTGGGGGAGTGTGACGACGGACGCGTCCCCCGGACCCGCCGGCGGCAGCCCCGCCACCTGTGCCAGGAGGTCGCACCACGCCGCCAGATGAGCCGCCGCGTCCGGCGCCCCGCCAAGACCCTCACGCGGCGTCCAGGACGCCCTGATCTCGATCTGCGAGGTCGCCGGACGGGCCGAAAGACCCCCGAAGTAGTGCGAACCCGCCCGCGTCACCGTCCCGCTCGGCTCCCCGTACGTCAGCCCGCGCGCGTGCAGCGCCCCCGTCAGCCACGACCAGCACACGTCCGGCAGCAGCGGATCCACCGCCATCTCCGGCTCCAGCTCCGCCCGCACCAGCGTCACCAGCCGGAACGTGCCCCGCCACGCGTCGTGCCCCGCCGGGTCGTGCAGCAGCACCAGCCGCCCGTCCGCGAGATCCTGGTCGCCGTCCACGACGGTCGCCTCCAGCGCGTACGCGTACGGCGCGAGCCGCTGCGGCGCCGGTGCCGTCTCCACCTCGATCTGCGGGCGCGGCCGCGCCGACCGCAGCGCCTCCACGGCAGCCCGGAAAGCCGGCGGGGACTCCCGGTCCCCCCCGTTCGCGTCGTCCATCCCAGCGCCGTCCGACAGTCGTCCCTGAGCCGCAGCCATGCGGGGAAGAGTAAGGGGAACCGGCGCTTCGCGCAGGGCAAGACACCCGTGCACGGCCCGCGCGCGGGTGCGCGCTCGGCGAACACGCGCGTGGGGACGGCCTGCGGGGGACGCCCGTCGGGGCCGTCGGCGGGGCGTGCGAGACTTGCCGTCGTGAGTGCGAACGAGAGCCCCGCGGGCCAACCGCCGACAGCGACGTACGACAGCCCCTTCCTGAAGGCGTGCCGGCGTGAGCCCGTGCCGCACACGCCCGTGTGGTTCATGCGGCAGGCCGGCCGCTCCCTGCCCGAGTACCGCAAGGTGCGCGAAGGCATCCCCATGCTGGAGTCCTGCACCCGCCCCGAGCTGGTCACGGAGATCACCCTCCAGCCCGTGCGCCGGCACAACGTGGACGCGGCGATTTACTACAGCGACATCGTCGTGCCCCTCAAGGCCATCGGCGTCGACCTCGACATCAAGCCCGGCGTCGGACCCGTCGTCGAGCGCCCGATCCGCACCCGCGCGGACCTCGCGCAGCTGCGCGACCTCACCCCCGAGGACGTCACCTACGTCACCGAGGCCATCGGTCTGCTCACCGCCGAACTCGGCGCCACCCCCCTGATCGGCTTCGCCGGCGCCCCCTTCACCCTCGCGAGCTACCTCGTCGAGGGCGGCCCGTCGCGGACCTACGAGAACGCCAAGTCGATGATGTACGGCGACCCCGAGCTGTGGGCCGACCTCCTCGACCGGCTCGCCGACATCACGGCCGCGTTCCTCAAGGTCCAGATCGAGGCCGGCGCCTCCGCCGTGCAGCTCTTCGACTCCTGGGCCGGCGCCCTCTCGCCCGCCGACTACCGCCGCTCGGTCATGCGGGCCTCGGCGAAGGTCTTCGACGCCGTCGCCGGGTACGGCGTCCCGCGCATCCACTTCGGCGTCGGCACGGGCGAGCTGCTGCCCCTGCTCGGCGAGGCGGGCGCGGACGTCGTCGGCGTCGACTGGCGCGTCCCGCTCGACGAGGCCGCCCGCCGCGTCGGCCCCGGCAAGGCGCTCCAGGGCAACCTCGACCCGACCGTCCTGTTTGCCGGCACCGCCGCCGTCGAGGCCAAGACCCGCGAGGTCCTCGACAGCGCGGCCGGACTCGAAGGGCACGTCTTCAACCTCGGGCACGGGGTCATGCCGACGACCGACCCGGACGCGCTCAGCCGGCTCGCGGAGTACGTGCATACCCAGACGGCTCGTTGAGGGGTTAAAGCGTTTTAAGCGGGGGCGCGGTTCGGTTAAAGCGCTTTAAGTCGGGCTGAAGCGCTTTAAAGAGGCCGTCACCAGCTGTACCGGGTCCGTGCGCGTCTGCCGAACAGCAGGCCGCGCGGGTCCGGCGGCGGGGGAGTGCCCCGTTTCAGCGGCCACGCCAGCAGCATGCCGACGACGAACCCCACGACGTGCGCCGCGTACGCCACCGTCCCGGCCGCCGACACCCCGTCACCGGCCGAGTAGAACGCCTGGAGCGCGAACCAGGAGCCCAGCACCAGCCAGGCCGGCAGCCGCAGCGGCAGGAACACCAGGAACGGCACCAGCACCCATACGCGGGCCTTCGGATACAGCACCAGATAGGCGCCCAGCACCCCCGCGATCGCCCCGGACGCGCCGATCAGCGTCTCGGCGGAACGGGGGTTGGCCAGCGCGAAGCCGTACGCCGCCGCGTAGCCGCAGACCACGTAGAACAGCGCGAAGCGCACGTGCCCCATGCGGTCCTCGATGTTGTTGCCGAAGATCAGCAGGAACAGCATGTTGCCCAGCAGATGCAGCCAGCCGCCGTGCAGGAACATCGCCGTGAACACGCTCAGCTGCGGCGACTTGGTGTAGTGCGCGGGGCCGAGGAGACAGCCGCCCGCGCGGACCTCGCCGGTCGGCACCAGCGTGGGCATCTGGTGGTGGATCAGCTCGCGCGGGACGGCCGCCCAGTGTTCGAGGAAGGCGTGCAGGTGGCACGTCTGTGCCAGAGCGCTGTCGCCCTTCACCGTGCCTGCCAGACCCGGCATCCACAGGAAGACGAGCACGTTCGCCGCGATCAGCGCGTACGTCACCACCGGCGTGCGGCGCACCGGGTTCACGTCATGGACGGGGATGACCACACAGGACTAGTGCCCGCGACGGGCCGGACGAACCGGTGAACGCCCGTCCGCGCGCGTGCGTATGACTCGGCAACCGCCCGCGGCGTGGGGAAGGCGATCCGCGGGGACGACGTGAGGAACAGGCGATGAACGACCGAGTGACTCCCCCGATGCAGGCCCTGCCCGACGGGGAGGCCGAACTGTCGCTGGTGATCCGCCTCCCCTGGGAGGACGTGGCCAGGCTGGGCCAGGAGGCGGGGCGGCTCGCCTCGCAGATGCAGCGCCCGGTGACCCTCGACGAGGCGGCCAGCCACCGCCTGCGCACCCGCCCGATCCCGGCCGCGCACGCCAAGCCGGTCGAACAGGCGGCGGCGGTGTCGGCACTGCCGAGGCTGACGGGGACGGCCTGAGGATCTTCGGGGGTTCCGGGGGTCCCGGGGGCTCTGCGGAGGGGGCGTTCCGGGAGCTTCTGACGGGGCTTTCGACGGGGCTCACGGGGCTTTCGGCGGGGCTCACCCCACCGAGTAGCCGCCCGTCTTCACGGCCGCCTTGCGCGCCGCCACCAGCACCGGGTCCCACACCGGGCTGAACGGCGGCGCGTAGCCGAGGTCCAGGGTCGTCATCCGCTGGGCCGTCAGACCCGCCGTGAGGGCCACAGCGGCGATGTCGACCCGCTTGGCGGCCCCCTCCCGCCCGACGATCTGAACGCCCAGCAGATGGCCCGTCAGCGCCTCCACGAGCATCTTCACCGTCATCGGCGCGGCCCCCGGGTAGTACCCGGCCCGGCTCGTCGACTCCACCGTCACCGCCTCGTACGCCAGCCCCGCGCGCACCGCGTCCTTCTCCCGCAGGCCGGTGCGGGCGATCTCCAGGGCGCACACCTTGCTGACGGCCGTCCCGACCACCCCCGGGAACCGGGCCCGGCCCCCGGTGACGTTCGTCCCGATGATCTGCCCGTGCTTGTTGGCGTGCGTGCCCAGCGGCACGTACCGCTCCTGCCCGGAGACCAGGTCGTGCACCTCCACGCAGTCACCGCCGGCCCAGATGTCGTCGTACCCGCGCACGCGCATGCCCGTATCGGTCAGCAGCCCCTGGTGCTCGCCCAGGGGCAGGCCCGCCGCCTCGGCGAGGGTGGTCTCGGGGCGGACGCCGATGCCCAGGACGACGACGTCCGCCGGGTACTCGGTGTCCTTGGTGGCCACCGCGCGGACGTGGCCGTCGGCCCCGGTGCGCAGCGCGGTCACCTCGGCGCCGTTCACCATGGTGATGCCCAGCCCCTCCATGGCCGTGTGCACCAGCCGCCCCATGTCCGGGTCCAGGGTGGACATCGGCTCCGCGCCCCGGTTCACGACCGTCACCTCGAAACCCCGGTTGACCAGCGCCTCGGCCATCTCGACGCCGATGTACCCGGCCCCCACGACCACCGCCCGCCGCCCCCGCGCGCGGGAGAGCGTCCCGATCAGCGCCTCCCCGTCGTCCAGGGTCTGCACCCCGTGCACCCCGGGCGCGGAGATGCCCGGGATGTCGGGCCGCACGGGGCGGGCGCCGGTCGCGATGACGAGTTTGTCGTACGGCATCCAGTAGGTGTCCTGGGTGTCGCCCGGGGCGGCGGGTGCTGGATCGACGGCCCGCGCGCGTACGCGTCGTGCGGCCACGTCGATCTCCGTGACCTCGGTGCGCAGCCGCAGATCGATGCCCCGCGCGCGGTGTTCCTCCGGGGTGCGGGCGATGAGGTCGTCCCGCGCGGGGACGTCACCGCCGACCCAGTAGGGGATGCCGCACGCCGAGTACGAGGTGAAGTGCCCGCGCTCGAACACCACCACCTCCAGCTCGTCCGGCCCCTTCGCCCGACGGGCCTGGGACGCGGCCGACATGCCCGCCGCGTCCCCGCCGATCACGATCAGTCGCTCCCGCGCGCTGTTGCTCATAAGGGCAACGCTACGGGCGGGTGCGGGATGCGCGGTCGCGCGGCAGGCGCGGGCGGATCAGGCGGAGCCAGACCAGGGCGAGCAGGGCCGCCGTCGCCAGGAACGGCGCCGCCGCGGCCAGGGCGACCACGATCCAGCGCAGGGCGGACACGAAGACGTCCCAGCCGCCGGAGAGGGCGTCCAGGACCCCGGGGCCGTCGTCCTGCTCCGCCGCCTTGCGCGCGGGTGCCTCGGTGAGGGTCAGGGTGACCGTCGCCAGCGTGGTGCGGTCCTTCAGGGACGCCTGCTGGGCCAGCAGCGCCTCCAAGTCGGCCTCGCGGCGGCTCAGTTCGCTCTCCAGGCTGACGATGTCGCTCAGGCCGTCCGCCCGGTCCATCAGCGCACGTACGCGCGCGACGCTGGCGCGCTGGGTGCGTACGCGGCTGTCCACGTCGACGACCTGGCCGGTGACGTCCTCGGCCTTCGCGGTGCGCTCCAGGAGGGTGCCGGTGCCCTGGAGGGCGTTCAGGACGGCGTCGTAGCGCTCGACGGGGACGCGCAGGACGAGCTCGGTGTGCGGGGTGTCGTCCGCGTCGCGGGTGGTGGTCTCGTCGCCGACGTAGCCGCCCGCGCCGGAGGTCGCCGTACGGGCCGTGGCGAGGGCCTTGTCGACGTCCGTGACGCGGACGGTCAGGGCGGCGGTGCGGACGATGTTCGCGGCGGTCTTGGGAGGGGCGGTCGCCTTGGAGCCGGAGGTTCCGGAAGCGCCCGACGTCCCGGAGGTGCCGGAATCCGCAGTGTCCGAGCCCACGTCCTCCCGGGCGGTGCCCGCCGGGGCGTCGGCCCTGCTGCCGGTGGCCGCTTTCGAGGAGCCCTCGTCGGAGGAGCTGCATCCGGTGAGGGCGAGGGCGGTCGCGAACAGGAGCGCGGCCCAGGCGCGGTGGCGTGCGGGGCGGTGGCGTGCGGGGCGGTGCGACGTCATGGTGGGTCCCCCAACTCTGCGACGGCTGTCGCCACTTCGACACCGGACCCGCCCGGAACGTTGGCCCGGCCCGGGTCCCGATGCGGTCACGGTCCGGACTCACGCGGGCCACATGCCGCTCATGGCACTGTCAGTGGCGTCTGAGAGGGTGGAGGCATGAGCGCAGCAGGTACGGGCCGGGCGGCCCAGGTCGTTGTCGTCGGAGCCGGGATCGCGGGTCTCACCGCGGCCCACCGGCTGCTGGAGCGCGGAGCGCGCGTGACGGTCCTGGAGGCGGCGGGCAGGGTCGGCGGCAAGCTGCTGCCCGGCGAGATCGCCGGGGTGCGCACGGACTTCGGCGCCGAGTCGATGCTGGCCCGCCGCCCCGAAGCCGTCGCCCTCGCGCGCGAGGTGGGCCTCGCCGACCGCCTCCAGCCGCCCGCCACGGCCAGCGCCTCCCTGTGGACCCGAGGCGCCCTGCGCCCCATGCCCAAGGGCCACGTGATGGGCGTCCCCGGCACCGCCGACGCCCTCGCGGGCGTGCTGTCCGACGAAGGCCTCGCCCGCATCGGGCGCGACGCCGACCTGCCGCGCACCGAGGTCGGCGACGACGTCGCGGTCGGCGAGTACGTCGCCGAGCGCCTCGGCCGCGAGGTCGTCGACCGGGTCGTGGAGCCCCTGCTGAGCGGCGTCTACGCGGGCGACGTCTACCGCATCTCGATGCGCTCGGCCGTCCCCCAGCTCTTCCAGGTCGCCAAGAACCACACCTCGCTCACCGAAGGCGTCCGCGCGCTCCAGGCCAAGATGGCCGCCAACCAGCAGACCGGGCCCGTCTTCATGGGCATCCAGGGCGGCGTCGGCTCGCTGCCCCTCGCCGTCGCCGACGCGATCCGCGCGCGCGGGGGCGAGATCCGCACCGGCACCCCGGTCACCGCCCTGCGCAGGGACGCCGACGGCTGGCAGGTCACCGCGGGCGGGCAGGTCCTCGCCGCCGACGCGGTCGTCGTCGCCGTCCCCGCGCCCGTGGCCGCCGCCCTGCTCGCCGACGAGTCCCCCGAGGCCGCCGCCGGTCTGCGGGCCATCGAGTACGCGTCCATGGCCCTCGTCACCCTCGCCTACCGCCGCGTGGACGCCCGGTTGCCCGAGGGCAGCGGTTTCCTCGTCCCGCCGGTCGACGGGCACACCATCAAGGCGTCCACGTTCTCCTCCCAGAAGTGGGGCTGGGTCGCCGACGAGGACCCCGGCGTGCTGGTCCTGCGCACCTCCATGGGCCGCTACGGCGAGACGGAGATCCTCGGCCGCGACGACGCCGACCTGGTCGCCCTCTCCCGGTACGACCTCAAGGAGGCCACCGGCCTCGACGCCGCCCCCCTGGAGACCCGCGTGGTCCGCTGGACCGACGGCCTCCCGCAGTACCCGGTCGGCCACCACACGCGCGTGGCCCGCATCCGCGAACACATCGCCAAACTCCCCGGCCTCGCCGTCTGCGGCGCCCAGTACGACGGCGTCGGCATCCCCGCGTGCATCGCGAGCGCGAAAGCCGCCGTGGACCAGCTGGAGGGCGACCTGAGCGCGCTCCAGGAGCTGGCGGCGCACCCGGTGCAGAGCCTTCACGGCGGAGCGGGAGAATGAGAGCCATGAGTGACCACGCCCCCACCACCGAGCCCGGCAGGATCCCCAACAAGGGCAAGCTGGCCAAGGACCTCAACGAGGTCATCCGCTACACCCTCTGGTCCGTCTTCAAGCTGAAGGACGTCCTCCCCGAGGACCGCGCGGGCTTCGCCGACGAGGTCCAGGAGCTGTTCGACCAGCTCGCCGCCAAGGACGTCACCGTCCGCGGCACCTACGACGTGTCCGGGCTGCGCGCCGACGCCGACCTGATGATCTGGTGGCACGCCGAGGACAGCGACCAGCTCCAGGAGGCGTACAACCTCTTCCGCCGCACGAAGCTGGGCCGCGCCCTCACGCCCGTGTGGTCCAACATGGCGCTGCACCGCCCGGCCGAGTTCAACCGCTCGCACATCCCGGCGTTCCTCGCCGACGAGACGCCGCGCAACTACGTCAGCGTCTACCCCTTCGTGCGCTCCTACGAGTGGTACCTGCTGCCCGACGAGGACCGCCGCCGCATGCTCGCCGACCACGGCAAGATGGCCCGCGGCTTCCCCGACGTGCGCGCCAACACGGTCGCCTCGTTCTCCCTGGGCGACTACGAGTGGCTGCTCGCCTTCGAGGCCGACGAGCTGTACCGCATCGTCGACCTCATGCGTCACCTGCGCGCCTCCGAGGCCCGCCGGCACGTCCGCGAGGAGGTCCCGTTCTTCACGGGCCGCCGCAAGGACATCGCCGACCTGGTCGCCGGCCTCGCCTGAACCGGAGCCTGCAAGGCGCCCGCGAGGCCCCCGAAGCCTGCGGGCACCCGGCGCCCGCAAGGCCCCTGAAAGCCTCTCAGCGCCCCGCGCGGACCGTCCCCTCGGCGGGACGGTCCGCCACCGCCTCCGGCTCCCTGTGCGGCTTGCAGGACGCCTCCCGCGACGGCAGCCGCCCCGCCAGCAGATAGTCCTCCAGATAGCGGTGCACGCACGCGTTGGGCCCGCCCGCGATCCCGTGGGAGCCCGCGTCCCGCTCGGTCACCAGCACCGAACCCGCGAGCCTGCGGTGCAGCTCCAGCGCCCCCTGATAGGGCGCCGCCGCGTCCCGCTCGGCCGCCAGGATCAGCGTCGGCGCCACCTCGCCCGGACCGGTCCGCACGTCCAGGGGCCGCTGCCGGGGCCCCGCCCAGTACGCGCACGGCAGGTTCGCCCACACGTTGTCCCACGTCTCGAACGGCGCCACGCGCGCGAGGCGGGTGTTGTCCCGGTCCCACACCTGCCAGTCCGTCGGCCAGGGAGCGTCGTTGCACTCCACAGCCGTGTAGACGGCGTTGGAGTTCTCCGCCTCGGCGGCCGCCCCCGGCACCGGACCGGCCAGCGCGACCAGCTGTTCCGGCCGGCCCTTCAGGTACTCCGACAGCGCCCGCGCGCGGGGCGGCCAGTAGTCGTCGTAGTACGCGGCCATGAGGAACGCCCCCTGCAACTGGCGCGGCCCGACCTTGCCGCCCGCCGGCTCTGCCGCCAGCATCGCCCGCGCGCGCTCGTAACTGCCCTGCACGGCTCCCTCGGTGGCGCCGAGGC
Organism: Streptomyces sp. AMJ-169; assembly: GCF_055597585.1. Classification (NCBI taxonomy): domain Bacteria; kingdom Bacillati; phylum Actinomycetota; class Actinomycetes; order Kitasatosporales; family Streptomycetaceae; genus Streptomyces; species Streptomyces sp. AMJ-169. The sequence goes on from NZ_JBVLTJ010000001.1 coordinate 321,118, forward strand.
CGTACACGTCGTCATGGCGCGCGATCCACTCCCGCAGGTCCGTCCAGCGGCTCTCGAAGGCCATCGACTGGTCCAGGTTGTTGCGGTACCAGATCTGGGCCGGGTCCGGGTCGACGGGCGCGTCGAAGACCATGCGGCGCACATGGGAGGGGAACAGGCGGGCGTACAGGGCGCCGAAGTAGGTGCCGTAGGAGGCGCCCATGTAGGTCAGCCGTTCCTCGCCGAGCGCCGCGCGGATGACGTCCAGGTCGCGCGCGTTGTTCAGCGAGTGGTAGTGCCGCAGCTGTTCCCCGCCCCGCTCGGCGCACCCGCGCGCGTAGGCCTTCGCCTGCGTGATGCGCTCCTGCTTGTACGGCTCCGAGGGGTGCACCGGGGCGGGCTGCGGGCCCTTGGACGAGCGGCCCGGGTCCTGGCAGGACAGCGGCGCCGAACGGCCCACCCCGCGCGGGTCGTAGCCCACCAGGTCGTAGGCGGCGGCCAGGCGCTTCCACTTCGGGAGCAGGCCCACCAGCGGGAAGTACCGGCCCGAACCGCCGGGCCCGCCCGGGTTGTAGACCAGCGCGCCCTGGCGGGGCACCTTGCGCTTGCTGTCGCCGGGGTCCTTCTGCGTCGCCGCGACCCGGCTGACGGCCAGGGAGAGCTGCGGCCCATCGGGGCGGGCGTAGTCCAGGGGCACCTTCACCGTCCCGCACGTCATGCTGCCCGGCAGGTCCTTGGCGTCCGGGCAGGCGCCGAACACGACGCCCTCGGAAGCGGCCCGTACGGCCGCCTGAGCGGCCCCACGCGCCTCCGCGGCGCCCGGCAGGGACCCGGGCGCCCCGCCCGCCGGAACGGCCGCCAGAGCGGTCAGCAGCAGGGCTCCTGCGGCCGATTGGACGGCGACGGCTCTCATATGGGGTCCCTTCGGTGCGCGGCGGCGACAAAAGGGATGTTTGGTTCGGGGGCGGGGGAAGGCAAGCACCTAGGGGGGTGTCGGCGCCAATGCTTCCGATGCGCCCCCTGGGGCGGTCGGCGCACGCCGGGGCGGACAGCCTCCTATGGGGCGTGCGTCAAGAGATGCGCTCGTACCAGTGATGCCCGTCCCCATGGGCGAACGCCGCCCGCAGATCCGGCTCGTCGATGACCTGGATGCCCCGTAACGCCACGCACGCGAGATACGCGTGGTCGTCGTCCGGCCAGGGCTGAAGCGGCATGGCGTCGAGCAGCCGGCGCCCGGCGGGGGAGGCCCAGCGGGCGTACGCCGGGAGTTCGACGCGTACGGTCGCCAGGCAGCTCAGGGTGAGCGCCAGCGGCAGGCCGAACCAGAGGGCGACCAGCGGATCGGGCATCCCGCCCGGCGCGCTCGGAGTCAGCAGCGCGGCGCCGCCCAGCAGCAGCACGACCCCGGCGGCGGCCCACACCCGCCGCACCCCCGCCGTCACCGTCGTCCGCGCCCCGTCCGGCACCGCGAGCCCCGCGTCCAGCAGCCGGTCGGCCAGGGCGCGTACGGCGTCGGCGCGGGCCGCGCGGGCCCGTAACGGGGTGATCCTCAACTGCCCCTCCGGGCCGAGGGCGTTGAGCACCGCGCGCTCCAACTCGTCGCGCCCGCGCGGGTCGACGACGCTCGCCCAGCCGGTGTGCGCGAGCAGCAGCCGGTGCCCGCGCGCCATCGACACCAGCGTCAGATCGGCGACCCGCGCGGGGCCGCCGGCGAGGAACGCCGCCTCGTACAGCGTCAGTTCGGGTCCCGGGCGGTCGTGCGCCGCAGCCGCCCGGCCGTTCGCGCCCACGGCCGCCGCGTCGACGGTGGCAAGGTACAGCCGGGTGCTCGCCGCGCCCGCGACGGTCCAGGCCAGAAGGAGCAGAAGGACCCAGAACATGCCGCGTTTCTATGCCATTTGCCCCGAGAAACGCCACACCTTGTCCATAATCAGAACCGAGCGTTGTGGGTATGTGACATTCCGTTTCCCTCGGTCCGCTCAGGGGGCGTAACCAGGGGTGGCCGGCGGGGCGGAGGGCGGCGTGAGGGGCGGCGGGGACGCCACGGTCGTGTCCCGGGCCATCGCGTCGAAGTCGACGTACCCCGTGGCCTCCAGGACCTTGATGTGGTCCAGGACCGTGGTGTTGGCGTCGTCCGCCAGGTCGCGCACCAACGAGTTGCGGGTGCTCGCGCGGACCTGCGCCACGACCGAGAAGACCTTTCCGTGCGCCAGGCGCAGGATGTTGGCGAACTCCCAGTCGTACGTGGTCCCCTGAGCGATCGTCAACTCACCCAGCCACTGCTGCTGTTGGGCCGTCGGCTGGTCCGGCAGGGCGATGCCCAGGCGGGCGGCGACGCTGCGGACCCGCCCGTCCAGGAAGGTGTGCCCCTCGACCAGGTGCTCACCCGCCGTCCGTACGGCCGCCGTCGTGCCCTTCTGCTCCGCCTGCCGCCCAGCCGGCAGCTCCCACAGCCCCGCCAGTCTGACCTTCTCGACGAACTCCCGGTCCAGCGCCGACAGCGGCCCGAACTGGGTCGCCACCGTCTGGGCGCTGAGGGTGTCGGCCGGGCCGGCGGCGCCGGTGTTCGCGCGGTCCGCGTACGACCAGACCGGGAAGATCAGCGCCGCCAGCGTCGCGGCCAGGCCGACGATGATGACGCCGGTGCCGCTGAGGAGGTTCCTGCCCCAGCTCCGGTCCCGTTGGCGCGTTCGCATGGTGCCTCGTACGGGTTCGGTGTGCGTGCATTGAGTGGAAAGGGCAGTTTACTGCGGGAGTTGTGGAGCCGGGCGGCGGGTTCAGCGGCGGGCGAGGGAACGCCGTACGCGGTCGAGGCGCGACGGCCGCTTCCGGGGTGCGGGGCCCGAGCGGTCCAACCACCACTCCCGCACGGCGAGTTGGGTCCGACCGGTCAACTTCCCTGTCAGCAGCAGCTGTTCGGCGAAGTCGAGCGCATCTTGCCGGTAACCCCCGTGCATGGGCCGCTGCCCGGCGTAGTCGAGGAACGCGGTCCGGAACCGGTCCCCGAGGATCTCCGGCAGCTCCGGCGCCACCTTGGCCACGACTCCGGCCCGCTTCACGGCCAACGCCCGCGCCTGCACGCCGAGTCGGACCCGGTCGAACCCTTCGGGGGCGGGGGTGCCGGCGACGAGGGCGGAGAGGAGGGCGGTCTGGGCGAGGGCCAGGCGTTGGCGGGGGGAGTCGCCTCCCGCTTCGACTTCGGCGCCGGTGTGCGGAGTCGGTGTGGAGGTGGCCGCGCCGCGAAGTGCCGTCCCGGAAGCCGGAGTTGCGCTCGCCTCCGGAGACGGGTCCGGCTGGAGGTGCGTGCTCGTACGCACCTGCACGGAGACCTCGGACAGGCCGGACCGTGCGAGTTCGGCGGTCCGTGTCCGCGAGGGGGCCTCAGGCAAGGCCCCGCCCGTCGGCACGGCGACCTCGGCGGGCGCCACGATCCTGGCCGACGCTTCAACACCGGCCTGTGCAGCGCCCCTTGCCTGCGCCGCGACCCCGGCTGGCGCCGCGACCCCGGCCCGTGCCGCGCCCCCGATCCGCGCCGCACCCCCCGTCCCAACCCCCGCCCAAACCAAGCCCCTTACCGCCGCCCCCTCCCGCACCGCCCCCCTGATCGCCGCCAACTCCCCCTCCAGTTCCCCCGGTTCCGGAAAGTTCTCGTCGCGTTCCAGGAGGATGCCGGGCGGTGTCACGCGGGACGTCAGGTCGGTGAGGATGTCCAGGACGGGGGCCGGGACCGGGTGGGCGTGGGAGTCGTGCCAGACGCCGTCCCGCTCGTAGCCGCCGGCCACGTGGACGTACGCGATGGCCTCCAGCGGGAGTTCGGACAGGGCCTGCGCCGGGTCCTCGCCCCGGTTGACGTGGTTCGTGTGGAGGTTGGCCACGTCGATGAGGAGGCGGACGCCGGTGCGGTCGGCGAGGTCGTAGAGGAACTGGCCCTCGGTCATCTCCTCGCCCGGCCACGAGAAGAGCGCGGCGATGTTCTCCACCGCCAGCGGCACCGGGAGCGCCGACTGGGCGATGCGCACGTTCTCGCAGAGGACGTCGAGCGCGTCCCGGGTGCGCGGGACCGGGAGCAGGTGCCCGGCCTCCAGCGCCGCCGTCGCCGTCAGCGCGCCGCCCGCGCGGACGAACGCGATGTGCTCGGTGACCAGCGGCGACCCCAGCGCCCCGGCCCGCTCCGCCAGCGCCGCGAGCCGCGCCGGATCGGGGCGGTCGGCGCCGCCGAGGCCCAGCGAGACGCCGTGCGGGACGACGGTGACGCCCCGCGCGCGCAGCCGCAGCAGGGACTCGGGGAGATGCCCCGGGCACAGGTTCTCCGCGACCGCCTCGACCCATTCGACCCCCGGCATCGCCTCGACGGCCCCGGCGATCTCGGGGCGCCAGCCGATGCCGATACCGAGGGGGCCGATGCCGAGGGGAGCGGGCCCGGAGACCCCTGCCCCCACAGCCCCGGCCCGGGACACCCCCGCCCCTGCGGCCCCGGCTCCGGACACCCCTGCCCCCGCAGCTCCGGCCCGAGCCGCTCCCGCCTCTGCCCTCCCAGCCCCGGCCCGGACCGCCCCCGCGCTCCCGGCCCGGGACACTCCTGCCCCCGCGGCCCCGGCTCCGGACACCCCTGCCCCCGCAGCCCCGGCCCGGACCTCCCCCGCCGCCCCAACTACCCCCGCCCCTACACGTACCCCCTCCATACCCATGCCCCCTCAGTAGATACGGCCCCCGTCGCGGGGTGACGGAGATATGACCCCGCTCACCCCGCCCCGAACCCCTACCACCCACCTTCAGAGCAACATTTGAGGTTCCCGCCCGCCCTGCCCGCCCCGCACCCCCGCGCGAAGCGCCCCCGCCCCCACGCGAAGCCCCCGCCCCCACCCGAACCCCCCTCACCGCTTCACCGCCACACCCCCGAAGCTGTCGACATCCCGCCGCCCCTCCCCCTCCCCGGCCCGCCACTCCGCCACCGGCACCAGACCCGGCTCCAGCAGCTCGAACCCCTCGAAGAACTCGGCGAGTTGCTCGGGCGAGCGGTTGGTGCGCGGATTGTCGCTCGCCTCGTTCCACCGCTCGACCATGGCCCGCATCTCCTCGGGGTGGAACACCTCGGTGCTGTCGCAGAAGACGAGGTGGCTGCCGGCCGGGAGGGCGTCCTTGAGCCGCTGGACGACGTCGTAGGCGCTGTCGTCGGGGATGTGCGCGGCGATGCCGAGCAGCATCAGGGCGATCGGCTGCCCGAAGTCCAGCGTCTCGCGGGCCGCCCGCAGGATGGAGCCGGGGTCGCGCAGATCGGCCTCGATGTAGTCGGTCGAGCCCTCGCGGGTGCCGGAGAGGAGGACGTGGGCGTGCTGGAGGACGACCGGGTCGTGGTCGACGTACACGATCCGCGCGTCGGGGGCGATGGACTGGGCGACCTCGTGGGTGTTGTCCAGGGTGGGCAGGCCGGTGCCGACGTCGAGGAACTGGCGCAGGCCCGCCTCGCCGGCGAGATAGCCGACCGCCCGCTTCAGGAACGCCCGCTGGGCGCGCGCGATGTCGACGATCTCCGGGTTCAACGACCGTATCTGGTCGCCGACTTGCCGGTCGATCTGATAGCAGTCCTTGCCGCCCAGCCAGTAGTTCCAGATGCGCGCCGAGTGCGGCACCTCGCTGTTGATCGACGGACGGTCCAGTGGCATGCCGACTCCCCGGTGCTGCGAACGGCCGTACGAGGGCCGTGTGTTTGGGGCACACGGTATCCGCACGGCCGGATTCCGCTAGCGCAGGGCCGGATGTTCCGCGACGACCGTGCAGGAACCGGGAGCGATCTCCGTGAACCCAGCATCCCGGACCAACGGCAGCCCGCTCGCGACGAGTTCGCTCCAGCGGTCCGGTTCGGCGGTGCGGACGGCGAGGGCGTAACCGGTGTCGCGCCAGGCCGCCCGTTCCTCGTCCGGCAGTTCCCACCAGGCGAGTTGGGCGCCGTGCCCGGCCTGCGCCATCGCCTTGCCGGCCGACATCTCCACCTCGGGATTCAGCCACAGGACCGCAGCCCCCTCCGGAGCCGGGCCCGGCGCCTCCGGATCGTCCAACTCGGTGCCGGACACCTGGAGTTTGACCAGGTCCTTCGGCCAGCCGTCGAGCGGCACCGGCGGGAACACCCGCACCTCGGCCGCCTTCCCGGTGACGGTGATCCCGTCGAGCCCCTGTGCCCGCCGCCACTCCGCGCCCCGCGCCCGCCGCACGACCTTCCGGATCCGCGCGTCCTGCCAGTCCCGCACCGCCTCGGCCCACTCCCCGTCCCCGGCCGCCCGCGCGTCGTCGAGCAGCGTCAGCACGGCCCGCGCCGCCGTCTCCAGCGCGTCGGTGCGCCCGGGCGGGTCCCCCCGCTCGATCCGCACCACCAGCGGCAGCACGAACTGCGGAGCCTCGTCACGGACGTCGGGTTCGGTACGGAAAGGGTTCTCGCTCACACTTCGCAGGCTACTGGACCACCGCGCGGACCAGCACCGATGCCCGGTCAGCGGGCGGCCGGTGACGCCCCGGGCCGTGAGGAGGCCTCCCGCGCCGCCCCGATCTGCTCCGACACCTTCACGAACCGGTAGCCCTGGCGCCGGAGTTCGGGGACGACCTTGCGCAGGGCCTGTTCGGTGGTGGGGGCGGCGCTGCGGGTGCAGTGCATGACGACGACCGAGCCGGGCTTGACGCCGTCCAGGACCTGGCGGGCCACCGCGTCGGCGTCCGTCGCGAAGGCGTCGCCGCTGACGACGTCCCACTGGACGGCCGTGACGCCGGTGCCGCTGATCGCGCGCAGGGCCGTCTTGTCGTAACAGCCGCCGGGGAAGCGGAAGTAGGGCATCGGGTGGGGGACGCCGGCCTTGTGGAAGGCGGTGTAGGCGGCCTCCACGTCGGTGCGCATCCTGGGCTGCGCGACCGTGGGCAGGCCGTAGCAGTCGGCGGTGAAGGCGTGGTGGCTGTAGGAGTGGTTGGCGACCTCGAAGAGCGGGTCGGTGCCGATCGAGCGGGCCTGGTCGGGGTACTCCTCGGCCCAGCGGCCCGTCATGAACACGGTCGCCGGGATCTTCAGCGAGCGCAGCGCCGCGATCAGGCCGGGGTTGTCGAAGTGCTCGCCGCCCGCGGCCCGTTCACCCTGGTCGGCGGTCATGTCCGCGTCGAAGGTGAGGGCGACCGTGCGGGCCGTGCGGGGGCCGTGCTCGAAGACCGGGGTCAGTCCGCCCGGGCCCGGGGTCAGGGTCGGGGGCCCGGAGGGGGTGGGGGCCGTCGTCGGGGGGTTCGGGCGGGGCTGGGCGGCGGGGGGCTGGTGGGCCTGCGTGGAGCCGCAGGCGGTCGCGGCGGCGGAGAGCGCGGCCAGGGCGCAGGCGGCGACGAAGCGTCGTACAGGAAGGGTCACTGTGTGACCGTATGGCGATACGACTTATGGCCTTCTGTTGTCCCGCGCGGCGCTCCGCGCGCTTCACTCGGGTGGGGTCACCGCCGGGGGCGGCTGCTGGGCCCGTTCCAGGAAGCGCAGCAGCTCCACCGGGAACGGCAGCACCAGGGTCGAGTTCTTCTCCGCCGCGACCTCGACGACCGTCTGGAGCAGCCGCAGCTGGAGCGCCGCGGGGGTGTCGGCCATCTGCTGGGCCGCCTCCGCGAGCTTCTTCGACGCCTGGAGCTCCCCGTCGGCGTTGATGACCCGGGCCCGGCGCTCCCGGTCGGCCTCGGCCTGCCGGGCCATCGAGCGCTTCATGGTGTCGGGCAGCGAGACGTCCTTGATCTCCACGCGGTCGATCTGGACGCCCCAGCCGATGGCCGGGCTGTCGATCATCAGCTCCAGGCCCTGGTTGAGCTTCTCGCGGTTGGACAGCAGGTCGTCCAGCTCGCTCTTGCCGATGATCGAGCGCAGCGAGGTCTGCGCCATCTGCGAGACGGCGAAGCGGTAGTCCTCGACGTTGACGATCGCCGCGACCGGCTCGACGACCCGGAAGTAGACGACCGCGTCCACCCGGACGGTCACGTTGTCCCGCGTGATCCCCTCCTGCGCCGGGATCGGCAGCGTGACGATCTGGAGGTTGACCTTCCGCAGCCGGTCCACGGCCGGTACGACCAGGGCGAACCCCGGTTCGCGCACCGTGCCCCTGACCCGGCCGAGCCGGAAGATCACCCCGCGTTCGTACTGCTTGACCACCCGGGCGCCGGCCACGACGTACGCGACCGCTCCGCCACCCAGGACGGCGAGCGCCGTCAGCAGCTCCTGGACCATGGCGACCTCCTCGGAGATCAGGTCCCTCCACGGTATGCCGGAAGACCGGTCCGCGGCCATGTCCCCACGGCGCGAACCGGTCTCCGGGTGCCGGCTAGACCGTCGACACCGCTGTCATGCGCACCGGTTCCGTACCGACCTCGCTGTGCCGTTCCGCCCAGTTCTCCAGGGCCTGCCGGCAGGCGTGGTCGAGGTGGTGCAGACCGGAGAGGTCCAGCTCCACCGGCCGGTCCTGGGGCAGCGCCTCCAGGCTGTCGAGGATCTTCGGCAGCCGCAGGAAGGTCGCGTTGCCCGACAGATACGCCTGCACGGGACCCGCGCCCTTGTCGACGACCTCCATCTTGATGTGCGAGGCCTCCCACGCCGTCTTGACGACGGCCAGCGCGAGACCGATGAGCACGCCCTCGAACATGGAGACCGCGACGATGGAGACGGCCGTGACGACGAGGATCAGCGCCTCGCCGCGGTGGCCGCGCCACAGCTCCCTGACCGCCCGCAGCGGGACCAGCTTGCCGCCCGCGTGGACGAGGATGCCGGCCAGCGCCGGGATCGGGATGTAGGCGAGCACGTCGGGCAGCAGCGCCGCGAACAGCAGCAGCCACACACCGTGCAGCACCCGGGACGCCTTGGTACGGGCGCCCGCCTGGACGTTGGCCGCGCTGCGCACGATCACCGCGGTCATCGGCAGCGCGCCCAGCATGCCGCTGATCGCGTTGCCCGCGCCCTGGGCGACCAGTTCCTTGTCGTACTCGGTGCGCGGACCGTCGTGCAGCCGGTCCACGGCCGCCGCGCTGAACAGGGACTCGGCGGACGCGATCAGGGTGAACGCGACGATCGTGCCGAGCAGTCCGACGTTCGCGAGCTCCCCGAAGGCGTCCAGGGACGGCGGCTGGATGGCGCCCAGCAGGCCCTGCACCTCGACGGTCGCGACGTTCAGGTTGAACACCAGCGCGGCGAGCGTCGCGAGCCCTACGGCGGCCAGCGGGCCGGGGACCGTACGGACCTTGGCCGGCATGTGCTTCCACAGGACCAGGATCGCGATGGTGCCCGCGCCGAGGGCCAGCGAGGACAACGCGGCGCTGGAGCTCGCCGCGTCCACGAACGCCCCGGGCAGCCCGGCGATCTTCCCCAGCCCCGACTCCGGGGCCTTCGTACCGATGACCGAATACAGCTGGCCGGCGATCAGCACCAGACCGATTCCGGCCAGCATGCCTTCGACGACGGAGACGGAGATGGCCCGGAAGTAGCGCCCCAGCTTCAGGGCGCCCATGGCGATCTGGAGGGCGCCCGACGCGAGGACGATGACCCCGAGGGCGGGCAGGCCGAACTCGCGCACGGCCTCGAAGACCAGGACGGTCAGCCCCGCGGCCGGACCGGAGACCTGGAGACTGCTGCCGCGCATCAGACCGGTGACGATGCCGCCGACGATGCCGGTGACCAGTCCGAGCTCGGCGGGGACCCCGGAGGCCACGGCCACGCCCACGCACAGCGGGAGCGCGACCAGGAAGACCACCAGGGAGGCCGCGAAGTCCTCCTTGAGATGGGGGAAACGGGATATTCGGGTGTGCTGCGAGGTCGTCACGGGGCCGCTCACAGAGCCTGGAAGCGGTCGGCGGCGGCGTCGTGCTCCTGCACGGCGCCGGTGTGCACCTCGTAGTACCAGCCGCGCACCCGCAGCCGGCCGTCGGCCAGCCGCTTCTCGACGCACGGGTAGGACCGCAGCCGCAGCAGCTGCGCGAGGACATGGTGCTGCACCGCGCGGGCGACCGTCGGGTCGGACGGCTCCTCCGAGTCGGGCTGGTCGGCGGCGTGCGCCAGCCAGTCCCGGACGGCCGGCACGCCGTCCAGGTCGTCGCCGCGGACCAGGGCGCCGACGGCGCCGCAGTGCGAATGGCCGCAGACGACGATGTCCTGTACGCCGAGGACCTCCACGGCGTACTCGATGGTGGCCGCCTCGCCGGAGGGCGAGCCGGTGCCGTAGGGCGGGACGATGTTGCCCGCGGTGCGCAGCTCGAAGAGCTCGCCGGGGCGGGCGCCCGTGATCAGCGCGGGGACGACCCGCGAGTCCGAGCAGGTGATGAACAGGACCTGGGGAGACTGGCCGTCGGCCAGCCTGGCGAACTCCTCAGGGCGCTGTCCGAAAACACGGGCGTTGTCGATGAGGGGCTGCATGATGTGGGTGACTCCTCCTGGCGCGTCGTGGGGGACGCGTCGGACGGGCAGGACAGGGTAGGGGGAACTGCTCTGTTCTGCTTGGCTCTCTCAGCAGCGGAAGACTTGGAGCGCCGAAGGAGAGTGGACCGCCGAGGATCTCGACGGCCGGCGGTCCGCAGCAGACTTCGTGAGCTGGTGCGTGGCCGCGGGTGCGAACGTCAGCAGGACGCGGTCGGGCTCCTGGGGAGCCGAGTCGGCGGTCATGGTGACGCGGTTGCGGTCGCGGGTGTGCAACGGACCCGCAGGACCCCCGGACCGGTCACAGTCGCGGGACGTGACGTATTCGTGACGCAGCGCTTTCCCGTGCGGGGTGACTCCGGCCTGAGCGTTGGCCTGTGTTTGACGGGGAGTGTGCGCGTGTGCGAACGAAGTAGAGACGGTGAAGAAAGGGAGCATGAGAAGGATGGCGGCGAGTGTGGCCCAGCCGGGCCGAGCCGTCTTACCTCGGAACATGTGCCCCCCTTCGACAAGTTCGCATCTCTAGTCAACGCCAACGATTGGTCAATGACTGGTCAAGAAACACATTAACCCTGCAAAGAGCTTTGCAGGGTTAACTCAACGTTTCGATGCGAAGACCGCCTCAAAAGCACGGTGCGGGTGGCTGGAACTGACTCTTGACAGCTGAGAGGTGAGGAGGTGTCACCTCTTGGTGAGGGGCTGCGCGTCACGCGCGAGAGCGGTGAGGCGGGAGATGGCACGGAAGTACTTCTTGCGGTACCCGCCCCCCAGCATCTCCTGGCTGAACAGCTGATCGAAGGGGAGCCCGGACGCCAGGACGGGCACCTCGCGGTCGTACAGACGGTCGGCGAGGACGACGAGGCGCAGGGCCGTCGACTGGTCCGGGACCGGTCCGACGTCCGTCAGACACACCGCCTTCAAGCCGTCCGTGAGCGCGCCGTAACGGCTCGGGTGGACCTTCTCCAGATGGGCCAGCAGATCGGGGAAGGCGTCCAGGGACGAACCGGGCGTCGCGTACGCCGTCTTCGCCACCGTCTCGTCCGAGTACGGCGCCGGCGCCTGCGGCAGCCCCCGGTGGCGGTAGTCGTCGCCGTCGATGCGCAGCGTGCGGAAGTGGGCCGACAGGCCCTGGATCTCGCGCAGGAAGTCCACCGCCGCGAACCGGCCCTCGCCGAGCTTGCCCGGCAGCGTGTTCGAGGTCGCCGCGAGCGCCACCCCGGCCGCGACCAGCTTGCCGAGCAGGGTGGAGACGAGGACGGTGTCGCCGGGGTCGTCCAGCTCGAACTCGTCGATGCACAGCAGACGGTGGCCGGAGAGGGTCTGCACGGTCTGCTGGAAGCCGAGGGCGCCGACCAGGTTGGTCAGCTCCACGAACGTCCCGAACGCCTTCAGGGCGGGCTCCGCGGGGGTCGCGTGCCACAGGGAGGCCAGCAGGTGGGTCTTGCCGACGCCGTAGCCGCCGTCCAGGTAGACGCCGCGCGGGCCCGCCGGAGCCTTGGCCTTGTTCCTGCCGAAGGCCCCGAAGAACCCTTTCTTTGCGGCGCTCGCCGCGTGCGCGCCGCCCAGGCCGCCCGCGAAGGGCTCCAGGACGCCCACCGCCTCGGTCTGGCTCGGCTGCTTGGGGTCCGGCACGTACGTCCCGAACCGCACCGAGTCGAACCTCGGTGGCGGGACCATCTCGGCGACCAGCCGGTCCGGCGGGACGTACGGCTCGCGCGCGCACAGCGACACGGGGACCGCGTCGGCCTCGGCTATAGGGGCGCCGCCGGCGGGTTCGCAAGGGCCGGACGGGTCGGTACCAGGGGTCGAAGAGGACACGGTTACCCATGCTAAAGGGCATGTAAGACTGCTCGATATGCGACGCCTGTTCCCTGTGACCGACCAGACAGCGGCGAGCGAGAGCGGGGAGGGGAACGATTCTGCGGCTTTCGCCGACCGGGAGTGGAGCCTCACCGAACTCGCCGACGCCTACGCCTACCCCCCGGCCGGGGGAACGCGCCCCTGGCTGCGCGCCAACATGGTGTCCTCCCTGGACGGCGCGGGCCACCACGACGGCCGCTCACAGCCCCTCTCCGGCGCGACCGACATGCGGATCTTCGGCGTCCTCAGGGCGCTCGCCGACGTCGTCGTCGTGGGCGCCGAGACCGTGCGGCGCGAGCAGTACCGGCCCGCCCGCGCGCGCGAGGAGTTCGCCGGGCGGCGGGCGGCGGCCGGACAGGGGCCCGCACCGGTGATCGCCGTGGTCAGCGCGGGCCTCGAACTCGACTTCACGCTGCCCCTGTTCACCTCGCCGCTCGTGCCCACGCTGGTCCTCACCGGCGCCGGGGCCGATCCCGCGCGCGTGCTGGCCGCCGAGCAGGCCGGCGCGCGCGTGGTCGTCGCCGGGGACGGCGCCGGCGTCGACGCGGACCGCGTCCCCGGGGCGCTCGCGCGGCTCGGGCTCACCCGGCAGCTCACCGAGGGCGGACCCCGGCTGCTCGGGCAGTTCGTCGCCGCCGATGTCCTGGACGAACTCTGTCTGACGCTCTCCCCGACGCTCACCGCGGGCGACGCCCAGCGGATCGCCGGGGGGCCCGCCGTCGCCGTTCCGAGGCGCCTCGAACTCGTGTCCCTTTTGGCGGAGGACGGGTTCCTCTTCGGGCGTTATCGCAGGAAGGACGGGGAGCGGGGGGCCTGAGGAGGGGCGGCGGGCGGGCGGCGCGCCACCCCCTTGGCCGTCAAAAAGCCGGAATGGGTCGTTCCGCTTAGCTTCGGGTGGGCAGACTAGGACTCGGCAGGACCCGTGCGAGCACGGGGAAGGATGGTTTCCGCAGGGCCACGGACGGCCTTCGGAGGAGTGAGGGCCACGGGGGTCCTCGGAGGAGAAGTGGGGCACTGGTGTTCACAAGCGTTCTGATGATCGAGAAGGCCCTGACGTCCGCCGACGTGGAGTTCGTCACCACCCTGCACGGCGACGACCCGGTCACCTTCCACGTACTGCTCCAGCCGCGCGGCGACCAGGCCGACCGGCTGCTGCGGGCCATCGACGACATCGCCCTCGGCGAACTGGAGGAGGCGGCGCGCGAACGGGAGACACCGCAAGGGGAGGCGGCCCGGGACATCGGCGCGCGGGCGCTGGAGGTGTCCCTGACCGCGCTGCGCGCCGCCGGCAGCGAGGCGGCCGGAACTCTGGTCGAGGACCATCCGTTGGACGCTCTGAAGGAGGTGGTGGAACAGGTGAGAGCCGACGAGGTGATCGTGCTGACCGATCCGCACTACGTGGAGGAGTTCTTCCACCGCGACTGGGCCTCCCGGGCCCGGCACAAGGTGGGAGTGCCCGTCCTGAAGCTGTTCTCGCACAGCGAGGCGTGAGCCGGACGCGAGCCGGCCCCCCGCTAGGGTGGGGCCGTTCTGTACCCCGTCCGCCGTTACCCGTACGACCCCTGGAGCACCCGCAATGACGCCCGGCCTTCCCGTCTCCCTGGACCGTCCGCACTTCATCGGGATCGGCGGGGCCGGGATGTCCGGGATCGCCAAGATCCTCGCCCAGCGCGGCGCGAAGGTCGCCGGCTCCGACGCGAAGGACTCCGGGACCGCGCAGGCCCTGCGGGCGCTCGGCGCGACCGTCCACATCGGCCACGCCGCCGGGCACCTCGCCGCCGACGCCAGCAGCGTCGTCGTGTCGTCGGCGATCCGCGCGGACAACCCCGAACTGGTCCGCGCGGCCGAGCTGGGCATCCCCGTGGTGCACCGCTCGGACGCGCTGGCCGCCCTCATGGACGGCCTGCGCCCCCTCGCCGTCGCCGGCACCCACGGCAAGACCACGACGACGTCCATGCTCGCCGTCTCCCTCACCGAACTGGGCCTGCACCCCTCCTACGCGATCGGCGGCGACCTCGACGCGCCCGGCTCCAACGCGCTGCACGGCGAGGGCGAGATCTTCGTCGCCGAGGCCGACGAGTCCGACCGCAGCTTCCACAAGTACGCCCCCGAGGTCGCGATCGTCCTCAACGTCGAACTGGACCACCACGCCAACTACGCCTCCATGGAGGAGATCTACGACTCCTTCGTCACCTTCGCCGGCCGGATCGTCCCCGGCGGCACGCTGGTGATCTCCGCCGACCAGGAGGGCGCCCGCGAGCTGGCGCGCCGGGTCGAGGGTGTGAAGGTCGTGACGTACGGCGAGGCCGCCGACGCCGACGTACGCGTCCTGTCGGTCGCAGCGCAGGGCCTCAAGAGCGAGGTCACCGTGGTGCTCGACGGGCGGGAGCTGACCTTCACGGTGTCGGTGCCCGGGCGGCACTACGCGCTGAACGCCGTCGCCGCGCTGACGGCCGGGGCGGCGCTCGGGGTGCCGGCGGCGGAACTCGCCGTCGCGCTCGGCGCGTACACCGGGGTCAAGCGGCGGCTCCAGCTGAAGGGGGAGGCCGCCGGGGTGCAGGTCGTCGACTCCTACGCGCACCACCCGACCGAGATGACCGCCGACCTGGAGGCGATGCGGGCCGCCGTCAACGGCGGTGCGGGGGACGGGACTTCGGACGGCTCCCGCATCCTGGTCCTCTTCCAGCCGCACCTCTTCTCCCGCACCCAGGAGCTGGGCAAGGAGATGGGTACGGCGCTGGCGCTGGCCGACGCCTCCGTCGTCCTCGACATCTACCCGGCCCGCGAGGACCCGCTCCCCGGGGTCACCAGCGAGCTGATCATCGAGGCGGCGCGGGCCGCGGGCGCGGAGGTGAGCGCCGTGCACGACAAGGCGGCGGCCCCGGCCGTCGTCGCGGGAATGGCGCGCCCCGGTGATCTCGTTCTCACCATGGGCGCGGGTGACGTGACGGACCTGGGCCCGCTCATCCTGGACCATCTGTCGCGGTAAGGGGCCCGTTTCATGTCGTACGAAGTCGAGAAGACCGACGAGGAGTGGCGCGCGGAGCTGGGGCCGGCGGAGTACGCGGTGCTGCGCCAGGCCGGGACCGAGCCCGCGTTCCGGGGCGAGTACACCGACACCAAGACCGCCGGCGTCTACTCCTGCCGCGCCTGCGGCGCCGAACTCTTCACCTCCACCACCAAGTTCGAGTCCCACTGCGGCTGGCCGTCCTTCTACGACCCGAAGGACACCGACGCGGTGGAACTCATCGAGGACCGCTCCCTCGGGATGCTCCGCACCGAGGTGCGGTGTGCTCGGTGCGGGTCGCATCTGGGGCATGTCTTCGAGGGGGAGGGGTACGCGACGCCGACCGATCAGCGGTACTGCATCAACTCGATCTCGTTGCGGCTGACGCCGGAGGGGTGAGCGGGGGGCCTCAAGGGGCCTTGCCCGCAAGGGAGTTCACAGCAGCTCTCGTTGGACCATCGCCGACATCACCAGCATCCCCGGCACCAGCGGTACCCACACCGTGAGGACGCGGTAGCCGAGGACGGTGGCGGTGGCCAGGGAGAGGGGGGCGCCGTAGCCGGCCAGGGTGAGGATCAGGGCGGCGTCCAGGGGGCCGATGCCGCCGGGGGCCGGGACGGCGCCCGCCGCCGTGCTGGCGGCCAGGTAGGCGAAGGCCAACTGGAGCCAGGACAGCGGGAGTTCCAGGGCCGTCCCCACCGAGGCGACCACGCCCGCCTGCATCAGCGGAGCGGCCAGCGCGCCGCCCCACAGCGGGAGGAAGCGGCTCGGGCGGGAGTGGATGCCCTTCACACCGGTCAGCGCCGTGCGGACGAACTCCTGCGTCGGCCGGCGCAGCGGGCGGATCGCCGCTAGCGCCAGCGCCGCGGCCGCCGGGATCAGCAGCAGGCCCGCCACCGCCGTCAGCAGCGCCTTGCCGTTCGGCAGCAGGGCGTCGGGGCGCACCGCGTTCGGCGCCAGGACGACGAACGCCAGCACCACCGGGGTCTTCGCCAGCGCCCTGACCAGCGAGTACAGGGCCAGTGACGCGGTCGCGCGGGGCAGCGCGACGCCCTGGCGCTGGAGGAAGCGCAGCGTCACCGCGTGGGCGCCCAGGCTCGCCGGGAGGACGTGGTTGGCCGCGCCCGCCGCGAACTGGGACGCCAGCAGGGGGCCCGGGGCGAGCCGGTCGTGCAGGGCGCCCTGGCGGATGAACGCCGCCGCGACACAGCCCATGAACGTGAAGCCGACGCCGGCCAGCAGCCACCAGGGGTTCGCGTCCGTCAGCCGCATCGCGCCGTCCCGCACGGCCGTCCAGTCCAGCGCCGCCCAGATGCCCAGGAGCAGGAGGGGGGCGAGGCTCATCGCGCGGCGGGCGTGACGGGTGAAGGCGCGGCCGGGAGGGGGCGATGAGGCTGAGGTGGCTGCCGGGGTCGGCGAGGCCGACGGGGCCGTGCGGTGCTGTTTCGTCGGCTGGGGCGGTATGTGCGGGAGCGTCCCGTCGGTCTTGGGCTGCGGCGGAATCGGCGAGGGGGTCTCGTCGTACAGCGTCTTCGTGGTCGGCAGTACGGTCACGGGGCGCGTCGTCCTTTCGCGGCGCCCCGGGGCCGCTTGGGGGGTGCGGGCGGGGCGGGCAGTGCCGGTCCGGGGAGCGGGGTGGGCCGGGACTGGGGGAGGGGATGGGAAGAAGCTTCCCCTCCGGTGTGACGGCGTGGTGTCCGGGAAGCTACGAGGTGCGGGCGGAGGGGCGACCCGGTGGTGGGCTGCGGTGCGTCAAGCGGATCGGACTGCTTACGGTCGTGAGGTGATGGTCGTAAGGGTCGGGGGAGTTCTGCCCAGGCTTGTCGGTTCTCATCCCCCTTGTGGGGGACGGGGGTTGCTCGACAGCTAGTACGGCTGTGCCCTCCTCGCGGTTCAGTCCGCGCGCAGCACCTCGGGGCCCTCCTGCGCGATCCGCTCCGCCACCTCGCGCGGCAGCCCGGTGTCCGTGACCACCGCGTCCAGCCGGTCGAGCCGGGTGACCGTGAACCGCTCCGTCGACCCCCACTTGGTACTGTCCGCGAGCAGCGCGACGGCCGCCGACGCCCGGACGACCGTCTGCTTCAGCAGCACCTTGTCGGTGGAGTGGCTGGTCACCCCGTGTACGAGGTCCCAGGCGCCGGCGCCCAGCAGGCACAGGTCGATGTTCAGCCCCTCGACCGCCCGCGCCGCCAGCGGACCGCCCCCGGCCGCGCTCGCCGGGTCGACCTCGCCGCCGGTGTGCACGATGTGGACGCCGGGCAGCTCGAAGAGGGCCAGCACGGCGTGGAAGTCGTTGGTGACGACGGTGAGCCCGGCCCGCCGCGCCAGGAACGGCACGACCGACTGGCACGTCGTCCCCGCGTCCAGGTAGATCACCATGCCGTCCGTCACCAGGTCCGCCGCGCGGCGCGCGATCGCCTGTTTGCGGGGGATCTCCAGGGCGGCGCGGGTCGTCCGCTCACGCGGCGGCGCGTGGCCGGCGCGGTCCGCCAGTCTGACCCCGCCCTGCACCGAGACGACCTGGCCTGTCTTCTCCAGCGCCGCGATGTCCCTGCGGACGGTCATGTGGGAGACGTCCAGGGCCGCCGTCAGGTCGTGGATGCTCAGGACGCCGCTCGCGCGCAGGAGGCGCAGCAGTTCCTGGTGGCGCTGCTCGGGGATCAGGGGGGTCTTGCCCGCTGGGCTCACTGGCTCTTCTTTTCTCGCGGCGACCTGGGTCGTGACACCGTGTGAATTCATGTTCTAGTGTGTGCGGCCATGGTAACGAAGTTTAAGGATCTGGAGTCGATCACCCGGACGGGTGCGCTGCTCATTGTCCGGCTCGACAGTGCCGAAGAGGCGCTCGCCGTTTCCGAGGCCGCGATCGAGGGGGGGATCAAGGCGCTGGAGATCACGCTGTCCGTGCCGGGGGCGTTGGGCGTGATCTCTACTCTTGCCGCTCGGTACGGGGAGGAAGTGCTGGTCGGGGCGGGGACCGTGCTCGATGCGCAGTCCGCGGTCAGCTGTGTGCAGGCCGGGGCTCGGCTGCTCGTCAGCCCTCACCTGGAGCCCGCCATGATCGCCGCCGCCAATCGGTATCAGGCGGTCACCGTCAGCGGCGCGTTCACGCCTACGGAGATCGTGCGGACGATGGAGGCCGGGGCCGACATCGTGAAGTTGTTTCCGGCTGAGTTCTCGGGTGGGCCCGCGTATGTGCGGACCGTTCGGGCGCCGTTGCCGCAGGCGCCGGTGATGCCTGCGGGTGGGGTGGCTCCGGAGAATGTCAAGGAGTGGTTCGATGCGGGGGTTGTCGCTGTGGGGGTGGGGAGTTTTGTGACGAAGGCGGCTCGGGGGGATGGGGATTATCGGCGGGTTACTGAGGCGGCTTCGGTGATGTTGCGAGCTATTGAAGGGGCCCGCGCGTAGGACTCCAGCTTCCCCATGGTGTTTCAAAGGAGTTGCTCCATGGTCCACAACTCTCTCCTCTCCCCCTCCTCAGAAAAGACCCCCACCCGCATCTCCCCCCTCCGCCTCCGCTGGCTCTTCGTTGTCCTCCTCGTCACCGGCGGTGTCGTCAACTACCTCGACCGGGCCACCCTCAGCGTCGCCAACACCACCGTCGCCGCTGAATTCGGGCTCAGCGCAACGGAGATGGGGCTGCTGCTGGCCGCGTTCTCCTGGCCGTACGCCATCGCCAATCTGCCCGCCGGGTATCTCGTCGACCGGTTCGGGCCGAAGAAGATGTACGCGTGGGCCGCCGGACTGTGGTCGCTGATGACGATGGTCACGGCCGCCGCGAGCACCTTCGGGATGCTGTACGCCGCCCGGGTCGCGCTCGGGATCGCGGAGTCGCCGTTCTTCACCGCGAGCCTGAAGGTCAACGAGCGCTGGTTCGGCAAGGAGGAGCGCGCGCTGCCGATCTCGGTGGTCAACACCGGTTCCCAGATAGCGAACGCGCTCGCGCCGCCGCTGCTCACCTCGCTGCTGATCGGGTTCGGCTGGCGGGGCATGTTCGTGGCGGTGGGCGCGCTCGGGGTCGTCGTCATGCTGGTGTGGCTGCGGGTGTACCGGGACCCGTCCTTGCGTGAACAGGCCCTGATCCGGGGCGAGGAGATCGCCGAGGCCGTCAAGGGGCAGCAGGAGAAGGCCAGTTGGGGTGCGCTGTTCAGGCGGCGCAACACCTGGTTCATGATCCTGGGCGCGTTCGGCATCTTCTACACCGTGTGGGTCTATCTCACCTGGCTGCCCAGCTACTTGGAGACCTCACGCGGCTTCAGCCTGGCCCAGACCGGGTGGCTCGCCTCGCTGCCCTACCTGTGCGGGATCGCCGGGGTGCTGTGCGGCGGGGTGCTGTCGGGGCGGCTGATCCGGCGCGGGCTGCCGACCGTCACGGCGCGCAAGGTGCCGATCGTCGGCGGGGCGGTCCTCGCCGCCGCCGCCGTGCTGCCGGTCGCGTACGTCGACAGCACGCCGCTCGCCATCGGGCTGCTGTCGCTCGGGTACTTCGCGGCGCAGGTGCCGATGGGGTGCCTGTGGACGCTCGCCTCCGATCTCGCCGCGCCGCATCAAGTCGCCTCGCTGGGGGCCATCCAGAACTTCGGGGGGTTCCTCGGGGCGGCGATGGCGCCGATCGTCACGGGCGCCATCCTCGACGCGACCGGGAACAGCTACAGCCTCGTGTTCCTTGTGGGCGGGGCGCTGTTGCTGGTCGGCGGGGCTTCTTATCTGTTCTTCGTGCGGGACGACAGCGCGCGGGGCGATCGCCAGGACAGCCGAGACGCCGCCGCCAACTCCGGTGACAGCGAAGGGAGTCCGGCATGAAGGCCTACTTCGTCATCGGCCCCGCCGGCTCCGGCAAGTCCAGCGTCGCCCGCCGGCTCGCCGCCCTGACCGGGGCCGCGCACCTCGACAAGGACACCGTGTGCACCCGGCTCACCGAAGCGCTGCTGGCCGCCGCCGGGACCGACCCCGACGAGCGGGACGGGAACGGCTACTACCTGTCCGCCGTACGGGAGTTGGAGTATCTGACGCTGCTCGATCTGGCCCGGGACAACCTCGCCGTGGGGCGGCCGGTCGTGCTCGACGCTCCGTTCGGGGCGTACTTCTCCCGGCCCGGGTATCCCGCCGAGGCGGCTGTGCGGCACGGGTGGCCGGAGGGGGTGGAGGCGGTCGTGGTGCAGGTCCGCGCCGACTCCGGGGTCGCCCGGGAGCGGGTCCGGGCGCGGGGGCTCGCCCGGGACGCGTCCAAGCTCGCCGACTGGGCCACCTTCTGGGGCAACTCCCTTGCCCAGCGGTGCTGTTGGGAGGGCGTGCGGCGGGTGGAGTTCGACAACAGCGCCGACGGGCTCGACACGGAGTCGCTGCGGAAGACCGTACATCCCTGAAACTCCCGTAACTCCCCCTACCGCAAAGGCAGTTCCACCACGAACACCGTCCGCCCCGCCCCCTCCTCCGCGAGCGCGATCGACCCCCCGTGCGCCCGCACCAGCGACCGCGCCACCGACAGCCCGAGCCCGCTCCCGCCCCGGTCCCGGCTGCGGGCCTTGTCGACGCGGTAGAAGCGGTCGAACACCCGCTCACGGTCGGCGGGCGGGACCCCGGGACCTTCGTCGATCACCCGCACCCGCGCGACAGTGCCGGCCCGGGACACCTCCACCGTCACCGGTGTCCCCGCCGGTGTGTGCACCGCCGCGTTGGTGAGGAGGTTGTCCAGTACCTGCCGGATGCGCTGCGCGTCGATGCGCAGGGTCAGTTCCGCGGGGCCCGGGGTGAGGGTGAGCGGCCGGCCGGGATGGCTCGCGCGGAAGGCGTCGGCGGCCTGGTCGACCAGCTCCACGAGGTCCGCCCCGGCGAGCCGCAACGGCGTCTCCACCTCCGCCGCGTCGAGACGGGCGAGCAGCAGGAGATCGTCCAGGAGGAACCCCATGCGGGCCGCCTCCGCGCGCAGCCGGGCCAGGTGGCGGTCGCGTTCCTCGGGGGCGTTGGCGGCGGCGTACTGGAAGAGGTCGGCGTAGCCGCGTACGGACATCAGCGGGGTGCGCAGCTCGTGCGAGGCGTCGGCGACGAAGCGGCGCAGGCGCTGTTCGGCCTCCGCGCGGACGGCCAGGGAGTCGTCGATGTGCTCCAGCATCGTGTTGAACGCGGTGCGCAGCTCCTCCACCTCGGGGCCGCCGCCGGGGCGGTCCGCGCGCAGCGGGAGGCGGGCGGCGGACTCCGTCAGATCGTGCGAGGCGATGCCGTGCGCCGTGTGCGCCATGTCGCTCAGCGGCTTCAGCCCGCGCCGCAGCATCGAGCGGCCGACGACGACCAGGGCGGCCAGCGCGAGGACGAAGACGATCACCTGGATCGTGATCAGCTGGCGCACGGTGTCGTCGATGCCGTCCAGCGGGGCCGCGCTGACCAGGACCACCCCGGGCTCGACCTCGCAGGCGCGCAGCCGGTAGTCGCCGGCGCCGGACAGGTGCTCGGTGCGCAGCAGCTCCTTGTGCGCGGTCGTCTGCGCGCGGGCCAGCGACGTGAAGTCACCGACGTCCTGCGGGAGATCGGCCGGGTCCTCGGGGACGCGCAGGGCGGGGGCGCCCGCCTTGACGTCGTACACGGCGTAGTACCAGCTGTAGTACTTCTTGCCCGACAGCGTGCCGTAGTCGGCGATGCTCTTGGACTGGGCGACCTGGGCCTGGGCGAGCTGGGTGTCGAGCTGGGCGGAGAGGTAGTCGCGCATGTAGGTCGTCAGGGCGGTGCCGACCACGGCGAAGACGCCGAGCGCGAGGACGCCGAGGCCCAGCGCGAGCCGGGTGCCCAGGCGCATCCGGCGGTAGGAGCGGCGCAGCCGGCCGATCATCCGGGCGCCTGCCGGCGGACGACGTAGCCGAACCCGCGCACGGTGTGGATCAGCGGCTCGCCCGTCGCGTCCAGCTTGCGGCGCAGGCGGCTGACGACCAGCTCGACGACGTTGGAGCGGCCCCCGAAGCCGTACTCCCACACGTGGTCCAGGATCTGCGCCTTCGTGAGCACGGTGGGGGACTTGCGCATCAGGTAGCGCAGGACCTCGTACTCGGTGGGTGTCAGGGTCAGCAGGGAGCCCGCGCGGCGGACCTCGCGGGTGTCCTCGTCCATCGTCAGGTCGGCGACCTGGAGGACCGAGCGCTGGAAGGAGGGGCCCGCCGAGCGGCGCAGGACCGTGCGCAGCCGGGCCATCAGCTCCTCCACCGCGAACGGCTTCACCAGATAGTCGTCACCACCGCGCGTGAGGCCCGCGACACGGTCCGCGACGCCGTCGCGCGCGGTGAGGAACACCACGGGGATCATCGCGCCGGAGCGGCGCAGCCCGTCCAGGACGCCGAAGCCGTCGATGTCGGGCAGCATCAGGTCGAGCACGACGATGTCGGGCCGGAACTCCCCGGCCAGCCGCAGCGCCTCCTGACCGGTGTACGCCGTGACCGCTTCCCAGCCCTCGTACCGGGCGACGGTCGCCACGAGGTCGGCGATCGGCGGGTCGTCGTCCACGACGAGGAGTCGTACTTTTTCCACCCGTTCATAGTGCGGTACGCCACTGACAACGCCAGGCCTCGGGCTCACACTCGTCCATATCGATAAACACTTGAAAGTGTTACGACAGGATATCGACAGCTCGCCACGGTGAAGCTCGTGTCTTGAGCACCGATCAAGGAGTTCCGCCCGTGACGACCCTCCAGTCTCCCCCCACACCCGCCACGGGGATACGGCCCAAAGTCGTGGCCCGCACCGGGCTCTACGCGCTGCTGGCCGCGAACCTCGCCGCCGTGACCTACTTCGCGGCGGACGCCGGTTTCGGCTCCAACGCGCTCGTCGTGCTGGGCCGCTTCACCGGCCTGTACGCCGGCCTGATCATGGCGTTCCAGCTGCTGCTGGTCGCCCGGCTGCCCTGGCTGGACCGCCGCATCGGCATGGACCGGCTGACCAACTGGCACCGCTGGACCGGCTTCGGCCTGCTGTGGACCCTCGTCGGCCATGTGGTCTTCATCACCTTCGGCTACGCCCGGCTGGCCGGCTCGATGGACCCCGTCAACCAGCTCGTCAACCTGGCCGAGACCACCGAAGGCGTGCTCCGCGCGGTTGTCGCCCTCGTCCTCATCCTGGTCGTCGGCGGCGTCTCCGCCCGCTGGGCCCGCCGCCGGCTCTCCTACGAGACGTGGCACTTCATCCACCTCTACACCTACGTCGCGGTCGTCCTCGCCTTCACCCACCAGGTCGCCATCGGTACGACGTTCACGGCGTCCGCCGCCGCCAAGGCGTACTGGTACGGCGTGTGGGCCGGCGCCCTCGGCTCGGTGCTCCTCGGCCGCGCGGTGCTGCCCCTGTGGCGCAACTGGCGCCACCAGCTGCGCGTCTCCGAGGTCGTCCACGAGGCCGACAACGTCGTCTCCGTGCACATCACCGGACGTGACCTCGACAAGATGCCCGCGCAGGCCGGCCAGTTCTTCCTGTGGCGGTTCCTGACCCGCGACCGCTGGTGGCAGGCCAACCCCTTCTCCCTGTCCGCCGCCCCCGACGGGCTGCGGCTGCGGCTGACCGCGAAGGCGGCCGGCGCGGGCTCGGCGGGCCTGCGCCACGTCAAGCCCGGCACCCGCGTCTTCGCCGAGGGCCCCTACGGCGCCTTCACCGCCATGCACCGCACCCGCACCGACGCCCTGCTCATCGCGGGCGGCGTCGGCGTCACCCCGATCCGCGCCCTCATGGAGGACCTGACCGGGCACGCGGTCGTCATCTACCGCGTCGGCTCCGACCGCGACGCCGTGCTCTACGACGAACTGCGCGAACTCGCCCACGCCAAGGGCGCGGAGCTGCACCTGGTCACCGGACCGCCGGTGCCCGACCGGCTCGCGCCGCGCGAACTCGCCGCGCTGGTACCGGACATCACCGAGCGGGACGTCTTCCTGTGCGGTCCGCCGCCCATGATGAACGCCGTCCTCGGCACCCTCAACGAGCTGCGAGTGCCCAAGCAGCAGGTCCACTTCGAGCGCTTCAGCCTGGCGGGATGAACCGATGAAACGAGCGATACCTGTCCTGGTCCTGTCCGTCGCCGGGCTGATCCCGGTCTGGCGGTACGAGCCGTCCACGGGGGCCTCCTCCTCTTCTTCCGCCTCTTCGGAGGCGTCGGTTGTCACCCCGTCGGCCTCGGCCGGGACCTCCGGGACCGTCTTCAGCGGGACGACGATCTCGACCGACAAGGGTGACGTCCAGGTCCAGATCACCTACGAGAGCGGCAAGATCACGGCTGTCTCGATGCTGAAGGCGCCGGATCACCCGCAGACGAAGAACGCGGTGCCGAAGCTCATCGCGGAGACCCTTGAGGCGCAGAGCGCGAAGATCGACACCGTCTCCGGTGCGACCATCACCAGTGACGGCTACAAGGAGTCGTTGCAGGCCGCGATCGACGCGAAGGGCTGAGCTGGTGCACAGGGTCGAGCACGTCATGGGGTTCCCGGTCTCGCTGCGGATCGACGACGAGAGCGTCCCCGCCGGGATCGCCGACGCCCTCTTCGGCTGGCTGCGCGAAGTCGACGAGCGGTTCAGCCCGTTCAAGCCCGGCAGTGAGGTATCGCGGTACGGGCGCGGCGAGTTGACCGAGACGGAGCTGAGCGCGGACCTGCGTGAGGTGCTCGCCCTGTGCGAGAGGTACCGGGTCGCGACCGGCGGCGCCTTCGACGTCCGGTTGCCGGGGCGGGAGTTCGACCCCTGCGCCGTCGTCAAGGGCTGGTCCGTGCAGCGCGCGGCCGACCTCCTGACCGGCGCCGGCGTGCGCCGCTTCTGCCTCAACGCCGGGGGCGACGTCGTCGTCTCCGGCGGGCCCTGGCGGATCGGCGTACGGCATCCGCAGGCCGCCGACCAGGTGTGCGCGGTACTGGAGTTGACGGACGGGGCGGTCGCGACGTCCGCGTGCTACGAGCGCGGGGAGCACATCATCGACGGCCGTACGGGGCTCCCGGCGACCGGCCTCGACAGCCTCACCATCGTCGCCGCCACCCTCACCCTCGCCGACTCCGTCGCCACCGCCGCCTTCGCCATGGGCCGCGAGGGCGTCGAGTGGGCCGCCGGGCAGGAGGGGTGCGAGGTGTACGCGGTCGTCGAGGGCGGCGGGGTGCTGCGCACCGATGGGGTGCCGGTGGCGGCTTAACTCTCTTATTTTTAGCGGTACTTGTACGGCACGGCAGCGGGCCGCCGGATGTTCTCCGGGGGCCCGCTGCCGTGGTCGGATCGGACGGTCAGCTGACGTCCGAGGCGTCGAGGCGGTAGAGGCCGCTGTACGCGCTCACGGCGGTGCCGTTCTTCTTGATCCAGGCGCTGATCTCGGAGTTGGTGCCCTGGCCGCCGTCGGAGCTGATGACGACGTAGTGCAACTTGCCGGACTTCACCAGGGACTTGAGCTTCGCCAGGGTCATCGCGTTGTCGCTGCCGGACCAGCCGCCCATGGAGATGACCGGCTGGCCGGACTCCAGGATGATCGAGGCGGCCGTCTGGTCGGTGGCGACCGCGACCAGCCAACTGGCGCCGTCCTGGTTCTTCTTGAGGTAGGTGATCATCGCAGAGGAGACTTGGGAGCCGCCCATTCCGCCGCCGCCCTGCCGGGATTCGGTGGCCGAACCGCTGGGCCGCTCACCGGAGTTGGTGCCAGGGCCGCCGTTCCCGCCGCTGCCGCTGGGCCGTTGGCCGCCGCCCCCGCCCATGCCGCCCATCCCGCCGGTGCTCGGACCGGCCGTCGGGTTGGTGCCGTTGGTCGAGGAGGTGGCCGCCGAGGCCGAGTACGCGGCGGGTCCGGCGAGGAGGGCGACGACCGCTGTCAGTGCCGCGAGGCCCATCAGGCGGTGGCGGCGGGTGAAGCGGCCGACCAGGAGACCGAGCACGGCGACCGCTCCGGCCGCGGCGGCGACGATCTCGGCGACCGTGTAGACGGTCCCGGAGCCCGACACCCGCTGGAGCAGGACGACCGTCCAGACGGTGCTCGCCGCGATCGCCGTGGGCAGCACCCACGACCACTTGACGGCCGGGCGGTCCTTGAAGGCGCCGTACAGCATGACCCCGCCGATGCCGGCCAGGGCCGCGATGCCGGGGGCCATGGCGGTGACGTAGTAGGGGTGGAAGGTGCCCTCGGCGAGCGCGAAGGTCAGGTAGTGCAGGACGAACCAGCCGCCCCACAGCAGCAGCGCGGCCCGCTTGGCGTCGGTGCGCGGCGCCCGGCCGCGCAGGACCAGGCCGCCGATGAGGGCGATCGCGGCGAAGGGGATCATCCAGGAGATCTGGCCGCCCATGATCTCGTTGAACATCCGGTAGACGCTCGCGGTGCCGCCGAAGCTCGCGCCGTTGCCCTGCGAGCCCACCGACGAGCTCGCCCCGAAGATCCGGCCGAAGCCGTTGTAGCCGATGACGAGGTCCCAGACCGTGTTGTCGGTCGAACCGCCTATGTAGGGGCGCGAGGAGGCGGGGATCAGGTCGACGACCACCATCCACCAGGCGCTGGAGACGACCAGCGCGACCGTGGCGACCGCCAGATTGCGCAGCCGCCTGCCGAGCGTGGTCCGCGCCGCCCACAGGTAGACCAGGAAGAACACCGGCAGGACGACGTACGCCTGCATCATCTTCGTGTTGAACGCGAAGCCGATGGCGACGGCCGACCACACCAGCGGCATGAGGCGGCCGGTGCGCACCGACTTCAGCAGGGCCGCCGCGCCCAGCAGCATCAGGAAGACGAGGATGGGGTCCGGGTTGGTGTCGCGGGTGATGGCGACCGTGATGGGCGTAAGTGTCAGTGCCAGGGCTGCGATCGTTCCCGCGACGGCTCCGAAGTCCCGCTTCACCATCCGGTGCAGCAGCGCGACCGAGCCGACCCCGACGGTGACCATCGGCAGGGCCAACTGCCAGGTGCCGTAACCGAAGACGCGGGCGGACAGGCCCATCACCCAGAGGGCGAAGGGGGGTTTGTCGACGGTGATGAAGCTGCCGGAGTCCAGGGCGCCGAAGAAGAACGCCTTCCAGCTCTTCGTGCCGCTGTAGACGGCCGCGTTGTAGAAGGAGTTGCCGGAGATCGAAGTCATGTTCCACGCGTACAGCGCGGTCGCCAGGACCAGGATCGCCCAGAGCGCCGGGCGGGCCCAGCGGGGGTCCTCCGGGGCGCCGGTGAACAGACGCCGGACCTTGCCGCGGGCGTCCGGCGGCACGGCCCGGTGCCGGGGGCTCCCGCCCTCGACGGGCGGCGGGGCGAGAGTCGTCATGACGCGTACTCCAGGAGGTCGAGGCCGCTCGTGCGGGTCGGCGGGGTGACGGGTGAAGGGGTGGTGCGGCGCGGGAGATCAGCTCACGCGTTCATGAACATGACCCTCGGGGGTCTGTCTGGGGGGCGGCTGAGGCGGTGCTGAGGGGACGGTGAGAATCAGTGGACTCACAGAAAGTGCACAGTCGGGGGCTGTGCAATCCTCAGTACACACGCCCTTCACACGGCCGAATCGTATGGCGAAATTCAGCCCCGGCAGCCATTGAAGAGATACCCCACAGGCGGTCTAGACTCCCGGCAACAGCCCGTACGGTTCGTCTTCGGCGGCGGGCGGATCCAGCCAGACCCGAAGGGCGTTCGGCGCTTTGATACGAATAGATTCAGTCACCAAGCGATACCCCGACGGCACCACGGCGGTCGACCGGCTCTCGCTGGAGATCCCGGACCGCTCGATCACCGTCCTCGTCGGCCCCTCCGGCTGCGGCAAGACCACCACCCTGCGGATGATCAACCGGATGGTCGAGCCCAGCGAGGGCACGATCTCCATCGACGGCGTCGACACCCGCCGCCAGCCGGTCAACACCCTGCGCCGCGGCATGGGCTACGTCATCCAGAACGCCGGTCTCTTCCAGCACCGCACGATCATCGACAACATCGCCACCGTCCCCCGGCTGCTCGGCCGCGGCAAGGCCGAGTCCCGCTCCCGCGCGGCCGAGCTGATGGAGCGCGTCGGGCTCGACCCCGCGCTCGCCAAGCGCTACCCGTACCAGCTCTCCGGCGGCCAGCAGCAGCGCGTCGGCGTGGCCCGCGCGCTCGCCGCCGATCCGCCCGTGCTGCTCATGGACGAGCCGTTCTCCGCCGTCGACCCCGTCGTCCGCAAGGGCCTCCAGGACGAACTCCTGCGCCTCCAGGGTGAGTTGGGCAAGACGATCGTCTTCGTCACCCATGACATCGACGAGGCCGTCAAGCTCGGTACCATGGTCGCCGTGCTGCGCACCGGCGGCAAGCTCGCCCAGTTCGCGCCGCCCGCCGAACTGCTGACCCACCCGGCGGACGAGTTCGTCGAGGACTTCCTCGGCACCGACCGGGGTATCCGCCGGCTGTCCTTCTTCCCGTCCTCCGGGCTCGAACTGCTCACCGGTCCGGTCGTCGCCGTCGACGCGTCGGCGCAGCGGCTCGCCGCCGCCCGGCGCACCGCCCCCTACCTCCTGGTGACCGACACGGACGGCCGCCCGCTGGGCTGGGCCGAGCCGGACGGCGCCCTCGACCCCGCGCAACTCCTGTCCCACGGGCGGCCGTTCACCGCCGGGCAGGACTCGCTGCGGGCCGCGCTGGACTGCGCGGTGCTCTCGCCCACCGGGTGGGCGGTCGGGGTCGGGACGGACGGAAGGGTGGCCGGCGTGGTCTCACAGCAGGCCATCGGGGAGGCCATCCGGGGGGCGCATCAGGAGAGTTCGGCGGGGGGCTCCGGCAACTCCGGCGCGGCTCGCGGGATTTCCGCCGGCTTCGCCGCGCGCCCGGCCGACTCCGGCGCACAGCCCGCCGACTCCGCCGAGTGCCCCGCCGACTCCGGCGCACAGCCCGGCACTTCAGGTCCCGTCGACCCGAAAGCCCGCCGCTGATGGGTGACTTCAGTCGTTTCTTCGACATCCCCAGCGACCTCCAGCACAGCTGGTTCGGGCTCATCGTGCTGCACCTGCGCGAGGCGCTGCTGCCGGTGCTCGCCGGGCTGCTGCTCGCCCTGCCGCTCGGCCAGCTCTGCGTCCGCCTCAAGTGGCTGTATCCGCCGGTCCTTTGGGTGACGACGGTGCTGTACGCGATCCCCTCGCTGGCGTTCTTCGTCGTCCTCATCGACTACACCGGCATGACCGAGCTGACCGTGATGATCCCGCTCACGGTCTACAGCCTCGTCGTCCTCGTCCCGGCGATCGTCGACGCGGTGCGCTCGGTGCCGCAGGAGACGCTGGCCGCCGCGACCGCGATGGGCTTCGGGCCCGTACGCCGGTACCTCCAGGTGCAGTTGCCGATCGCCGTGCCCGCGATCATCGCAGGCCTCAGGGTCGCGACCGTCTCCAGCATCTCCCTCGTCAGCGTCGGCATGCTCATCGGCAACCAGGGCGCCCTCGGCAACCTGCTGAACGACGCCAACATCTACAACCGCCCCGAGCTGGCCTGGAACTCGGTGCTGACCTCCGCCGCCCTCGCGATCCTCGTCGACGCGGCCCTGGTCGGCGTACGCGTCCTGCTCACGCCCTGGATGCCGGGCGGGCGCCGTGACAAGGCGCAGGCCGGCCCCGTACTGGAGGACGCAGCCCGGTGAACGTACTGCACTTCATCAACGCCTTCTTCAGCGACGGCTCGCACTGGAGCGGCTACGCCGGGATCCCGGCGCGGCTGGGGGAGCACGTCCAGTACTCGCTCCAGGCGCTCGCCATCGCGGCCGGGATCGGGCTGCCGGTCGGGCTGGTCACCGGGCACTACGGGCGCGGCGGCAACGCGCTCTCGCTGGTCGCGACCGCCGCCCGCGCGCTGCCCACGTTCGGCCTGCTGGTCCTCACCACGATGATCATCGGCTTCGGGATGCTGCCCGTGATGATCCCGCTGGTCGTCCTCGCCGTCCCGCCGATCCTCGTCACCACCTACGAGGCGATGCGCTCGGTCGACCCCGCGCCCGTCGACGCCGCCCGGGGCATGGGGATGGGCGAGGCGCAGATCCTCTTCCGCGTCGAACTCCCCGTCGCCCTCGCCCTGATCCTCAGCGGACTGCGCTCGGCGGCCATCCAGATCGTCTCGACGGCGACCATCGCCGCGTACGTCGGCCTCGGTGGTCTCGGCCGGTTCATCATCGACGGCCTCTACCAGCGCGACTTCGAGAAGGTCGTGGGCGGCGCGACGCTGGTCGCCCTCATGGCACTCACGACGCTCGGGCTGTTCTGGGTGATCGCCCGGTTCGCGGTGTCGCCGGGGGTGCGGCGCAGCGCGTAGGACATGGAGAAGCGGCGCCCGCCTTGTGATCAGGCGGGCGCCGCTCTTTCTCGCTCTCAGCCGCCCGTGCGGGCCAGCGCCTGTTCCAGGACGACCAGGAGGGCGTCGCGGACCGAGCCGCGCTCGCGGGCGTCGAAGACCAGCAGGGGCACGCCGTCGGTGACGTCGAGGGCCCAGCGGACCTCGTCGAGGGTGTGCTCGACGCGCCCGTCGAAGGCGTTCACCGCGACCGCGAACGGGATGCGGCGGTGCTCGAAGTAGTCGACGGCGGCGTAGCAGTCGTCCAGCCGGCGGGTGTCGACGATGACGAGCCCGCCGACCGCGCCCTCGACGATGTCGTCCCACATGAAGCCGAACCGCTCCTGCCCGGGGGTGCCGAACAGGTACAGCTTCAGCGTCGGGTCGATGGTGATGCAGCCGAAGTCCATCGCGACCGTGGTCGTCGTCTTGCGCGGGGTGTGTGACAGGTCGTCAACTCCCGCCGCCACTTCAGTGATCGCGGCCTCGGTGGTCAGGGGCTCGATCTCGGAGATCGCGCCCACGGCGGTGGTCTTGCCCACGCCGAAGCCGCCGGCTATCACCAACTTCACCGGCAGCGGCGGCCGTTCGACGGCGACGGCGCCGGTGAGCGGTTCAGTCGGAGTCACGGAGTACCCCCCGGGAGTCGGGGATGGCCCGCAGGCCATCGATAACCCTGCGCAGGACGGACGCGTCGTGGACGACGCCCAAGTCGGGCACGTGCACCGCGAGATGACCCGAGGCGCGCAGATCCTCGGCGAGCACCCGCACCACGTTCAGGTGCAGCCGCAGCCGCGCCGCCATCTCCGCGAGAGACAGCGGGCGGCGGCACGCGGCGACGATGTCGTGCTGCTCGAACGACAGCTTCTCCAACTTCTCCAGCCCGGCGACGGTGGCCACCACCTGTGTCTCCACCGGCATCGGCCGCCCGGCCGTCTCGGCGCCCGCGCCCGCCACCCGGCCCGCGGTGAGCAGGAAGGGCCGTACGGCCGAGGGCGGTCGCGCCGGGGCGCCGTCCTGCGGGGTGGGCCCGTCCGCCATCGCTGCTGGTCCTCTTCTGTCGGCTCGACACCGCTGTGCGCCCCGGACGGGCGGTCAGCGCAGCCTGCTCTTGTTCGCCTGAGCCTGCGCCTGCTGGGCCGCGCCGACGGTGTTCTTCAGCTCGAGCACCAGCTGCGGGCTGAGCGCGGAACCGGCCCGGTTGGCGAACACGGTCATCTCGTAGGCGATGTTGCCGAGCTTCGCCTCCTTGTCGGTGACCACGCCGAGCACGGCGCCGCTGCCGATCGAGGAGACCAGCACATGGCCGCCCTCCAGGTCGATGATGACCTTGTTGAGGCCGCCGAGCCCGTAGTTGCCGGCCGCGCCCGCGGCCAGCGACGTGATGCCGGAGACGATGGCGGCGAGCCGCTCCGAGTCCGCGTGCTCGCGCAGTTCCGACACCGCGATCAGCAGCCCGTCGGAGGAGACCGCGATGGCGTCCACGACGCCCGCGGTCTCGGTGGCGAAACGCCCCAGCAGCCAGGTGAAGTCGGCTGCCGCGGCCCGCAGATCGGTCGGCGTGCTCTCACCCGAGGGGGTGTCACCTGTCGACGTGCTCACTGCTCGGCTCCTTCCAGGAGGTGGTTCTGGTGGTGCATGGGGCTGCGGTCCTCGGTGGGTCGGCGGGCGGGCACATGGTCGTCGGGCGCCGGGGCGGCGGTCTCGCCGGGGGCTTCGGCGGAGTCGGCGTTCGCCTGCCGCACCGCCGCCTCGAACTCCTCCAGCTCGCTGCGGACGGCGTCCGCGTCGGCGGGGCGGGCCGTGTTCCGGGCGGCGGCGTAGCGCTCGGCCGCGTCGGCGGTCGCGTGCAGGGTCGCGCCGCGGACCCGGCGGCGCAGGGGGCGCGGGGCGTCGGGGGCGGGTGCTTCGGCGCGGGCGCGGGGGATGAAGGGGTTCGCTTCGGCGGCGGGGGTGTTGGCGGCGAGGGCTTCGGCGGCGGGCTCTTCGGCGCGGGCCGGAGGCTCCGGGGAGTTCTCGTTCACCGCCGGCCTCGGCTCTCCGGCAGATCCTGACTCCGGCTCAGAAATCGTAGCGGCGAGGGCAGTTGAGGGCACCGGCTGCGCGAGGCTCGCGGCCGACGCCGTCACCGCCGTCGCGGCCACCGCCTCCAGCTCGCCCCCGCTCAGCGTCAGCAGCAGCGACGACGGCAGCGCGACCTCTGCCGTGACGCCCCCGCCGGGCGTGCGCGAGAGGGTGACGTCGATGTCCCAGCGCCGGGCGAGGGCGCCGACGACGAACAGGCCGAGCACCTTCGTCGGCACGAGATCGAGGCGTTCACGGCGCACCAGCCGGGCGTTCTCCTCGGCGAGCCGTTCCGCGCTCATGCCGAGCCCGTGGTCGGCGATCGTCACCGACGCGCCGTCCGCGTGCGAGTGGACGGCGACCTCGACGGGGCTGCCGGCCGGCGAGAACGACACGGCGTTCTCCAGGAGTTCGGCCACCATCAGCGTCAGGTCGCCCACGATGTCGGGCTCCACCATCGCCTCGGACGTGGCCCGCAGCGAGACCCGCTGATACCCCTCGATCTGCCCGAGCGCGGCGCGCACGACGTTGGTGAGCGCGGTCGGGGAACCGTCGAGGACGGTCTCGCGGATACCGGCGAGCAGCATCAGACTGTCGGCGTTGCGGCGCAGGCGTACGGCGATGTGGTCGATGGAGTACAGCCGCTCCAGCAGCGCCGGGTCGGTCTCGCCGCGCTCCACCGCGTCGATCAGCGTGAGCTGACGGGTCGTCAAGTTGCTGACGCGGCGCCCCACGTTGCCGAACATCTCGGCGACGTTGCGGCGGCTGAGCACCTGGCGTTCCAGCAGCGCGGCGGCGGTGGTCTGCACGTTGTTGAACGCCTCGGCCAGCTCGCCGATCTCGTCGCGCGCGGTGACCGGCAGTTCGCGCAGCCGGGGCGGTCCGCTCTCCTCGGCGTCGTCGTCGGCGACGCGGGCCAGCTCGCGCCCGGCGACGTCGGCGACCTCCTGGGCCGCCCCGGTGAGCGCGAGCACGGGACGGACGACCGAGCGGCGCACCAGGACCGAGAAGGCGATCCACAGGACGAAGCCGATGAGGGCGAGGTTCAGCAGCAGTCCGATGCGCCACTGCGCGCTGTCGGCGCTCTCCTCGGCGCGGTCGGCGATCTGCCCGATGAGGGCGTCGGTCACCTTCAGCCGGTTCGCGGCCTGCTGCTGGAAGTCCCCGTAGGCGGCGAGGGCCTGGCGCAGCGCGGTGCGCAACTCGTCGGTGGAGGTGGCCTGGAGGGAGCTGGGGTCGACCGAGAGTTCGGCGTAGTGCTGGTCGACGGCGGCCTGGGCCGGGTTGTGCTCGATGTTGCCGAGCTGGTCGCCCTGCGCCTCGGTGGCGAACCGGGTGAACCGCTCGGCCTGGTAGGTGTACAGCTCCAGGGAGCCGACCGCGCCGGTGAACTCGATCAGCGCGTTGGTGTCGCCGGTGAGCGCGGAGAAGACGCCGGTCTCGAAGGCGCCGTGGGCGGCGTCGGCGCGCAGCAGCGAGTCGAGGAGGTTGCCCGTGAACGTCGTCGCGAGCGCCGAGTTGCGGTCGAGGCCGAGGCCGTTGATGAGGTTCTTCGACGCGTTCATGTACGCGGGGTCGATGTTGTCGGCCGGCAGGTAGCCCTGCTCGATCGTGCTGCGCAGCCCCGCCAGGCCCTCGATCTCGCGCAGCGCCTGCGCCTCGCCGTCGGGCAGCTGGTCGCCGAACGCCTGGCGTACGACGGTGACTTGGTTGTCGACGCCGACCTGGGCGACCCGGTAGGGGTCGGTGGAGGGCGTACCGCCGTCGAAGGACGCCTCGTGCCGCACCGACAGCAGGATGGCCTGCTGGTGTTCGGCCTCCAACAGGGAGATCAGCCGGGCGACTTGGGAGCTGTCGCGCACCAACTGGGCGGCTTCCTTGGCCCGTTCGGACTCGCGCACCAGATCGGTGGCGATGTACGCCAGCAGTACGGCGATCACCGTCAGCGGCACCCCGACCAGGATGTTCAGCTTGCGCTGGAACGGCCACCGGTCGGCGAGGGCCCGCAGGCCGCGGCGGGCGGGCACGGATGCCGGCCGGGCGGGCGCGTCCACCTCGTTCGTGGACACCGGGCCTCCTTGCATAGGCTGGTGGTGCACCGTGCGCGCGACACACACGCATGGCCGATTTTCGATCGCTCTGACATGCTCGGGGGTTCGAACGGGTCGGCGGGCGAATCGTACCGGTGTGTGATCCGCGCCAACTCCGGGAGGCTATCGCTTCCGTGCGGGGTCAACCACGTCGCCCGGGGTCAAGAATCCATTACGAAGCGACGCGGACGGTAATCGGCCACCGGGCGAAACGGAGGCGGAAGCGGCGGGCGGGGCCGGAAATCGAACGCGAGCGAATCGTTAACATGCCCGCTCTTGACTCACGGAGAACGGGCTGGATTGGATCGAGCCACACTCCGCACACCCCCCAGCCGAAAACGGGAACCGTGACTTCCAGCACTCACCCCAGCAGGCCCCTCCGCAGACACCCCGGCGCGGCGACCGCCCTGATCGCCGTGGCGACGGTCCTCCTGGCGGGGTGTGGTTCCTCCGACTCCGGGAGCGGCAACCCGCTGGAGGACGGCGGTTCGGACGGCAAGACCGTCGTCGTCGGCTCGAACAACTTCGCCGAGAGCATCCTGCTCGCCGACATCTACGGCGAGGCGCTCAAGGCCAAGGGCGTCAAGGTCACCTACAAGCCCAACATCGGCAGCCGCGAGACGACGTACGGGCTGCTCAAGAACGGTTCCGTCACCGTGCTGCCCGAGTACAACGGCTCCCTGCTGGCGTACCTCGACTCCAAGGCCCCGCAGACGTCGCTGGAGACGGTCAACGCGTCCGTCAAGGCCAAGCTCGACTCCAAGCTGACGCTGCTGGAGTCCTCCCCGGCCGAGGACAAGGACTCCGTCACGATCAACGCGGAGACGGCCGCGAAGTACAAGCTCACCGCCGCCTCCACCCTCGCCGACCTCAAGGACATCGCGCCCGAGATCGCCCTCGGCGGCTCGCCCGAGTTCCAGACCCGGCACCAGGGCATCCCCGGCCTTCAGTCCGAGTACGGCCTGACCTTCAAGTCCTTCAAGGCACTTGACGCCGGCGGGCCGCTCACGCAGGCGGCGCTGAAGAAGAACACCGTGCAGGCGGCGGACATCTTCACCACCGACCCGACCATCGTCAAAGAGAAGTTCATCGTCCTCCAGGACCCCAAGAACCTCTTCGGCTTCGCCAACGTCACGCCCCTCGTCTACAAGAGCGGCCTGAGCCAGGCGGGCGTCGACGCGCTCAACGCGGCCTCCGCCAAGCTCGACACCAAGACCCTCCTCGACCTCGACGCGCAGGTCCAGCTGGAGAACAAGGACCCGCTCGACGTCGCCAAGGCCTGGCTGAAGTCGGTGGGCCTCGCCTCCTGACGCACCTCCCCTCCCGTCTGGCGCCATGAGTACGAACGAACACCCGGCGTTCCCCGAGCAGTTCAGGGTGACGCTGACCGGATCGGCCCTCACCGTCGGCGAGTTGACCTCGCTCGCCGACGGTGCGGCGGTCCCCGAGATAGCCCCCGAGGCCCGCGACCGCGCCGTGCGCTCCTGGCACACGGCCCGTCAACTCGCCGCCGCCGGGCGCCTGTACGGGCGCGGCACCGGGGTCGGCGCCAACCGCTCGGTGCTGGTGGAGTCCGCCGACGAGGCCGCGCACAACCTCCGCCTGCTGCGCAGTCACGCGGGCGGGGCGGGGGCGCTGCTGCCCACCCGGCATGTCCGCGCGATGCTCGCGATCCGCGCGAACCAGCTCCTCGCCGGCGGCTCCGGCATCCAGCCGGCCTTCGCCGACGCCCTGACGGAGGCGCTGCGCCTCGGCGTCCACCCCGCGGTCAACGAGTACGGCGGCCTCGGCACCGGCGACCTCACGGCCCTGGCCCAGACCGGCCTCACCCTCATAGGCGAACGGCCGTGGGTGAGCGGGTGGCTGGGGGCCGGCGGGGAGGCGGGGGCGCGGGTGGTGACGGCGGTAAGGACGGATGCGGAGGGGTATGAGGGGGCCGGGGCGAGCGGAATCCCTTGCGGGACGGGGGAGTTCGGGGCCGAGTCGGACGGCGGAGGGGGGGCCGGCGTGGTCGAGTCGGGTCGTACGTCCGGCGGCGCCGGGGCGGCTCTTCCGCCGGCTGCACAGGCGCTGTCCGTCGAGCCCGGCGAAGTCCCTTGCGGCGCCGGTGAGTTCGCGGCCCCGCCCGCTTCCCGCCCCCTAGGCACCGCCGTCATCGGCGTAGCCCCCCTCCTCGCAGTGGGCCGGCCCGCCGTGCACACCCATGTCACGCCGTCGCCCCTCAGCCTCCAGCCCGGTGACGCGCTCGCGTTGCTCAGCAGCAATGCGCTCGCGCTCGGGCAAGCCGCGCTGGCCTGGCGGGACTTGGACGTGTTGCTGCGGGCCACGCATGCCGTCGCCGCGCTCTCGCTCGCCGCCGTGTCGGGGTCGGCGGAGGCGTACGCGGCGCCGGTGCACGCGCTGCGGCCGTATCCGGGGGCCGCGCACGCCGCCGGGGAGGTGCGGCGGCTGCTCGGGCTGGGGGAGCGGCCGGAGGGGAACGGGCGGCGGGTGCAGGACCCGTACGGGTTCCGGGCGTTTCCCCAAGTTCATGGGTGCGCGCTCGATGCCGCCGAGCGGTTGCGCGCGGTCGTCGAGGTCGAGGTCAACTGTCCGTCCGAGAACCCGCTGGTCGACCCCGACGGGCTCGCCGCCTATCACCACGGCGGGTTCTTCGCCGCGCCGCTCGCGCTCGCGCTGGACGGGATGAACCTCGCGCTGCTGAAGACGGCCCAGCTGTCGGTGGCCCGGCTCTCGGCGCTGGGGCACCCCGAGCTGACCGGGCTGCCGGCGTTCCTGGCGGCGGGGCCGGCCAGCAGTTCGGGGACGATGATCCTGGAGTACACGGCCAACTCGGCGCTGGCGGAGCTGCGTTCGCACACCATGCCGGCGTCGTCGGGGCACGCCGTCGTCGGCCACGGTCTGGAGGAGGCCGCCGGGTTCGCCGGACAGGCCGCCCGCCAGTCCCTGCGCGCGGCCGACGCGTACGCGACCCTCCTCGGCTGCGAACTGGTCAACGCCGTCAGGGCACTTCGGCTGCTGGACACCCCGCCGCCGAGCCCCGCCTTCACCACCGCAGCGGCCGTCCTGCCCGCCGACACCGCCGACCGCCCCCTCACCGCCGACCTCACCGCGGCGGCCGAACTCCTGCCGGTGCTCGCCGATTTGTAGTTCCCCCCGCCCTCCCACTAAAGTCGATCACGAGCCGGTCGCCCCCAACAGGGCGGCACGGAACACGCGTTGGTGGTCCAAGGAAAGACGCCCCGCTTCCTGCGGGGAAATGCAGGTGCAAGGCCTGCCCGGCGCTCCAGAGCGAAGCCCGACCCGAGAAAAGGGTCGGGCTTCTCGCGTTCCGGGCGCCGCCGCGCGCTCGGGCCCCGTCGGCGGCGAGGCCGTCCCGTAGACTGACCCGGCACATTCTGTGCGACCGTACGGACACCCAGCGCGAAGGAGGGCGGCACCCGTGGCGTTTGAGGATCCCTCCGCCGAGGTGCTCACGCAGACTGCCGAGACGTTCGGGCTGCTGGCCTCGCCGGCGCGGCTGCATATCGTGTGGGCCCTCGCGCAGGGGGAGAGCGATGTCACCGGGCTCGCCGAACGGGTGGGCGGGGCGCTGCCCGCCGTCAGCCAGCATCTGACCAAGCTGAAGCTCGCCGGGCTGGTACGGGCCCGGCGGGAAGGCCGGCGGCAGGTGTATTTCGTGGACGACCCCGACGTCGTGGACGTCGTCCGGCTGGTCGTCGGCCGGCTGACCGACCGCGCCACCGGGGCCGAGCTCCCGGCGCCCCGCCTCCGTGGCCTCTGAGCCGGCCGCGGAGGGCACGGCACTACAGACCCTGCGCCGGCTCGCGGCGCGCCCGCGCGGACTGACCGAGGCCGAGGCCGCGGTCAGGCTCGCGGAGAACGGGGAGAACACCCTCCCCGAAGTCGTCTCGTCGAGCTGGCCCCGCCTGCTGCTCACCGGCCTGCGCGACCCCTTCACCTGTGTCCTGCTCTGCCTCGGCCTCGTCTCCGCGCTGGTCGCCTCCTGGGGCACGGCCACCGTCATCCTCGCCCTCGTCGCCGTCGCCTCCGTGCTGCGCGCGAGCGGCGAGCGGCGCGCCGACCGCTCCGTGGCCGCCCTGCGCGACCTGGTCGGCGGCACCGCCACCGTCGTGCGCAGACCCTCCCCCGACGCGCCCCCGCGCACCCGGGAGATCCCGGTCGGGGAGGTCGTGCCGGGCGACGTCGTGCGGCTCGCGCCCGGGGATCTCGTCCCGGCCGACGTGCGGCTGCTGCGGGCGCGCGGGCTCACCGTGCACCAGGCCGCGCTCACCGGGGAGTCCGCGCCCGTCGCGAAGCACACCGACGCGGACGGGGACGACGCGCTGTGCTTCCAGGGCAGCGACGTCGCCAGCGGCACCGGCACCGGGGTCGTCCTCGCGACCGGCGCGCGGACCCGGTTCGCCGCCGCGCACGCGCCCCCGCAGCGGCCGGCCGACAGCGCCTTCGACCGGTCCGTGCACGGCATCTCCTGGGTCCTGATCCGCTTCATGCTGCTGACGCCGCCGCTCGTGCTGATGGCCAACGCGGCCCTGCGCGGACGCGGCCTGGAGACGCTCCCGTTCGCCGTCGCCGTCGCCGTCGGGCTCACCCCCGAGATGCTCCCCGTGATCGTCACGACCTGCCTGGCCCGCGGCGCGACCCTCCTCGCCCGCTCCCACGGCGTGATCGTCCGCCGCCTGCCCGCCCTGCACGACCTCGGCGCCGTCGACGTCCTGTGCGTCGACAAGACCGGCACCCTCACCCAGGACCGCCCGGTCCTCGCCCGCGCGATAGGCCCCGACGGCGCCGACGACCCCGACGTCCTGCGCTGGGCCGCCGTCCAGACCTGGTGGACCCTCCAGCTCGCCGAACTCCCCGCCCCCGACGCCCTCGACGAAGCCGTCCTGGAGGCCGCGGGCGCGGTGGGGGAGGAGTACGACGGGATCGACGCCGTCCCCTTCGACTCCGTGCGCAGGCTCGCCACGGCCGTCGTGCGCGGACCGCGCCCCGGCACCGTGCGGCTGATCACCAAGGGCGCCGTCGACGACGTGCTCGACCGCTGCGCCCTCGGCGACGAGGAGCGCGAGCGGGTGCGCGACCTCGCCGCGAAGGAGACCGAGGGCGGGCTGCGGCTGCTGGCCGTGGCGAGCGCCGAACGGACCGCGCGGACCCGGACGTACACGCCCGCCGACGAACGCGGGCTCACCTTCCTCGGCCTGGTCGCCTTCAGCGACGCCCTCGCCCCGAGCGCCGCCGAGGCCCTGCGGGGACTCGCCGCCCGGGGCGTCTCCGTGCGCGTCCTCACCGGCGACGACCCCGCCACCGCCGCCCGCGTCTGCCGCGACCTCGGCCTCGACCCCGGCGAACCCGTCGTCATCGGCGAGGGCGAGGTGCCCGACGCGACGGTCTACGCGCGCTGCACCCCCCAGGACAAGGCCCGCGTCGTCAGCGCCCTGCGCGCCGCCGGGCACACCGTCGGCTTCCTCGGCGACGGCGTCAACGACGCCCCCGCGCTGCGCGCCGCCGACGTCGGCATCGCCCCGCGCAGCGCCTGCGCCGTGGCCCGCGAGAGCGCCGACGTCGTCCTCGGCGAGAAGGAGCTGGCGTCCGTCGGGCACGCGGTCACCGCCGGCCGCTACAGCAGCGGCAACATCGCCTCGTACCTGCGCGTCACCCTCTCCTCCAACCTCGGCAACGTCCTCGCGATGCTCAGCGCGGGCCTGCTCCTGCCGTTCCTGCCGATGCTCCCGGTGCAGGTCCTGGCCCAGAACCTGTGCTTCGACGCGGCCCAGCTGGCGTTCGCGTACGACCGTCCCGGCGCCGCCGCGCTGCGCCGCCCGACCGTGCTGCGGCCCCGCGCCTTCCTCAAGATGATCACCGGCTTCGGGGCGCTCAACGCGATCGCCGACCTTGCGACCTTCGGCGTGCTCGCGCTGGCGCTCGACGGGCCGGGCGCGGGGGACGACGAGGCGGTCTTCCACGCCGCCTGGTTCACCGAGAACCTCCTCACGCAGGCGCTGGTCATGGTGCTGCTGCGGACCGGGCGCGGGGGGCGGCCGGGGCCCGTCGGGTGGGCCGCCGCCGTCCTCGTCGCCGTCGGACTGCTCGTCCCGCCCGGCCCGCTGGGCGCCGCGTTCGGGATGACGCCGCTGCCGCCCGCGTACTACGTGCTGCTCGGGGTGCTGCTCGTGCTGTACGCGCTGGCGCTGCTGCCGCTGGCCCGGCGGCAACCCTGACGTCATGAGGGCTTTGCCGAGGTGTGAGGTACGGCTCTCCCTGTGGTCTAAATCAGGTTGTACAGTTGCGCAACGTGGCAACCGTCCGGGAAGTTCCGGAACGGCCCGACGAGAGAGAGGCTGCGGCCATGCTCCGCAACGGTCTGGAACCCTGGCACCTGCTGGTCGTGGCGATCGTCGTCATCGTCCTCTTCGGCTCGAAGAAGCTCCCCGAAGCCGCGCGCGGCCTCGGCAAGTCGATGCGCATCCTCAAGAGCGAGGCGAAGGCGATGAAGGAGGAGAACGAGACTCCGGCGTCGGCTCACGCGGCCGCTCCGGTGACGCCCACGGCCGTGACGACGGCCGCGGAGACGGCCACGGCGACGGCGGCGCGTACGGAGACTCCCGCGCCGGCGGCGAGCTGAACGTACTTCTCGGCAAGTGAAGTGGGCCGGTACGGCTCCGCTGTGCGTGGCAGCGGAAATCCGTACCGGCCCTTGTCGTGCTGTGCGCCGAGGTGGACCCGGCGGTGGTCAGGCGGGCTCCCCGGCCCCCTTGGGCAGCAGCCCCTCCGCCGCCGAACGCGCCTCCTTGCGCCGCTGCCGCCGGGTGCGGCGCGGCTCCTGGTCGGGCAGCCAGCCGAAGGCCAGGCAGGCGCCGACCACTCCGCACAGCAGGCCGATGACGAAACCTCCGATGTTGGAGGTCAGCCAGGTGCCCAGGGACACCAGCACCCCGGTGATCGAATAGAACAGCCGCTGGCCCGGGTTGAACAGGATCAGCAGGCCGCACAGGATCATCAGCGTCGGCAGCAGGTATCCCGCGAGCCCTTGCATGCCGATGTGCAGGATCACCGGGAGCGGTGCCTTCATCGTGACCAGGATCTCCGAGCCGCCGAGGACGAGCAGGACGCCGCCCGGGAAGGGGCGGCGGCCCCGCCAGTGCCGGAAGCGCCGCCAGGCCGTCTCCTCGGACGCGGCCGGAGGCGGAGGGTTCCCGCCGGGCACGGCCGGCGGCTCGGGCTCGGTCACCTCGGGCAGCCCTTGCCGTCGAACCACATGTGCAGCCCCGGCAGCTTGAACACGGCGGCGGTGGCGCCGTAGTTGTGCTGGTACAGGTTGTTGATGACGACCGTGTCCGCCTGCTGGCCGTAGACGCCGCGCGGCCCCTGGACGCCCGCCTTGTCGAAGGTGCTGGCGTCGCGGCCGATCTCGATCCCGCCGAAGTCGGCGTCGCCGGTGATGTCGTCGGAGTCGATGGCGAGGTTCTGCACGCTCACCGGCTTCGCGCCCGCGCCCGCCGTCAGGACCAGCTGGATCCCGCCGAGGTCGACGCTCTGGCACAGGTTGGTCAGCGTGCCGTTCTTCACCACCGAGGTCACGACGAGCACCTGGCCGCCGGTGTCGCCCTGGTTCGGGCTGTTGTCGATCATGTGGTCGAGCCCGCCGAACTGCTCGAAACCGGTGCCTTCGAGTTTGTCGGCGGTGACGACGAACGGCATTCCGGAGATCGCGAACTGGACCCCCAGCGCGCCTTGCGCGGTCAGGATCGCGAGCCCGGCGGCGACCGCGGCGGCGGGCACCGCCATCACGGCGGCCCGGCGCGCCCGGACCCTGCCGCGTCTTTCTGAGGCCATGTCTGCTCCCATGGGCATTAGTCGTGCAGGTTGCTTCATCGGTGCGTTGTCCTGGCGCGGACAGCGGCTGTCGCGCACGCCTCCCCACCACTCCCGGACGAGGTGAGATTCCTACGCGTCAGTAGCCGTCCAGGAAGTTACCGATGGTTACAGCGAGGGGTCAAGGGAGATGTGGAAAAAGGATGGTCATTGTGTAAGGGAATTGACCGTCCGGGACAGGCGACTTCGCGCCGATCCCTTGACGCTGACTGAGTCTCAGGTCTACAAATCGGCGTGGCCCGGCCGGAGACATCCGTACGGCCGGCCCGGATCCGTGGCGCCGGATCCGCAGTGCGGCCCGACCGCCGTGCCCCCGGAGCGTCTTCGTGAGTGTGCCCGGCCCGGCCAGGTCTGTGGCCCCCCTCAGGTCCCTCCTGAGGAACACCCCCCTTTTGTGATCCCCCGCTGTGATCCCTCGGAAAGAGGCACCCGCAATGCGTGCTCGTACCCTCGCCGCCCTCGCCGGCACCGTCGCCGCCCTCACCCTCCCCGCCATCACCCCGGCCTCGGCCGCCGCCGACGCGGTGCTGACCGCGGGCGGCGCGAACGTCGCCGTCGGTGACACCCTGACCGCCTCACTGGCCAGCGGCACCACCGCCACGCTCTACTCCAGCGCGACCGGCACCAGCGGCATCTCCTGCGCGTCCTCGGCGTTCAACGCCTCCGTCACGGCCAACCCGACCGCGCCGGGGACGGCCACCGAGTCGCTGACCGCCCACACCTTCGGCAGCTGCACCACGAACGTCCTCGGCGTCCTCGGGGTCACCAGCATCACCGTCAACAACCTGCCCTACACCGCCTCGGTGGCCTCCGCCGGCACCATCACCGTGACCCCGCCGAGCGGTTCGAGCATCCAGACCACGGTCGTCCTCAGCACCCTGCTCGGCAGCATCACCTGCGTCTACCAGGCGCCGAGCCTGAGCGGCACCACCAGCAACACCGACAACAGCATCACCTTCGCCAACCAGGCGTTCACCAAGTCCTCCGGCTCGTCGCTGTGCTTCTCCGCCGGGTACTTCTCCGCGAAGTACGCGCCGGTGCTGGACGGGTCCAACTCTGTGGTCGTCAACTGAGCAAGGTCTTCAGCTGAGCAAGGGTTCTCAGCGGCGGCGCAGGCGGGCCAGGAAGACCGCGCCGCCGCTGAGGGCCAGGACGGCTGCGGCTCCTCCGGCGAGCAAGGGGGCGGAGGGGCCGGAGTCGGCTGCGGGGGCGCTCTTCGGGGCGGCCGAGGGCAACTCGGGCTCTGGGGAGGGGGGTTGGGGGGTTGCCGACGGGGTGGGGGGCGGTGTGGGCGTAGGGGTCGGGGTCGGCGTCGGCGTCGGCGTGGGTGTCTTGGCGGGCGCCGCGGCTTTCGCGGGGAACACCACGTCCGAGCACGAGTAATACGTGTCCGCCGTACTGCTGTTCTGCCAGATCGTGTACAACACCTGCCGCCCCGTACGGTCGTCGGGCAGCTTCATCGAGAAGCGGTAGGCGCCGCCGGTGAGTTGAGGGTCCGTCACCTGTGCGAACGGCTGCTCCGGCAGCGCGGACCAGGTGAGCGGGCGCGAGGGGTCGTACCCCTCCTTCGTCAGGAACATCTTGAACGTACCGGTGTGCGGGATCGTCGAGGCGTACGTCATGCGCAGGGTCGCGCCCGGGGTGAGGCGGGTCGCGGGCCAGTCGGCGCGGGCCAGGTCGAGGCCCTTGTACGCCGGGAGGCCGCCGCTGCACAGCTCGCCGTCGGGGATGGTCTGCCGGTCGCGTCCGTTCACGTCCGCGACGCGCAGGTTGTCCCAGGCCGCGAAGGACGTGCCGTTCGCCGCGACCGCCGCTTCGCAGGCGGGCGTTCGGGCGTTCGCGCCGCCGTCGGGGGAGCAGGCGTACACCCGGCTGACCGGGCTGGTGGGGGCGCCGTGCGCGGCGGCGGGCGGCGCGGCCCACAGGCCCAGCGCGAGGGCCGCCGCGCAGGCGGCCACATGGTGACG
Organism: Streptomyces sp. AMJ-169; assembly: GCF_055597585.1. Taxonomy (NCBI): domain Bacteria; kingdom Bacillati; phylum Actinomycetota; class Actinomycetes; order Kitasatosporales; family Streptomycetaceae; genus Streptomyces; species Streptomyces sp. AMJ-169. Next base: position 365,606 of record NZ_JBVLTJ010000001.1, read on the forward strand.
GGTCATCCGGGGCATACGGGACGTCTCCTCGGCCGGGACGGGAACGGCTGCACGGGGCTTGTACGGGGGAGCGGGGGCGGGCGTTCAACGGGCGCCCCCGTGGCGTTCGACGGGCGCCGGCGCTCCGGGGGCGGGCGTTCGACGGGCGGCGGCGCCGGGGTCCACTTGTCCTTCGTCACACTCCCCCCGCTCCGCCGCCACACCTTTCTGCGGGCAAACCTGGTCAATAGCTGTCCGTTCACTGTCTCTTCGCGATGGGAAAGGGTGGGCAAGTGATCGGACAGAGGGTTTCCCCTGTATGCGGATGACTAATTTTTTGCCTACTGTTCCACCACAGCTGACTCACGGGTAACCCCCGGCAGAGGCCGGCCCCGCCGCTCGGCGTCATCGCGCCCGCGCTCGATTCACCCCCCGCCGCTTCACCCCGCCGCCTCCATGGGCCGGCGCCGAAGCGAATCGTCCTGCCGCTCCGCCCCGTGCCGGAGCCGGCTCCGAAAGGCACCCCCCTTGCGTACCTCTCCCGCCCTGCGCCGCAAGCTGATATCCGTCGCCGCGCTCTCCGCCGCCCTGCTGGCCGGCGTCACCGTCCCCTCCGCCGTCGCGCAGGACACCGCCCCGTCGGCCGCCGACGTGCCGGCCGCCCTGACCGAGGCGGCCCCGGGCGCCCCCGCCGAGCGGCTGATCGTCGGCTACAAGTCCGGTGCGGACGAGGCCACTTCGAACCAGGCCGCGCAGGCCGACGCCGCCGCCAAGGGCGAACAGGCCGGTACCGGCGTCGACTTCGAGCGCCGCCTCGGCACCGGCGCCGCGCTCGTCAGCCTCGGTGACGGCAACAGCAGCGCGGACGTCGCCGACGTCGTCGCCCGCTACCAGGCCGACCCGAGCGTCGCCTTCGTCGTCCCGGACCGGCTGAACCAGCCGCAGGCCACCACCCCGAACGACACCGAGTACGCCAAGCAGTGGGACCTGTTCGAGACCAGGGCGGGCATGAACGTGCCGGCCGCCTGGGACGTCTCGACCGGCAGCGGCGTCACCGTCGCCGTCATCGACACCGGGTACGTCGCCCACTCCGACCTCGCCGCGAACATCGTCGCCGGCTACGACTTCATCTCCGACACCGCCACGGCGGCCGACGGCAACGGCCGTGACTCCAACCCGGCCGACCCGGGCGACGGTTACAACGCGAACGAGTGCGGCGCGGGCGTCCCCGCCTCCGACTCCTCCTGGCACGGCACCCACGTGGCCGGCACCATCGCCGCCGTCACGAACAACAACAAGGGCATCGCGGGCATCGCCTACGGCGCGAAGATCTCCCCGCTGCGCGTGCTCGGCAAGTGCGGCGGCTACGACTCCGACATCATCGACGCCATCACCTGGGCGTCCGGCGGCACCGTCTCCGGCGTGCCCGCCAACGCCAACGTCGCCAAGGTCATCAACATGAGCCTGGGCGGCGACGGCGCCTGCTCGTCGGCGACCCAGAACGCCATCAACGCGGCCGTGAACCGGGGGACGACGGTCGTCGTGGCCGCGGGCAACGACAACGAGAACGTCTCGGCGCACAGCCCGGGCAACTGCAACAACGTCATCTCGGTCGCCGCCACCAACCGGTCCGGCGCGCGGGCGTCGTACTCCAACTACGGTGCCAAGGTGGACATCTCGGCGCCCGGCGGCGAGACCTCCGCCTCGGACGCGAACGGCATCCTCTCCACGCTGAACTCCGGCGCGCGCCGGCCGTCCACCGAGTCCTACGCCTACTACCAGGGCACCAGCATGGCCACCCCGCACATCGCGGGCCTCGTCGCGCTGATGAAGTCGGCGAACTCCTCGCTGACCCCGGCCCAGATCGAGTCGGCCATCAAGGCCAACGCCCGTGCCCTGCCCGGCGCTTGCTCGGGCGGCTGCGGCGCGGGCCTGGCGGACGCGGCGAAGACGGTCGCGGCGATCGCCGAGTAGCGCTCACTGGGCGAGGTCTGACGGATCATCAATCAGCCTTTGCCTGACGGCTCTTAACGAATCGTCAACTGGCGCTCCTGCGACAGGAGTCGGCGAATCTCCTTCCCGGCTCCGCAGGAATTCCCCGGGATCTCCCCGGAAAACAAGCGGGTCGACCGGTGTACGCACGTACAGCGGCCGGCCCGCCGTACGTTTTCCCGCCGTTTCCCTGACGTAATCCTGCCGGTCCCCCAGGGTTATCCGCTCCCATGGCCATGGATTCACGTCCGCGGCGGCAACCGTCTCTGTTTGTTTCTACGACGATTTCCACCCGGCTTTCGTGCCGCGCCCCGCCGGTTCACCGCCGCACCACAGACCCCGCGCCGCACAACTCGCCCCGCGCCGGACTCCGTCGCCCGCCGGGCGGATCACGAAGCGGCCCGCTCCGGAGCCAGTATCCGCGCGCCCCGGTCGGCCCGGGTGTCCAGCGCCGGGATCAGCCCGGGCACGGCGATGCCGGGCAGCAGATGCGCCCACATCACCGACAGCCGCTCGCCGAGATCGGCGCGCTGGGTCAGCGCCCGCGACATCAGCTGGATGCCGCTGAACGCGCCGACGATCAGCTCGACCGTCTGCCGCGGCCGTACCGTCGGCAGCAACTCCCCCTGTTCGCGGGCGAGTTCGAGGGTCTCGGTGAGATGATCGGCCCACTGCCGGTACGGCCCGCCGTGGTCGATCCGGTTCGGCGCCTCCTGGTCCACGGCGAGCCGTACGCTGCCGCGCAGCAGCGAACTGGTCAGCAGCCGCTGGCCGACGACGAAGGTCATGTCGACGATCTCCTGGAGCCGGCAGGCCTGCGCCGGCACCGTCCCGAAGGGCACCTGCTCGGCCAGCACCGCCTGGGCGAGCGCCTCCTTCGACGGAAAGTGGAAATACAGCGCGCCCTTGGTGACGTCGAGGCGTTCCAGGACCATCGCGATGGTGGTGGCGGTATAGCCGTGTTCGTCGAAGAGCGCTCCGGCGGCTTCCACGATGGCCTGGCGCGTTTTGATCGCGCGCTCCTGCTTAGCCATAAAAGCCCCTCCACGGCACCGAGTTGGCCGGTCCCGCGATCGTGTGTGAGTTCGCCCCGATCATAGGATGCCGTCGACCGATCCCATTGATGCCAATCCGGTCGCCTCGTACTCTAACGTTCGCTGTGTGGACGATTCACCGTCTGCCGGGGCCCTCGGGGCGCCGTAGGGAGACATGATGACTCGACCGCGGCGGCTCGCCGGAGCTCCACCCCTGACGGCCACCGTCCCCCGCCAGTTCGTCCACCGGGCGTCCGTCGCCGAGACTTTGCTGACCGGCTGGGAGCGAACGGGCGAACACCGTTTCACCGTCTTCGCGCAGTGGCCCAGGGCCCACGGGTTACACGTGTCCCCCGACTGGCTCTCCTACGATCCGCTGCTCGTCGTGGAGACCGTACGCCAGGCCGGCACCCTCGTCTCGCACACCGAGTACGGGGTGCCGCTCGACTGGCAGTTCGTCCTCAACGAGTTCCATGTGGCCACCGTGCCGGGGCAGTTGGGGGTCGGGCCGGTGCCGGCCGAGCCGGTCGTCGAACTCGCCTTCAGCGAGCTGCGATTACGCGGCGGACGGCTCGCCGCCTGCCGGTACACCGCGCGGGTGCTGCGACGCGGCGAGCCCGCCGCGACCGCCGACGTCGCCTTCGGCTGCGTCGGCGAGACCGTCTACCGCAGGCTGCGCGGCGGCCGTACCCCGCAGAGCGTCACCCCGGCCGCCGTCCCGCCCGGACTGCCCCCGGAGGCCGTGGGGCGCGCGCTGCCGGCGGACGTCGTCCTCGCCGAGCCGCCCCCGCAGGTGTCGTACGGAGCCGTCCGCCAACCGTCCGGCAAGCGCTGGCAGTTACGAGTAAATACCGCACACCCCGTTTTCTTTGACCATCCGCTGGATCACGCTCCGGGAATGCTCCTGATGGAGGCGGCCCGGCAGGCGGCGCGCTGCGCGGGCTTCGCGGGCGGCCCCCCGGCCTCCTACCGTGCGGTCTTCCACAGATACGCTGAACTGGACGAACCTGTGTGGATCGAGGCCGCGGACACCTCCGGCGGGGAGATCCAAGTGATCGCCGTGCAAGGGGAGTCGGCAGTCTTCGACTGCGTGGTGGGTACAGCCGCAGGGTGAGTTATTGTGTACAGGGGGTGAGAAACAAACGGCATGACCCGTTCTTTTACCGGCCCAGGAGTGTTCTAGTCGATGGCGAGGCAGTTACGCGCCGAACAGACGCGCGCGACGATCATCACGGCAGCTGCCGATCTGTTCGACCGGCATGGCTACGAATCGACGAGCCTCAGTGACATCGTCGAGCACGCCCAAGTAACCAAGGGCGCCCTGTACTTCCATTTCGCGGCCAAGGAAGACCTGGCCCACGCGATCATGGAGCTCCAGTCCCAGGCGGCGCAGCGCGTCGCGGGCGAGATCGACAACCGGGGTTACTCCTCGCTCGAAGCGCTGATGCGCCTGACGTTCGGCCTCACCCGGCTGTCCGTCGAAGGCCCCATCGCCCGCGCGGGGTTGAGGCTCGCCACCGGCGGAGTGGCGGTGAAACCGCCGCTGCGCCACCCCTTCGCCGAGTGGTCCGAGCTGATCGCCCGCGGACTGCTGGGCGCCGTCCGCGAGGCGGACATACACCAGGACATCGATCTCGACGCCGTCGCGCACTCGTTGGTGTGCTTCTTCGTCGGCACCAGAGTGGTCGGCCGCTCCCGCGAGCCCTCCACCCGGCTGCCCCGCCGGATGGCGGAGATGTGGTACGTCCTGATCCGCGGCCTCGTCCCGGTCCCGCGCCGCCCGCGCTATCTGAGCCTCGCGGCCCGGCTGGAGCGCGAGACCATGGCGGCCAGTGTGTCCTGACACCCCGTCCAGGCAGGGTGAGATCCGTACGGCGGGCACGCGGGCGCGCCGTACGGTGTGGGGCATGGCGCGGAGCCGCCGGTGACGGGGCGGACCGCGCGCTACGGTGATCCGCATGCCCCACATCCCCGCCCCGCCCGTCCTCAGCGGCGCCGAACCGGGCTCCTTCCGCCACACGGTCCTCGCCGACCGCCACCCCGCGATCATCCGCCAGACCCGCGAGGCCTTCCCCTACGACGCCCCCGTGCACGCCGCTCTCGACGCGCTCGCCGAGAGCTGCGCCCGGGGCGTCCTGGAACCGCTCCCCGCCACCGCGCCCGACCTCGCGCACTGGCAGGCCTGGGGGCTCGGCGAACAGCTCGGCCGCTCCTGGTACGACGTGCCGTGGCTGTGGGCGGAGAGCTACTTCTACCGCCGACTCCTCGAAGCCGTCGGGTACTTCGGGCCCGGGGTCTGGCAAGGGGTCGATCCTTTCCGGCCGTTCAAGCTCGCGGAGCTCGAATCTTTTGAGACGGACGAGGAGTTGGCCGCTCTTGACGAGCTGGAGGGGCGGCCGACGGAGGAGCGGGGGCGGGCGCTGCTGCACGGCTCGCTGTGGGGGAACCGGGCGGATCTCGGGTTCCGGCTCTCCGAGGCGTCGGGTTCTTCCGGCGTGGGTGCCCGGCTGCGGGCGGCCGTGCCCGGTGGCCTGGTCGCCGATGACGGCGACGCGCTGTGGGGGCTGCTGAAGGACGCCGGGACCGTCTTCGTCGTCGCCGACAACGCGGGCCGCGAACTCGTCCCCGATCTGCTGCTGATCTCCCATCTGCTGGCCGAGGGGCACGCGCGGAAGGTCGTCCTGCACCTCAAGCCGTACCCGTACTACGTCTCCGACGCGACGCCCGCCGACGCCGTCGACGCGCTGCGCCGGCTCGCCGCCGCGCCCGGGGCGGCAGGGCGGCACGGGCGGCGGCTGTGGGACGCGGTCGCCGACGGGAGCCTCGTCCTGCGCGCCCATCCCTTCTCCGCCTCGCCGCTGCCGTACGCGCGACTGCCGGGCGGGCTGCGGGCGGAGTTCGGCGGGGGCGCGCTGACGGTCTTCAAGGGGGATCTCAACTACCGGCGGCTGGTGGGGGACCGGATGTGGGCGCCGACGACGCCCTTCGCGGAGGCCACCGCGCACTTCCCGGGTCCGGTCGCGGCGCTGCGGACGCTCAAGTCCGAGGTGATCACGGGGTTGACGGCGCGGACGGAAGGGGAGTTGACGGCGGCGGAGGGGGAGGGGTGGCGGACCGGGGGGAGGTACGCGCTGATCCAGGTGCGGGGGTAGCGGGGGCGCGCGTGCGGGCGGGGCGGCGCGAGTGCGGCGAGGGGCTCGCGTTGTGCTAGCGCAAACCGTTTCTCCGTACGGGGGTTCGGGCTTGATTCACGCGATGGTGTGATCATGTGCAGCGGGGCGGATGACCCGTTCCGGGTGTGGGTAGGGCCGGGGCCATGACGCAGCCGTTCGAACTCCCGCACTTCTACATGCCGCATCCCGCGCGGCTGAACCCGCACGTCGACGCGGCCCGCGCCCACTCGACGCGGTGGGCGCGCGACATGGGCATGCTGGAGGGCTCGGGCATCTGGGAGCAGGCCGACCTCGACGCGCACGACTACGGCCTGCTGTGCGCCTACACACACCCCGACTGCGACGCGGACGCGCTGTCGCTGATCACCGACTGGTACGTGTGGGTCTTCTTCTTCGACGACCACTTCCTGGACATGTACAAGCGCACCCAGGACCGCGCGGCCGGCAAGGCGCACCTGGACCGGCTGCCGCTGTTCATGCCGCTGGACCTCACCACGCCCGTCCCCGAGCCGCGCAACCCGGTCGAGGCGGGGCTCGCGGACCTGTGGGCGCGCACGGTGCCGGCGATGTCCGAGGACTGGCGGCGCCGCTTCGCCGTCTCCACCGAGCACCTGCTGAACGAGTCGATGTGGGAGCTGTCCAACATCAACGAGGGGCGGATCGCCAACCCGGTCGAGTACATCGAGATGCGCCGCAAGGTGGGCGGCGCCCCCTGGTCCGCCGGGCTCGTGGAGTACGCGACCGCCGAGGTCCCGGCCGCCGTCGCGGGCACGCGTCCGCTGCGGGTGCTGATGGAGACGTTCTCCGACGCCGTCCACCTGCGCAACGACCTCTTCTCCTACCAGCGCGAGGTCGAGGACGAGGGGGAGAACAGCAACGGCGTCCTCGTCCTGGAGACGTTCTTCGGCTGCACGACCCAGGAGGCCGCCGACACCGTCAACGACATCCTGACCTCGCGGCTGCACCAGTTCGAGCACACCGCGTTCACCGAGGTGCCCGCCGTCGCGCTGGAGAAGGGGCTGCGCGCCGACGAGCTGGCCGCCGTCGGCGCGTACACCAAGGGGCTCCAGGACTGGCAGTCGGGCGGCCAGGAGTGGCACATGCGCTCCAGCCGGTACATGAACAAGGGCGCCCGGCAGGTCTCCCCCTGGGAGCGGCTGACCGGCCCCGGCACCTCCGCCGCCGACGTCGGCGCCCTGCTCGCCACGGCCGCCGCCGAGCGGCTGCGCGCGTACACCCACGTGCCCCACCAGAAGGTCGGCCCCTCGCTGCTGCCCGAGCTGCGCATGCCGTTCCCGCTGGAGCTGAGCCCCGCGCTGGAGGGCGCGCGCGAGCGGCTGCCGCACTGGATGCACGCGATGGGCATGCTGGAGGAGGGCGTCTGGGACGAGGACAAGCTGCGCGCGGCCGACCTGCCGCTGTGCGCGGCGGGCATCGACCCCGACGCGGACGACGCCGAGCTGGACCTCAGCTCGCAGTGGCTCGCCTGGGGGACCTACGCGGACGACTACTACCCCCTGGTCTTCGGCGGCCGGCGCGACTTCGCGGGCGCCCGGCTCGCCACGGCCCGCCTCTCGCAGTGCATGCCCCTGGACGGCGAGGCCCCGCCCCTCCCGGCCAGCGGCATGGAGCGCGGCCTGACCGACCTGTGGGCGCGCACCACGGCGGGCATGACGGCCGAGGAGCGGCTGCCGCTGAGGCGCGCGGTCGACGTGATGACCGAGAGCTGGCTGTGGGAGCTGTCCAACCAGCTCCAGGGGCGCGTCCCCGACCCGGTCGACTACCTGGAGATGCGGCGCGCGACCTTCGGCTCCGACCTCACCCTGAGCCTCGCCCGCCTCGGCCACGGCCCGGCGGTCCCGCCCGAGGTCTACGCGAGCGGTCCCGTGCGCGCGCTGGAGAACTCCGCGATCGACTACGGGGCCCTCCTCAACGACGTCTTCTCCTACCAGAAGGAGATCGAGTACGAGGGCGAGGTGCACAACGCGATCCTCGTCGTGCAGAACTTCTTCGGCTGCGACTACCCCACGGGCGCCCGTGTCGTCGCCGACCTGATCAACCAGCGCATGGAGCAGTTCGAGCACATCGCCGCCCACGAACTGCCGGTCCTGTACGACGACTTCGCTCTCTCGGCCGAGGCGCGCGCGGCGATGGACGCCTATGTCGCCGATCTGCGGCACTGGATGGCGGGGGTGCTGAACTGGCACCGCCGGGTGGACCGCTACAAGCCGGAGCACCTCGCCCGGCGCGCGCACGGCTTCCTGCCGGACCGGGCGCCGGTGCGGCCGGGGCTTTGGGGGCTTCCGGTTCTTCCGGTGGGGTGAGGGGCTTCCGGCGGGGTGCGGGGCGGACGGAACGGATCAATTCTTACGGAACGGTACATTCCGGGAACCCTGGACGGGGTGCGCTGCGTCTCCTGAGGTGAAGGAACGCTTCATCGCCCACCCAACGGGGGTAGCGCCATCGTGACCGACACCGTCGAGACCTTCGAGCAGACCTACGAGAGCAGCGCACCGGCGGCAGGACCGCGCGAACTGACGCCGTACGCCGCCCCGCTGACCGTCCCGCCCGTCCTGCGCCCCGCCGAGGGCCCGGTGACCCAGGAGACCGAGATAGCCCTGCGGCCCGCCTGGATCCGCCTGCACCCGCAGCTGCCGCCCACCTTGATGTGGGGCTACGACGGGCACGTCCCGGGCCCCACCGTCGAGGTGCGGCGCGGGCAGCGGGTCCGCATCGCCTGGACCAACCGCATACCCAAGGGCGCCGAGTACCCGGTCACGGCCGTCACCGTGCCCGTGCGCGCGCCGGGTACCCCGCCCGCCACCACCGAGCCCGGCCGCGGCGGCGCCGAGCCCGACAAGGACGTCGCCGCCCTGCCCGCCTGGTCCGTGACCCACCTGCACGGCGCCCAGACCGGCGGCGGCAACGACGGCTGGGCCGACAACGCGGTCGGCTCGGGCGACGCCCAGCTCTCCGAGTACCCGAACGAGCACCAGGCCGTCCAGTGGTGGTACCACGACCACGCCATGAACATCACCCGCTGGAACGTGATGACCGGCCTCTACGGGACCTACCTCCTGCGCGACGACGAGGAGGATGCCCTGGGCCTGCCCTCGGGCGACCGCGAGATCCCCCTGCTGATCGCCGACCGCAACCTCGACACCGACGAGGACGGCACCCTCAACGGCCGCCTGCTGCACAAGACGGTGACCGTCCAGCAGAGCAACCCCGAGACCGGCATGCCCGTCACCATCCCGTTCTCCGGCCCGTACACCACCGTCAACGGCCGCATCTGGCCGTACGCCGACGTCGAGGCCGGCTGGTACCGCTTCCGGCTCCTGAACGCCTCCAACGCGCGCATCTACAACTTCGTCCTGATCGACGAGGACGGCACCCCGGTGCCCGGCGTCGTCCACCAGATCGGCAGCGACGGCGGCCTCCTGCCGCGCCCCGTGCCGATCGACTTCGACGCCGTCATGCCCACGCTGATCGCCGCCCCCGCCGAGCGCTTCGACCTCCTCTTCGACCTCCGGGGCTTCGAGGGGCGCACGCTGCGGCTCGTCAACAAGGGGCCCGGGCAGGCTCCCGGGGTGCCCGACCCGGCGGGTGATGTGCGCTACCCGGACGTTCTGGAGTTCCGCGTCGGCGGCGCGTGCGCGCAGGACGCCTTCGAACTCCCCGAGGTGCTCTCCGGCTCCTTCCGCCGCCTCACCCACGACACCCCGCACGGCCACCGCCTCGTCCTGCTCACCCCGCCCGGCACCAAGGGCGGCGGAGGACACCCCGAGATCTGGGAGATGGCGGCCCTGGACAGCGCCGACGGCCTCCAGCTGCCCGCCGACGGCATCGTCCAGGTCACCGGCGCCGACGGCGTCACCAAGACCTACCGGCGCATCGCGCGGACCTTCAACGACGGCCTGGGCTTCACCCTCGCCGAGGGCACCCACGAACAGTGGACCTTCCTCAACCTCTCCGGCATCACCCACCCCATGCACATCCACCTGGCCGACTTCCAGATCCTCGGCCGCGACACCTACGACGTCACCGGCTTCCGCCCCGACGCCGGCGGCACCGCCACCCCCGTCGTCCTCGACCCGGCCACCCCGGGCCCCGTCCCGCCCAACGAGCACGGCTACAAGGACGTCTTCCGCGCCCTCGGCGGCCAGGGCCTGCGCGTCATGGGCCTGTTCGACGGCGCCTACGGGCGGTTCATGTACCACTGCCACCTGCTGGAGCACGAGGACATGGGCATGATGCGGCCCTTCGTCGTCATGCCGCCCGAGGCGATGAAGTTCGACCATGGGGGGCATGGCGGGCACGGGGGGCACATGGGGTGACGGCGGGCTGCCCGCGCGGGATGGTCTTCTGCGCGTCGGCGATCCGCGCGCGGAGGCCGTTCAGTGATCCACGCGCGCGCGGGTGGCGTGCTCCACCGCGGCTCGCGCCAGCGCCCGGATCACCGGGTGGGGGCGCGAGCCGTCGCCGTGCAGCTCCGGCTGGAAGAGGGTGGCCAGGAAGAAGGGGTGGCCCGGGAGTTCGGCGATCCTGGGGGCGCCCTCGTCGTCGTGGCCGGTGAAGCGCATCCCGTGCGCGCGCAGGGTGTCCAGGTGGCGCGAGGGGCCGTACGCGCAGAAGTACCGCTCGACACTGCGCCGCGCGCCGGTCGCGGCCTCCGCGAGGGTGTTGGGCCCGATGGTGACGGCGGCCTCGTGGCCGACCAGGGAGCAGGCCAGCGGGGTGATCATCGGGTCGGGGGCGCCGGGGTCGTTCTCGGCGTGCGCCGCGTCCGGCAGCCCGCAGACGTCGCGGGCGAACTCCAGCAGCGCGTGCTGGAACCCGCCGCACGTCCCCAGGAACGGCACGCCCTCCACGCGCGCGCTGCGGATCGCCGCCAGCACCCCCGCCTCACTGCGGTACGGGCTGCCCGGCAGCACCCACACGGCGTCGAAGCCGCGCACCGCCCCCTCGGCCGCCGCGTCCTCGGAGGGGATCCAGTAGGCGTCCAGGACCAGCCGGTCCCGCACGGCGAGCGCCTCCAGGAGCGCCGGGATCCGTGTGTGCGAGACGACGTGCGGGGAGCGGTCCCCGACCAGGGCGACACGAGCGGTGTGCGAAGTCATGCCGTCCATCCTGGAAGCCGCCCGGGTTCACGTCCAACGATGATTCCTGGACTGTCCATCAGCAGAACTGATGACACCCTGGCGGTATGGACCCCCACCTCCTGCGCACCTACGCCACCGTCGCCCGCCTCGCCTCCTTCTCGGCCGCCGCCCGCGAGCTGGGCTACACCCAGTCCGCCGTCTCGCAGCACATCGCGGCCCTGGAACAGGACCTGGGAGCCCCGCTGCTGACCCGCCGCCCCGTGACCCCGACACCGGCCGGAGAACGCCTCCTGGAGCACGTGGGCCCCCTCCTGCTCCGCCTGGCGGCCGCCCGCGCCGACGTCGTACGGATGGCCGCCGCGCCCGCGTACGGTCTGACGCTCGCCGCCGCCCCGACCGCGCTCGGCGCCCGCGTGCTCGCCGCGCTGCCGCCCGCCGGGGTCACCCTGCGCGTCCTTCCGCGCGCGGACGTCTGCGCGGAGGTCGCCGCCGGCCGGGCCGACCTCGGGCTGGCCGACGGGCTGACCGCGCCCAGCGATCCGCTGCGGCTGCCCGACGTGGCCCCGCTGGCCACGACCGGCGTCGCCGAGGGCCCCGTGCACGTCCTGCTGCCGGCGGGCCACCCGCTCGCCGCGCGCCCCGGGCTGCGCCTCGCCGACCTCGCCGACGCGCGCTGGCTCGACGCCCCCGACACCGCCCTCCCGCTGACCCAGATCCGCGCGGCGAGCGGCGACGGCTTCCGCGCGGCCCTGCGGTACGACGGGACGGACGTCCGCGTCCTCACCGCCCTGGTCGCCGCGGGGCACGGGCTTGCCCTGCTGCCCCGCGAGGCCGCCGAGCGCGTTCCCGGGACGGTCGCCGTACCGGTCGCGGCACCGCGCGTGGTGCATCGGGTGGAGCTGGTGTCCGGAGGGGGAGTGGGAGGGGCGGCGCGGGAGTTCGCGCGGGCGCTGGGGTGATTCTTTGAGGCGTCGCCTTGGGGAGGCGTTCCCTTGGGCTGAGGGCGTTCCCTTGGGCGAGTTGGGGGCGTCCCCTTGGGCGAGCTGAGGGCGTTCCCTTTGAGTGCGGGGGTGTCCCGCGCGCGTGCGGGACCGTCGCCACTACCTCCCCAAGAGCCCCGCCAGTCTCACTCGTTCGTGTCTCGTCGGGTGGCTGCGGGCCGGGTAGAGCATCAGCCGGAGGCGATCCCCATGGAACAGACTGTGTTGCGGCCCAAGCCCCTGCCCGGTGGCGAGCGGACCGGTGGTGACGGCGGCCGGCCGCATGCCGCGCGGCGGCGCCGGCGGCGGCTGACGAGCCTGCTGTTCGGGCTGCTCACGGGAACGGTGCTGGTGCTGTGCGGCGTCGGGCTCGGGACGGTCGGGACGACGGTGATCGGGATGAGCAGGCCGGGGGAGCTGCGGCAGGGGGTGGGGGTGGGGGCGGGTTCGGGGGCTCCCGGGGGTGGGGCTTCGGCGGCGGTGAGGTCCGCGCCCGCTTCTGTTGCGCCGGGGGCTGGTTCGTCGGGAGCCGGTTCGTCGGGGGCCGGTGCGGCGCCCGCGCGGGCCGCTCTCGGGATGGAGGTCGTGGATGCGGCGGGGGCGGGTGCGGAGGTCGTCGGGGTGCATGTGCCGGGGCCGGGGCACGCGGCGGGGCTGGTGCGCGGGGACGTGCTGGTGGCGTTCGGCGGGGTGCGGGTCGGGTCGGCGGCGGACCTGGTGCGTGAGGTCGGGCGGGCGCGGCCGGGGCGGGGTGTCGGGGTGACGGTGCTGCATCGCGCAGGGGACCGGCAGCGGCTGACGATCGTGCCCGGGGTCGTCGTCTGAGGGCCTGAGGGTCTGAGGGGAGGGCGGTGGGTCGTCCGCTGCGGTCGTATCGGATGATCAGCGGGTAAATGTCGGGGCCTGTGGAAAACCTCCGGCCCGCCTCGGCCGGATACGCCACGATGGGCGCAGGCCGCGTCGCCGGTGCGGGACGCGGCGGACCGGCTCGCGCGGCCCCCGCCGCCCGGGCAGGATGCTGCCCGTAGCCCCGCTCCCGTCGAGGAGGCCCGCATGACCCCCTTCACCGCCGACGACCACCGGGCCCGGCTGGAGCGCGCCGCCCGCGCCGCCGCCGACGCCGGCCTCGCGGGGCTCCTCGTCGCGCCGGGCCCCGACCTGACCTGGCTCACCGGCTACACGCCGACGGCGATCACCGAACGGCTCACCCTCCTCGTCCTCGCCCCGGGCCGCGACCCCGTCCTCGTCGTCCCCGCCCTGGAGGCCCCGGACGCCGCCAAGGCCCCCGGCGCGCCCGCGCTCACCCTGCGGGACTGGACCGACGGCAAGGACCCGTACGCGCTCACCGCCGGCCTCCTCGACGCCCGCGGCCGGTACGGCGTCAGCGACAACACGTGGGCGCTGCACCTGCTGGCCCTCCAGCGGACCCTGCCGGACACGGCCCACGCGCCGCTCACCGAGGCCCTGCCCCTGCTGCGCGCCGTCAAGGACGCGGCGGAGCTTGAGCTGATGGCCGCGGCCGGCGCGGCGGCCGACGCCGCGTTCGAGGAGATCCGCGAGACGCCCTTCGCGGGCCGCCGCGAGTCCGAGGTGGGCGCCGACCTCGCCCGGCTGCTGCGCGCCCACGGGCACGAGCAGGTCGACTTCACCATCGTCGGCTCGGGCCCCAACGGCGCCAATCCGCACCACGAGATGGGCGACCGCGTCATCGAGCGCGGCGACATGGTCGTCCTCGACTTCGGCGGACTGCGCGACGGCTACGGCTCCGACACCACCCGCACCGTCCACGTCGGCGAGCCCACCGAGGAGGAGCGCCGCGTCCACGACATCGTGCGCGCCGCCCAGGAGGCCGGATTCCGGGCCGTGCGCCCGGGAGCCGCCTGCCAGGACGTCGACCGGGCCGCCCGCGCGGTCATCGCCGACGCCGGGTACGGCGAGCGGTTCATCCACCGCACCGGGCACGGCATCGGGGTCACCACCCATGAACCGCCCTACATGATCGAGGGCGAGGAACAGCCCCTGCTGCCCGGCATGTGCTTCTCCGTCGAACCCGGGATCTATCTGCCCGGCCGCTTCGGGGTGCGCATCGAGGACATCGTCACCGTCACCGAGGACGGCGGGCGCCGGCTCAACACCACCACGCGCGAGCTGGTCATAGTCGACTGAAGCCCCCGGCAGCCCCCGACCACCCCGACCTGTGACGGCGCGACCATGACCCAGGCAGCGACACCCACCGCGGACACCGTCCGCAGACTCGCCCGCACCCTCCTGAAGGACGGCCCCGCCGACGGGCCCGACGTACGCCCGGTCGCCCCGGGCGAGGGCCACTCCACCTGGTGGGTCGGCCCGCGCCATGTGCTGCGCCTCGCGCCCGACCGTGAGGCCGCCGCCCGTCAGCGCCGCGAGCTGCGGCTGCGGGACGTGATCCGCCCGCACGTGCCCGTGGCCGTCCCCGCGAGCGTGGCGCACGGCGAGTGGTCACCCGGGCTGACGTACACCCTCGACACCCTGGTGCCCGGCGGCACCGCCGAGGAGCACGACGTGTCGGCCGTCGGCGAGGCCGACCTCGCCGGGCTGCTCACCGGACTGCGCGAGGTGCCGGTACGGCAGGCCGAGGCGCTCGGGGTGCCGCGCGCCGCCCCGCGCTCCCTGGAGGCGCTGCGCCGCATGGCCGTCCAGGCCGCCGAACGCCTCGCCGGGGCCGACGAGTTCGACCCCGCGCGGCTGCGCCAGCTCACCCCGCCCGGCGCCGCCCAGCTCGCCGCGCAGCCCGCGCCCGCCGTCCTCGTCCACCACCGGCTGTGCGCCGAGCACCTGGTGCTGAGCGCCGACGGACGCGTGCGCGGTGTCCTCGACTGGACCGACGTCGTCCTGGGCGACCCCGCCGAGGACATCGCCGGCCTCGCCCTGGCCGTCGGCTCCGGCGCCGCCGTCCGCGCGGCCACCCTCGCCGGCTACGGCGCCCGCCCCTGCCTGCGCGGCCTGTGGCTGGCCCGCTGCGACACCCTCGTCCGCCTGGCCGCCCTCCTGGACGGCCCGCCCACCGCCCTCCCTGCCGCCCGCACGCACCTGAGACGCGCCTGGGAGGCGATCATGCTGGAGCGGGTCACGGAGCTGAAGGGGGACGGTGACGAGGACGAGTAGGGCCCTCTCAGTCCTGTTCCAGGACCACGCACGACTCCCCGGGCAGCCGCAGCAGGCCGTCGCTCCCCGGGGGGTCCACGGGGTGCCAGGCGGCCAGGACGCGGGCCGGGCGGGGGCCCAGGGGGACGGCTGCCGGGGTGGCGGCGAGGTTGACGGCGACGCGCAGGTCGCCGCGGCGGCAGGCGAGCCAGCGGGCGTCCTCGTCGAAGGCGACGCGGACCTCCCCGAGACCGGGGGCGGTCAGGTCGGGGTGGGCGGCGCGCAGGGCGATCAGCTCCCGGTACCAGGCCAGCACGCGCGCGTGGGGCTCGCGGGCGGGCTCCGACCAGTCCAGGCAGGACCGCTCCCGGGTCGCCGGGTCCTGCGGGTCGGGCACGTCCTCCTCGGCCCAGCCGTGCGCCGCGAACTCCCGCCGCCTGCCCCGCCGTACGGCGTCCGCGAGGGCCGGGTCGGTGTGGTCGGTGAAGAACTGCCAGGGGGTGCCCGCGGCCCACTCCTCGCCCATGAACAGCATCGGCGTGAACGGCCCCGTCAGCGTCAGCGCCGCCGCGCACGCGAGGAGGCCGGGGGAGAGGGACGCGGCGAGGCGGTCGCCCTGCGCGCGGTTGCCGATCTGGTCGTGGGTCTGGCTGTAGCCCAGCAGCCGGTGGGCGCCCACCCGCGCGCGGTCCAGCGGACGCCCGTGCCGGCGCCCCCGGAACGCCGAGGGGGTCCCGTCGTGGAAGAAACCGCGCGTGAGGGTCTTGGCGAGCGCCGCCAGGGGAGCGCGCGCGAAGTCCGCGTAGTAGCCCTGGGACTCACCGGTCAGCGCGGTGTGCAGGGCGTGATGGAAGTCGTCGTTCCACTGGGCGTGCACCCCGAGGCCGTGCTCCGCGCGCGGGGTGATCACCCGGGGGTCGTTCAGGTCGGACTCGGCGATCAGGAACAGCGGCCGGCCCGTCTCGGCGGCGAGCGCGTCGACGGCCGCCGACAGCTCCTCCAGGAACGGGTACGCGCGCGTGTCCTTCAGCGCGTGCACCGCGTCGAGCCGCAGCCCGTCCAGCCGGAAGTCCCGCAGCCACGCGAGCGCGCTGCCCACCAGGAAGTCCCGCACCTCGTCCGACCCCGGCGCGTCCAGGTTCACCGCCGCACCCCAGGGCGTGTGATGACGGTCCGTGAAGTACGGCCCGAACGCGGGCAGATGGTTGCCCGAGGGCCCCAGGTGGTTGTGCACGACGTCCAGGACCACGCCGACGCCCAGCGCGTGCGCCTCGTCCACGAACCGCTTCAGCGCGCCGGGGCCGCCGTACGGCTCGTGCACCGCCCACAAGGACACCCCCTCGTACCCCCAGCCGTGCCGGCCAGGGAACGGGCACAGGGGCATCAGCTCGACGTGGGTGACGCCCAGGTCCGCGAGATGGCCGAGGCGGGCGGCGGCGGCGTCCAGGGTGCCCTCGGGGGTGAACGTGCCGACGTGCAGCTCGTACAGGACCGCCCCGCGCAGCGGACGCCCCGGCCACGGCGCGCGCCACGCGTGGGCGCCCTGGTCGACGACCGCGCTCAGCCCGTCGGGGCCGTCCGGCTGGCGCCGCGAGCGCGGGTCGGGGAGCACGGGGCCGTCGTCCACCGCGAAGCCGTAGCGCGAGCCGTCCGCCGCCTCGGCCTCGCCCGTCCACCATCCCGGGCGCTCCGGATCGCGCTCCAGCGCGCGCGGGGCGCCGTCGCAATGGAGCGTCACTTCGGCGGCCTGCGGTGCCCACACCTCGAACTGCACGGACGGTTCCCCTTCGTCGCTCCAGCGCGCTGTCACCGGCCCGGCGCCGGACGGCCCGTCCATCGTGCCGCCCCCGCCGCCCGATCCGCCGCCGGAACGCGGCTTTCCGTAACGGTGTCGCTCCAGGGACCTCCCCTTTTCTGGACACCCCGGGGGCGGCTGACCGACAATCAGCCGCGTGACGTCGTCCTTCGAGTTCAACACGTATCCCGCGCGGCTCTCCGACGCGGAGCGCGACAAGGCGCTCAAGGCGCTGCGGGACGGCGTCGCCATGGGCCGTCTGTCGCACGACACGTTCATCCGCCGCATGGAACTGGCCCTGGCCGCCCGCCGCGTCGACGAACTCGCCGTCCTCACCGCCGACCTGCCCCGCCAGAAGGGCATCTCCCGGATGGTGTTCGGCACCGTCGGGGCCGTCTCCGGGTTCACCGTACGGCTGCGCAGCGCCTGGCGCGCCGAGCGGCTGCCCAAGCTGCTCCTGCCCCACCCCGAAGCCGCCCAGGGGCTGCGCATCGGCCGGGACCCGGCGAGCGGGCTGCGGCTCACCCACGAGAGCGTCTCGCGCGTCCACGCCGAACTCGGCCGGCAGGGCGGCATGTGGATCCTGCGCGACCTCGGGTCCACCAACGGGACGACCGTCAACGGGCGCCGGGTGATCGGCGCGGCCGTCGTGCGCGAGGGGGACCAGATCTCGTTCGGGAGCGTGGGCTTCCGGCTGGCGGCGGACTGACGTTCGTACGAACATGTCAACTGGGTAAGGGGAGTTGCCCACCTTCGGGTGAGCGTTCCTAGGGTGTGCGCGCCGGTGTGCCGATGCACAGGGAATGACTCGTCTCTCCCTGCCCGCAGTGGCCCCGCACCGCCTCCTGGCCGCCGCCGCCGTCCTGCTGCTCGCCGTCTGCGCCGCCCCCGCCCAGGCGACCGCCGGCCGTGACCGCATCCCCGGCAACTGGCTCCAGCTCAGCCTCACCACCGGCAACTCCCAGTCCAGCGACACCCGGGGCACCCTCCTGATGTGCAACCCGCCCCAGGGGCACTCCCGTGCGGTGGAGGCCTGCCGTCAACTCGCCGCCGCGCACGGGGACATCGACAAGATCCCGCACGAGAACACCATCTGCAACATGATCTACGCCCCGGTCACGGCCTCCGCGCGGGGCGTCTGGGACGGGCGGCGCGTCGAGTACCGGCACACGTTCGGCAACGCGTGCGAGATGGGCGCGCAGACGGGGGCGGTGTTCGCGCTGGACAAGTAAGGGCCCTGCTTCAAGCCGCCCTCCCGCGCGCGTGCAGCGCCGCCGCGACCACCGTGCGGGACTGTAGCTCCACCTGGTCGGCCAGCGGCACCCAGCGCGCGTGGAAGTGATCGGCGAACGAGGCGCTCCACACGCGCACGAGGTGCTCGACGCGCGGCGCCGCGCTGTCGCCCTGCTCGCGCAGGACCCGCAGCAGCATGGCCGCCGCCCGCAGCGGGAGCCGGCGGCCGAAGGCGTCGACACTGCTGACGTACGCCCGGGTCGAGTCGGCCGGCGGGGTGCCGTCCCAGTCGTCGGCGAGGCCCGGCACCAGGTCCAGGCCCCAGCGGGCCGCCCGCAGCAGGGGGCTGTCGGGGCCCTGAAGGCCCGTCAGCGCCCCCGCGGCGGCCTCCTGGACCTCTCCCGCCTCCCGCCGCAGCCGGGCCGCCAGAAGCCGCAGGGCCGCCGCCGGATCGGGGTGCGGCGCCCGGTCGCCGACCCGGTCGCTCGCCCACATCGGCACCTCCACGATCGCCGTGAGGCCGCCGTAGTGGTGCGTGCGGTACCAGGTGCTGCGCCGGGCGTCGTCCGGCATGCTCGGGTAGGCCGCGCCCGCGCCGGGCCCCGGCATCACATGCACGCCGGGGCCCGACACCGGCCAGCCCACCGCGTCCGAGGCGCCGGCCTCCAGCGGGATGCCCAGCTCCGCCGCCGACGCCGCGAACGGCGCGGCGAGCCCGGGGATGTCCCGGGTGAGCTGCACCCAGCTGCCGCCCAGGTCGGTGCCGTGCAGCGACACCTGGAGGTAGGGCCGCAGCTCGTCGATGACGCCGGTCAGCGCGCGCGTCTCGGGCGGCAGCCGGTCCGGCGGCAGTTCGGCCGGCGACCACTCCGGCTGCTCGGGACCTGCCGGGCGGTAGAAACCCAGGTGGTACTCCAGCAGGCTGCGCGGCGCCGGCGCCGTGTGCAGGCTCGCGCCGTCGGGGTCGGCGCACACCAGGAAGTGCCAGGAACGCCCCGCGCGCAGGCGCTGTTCGCGCACCACCCGTTCGGCGAGCGCCAGCAGCGTGGGCCCGCCGGTCTGCTCGTTGGCGTGCGCGCCCGCGACGACCAGGACGGCCCTCGGGGCGTGCCCCACCGACAGCAGGTGCAGCGGCCGTCCCGCGCGGGACGCGCCCACCTGCCGCACAGCGCACAGACCCGGCCGGTGCGCGGCCAATGCGCGCGCGGAGGCGGTCAGTTCGGTCAGTGTGGGGTAGCGCGGCTCCGGCAAGACTCACCCCCGTCGCCTTCGTCCTGCGTCGCCATCTCCCACTACCCCACGCCCGCCAGACGGTGTCAAGCGGATGCCGGCAGGCCTTACCCGCTCCTCAGACAGCGGGGCGCCCGCTCTCGGGAGCAGCGTCCGAAAGGCCGCCCCGCGCCCTGGGTTCACTCCCCGACCCGCTCCAGCAGCCCCACCGGCAGCTCCCCGAACCACTCCGCCACGCGCGCGTGCCCGGTGAACTCCCGCCCGGGGACGAGGACGTCGGCCCACCGCCCCGGCGGCAGCGCGAGCCGCGTCCCCCGCCAGCCGCCCGCGCGCGCGAGCCGCAGCGACAGCCGGGTCACCGCCGCGACGACGGTCCCGGAGCGCGCGTACGCTACACAGTGCTCCCCGGCCGGCCCCTCGGCGGCCAGCGGGGCGTACGACGCGGCCGTCCCGAACGCCTCGGGGCGCCGGCGCCGCAGCCGCAGCGCGGCGGCCGTCAACGCGGCCTTGTCGTCGGCCTCTTGGGGCGGGAACACGGCCGGCCGCCGGTTGTCGGGGTCGACGAGCGCCCGGTACTCGGCCTCGGCGCCCTGGTACACGTCCGGCACCCCGGGCATCGTCAGATGGACGAGCGCCGTCCCCAGGACGTTCGCGCGGATGTGCGGCGCGAGGCGCGCGCGCAGCGCCTGCACGCGCGCGCCGGGCGCCCCGCACGGACCCGCCGCCACGAACGCCTCCACGGCCTCCTCGTACGCGCCCTGCCGCTCGGTCCAGCTGGTGCGCAGCCCCGCCTCCCGCACCTGCTTCAGCAGCGCCTCCCGCACGCGCGCGGGGTCGGCGGGGCCGAGCCCGAACACCGTCTGCCAGGCCGCCCACGCCAGATGCGCGTCCGGGACGGCGCCCGTCTCCCGGCCGGCCTCCGTGAGAAGCGTGTCCCAGTGCGCGGGGCACTCGGTGAGCACCGCGAGCGCGGCCCGCACGTCGGCGCTGCGCTTGGTGTCGTGCGTCGTGACGACCGTCCCGGTGGCCGGCCAGTCGCGCTGCACGCGCGCGCAGTACGCGTGGAACCGCTCCGGCGCCACGGCGGGCGCCCCCGGTTCCCCGCCGACCTCCGTCGCCGACAGCAGCGGCACGTACCGGTAGAACGCCGTGTCCTCCACGGACTTGGCCCGCAGCGCCGACGAGGTCTGCGCGAACCGCACCCGCAGCCCGGCCCCTTCGGGCACGTCCTCGACCAGCAGCCGCCGCACGACGTCCACGGCGGCTGCCTCCTCGGGGACGGTGAAGGCGGCGCGGGCCTCGGCGGCGGCCTTCTCGGTGAGGACGGCCGACGGGTCGTCACCGGCGTAGGGGCGGTAGACCTCCAGGCGGACCAGGAGTTCCGTCAGGGCCGTGCGCAGGGCCCAGGGGGCGCGGTCGCGGGCGGCGGGGTCGGGGGAGGCGGCGCAGGCGCGGACGGCCGTGCGGGTCAGCCGGTCCAGTTCGGCGGCGAGTTCGTGGGTGATCACCGCGTACGCGGCCCGGCGGACGGTCACCGCCCAGTCGCCGCCCAGATCGGCCTGTACGCCCGTGTGACGGCCGTACAGCTCCCGCAGGTCCCCCGCTCCCTCCGGGTCCGTGAAGAGGCCGTCCACGTGCCGCAGGGCGTCGTAGCCGGTGGTGCCGGCCACCGGCCAGGAGCGGGGCAGGTGTTCGCCGTCGGCGAGGATCTTCTCGACGACCGTCCAGCGGCCCCCGGCCGCCTCGCGCAGCCGCTCCAGGTAGCCGCCGGGGTCGGCGAGGCCGTCGGGGTGGTCCACGCGCAGGCCGTCCAGGACGCCCTCCGCCAGCAGCCGCAGCAGCGTGCCGTGGGTGGCCGCGAAGACCTCCGGGTCCTCCACGCGCACGCCGATCAGCTCCGAGACGCTGAAGAACCGCCGGTAGTTGAGTTCCGTGCGCGCCAGCCGCCACCACACCGGGCGCCACCACTGGGCGGCCAGCAGCTCCTCCAGCGGCAGCCCGTCCGTGCCCGCCCGCAGCGGCAGCACGTGGTCGTGGTAGCGCAGCGTCCCGTCCCCGACCCGCAGCCGCTCCAGCTCCTCGCCGAGCGGGCCCCCGAGGACGGGCAGCAGCACCTGCCCGCCGCACGCCTCCCAGTCGATGTCGAACCAGCGCGCGTACGGCGACGCGGGCCCCTCGCGCAGCACCTCCCACAGGGCCCGGTTGTGCCGGGGCGCCATCGCCATGTGGTTCGGCACGACGTCCGCGACCAGCCCCAGCCCGTGCCCCCGCGCCGTGCGCGCCAGTTCCCGCAGCCCCGCCTCGCCGCCCAGCTCCCCGCGCACGCGCGTGTGGTCGACGACGTCGTACCCGTGGGACGAGCCCGGCACGGACTCCAGGACCGGTGACAGATGCAGGTGCGAGACGCCGAGGTCCGCCAGGTACGGGACGGCCGCCGCCGCGTCCGCGAAGGTGAACGCGGGCTGGAGCTGGAGCCGGTAGGTGGCCGTGGGGACCGGGTGGCGAGGGGTCATGCCCCTTGCGTACCCGCCCGGCGGGCGTTCTGCGCGCCCACGACACGCGGGGCGCGCTTCCCGGACCGCACCGGGCCGGGCCCCCGCTAGGCCGGCCGCCGCAGCACCAGCACGCTGCGGTCCACCAGCGTCAGCCGGTCGCCCGCCGCCACCTTCACCGCCTTCGCGGCCGACCCCGCGTCGCCTTCCGTCACCGACTCGGGCCGGTCGGTGTCGACGACCACCTGCCACTGCCGGCCGTGGTCCGGCGGCACCACGAACTCCAGCGTCCGGGGCGAGGCGTTGAACATCAGCAGGAACGAGTCGTCGGCGATCCGCTCGCCCCGGGGGCCCGGCTCGGAGATCGCGTTGCCGTTGAGGAACACCGTCAGGGCGGACGCCCGCGCCGACGTCCAGTCCTGCGGCGTCATCTCCCGGCCGTCCGGGGTCAGCCAGGCGATGTCCGACAGGTCGTCGTGGGTGCCCTCCACGGGACGGCCGTGGAAGAAGCGCCGGCGCCGGAACACCGGGTGCTCCCGGCGCAGCCACACCAGCGCGCGCGTGAAGGCGAACAGTTCGCTGTCGCCCTGCGGCCACTCGACCCAGGACAGCTCGCCGTCCTGGCAGTAGGCGTTGTTGTTGCCGCCCTGGCTGCGCGCGAACTCGTCGCCGTGGCTGAGCATCGGCACCCCCTGGGACAGCATCAGGGTGGTGACGAAGTTGCGCATCTGGCGCGCCCGCAGCCGCAGCACCCCAGGGTCGTCGCTCTCGCCCTCCACCCCGCAGTTCCAGGACCGGTTGTGGCTCTCGCCGTCCCGGTTGTCCTCCCCGTTGGCCTGGTTGTGCTTCTCGTCGTACGACACCAGGTCGCGCAGCGTGAAACCGTCGTGGCAGGTCACGAAGTTGATCGAGGCCAGCGGGCGGCGGCCGTCGCCCTGGTAGAGGTCCGAGGAGCCGGTCAGCCGGGAGGCGAACTCCGCCAGGGTGCGCTGCTCGCCGCGCCACAGGTCGCGCACGGTGTCGCGGTACTTGCCGTTCCACTCGGTCCACAGCGGCGGGAAGTTGCCCACCTGGTAGCCGCCCTCACCGACGTCCCAGGGCTCCGCGATCAGCTTCACCTGGGACACCACCGGGTCCTGCTGCACCAGGTCGAAGAACGACGACAGCCGGTCCACCTCGTGGAACTGCCGCGCCAGGGTCGCCGCCAGGTCGAAGCGGAAGCCGTCGACATGCATCTCGGTCACCCAGTACCGCAGCGAATCCATGATCATCTGGAGGACGTGCGGGGAGCGCATCAGCAGCGAATTGCCCGTCCCCGTGGTGTCCGTGTAGTACCGCTGATCGTCCGCCAGCCGGTAGTAACCAGGGTTGTCGA
Source organism: Streptomyces sp. AMJ-169 (assembly GCF_055597585.1). Classification (NCBI taxonomy): domain Bacteria; kingdom Bacillati; phylum Actinomycetota; class Actinomycetes; order Kitasatosporales; family Streptomycetaceae; genus Streptomyces; species Streptomyces sp. AMJ-169. The sequence continues at coordinate 389,114 of NZ_JBVLTJ010000001.1, forward strand.
GCCCCCTGAAGGACAGCGTCGGCCCCAGGTGACTGCCTTCCGCGGTGTGGTTGTAGACGACGTCCAGGATGACCTCGATGCCCGCCGCGTGCAGCGCCCGCACCGCCGACTTGAACTCCAGGACCTGCTGCCCGCGATCACCCCAGGACGCGTACGTGTTGTGCGGCGCGAAGAAGCCGATCGTGTTGTAGCCCCAGTAGTTGCGCAGCCCCAGGTCGGCCAGCCGGTGGTCGTCGACGAACTGGTGCACCGGCATCAGCTCCAGGGCCGTCACCCCCAGCCGCGTCAGATGCTCGATCACCGCCGGGTGCGCGAGCCCCGCGTAGGTGCCCCGCAGCTCCTCGGGGAGCGCCGGGTGGCGCATCGTCAGGCCCTTCACATGGGCCTCGTAGATCACCGTGTGGTGGTACTCCGTGCGCGGGGGACGGTCGTCGCCCCAGTCGAAGTACGGGTTCACCACCACCGACGTCATCGCGTGCGGGGCGGAGTCCAGGTCGTTGCGCCGCTCCGGCTCCCCGAAGCGGTAGCCGTACACCTCCTCGCCCCAGCGCACCGCCCCGGCGACCGCCTTCGCGTACGGGTCCAGCAGCAGCTTCGCCGAGTTGCAGCGCAACCCGCGCGCGGGCTCGTACGGGCCGTGCGCCCTGAACCCGTACCGCTGTCCGGGCATCACTCCTGGGAGGTACGCGTGCCGTACGAAGGCGTCGCTCTCCCGCAGTTCCACCGCCGTCTCCGAGCCGTCGTCGTGCAGCAGACACAGCTCCACTCGGTCCGCGGCCTCCGTGAAGACCGCGAAGTTCGTACCGGCGCCGTCGTACGTGGCGCCCAGGGGATACGCCTGTCCAGGCCAGACCTGCATGGGACGACTCTCCCAGGTGCGGCACGCTCCATGGGGTCACTCGCGCTCCCCAGGGCGCGCCGTCCGCCCCGCGCGCGGGGCAACGGGCGGGCGAAATCTAGAAGGTTGAGTGCGACCCTGTCCATCCGGCTGCACCCGCGACCACTCCCGGAGTACCCTTCCTTGATCGTTGGCACGGGGACAACCCAGGGGTGTGGAAGGCGGTGCTCGGGTGGGCTCGGGAGGGCTGGAGCTGCCCCCTGGTGACGAGGGTCACGAGGGGAGCTCCGCAGACATCCCGCCCGGCACGGTGTCCCTGGCCAGACCCATGGAGACGGGCGCCATCGGGCCGGAGCTGGACTGGGACGCCGACGCCTGGCGCGAGGTGCGCACCCGCGCCCAGCGGGCCGGCCGCGCCTACATCTGGCTGAACCTCGTCGAACAGCGCCTGCGCGCGGTCGTCGCGGCCGTCCTGCGGCCCGTCTACGAACCCGTCCACGGCGACGAATGGGTCGTCGCCGCCGCCGGACCCGCCGGCCAGGAATGGGTGCAGCGCGCCGTCGCCGTGCGCGAGGTCAGCCGCCGCAAGGGCTACCTCCTCGACCCGGCCGACGACAACGTCATCTCGTTCCTGACCCTGCCCCAGCTGCGCGAGCTGATGGTCCAGCACTGGCCCTGCTTCGAGCCCTACTTCGACGACCGCCGCGACCTCGAACTCGCCCTGGACGAGCTGGAGGTCACCCGCAACGTCGTCTCCCGCAACCGGGCGCTGTCCAAGACCGTCCTCAGCCAGGCCGAACGCGCCTCCTCACGGCTGCTGGAGATGCTCGGCACCGGCGGCGGCGCGCCCTCCGCGCGCAGGCTGCCCGTCGACGCCGTCGAGGACCTCGTGGGCGACCGGTACGCCGACGTCGTCGCCGTCCACTCCGACCGCGTCCGCCTGATGCGGCAGTTCCCCGCCGAGGACCTCTTCGGCGGCGCCCGCAGGCTCGACGCCATCGGCATCGGCCTCAACCTCCTCGTGCAGAACTTCTCCGGCCGCCGCCTGATCCGCCTCGCGGAGGCGGGCGCGCGCGTACGGCTGCTGTTCCTCAACCCCGCCTCCAGCGCCGTCAAGCGCCGCGAGCGCGAACTCGGCATCAAACGCGGCGAGCTGAGCCGCGCGGTGGAGATGAACATCCTGCACGTGCGCCGCGTGCGCTCCCGGCTGCGCGACCCCGACGCCTTCCAGATCCAGGTCTACGACGAGACGCCGCGCTTCACGGCCTACCTCGTCGACGGCGACGGCTCCGACGGCGTCGCGGTCGTCCAGTCGTACCTGCGGGGCATGCGCGGGATGGAGGCGCCGGTGCTGGTGCTGCGCAGCGCGAACCGGGTGCTCAGGTCCGACGGCCTCGACGAGGGCGGGCTCTTCCCGGCGTACCGCGAGGAGTTCGAGCTGGCGTGGTCGGATTCGCGGCCGGTGTCCTGAAGTCGCCTTGAATGTCCGGGATTTCCGGGTTTTCCCGGGCTGAGCGGAAGGCGGTCCTCCGATTGTCAGTGGTGCGTGGGAAGGTGGGGACCACTGGGGGAAGCACCACCGAGAAGGGGGGCCGTCATGGCCTGGCACCAGGAGCTGATGATCGGGTTCGACCTGGAGACGACGGGCACGGACCCGCGTGAGGCGCGCATCGTCACCGCCGCCGTGATCGAGGTCGAGGCCGGCCGCGAACGCGGGCGCAGGGAATGGCTCGCCGATCCGGGCGTGGAGATCCCGGCCGACGCGGTCGCCGTGCACGGCATCAGCAACGAACGCGCGAGCGCGCAGGGCCGCCCCGCCGACGAGGTCGCCGACGCCGTCGCGGGCGCCCTCGTCGACGCCTGGCAGTCCGGCGTCCCGGTCGTCGCCTACAACGCGGCCTTCGACCTCACCCTGCTCGCCGCCGAACTCCACCGGCACGGGCTGCCGTCCCTGCGCGAGCGGCTCGGCGGGCAGGAGCCGGCGCCGGTCGTCGACCCGTACACCGTCGACCGGCACGTCGACCGCTACCGCCGGGGCAAGCGCAACCTTGAGGCCGTCTGCGCCGAGTACGGCATCACGCTCGGCTCCGCGCACAACGCCGCCGCCGACGCCCTCGCCGCCGCGCGGCTCGCCCGCGCGATAGCCGACCGGTACCCGAAGGTCGCCGAGCAGTCCCCGGCCGAGCTGCACCGCAGCCAGATCGGCTGGTACGCCGAGTGGGCCGCCGACTTCCAGGCGTTCCTCCGGCGCAAGGGGGAGGCAGACGCGGTGGTGGAGGGGGTCTGGCCGGTGCGGGAGGTGGTGGGGCAGGGGGCGTAGCGGGGTTTTCTCGGGGAGGGGCGCGGGAGGTCAAGGAGCCTGTGTACGAGGGGAGTCGAGGGGCCCGGGGTGTGTGCCGGGCCGGGGCGGCGGGCGTCCCTCAGGGCGGCCGGGCGGTCAGAACGGGTACCAGCGCACCGACTCGTCGCCGTCGCGCAGCGAGGCCACCCGGCGTTCGAACTCCGCGCGCGCCTTGGGGTTGGCCGGGGCGTGCTGGGCGACCCAGGCGCAGCTCGCGGTCTCGCGGGCGCCGCGCAGGACCGCGCAGCCGGACCACTCGCGCACGTCCCAGCCGTACGTCCCGGTGAACGCGTCGTAGGCCGCGTCCGGTACGCCGTAGCGGTCGTGGGACAGCGCCATGACGACCAGGTCGTGCTCGCGCAGATCCGCCGAGAAGGTCTCCAGGTCGACCAGGACGGGGCCGTCGGGGCCGATGTGGACGTTGCGCGGCAGCGCGTCCCCGTGGATCGGGCCCGGCGTCAGATACGGCGTCAGGGCCGCCGAGGCCGCCGCGAAGCCGTCGCGCCGCTCCCGCAGGTACGCCGCGTCCGCCGGGTCGACCGCGTCGCCCGCGAGCCGCAGCCAGCGCTCCACGCCGGAGAGCAGGTCCCGCGCGGGCAGCGCGAACGGCGGCGCCGGCAAAGCGTGCACGAGGCGCAGCAGTCCGGCCAGGTCGCGGGGTTCGGCGGGGCGTACGGGGTCCGGCAGCCGGTGCCACACCGTCACCGGGTGCCCGTCGGCCAGCAGCGGCTCGGGCGCCGCCGCCCGCACCGCCGGCACGCCCTCCCGCGCGAGCCATCCGGCGATCGCCAGCTCGCGCCGCGCGCGGTCGAGGAGGGTGGCGTCCCGGCCCACCTTCACGACCGTGCCGCCCGCCGCGAACACCGCGTTCTCGCCCAGCGCGAGCAGCGCCGCGTCCGCCGGCAGCAGCCCGGTGCCGGCCAGCACCTCACGCGCGCGTGCCTCGTCCATTCGCCCTGTCCTCCGTCTCACCGCGCGGCCATCGCCCGGCCGCACGTCCGCTGTCGCCGCGCCATGCCGACACCGGTACGCCGCGCGGCCGTCGGTATTCGGCCATGTGGGGGTCAGTGTCGCATTCGGGGCGGGGGTGCCCGAGGGCGGTATGCCTGGGGTGGGCCGGCGGTGTGCCGAAAACCCTTTGCCCCCCTCGCCGTCCCCTCCCTACCGTGTTCCCGTGGCAGCACAAGCGATCATCAACACCGGTCTCGGCCGGGGCAGCACGCATTACGTCAGAATGCGTCGCCGTCCCGGAGCCCTGACCGGTCCGGGGAACGGCGCCCAGTGACGGCCGAGGCCGGCGGACGGAGTCCGTCGCCGGCCGTGCCCGCCGACGGCTGAGCCGCAGCGGCGCCTCTTCTTCCCGCATGCCTGGCAGGGCGCACCGATGTGCGCCCCTTCGGCATGCCCTCCTCCTGTCTTCCGGTCGGGGCCACGGCTGCCCGTACCCCACCCACGGAAGACAAGGACACGAGCCCATGGCCCGTCCCCGCATCGCACCCCGCCGCGCCTTCTCGCAGAACTTCCTCACCGACCGCGCCACCGCCCGCCGCCTCGCCCAACTCGCCGTCCCCGAAGGCAAAACGGCACCCCTGCTGCTCGAAGTCGGCCCAGGACAAGGCGCGTTGACCGAACACCTCGCCCCCCGCTGCCGCGAACTGCGCGCCTACGAGATCGACCCCCGCCTCCTGCCGGGACTGCGCGACCGCTTCGCACACACCCCCCAAGTCACCGTCATCGGCGCCGACTTCCTCACCGCCACACCCCCGCGCACCCCCTTCTCCGTCGCCGGCAACCTCCCCTTCGCCGGCACCTCCGCCATCGTCGACTGGTGCCTGCGCGCCCCCGCCCTCACCGACGCCACCCTCCTGACCCAACTCGAGTACGCCCGCAAACGCACCGGGGACTACGGGAGTTGGACCCTGCTGACGGTACGGACCTGGCCCCGGTTCGACTGGCGGCTGGTCGCCCGGGTACCGCGTACGAGGTTCTGGCCGGCCCCGCGCGTCGACGCCGGCGTCGTACGCCTCGAACGCCGTCCCGTTCCCCTGATCTCCCCGGACCGGTACGGGAGTTGGTGCCGTCTGGTCGAGCTGGGCTTCTCCGGTGTCGGTGGCTCGCTGCACGCCTCGCTGCGCCGGGGGTGGGCCAAGCGCCGGGTGGACGCGGCGTTCGGGGCGGCGGGGATCGGGCAGCGGGCGCTGGTGGGGGAGGTGGCGCCGGAGCGGTGGCTGCGGCTGCACGGGGTGCTGTGCGGGGAGGGGGCGCGCGGGCTGTCGTGACGCCCGGGTTCTGACGACGCGGGCCGCGTCCCAGGGGCGCCGGCCCGCTCACCCCCTAGGGTGACGCCCATGACGACGATGTACGCCGCCCTCCTGCGCGGAATCAACGTGGGCGGCAACCGCAAGCTCCCGATGGCCGAACTGCGGACCCTGATGACCGGCCTCGGGTACACCAGGGTCGCCACCCATCTCCAGAGCGGGCAGGCCGTGTTCGCCGTCGGGCGGGGGGACGAGGAGTCTTTGGCCGCCGATCTCGCGGGGGCGATCGGGGAGCGGTTCGGGTACGACGTCGATGTGCTCGTCCGCGATCACGCGTATCTCAAGGCGATCGTCGACAACTGTCCTTTTCCGTCGGCGGAGTTGGCGGCCAAGCAGCTGCATGTCACCTACTTCTCCGCGCCGGTGGACGCGGCCCGCTTCGCCGAGGTCGACTCCGCCGCTCACCTTCCCGAGGAGTTCCGGGTCGGGGACCGTGCCCTCTATCTCTACGCCCCCGACGGCCTCGGCCGGTCCAAGCTCGCCGAACAGCTCGCCCGGCCGCGCCTCACCAAGGGGCTGATCGCCACCAGCCGTAACTGGAACACGGTGACGAAACTCGTCGAACTGACCGCCGGGTGAGGCTACTTGGCGAGGGTCAGCCGCTCCAGCTGCGCCGGTGACAGGTGTACGGCCGCGGCGGCCAGGTTCTCGTCCAGGTGGGCCCGCGATCCTGTGCCCGGTGTCGGGCACAGGACGGGGGAGCGGTGCAGCAGCCATGCCAGGGCGATCTGTGCCGGGGTGGCGGCGTGGGCGGCGGCGATCTCCGTGCACGCCGGGTCCGTGGTGAGGGTTCCGTTGCCCAGCGGGAACCAGGGGAGGAACGCGATCCCGCGCTGCTCGCACAGCTCCAACAGGGGCTCCGAGGAGCGGTCTTGGAGGTTGTAGCGGTTCTGGACGGCCGCGATCGGGGTCAACTCCAGGGCGGACAGGAGCTGTTCGGGGGTGATCGTGTCGAGGCCGATGTGGCGGATCTTTCCCTCCGCCTGCAACTCGGTGAGTGCGCCCAGCTGTTCGGCCATCGGGACGGTCGTATCGATGCGGTGCAGCTGGTAGAGGTCGATACGGTCCAGGCGCAGCCGGCGCAGGCTCGCCTCGCACATCGCGCGCAGGCGCTCGGGGCGGGCGTCGGTGTGCCAGGCGCTGTCGCTGGTGCGGACGACTCCGCCCTTCGTCGCGATCACCAGTTCCGGGGGGTACGGGTGCAGTGCCTCGGCCACCAGCTCCTCGGCGAGGTACGGCCCGTAGTTGTCGGCGGTGTCGATCAGCGTCACCCCGAGTTCCACGGCCCGCCGAAGCAGGGCCACGGCGTCCCGGGGGTCCCCGCGAGGACCCCAGTAACCGGCACCGGTCAGCTGAGCGGTGCCGAAACCTAGGCGGCGGAGGGGGAGTTGGCGGGCCAGGTGGAAGGTGTCGGCGGGGTGGCTGTGGGTTGCCGGAGCCCCCGTGCCCGCCCAAGAACCCCCACCCCATCCGCTCATTTCATGAACCCTACACATTCCTGTGCGAAGCTCACCCCATGCGCTACATCATCATCGGAGCAGGAGCCGTCGGCGGTGCGATCGGTGGGCGGCTTGCCGGGGCCGGGCGGGAGGTCGTGCTGGTCGCGCGTGGTGCGCATCATGCCGCGTTGGCCGAGAGCGGGCTCCGACTCCGGGTTCCCGAGGGTGAGTTGACGTACCGGCTGCCCGTCGTCGACTCGCCCGGCCCGCTCGGTGAGCTGCGCGCCGACGACGTGCTCGTCCTCGCCGTCAAGACGCAGGACAGCGAGGGCGCGCTGGCCGCGTGGGGGGCCGCCCCGGTCGCCGGGGGCGGCAGCGCGGGTGAGCGGCTGCCGTTGCTGTGCGCCCAGAACGGCGTCGAGAGCCAGCGGATCGCCCTGCGGCGCTTCGCCCATGTGTACGGCGTCTGCGTGTGGCTGCCGGCCACGCATGTCGAACCCGGTGTGGTGGCCGCCGCCGGCAGTCCATGCACCGGCATCCTCCACCTCGGGCGCTATCCGCACGGCACCGACGAGGTCGCCCACCGGGTCGCCGCCGATCTCCGGCAGGCCGAGTTCGAGGCGCCGGTCGTTCCCGATGTGACCCGCTGGCAGTACGCCAAGCTGCTCACGAATCTCGGCAACTCCCTTGAGGCGCTGGGTGGTACGGATGCCGTCGTCGCGCTCGGCGAGCAGACGCGGGCGGAGGGGCGGGCGGTTCTGAAGGCGGCCGGGATCGCGTTCGCCGACCCGGCGGAGGAGAGGGCGGTGCGCGCCGACAAAATCACCCTCGTCCCGCTCCCCGGCACCTCCCGCGAGGGCGGCTCCTCCTGGCAGTCCCTCGCACGCGGCACCGGCAGCATCGAGGCCGACTACCTCAACGGCGAGATCGCTCTTCTGGGCCGGCTGCACGGGATCCCGACCCCGCTGAACGACCTGCTCCAGCGACTGGCCAACACCGCTGCCCGCGAACGCCGTTCGGCGGGATCGATGCCGGTGCCGGAACTGATGCGGCTGGCGGAGAAGGCGGGGGTGCGGGGACAGGGGGCCGGGGAGCTTTAGCGGACGCGGCGCGGCTGGAACTGCGGCGCGGCCAGGATTGCGGCTCGGCCGGAACTACAGCGCGGCTCGGCCGGCATCGCGCCGCCGCCCGAGCCCACCCCCGCCGCCCGAGCCGCGCCACCCTTTGAGCTGCGGCGCAGAGGCGCGAGCTCGGCTCCGCCCCCGCTGCCTGCCCCCGGCCCTGCCGCTCGAACTCCGGCCCTGCCCGCGCTCAAGCCGCCCCGGCCCCGCCGCTCGAACTCCGACCTCGCCCGCGCTCAAGCCCACCCCCGCCGCCCGAGCCGCGCCGTCCTTTGAGCTGCGGCGCAGAGGCGCGAGCTCGCCCCCCGCCCCGCCGCCTGCCCCCGGCCCCGCCGCTCGAACTCCGGCCCCGCCCGCGCTCAAGCCACCCCCCGGCCCCCACTCCAAGCCCGCAGCACTCCCCGCCCCCGAGCCCGCACCGCCCCCCAAGCCACGGCCCCCCCACTCACAGACAACCCCCCTCAACCCCCCACCACCCCCACCAACTCCCTCCCCACCACCACCTCGTCATACCTCCCCCACACCACCCGAGCCACCTCCTCCGCCGCCCCCAACACCCCCCCGACCACATCCGCCCCCACCGCCCCCCGAGCAATCCGGTCCGGCAGAAACCCCGGCGCCAATACGTACGGCGCGACAGCCACCCGTGCGCACCCCCCCTCCCGCAGCTCCCGTACCGCCTCCTCCGTCCGAGGAAGGGCCGCGGAGGCGAACGCGGGTCGCACGGCGCACCAACCTGTGCGCCACCACTCCCGCGCGATGTCGGCGATCACCGCGATCGCCTCCGGGTCGGTGGACCCCGCCGAGGCCAGCACGACCCCGGTCGAGGACTTGTCGGCGGGGCTCAACCCCGCCTCGTACAAACGCCGTTCCAGCGCGGACAGCAGCAGCGGGGAGGGGCCGAGGACCTCCGTCTGGCGGATGCGCAGACTCGGCGGGGCGGCCTGGAGGACCGCCGGGATGTCCGACTTGGCGTGGAACGCGCGGGTCAGCAGCAGCGGCAGGGCCACGACGTCGTCGGCGCCCTCCGCCGCCAGCGACTCCAACACCCCTTGCACGGAAGGGACGTCGAAGTCGAGGAAGCCGGTCTCCACCCGCAGGCCCGGCCGCATCGAGCGGACCCGGCGCACCAGCGCGCGGACCGTCGCGGCGTGCCGCGGATCACGGCTGCCGTGGGCGATGAGGAGGAGAACCGGCTTGCCTGGCACGGGCGTTCAGTTCCGTACCAGCAGCCCGCGCGAGCGCAGCACCCGTCGCTCCAGCGGGCTGAAGATGAGCAGGTCGATCGCGATGCCGACGAACAGGATGAGGAGGATCGCCTCGAACACCATGGCCATGGAGTTGGCGTTGCGGCCGAACTCCAGCAGCGCGCCGAGGCCGAGGCCGAGGTCGGGCGAGCTGGCGATGATCTCGGCGGCCATCAGGGAGCGCCAGGAGAACGCCCAGCCCTGCTTGAGGCCGGCGAGATAGCCGGGCAGCGCGGCCGGCATGACGATGTGCCAGGCGCCCTTGAGACCGGTCGCGCCCATCGTGCGGCCCGCCCGCAGGAACAGCGGGGGGACCTGGTCGATGCCGGAGACGAGGCCGTTGGCGATCGAGGGGACCGCGCCGAGCAGGATCACCGCGTACATCATCGAGTTGTTCAGGCCGAGCCAGATCACGGCCGGCGGCACCCACGCGACCGACGGCAGCGACTGGAGCCCGGAGAGGATCGGGCCGATCGCGGCGCGCACGAACTTCACCCGCGCCACCACCAGCCCCAGCGGCGTACCGATGGCGAGCGCCAGCAGGAAGCCGAGCAGGCCGCGCGACACGCTGGTCCAGACGTACCCCAGCAACTCCCCTTGCAGCCAGGCGTCCTTGAACTCGCCGGCCACGGCGGACGGGGAGGGCAGCCGGACCGGGTCGTCGACGATCTTCAGGGTGATCAGGGCCTGCCAGACCACCAGGACGACGACGATCGCGGTGACCGGCGGCAGCACCTTGGTGCGCAGGGTCGTCGTCCACGGGACCCGGCTGGTGACCGTGGTCTCCAGCGCGTCGAGACCGGCCTCGACACCCCCTGCGCGGGGCTTCGTCTCACTGCTGGCCATGGCGGCTGATCTCCCCACGCAGTACTTCGGTGATCTCCAGGGACAGCTCCGCCACCGGCGCGTCCTCGATGCGGCGCGGCTGCGGGATGCCGACGCTCCACTCCCGGGCCACCCGGCCCGGCCGCGACGACAGCAGCACCACGCGCTGCGCGAGCCGCACCGCCTCGCGCACGTTGTGCGTGACGAACAGCACCGACAGGCCCGTCTCGGCCCAGATCCGGGTCAGTTCGTCGTGCAGCACGTCCCGGGTGATGGCGTCCAGCGCCGCGAACGGCTCGTCCATCAGCAGGAGTTGGCTGTCCTGGGCCAACGCCCTTGCCAGCGCCACGCGTTGGCGCATACCGCCGGACAGCTCGTGCACCCGCTTGCCGTACGCGCCCTCCAGCCGGACCAGGGCCAGCAGCTCCTCGGTGCGCGGGCGCCGTTCGGGCTTGGGAACTCCCCTGAGTTTCAGGGCGAGTTCGATGTTCTTGCCGGCCGTGAGCCAGGGGAACAGGGCGTGTTCCTGGAACATCAGGGCCGGGCGGCCGTCGGTCGTGATGCGGCCCGACGTCGGCTCGTCGAGCCCGGCGACCAGGTTGAGCAGCGTCGACTTCCCGCAGCCCGACGCCCCCAGGAGGGTGACGAACTCGCCCGGCGCCACGTCCAACGTGATGTCGTCCAGGACGAGTTGCTGCCGTCCGGCGGGGCCGGCGAAGGACTTCGAGACGTGCTCGATACGGGCGGCGTGCCGTACGGACTCGGCGCCGTCGGCCGCTCGGGCGAGGGCAGTGGCCATGATCGTCACCTCCTGGGGGAGAACGGTTACTTGACGCCGAGGCCGGCGTCGGAGACCGGGCTCTGCCCCTCGGCCTTGAGGACCTTGTTCAGGATCGACAGGTCGTAGATGCCGTCCAGCTTCGGCTTCTGCAACAGGCCCGCCTTGACCGCGTGCTCCGCCTCGGTGTCGAGGGTGGCGGCCAGCGGGTCGTCGATGAACTGGATGGACGCCCACGCCGGGTCGAGGACCGCGGCCGGCAGCGCCTTGCCGGAGTCCACCGCGAGCTGCTGGTTGGCCGCCGCCTTCGCCTCGGCCGGGTTGGCGTCGATCCACTTGTTGGCCTCGACCGACGCCTTCAGGACCGCCTCGACGGCCTTCGGGTGCTCCTTGAGGAAGTCCTGGCGCACGATGATGTTCGTGATCACGAACTTCTTGTCCGGCCACAGCGACGCCTCGTCCAGCAGCACCTTCGCGCCCTCGGCGACCAGCTTCGACGCCGTCGGCTCAGGCACCCAGGCCCCGTCGATGGAACCGGACTTGTAGGCGTCCGGCGTCACCTTGTTGTCCGTGCGGACGACCGACACATCGCCCTTGCCGCTCTTCGCGTCGACCTTCCAGCCCTGCTCGGAGATCCAGTTGAGGAACGCCACGTCCTGCGTGTTGCCGGCCTGCGGGGTCGCGATCTTCTTGCCCTTGACGTCCGCCAGGGTCTTGATCTTCGCCGGGTTCACCACCAGCTTCACCCCGCCCGACGCCGAACCCCCGATGATCCGCAGGTTCGAACCGCCCGACGCCGTATAGCCGTTGATCGCCGGGGACGGGCCGATCCAGCCGATGTCGATCGACTTCGCGTTCAGCGCCTCGATCTCCGAGGGGCCCGCGTTGAAGATCTGGTACGCGGCCTTGGTCGCGCCCAGCTCCTTCTGGAAGAAGCCCTTCTGGACCCCCACCAGCGCGGTCCCGTGGGTCAGGTTGCCGAAGTAGCCGATCTTCACGGAGTCGAGTCCGTCGACCTTCTGGGCGCCGGCGGCGACCTTCTGTTCCGAGGAGGTGTCCGTCGACTTCGACCCGTAGCCGCAGGCGGCCAGCGTCAGCAGGGGCAGGGCGGCGGCTATGGCGAGGCCGCGGCGCAGCAAGGGGGAGGCAGGCACGGGAGGGGTTCCTCTCGATGGCCCGGCGGTCACGGCCCTGAGCAGGCCGCGGCCGGGGGTTCGGCAACGGGTTTTCGTCGATGACGGGACGTCCGGCGGGGGGACAGGGCGCGCGAGCGGTGCGCGTACGTCAGCGCGCACATCGGGCCACCCCGCCCTGCCCGCTGCCGAGGGCGCCGCTGCCGACCCGGCCGCCCTCCTTCGCGAACGTCGAGTAGAAATCCACCTGAGTCATCGTCAGAAGTCCCAACCGTCGTCCCCGGCCGCGTCCTTGACGGGCTCGGGGGAGGCGAAGGACTCACCGACCATGCCCGCGGTCAGCGTCGTGCCGTCGGCGGGGTCGATGAGGATGAAGGAGCCGGTGCGCCGCGAGTCCGCGTACGCGTCCACCGGCAGCGGCTCGGCCGTGCGGATCTTCACCCGGCCGATGTCGTTCGCCGCGAGCTGCCCCGGGTGCGGGTGCAGCGACAGGTCGTCCAGCGTCAGCCGCGACGGGATGTCCTTGACGACCGCCTTCACCGTCCGCGTCCCGTGCTTGATCAGCACCCGGTGGCCCACCGACAGCGGCTGGTCGGCGACATGGCACACGGTCGCCTCCACGTCCTGCGTCGTCGCCGGCGCGTCCTGGCTGGGCACGATCAGATCGCCGCGCGAGACGTCGATGTCGTCGGCCAGCAGCACGGTCACCGACTGCGTCGTCCACGCCACGTCCACCGGCACGCCCAGCAGGTCGATCCCGGCGATCGTCGAGGTGCGCCCCGACGGCAGCACGGTCACCGGCTCGCCGACCCGGAACGAACCGGCGGCGATCTGCCCGGCGTACCCCCGGTAGTCGGGGTGCTCGGCGGTCTGCGGACGGATCACGTACTGCACCGGCAGCCGCGCGTGGCAGTGCGCCAGGTCGTGGGAGACGGGGACGGTCTCGAGGTGTTCCAGGACGGTCGGGCCGCCGTACCAGTCCATGTGCGCCGACGGTTCCACGACGTTGTCGCCGGCCAGGGCCGAGATCGGGATCGCGGTGACGGCGGGGACGCCGAGTTCGGTCGCGTACGCCGTGAACTCCTCGGCTATCCGCGCGAACACGGGCTCGCGGTAGTCGACGAGGTCCATCTTGTTCACGGCGAGGACGACGTGCGGGACGCGCAGCAGGGCCGCGATGGCGGCGTGCCGGCGGGTCTGCTCGACGACGCCGTTGCGGGCGTCGACGAGGATCACCGTCAGCTCGGCGGTGGAGGCGCCGGTGACCATGTTGCGGGTGTACTGCACATGGCCCGGGGTGTCGGCGAGGATGAACCGGCGTTTGGGGGTGGCGAAGTAGCGGTAGGCGACGTCGATCGTGATGCCCTGCTCGCGCTCGGCGCGCAGGCCGTCCGTCAACAGGGCGAGATCGGGGGCGTCTTGGCCCCGGCTCTCGGACACCCTTGCCACGGCTTCGAGTTGGTCGGTGAGGACCGACTTGGAGTCGTGCAGGAGGCGCCCGACGAGCGTGGACTTGCCGTCGTCGACGGAACCGGCCGTCGCGAACCGCAGCAGCGTCGTCTCGGTGAGTGTCGTGCTCATCTCTAGAAGTACCCCTCGCGCTTGCGGTCCTCCATCGCGGCCTCGGACATCTTGTCGTCGGCGCGGGTGGCACCCCGTTCCGTCAGCCGGGACGCGGCGATCTCCGTGATCACCTGCTCCAGCGTCACCGCCTCGGAGTCGACGGCGCCCGTGCAGGACATGTCCCCGACCGTGCGGTAGCGCACCAGCCGCTTCTCGACGGTCTCCGACTCCTTCGGCCCGCCCCACTCCCCGGCCGTCAGCCACATCCCGGAGCGCGCGAACACCTCACGCTCGTGCGCGAAGTAGATCTCCGGCAGCTCGATGCCCTCCCGGGCGATGTACTGCCAGACGTCCAGCTCGGTCCAGTTGCTCAGCGGGAACACGCGTACGTGCTCACCCGGCGCGTGCCGGCCGTTGTACAGGTTCCACAACTCGGGCCGCTGCCTGCGCGGGTCCCACTGCGAGAACTCGTCGCGCAGCGAGAACACCCGCTCCTTCGCCCGCGCCTTCTCCTCGTCCCGGCGCCCGCCGCCGAAGACCGCGTCGAACTTCTCCGCCTGGATCCTCTCGGTCAGCGGCAGCGTCTGGAGCGGGTTGCGGGTGCCGTCGGGGCGTTCGCGCAGCACTCCCCGGTCGATGTAGTCCTGCACGGACGCGACATGCAGCCGCAGCCCGTGCTTCTCGACCGTCCGGTCGCGGTACTCGATGACCTCGGGGAAGTTGTGCCCGGTGTCCACATGCAGCAGCGTGAACGGCACGGCCGCCGGCGCGAACGCCTTCAGCGCGAGGTGCAGCATGACGATGGAGTCCTTGCCGCCGGAGAAGAGGATCACCGGCTTCTCGAACTCCCCCGCCACCTCACGGAAGATGTGCACCGCCTCCGACTCCAGCGCGTCCAGGTGCGACAGCGCGTACGGGCTGCCGGTGCCCTCCGCGACCTCGGCGATGGCCGTCATACCAGTCCCCTTTCGCTGAGCAGGGCGTACACGGACGCGGCGGACTCCGGGACGCTCTGGTGCTGCGACTCGATCCGCAGATCCGGCGCCTCGGGCGTCTCGTACGGGTCGTCGACACCGGTCAGACCGCTCAGCTCACCGGCCGCCTGCTTGGCGTACAGGCCCTTCACGTCACGCACCGAGCACACGTCGACCGGAGTCGCCACGTGCACCTCCACGTACGTGGTCCCGCCCGCCTGGTGGCGCTTGCGGACGGCGTCCCGGCTGTCCGCGTACGGCGCGATCACCGGGACCAGCGCCAGCACGCCGTTGCGGGCGAGGAGTTCGGCGAGGAAGCCGATGCGCCGCACGTTGGTGTGCCGGTCCTCGCGGCTGAAGCCGAGGCCCGCGGAGATGAACTCCCGGATCTCGTCGCCGTCGAGCACCTCGACGAGGTGGCCCTCCGCCCGCAGCCGGCCCGCCAGCTCGTACGCGATGGTGGTCTTGCCGGCACTCGGCAGACCCGTGAGCCAGACGGTGGCTCCGGTCGTCACGTCGGTCTCCTGATTCGTCTGATGCGGCGTCATCCGTGCAGCCCGCACTCGGTCTTGGCGCGGCCCGCCCAGCGGCCGGCGCGCGCGTCCTCGCCCGCCAGGACCCGGCGGGTGCAGGGGGCGCAGCCGACGGAGGCGTAGCCGTCCATCAGCAACGGGTTGGTGAGGACGCCGTGTTCGACGACGTACGCGTCCACGTCGTCCTGCGTCCAGCGGGCGATGGGGGAGATCTTCACCTTGCGGCGCCTGTCGTCCCAGCCCACCACCGGGGTGTCCGCCCGGGTCGGCGACTCGTCGCGGCGCAGGCCCGTCGCCCACGCCTGATACTTCGTCAGACCGGCTTCCAGCGGCTGGACTTTGCGCAGCTTGCAGCACAAGTCGGGGTCCCGGTCGTGCAGTTGGGGGCCGAACTCGGCGTCCTGCTCGGCCACCGTCTGACGGGGCGTCAAAGTGATGACGTTGACGTCCATCACCGCCTCCACCGCGTCCCGGGTGCCGATCGTCTCGGGGAAGTGGTAGCCGGTGTCGAGGAACACCACGTCCACGCCCTTGCGGACGCGGGAGGCGAGGTGGGCGACCACGGCGTCCTCCATGGAGGAGGTCACGCAGAAGCCCTTGCCGAACGTGTCCACCGCCCACCGGAGGATCTCCAGCGCGGAGGCGTCCTCCAGGTCACGGCCCGCCTGCTCGGCGAGCCGCCGCAACTCCTCGTCGGTGCGCGGTTCCTGAGCCGTCGTCATATCCGGTCCCCTCCGTCGTCGGCCCGCTTCAGCCCCCGGGCGAGCAGCCCGCGGAACTTCAGCTGGAATGCGCGATTGCAGGCCGCGCATTCCCAAGTGCCGTGACCTTCCTCGCCGGGACGCAGGTCCTCGTCACCGCAGTAGGGGCAGTAGAAAGGCGCGGCACGCTCACTCACGACAGCGCCTCCTCCGAAGCCCGCCCCGCCCACGTCGCGAACCGCTCCCCGTCCTCCCGCTCGTCCTGGTAGCGCCGCAGCACCCGCTCGACGTAGTCGGGGAGTTCGTCGGAGGTGACCTTCAGCCCGCGCACCTTGCGGCCGAAGCCGGCCGTCAGGCCCAGCGCCCCGCCGAGGTGCACCTGGAATCCCTCGACCTGCTCGCCCGCCTCGTTCAGCACCAGCTGGCCCTTGAGACCGATGTCCGCGACCTGGATACGGGCGCAGGCGTTGGGGCAGCCGTTGAGGTTGATGGTGACCGGCTCGTCGAACTCCGGGAGCCTGCGCTCCAGTTCGTCGATCAGCGCGGAGCCGCGCGCCTTCGTCTCGACGATCGCGAGCTTGCAGTACTCGATGCCGGTGCACGCCATCGTGCCGCGCCGGAACGGGGACGGCTCGGCGGTCAGGTCGAGCGCGGCCAACGCGGCGACCAGCGAGGCGACTTGGGCCTCCTCGATGTCCAGGACGACCATCTTCTGCTCGACGGTGGTCCGTACCCGCCCCGAGCCGTGCGCCTCGGCGAGGTCGGCGATCTTCGCGAGCGTGGCGCCGTCCACGCGGCCGACGCGCGGGGCGAAACCGACGTAGAACAGGCCGTCCTTCTGCCGGTGCACCCCGACGTGGTCGCGCCAGCGCTGTACGGGCTCGGCGGGCGCGGGGCCGTCGACGAGAGGCCGCTTCAGGTACTCGTCCTCAAGGATCTGCCGGAACTTCTCCGCGCCCCAGTCGGCGACCAGGAACTTCAGCCGGGCCCGGGTGCGCAGCCGGCGGTAGCCGTAGTCGCGGAAGATGCCGATCACGCCGGCCCAGACGTCCGGGACCTCCTCCAGCGGCACCCACGCGCCGAGCCGGACGCCGATCTTGGGGTTCGTGGAGAGGCCGCCGCCGACCCACAGGTCGAAGCCGGGGCCGTGCTCGGGGTGCTCGACGCCGACGAACGCGATGTCGTTGATCTCGTGCACCACGTCGAGCAGCGGCGATCCGGAGACCGCGGACTTGAACTTGCGCGGCAGGTTCGAGAACTCCTTGTTCCCGATGTAGCGGCGCTGGATCTCGTCGATCGCCCAGGTGCCGTCGATGATCTCGTCCTCGGCGATGCCCGCGACGGGCGAGCCGATCACGACCCGGGGGCAGTCGCCGCACGCCTCGGTGGTCGACAGGCCGACCGCCTCCAGGCGGTTCCAGATCTCGGGGACGTCCTCGATGCGGATCCAGTGCAGCTGGATGTTCTGCCGGTCGGTGATGTCGGCGCTGCCGCGCGCGAACTCCTGCGAGATCTCGCCGATCACCCGCAGCTGCTGGGTGCTGAGCCGGCCGCCGTCGACGCGGACGCGCAGCATGAAGTACTTGTCGTCCAGCTCCTCCGGCTCCAGGACGGCCGTCTTG
The DNA here is from genome assembly GCF_055597585.1 of Streptomyces sp. AMJ-169. Lineage (NCBI taxonomy): Bacteria > Bacillati > Actinomycetota > Actinomycetes > Kitasatosporales > Streptomycetaceae > Streptomyces > Streptomyces sp. AMJ-169. Next base: position 406,547 of record NZ_JBVLTJ010000001.1, read on the forward strand.
CCGCCGTCGATCCCGGGCTTGCGCTGGGTGTACAGGCCCCACCAGCGCATCCGGCCGCGCAGGTCGTTGGGGTCGATCGAGTCGAAGCCGCGTTTGGAGTAGATCGTCTCGATACGTGTCCGTACGTTGAGACCGTCGTCGTCCTTCTTGAACTGCTCGTTCCCGTTGAGCGGGGTGTGGTGGCCCATCGCCCACTGACCCTCGCCGCGGTGACGGCTCACCTTGCGACGGGGCGCGGCAGGGTTTTGCGGAGGAGTCGTGGCCATGGTGAATAACGTCCTTCAAGACAGAAATCAGGAGGGGCCGGCGCGTAGCGGCGTCGTTGAGGGGCGGTGGTCGGGTGGCGGGCGGGAGGCTCTGACCTCGCGCGTAGCAGCGCATATAAGGAGGGCGCGCCGAAGGGCGGGCGGGAAGTCGGCGGAGGCTGCGGCTCGTCAGCTCGCCGGACAGATGGCGCTGGACATGCGGCAGAGATCGACGTGCCGCCGACTCACCAGGGCAACTCCAGTTCCGGACATGATGAAAGCGTGGCACGGCGTTCTGGACACAGTCCAGCTTCATCCGTCATGCGGACACTCGTGTCTCGCTTCATGAGACAGGGGTGTCGTCGGTCACATGTCCGGCACGGGGCTTGTCCGTGCAGGTCAGGCCGGAACGTCAGGCCGGATGGGCCCCCGGCCAGGGCCCGCCGGCGGCCCCCACCGGCTGCTCCTCGACCTTGGTGTCGAAGAGCTTGAAACCCCGGCGCAGATAGTTGTCCATCGCGTGCTCCCCGTCCAGGCTGCACGTGTGCAGCCACACCCGCCCGGTCGGCTTCACCCCCGGCCACCGCCCCGCCAGATCCCAGGCCCGCGCCACGCCGTACGACAGCAGGTGCCCGCCGATCCGCCGCCCCCGGAACGCCGGCAGCAGCCCGAAGTAGACGATCTCGACGACGCCGCCGTCCTGTGCCTCCAGCTCCAGGTACCCGGCCGGGGTGCCGCGGTCGTACGCGACCCACGTCTCCACGCCCGGCCGCTCCAGATGCGCGCGCCAGCGGTCGTACGGCCAGCCCAGCCGGTCGGTCCAGCGGATGTCGCCGCCGACCGACGCGTACAGGAACCGGCTCAGCTCCGGCGAGGGCACCTCGGCGCGCACCACCCGCACGTCGCCCTCCGGGGCGGCGGCCGGCAGCAGGTCGGTGGGCGAGGTCTGCTCCAGGGACCAGGTGGTCACGGGGATGTTGCTCATGGCGGCCAGGGAATCATCCGGGCGGGGGATCTGTCGATCAGGGGGTGCCGGCAGCGGGCCCCCGCCTGCCGGCAGCGGCCCCCCACCTCATCGCGCGAGGCCCGCTTTCAGGAGGCCGGCGCCCGCCTCGTCACGCCCGCCCGCCTCACCACGCCCGCTTCGCCCCCCGGTCCACCTCCGCCAGCGGCAGCGAGAACAGCACCTGGCCCGACTGGGACCAGACCTCGCCGGTCGCCGACCAGTACGACAGCGACCGGGCGTCCGCGCTCCAGCAGTGGTGGCTGTCGGAGTCCTCGCAGCGGGACGCGGAGGTGCCGTCGGGGTCCTGGCGCCAGAGGGTGCCGTGGGTGTCGTCGGGGCCCGCGGGCTGGGTGAGGTACCAGGCGCCGTCGCGGGAGAGGACGCCGCTCAGTCCGGAGACGCCGGTGCGGTAGGCCTCGGTCGCGGCGACCCGGCCGGCGGTGTCGGCGGCGAGCAGACCGGTGCGGCCGGGCAGCGAGCTGTACGCGTACCGCCACAGCCGCGCCGAACCGCCGTGCAGCCGCCATTCACCGGCGACGAGGCTGTCCGGGGCGGTGCTGCGGTCCAGGGAGATGGCGGCGGGGCGCGGCGAACCGGCGCCCAGCACGTAGGAGCCGACGGCCGGCAGCACGAACCGGGCGCCGTGCGCCGACCAGCCGCTCGCCACCTTGCCGACCGCGTCACCGTCGACGCCGGCCCGCTGGATGCGGTTCAGATCGAAGACGTAGAGCCCGGCCCGGTCCCCGGAACCGGCCGTGACCAGGAGTTTGTCGTGGTACCAGACCATGCCGGTGAGCCGCGAGGAGAGGCCGCGGAAGTCGTTGCCGCCGTCGACGGGGACGGCCAGCAGGACCCAGCTGTACGTCATCCGCTCCGGGTTGTTCGCGTCGACGAACGCGACCCGGGCGAGCCCGCCGTCGTCCGCCGCGCTCCCCGCGCGCGACCAGCCGGACAGCAGGACCTTGTTGGTGCCCCAGATGCCGTCCTCGTCCGCCTCGCCGGAGCCGGTCACGGCGCCGGGGCGCCAGCCGCGGGTGTCGTCGGTGTCCCAGCAGTAGGAGGCCGTCGCGGCGGGCTCGGCCGGGAGCTGCGCGCGCTCGGCCGCCGTGCAGGACGGGCCGTCGCGCAGGGCGCGGTCGCCGCTCGCGAGGACGTCGCTCACTCCGACCGGGCGGCCCATCCCGGCGGCGAGCCGGTTCAGCGTGGCGGCGGGCACGAGCTCCTCCCGCATCCGCAGCGCGGTCGTGACCTCCTGCTGCCGCAGCCCCCCGGGTACGTCGGTGACGGTCGCCTGCGAGGCGCTGACGATGGTGGCGGTGGCGGTGAGGGCGAGAGCGGTACCGGCGAGGAACCCGCGCAGCGCTCTTCCCCGCCTGCGTCGGCGATGACGGCCACGATGCTGCATAACGTCCTCCCGGAGCCGGGCCAACTGCGCCTGTTGGTCCGTACGTTGACCGAGGAGCAGGTGGGGTGACCCGAAGGGGATGCTACGTCAGCGAGGCCGACTTGGGGATGAAGACCCCGCAGCTGAGCGGAAGATGCTCCATCGGAGGCGCAGCAAAAGGGACTTGACGGACTTTTAGGTCACCCTCGACTCCCCGCCCCTTCAAGCCTCCCGGGCCCCCGCCACAGCCGGCGCCACCGAATGCGGCAACAACTCCCGAGGCTCCCGCGGCAGCTGGACGACGACCTCGACGCCCTCCCTGAAGCGGTAGGGCCGGTGCTCCAGGAACCCGCCCAGATACCGCCGTATCCGCGACAGTTCGGCCCGTACGGTCACCGTGCGGCCGGGGTCGCCGAAGACGTCACCGGCGAGCGCGGCGGCGCCCCGGCCGGCCGGGTGCACGGCGAGGAGGTACAGCAACTCCGCGTGCCGCGGGCTCAGTTCGTGCGACCAGGTGCCCGCGTCCGTGCACACGGTCACCGACCAGCGGCGCGGCCGGGCCAGATCCAGCGTGACCCGCGCCGGACCGTCCGCGCAGTCCGCCGCCCCGTCCTCCGGCGCCCGCACCAGCCACCCCCCGGCCAGCGGCTCCAGCACGCACACCCCCAGCGCCGGCAGCCAACTGCTGCCCGCCGAGGCCGACTTGGGCAGCCCGATCCGCTCCTGGTACGGCATCCCGGTGACCGCCGCCGTCCAGCCGTCCCGGTCCACGACCGCCGCCCGCCCGCCGATCCGGGCCAGCACCGGCGCCGCCACCGCGCGCAGCCGCTCCAGCGAACGCGTGTGCGCCTCCCGCAGCCCCGCCTCCGCGAGCTTCGCCACCGACCCCACCCAGGCCGGCGTCGCCGGGTGCAGCGTCTCCACCGGCCCGCTGATGTCGACGACCCCGAGCAGCCGCCCGGTGCGCGGATCGCTGATCGGCGCGCCCGCGCAGGCCAGCGGCGTCAGCGAGCGCACGAAGTGCTCGGCGGCCGACACCTGCACGGGCCGGCGCAGCACGGCCGCCGTCCCCACCCCGTTGGTGCCCGCCACCTTCTCCCGCAGATCGGTCCCGACCCCGAGCCCGAGCCCGTCCACCTTGCGCAGCACCGGCGCCGAGCCCTCCTGCCACAGCACCCGGCCCTCCGCGTCGGCGACGACCATGACGTACCGGGCGGTGTCGGCGACGGTCAGCAGCCCCGTCCGCAGCACCGGCAGCACCTCGCGCAGCGGCGACAGCGCCCGCCGCCGCCGTACCTCGTCCTCGGCCAGCACATCGGCGGACAGGGCGCGTTCGGGGTTGACACCGTCGCGCCTGGCCCGCTGCCAGGACTGCTCGATCACCGCGCGCGGCGCCGCGCCGCCGGGCCGGCCGGCGCGCGTCTCGTTCAGCGGCGGGTTCGCCACGGGGTGCCTCCGGAGGACGACATGAGGAGAAGGAAGAAATGCGGACCGCCGGATGTCAAGCCCCGCCGCAGCGCGGACCCACCCCGTTGCAACCCTCTGCAACCCTGGTGAACACCCCTGCGTTGGTTGAAACTTGAGCCACGCCGCAGCGAAACGGCCTGACCGGCCGCACAGGGCCGCAGGCCGCGGGGGTGGTGCCGTGTCGGCGCGGCATCACCCCCGTGAAAGCGGTTTCTACGATGATGGCACCGGCCGCGCCCGCGTCACCACCGAGCCCAGGTCCAACGTGTGCGGAAGCGTCCCGAACCCGCCGCCCGCCTCCCCGCCCAGCCGCCCCGCACAGAACGCGTCCGCGACCACCTCCGGCGCGAACCGCACCAGCAGCGCCCCCTGGAGCACCAGCGCGAACCGCTCCGCGATCCGCCGCGCCCGCGCCTGCACGCCCCCCAGATCCGCCAGCTCCGTCAGCAGCCCCTTGATCGCCGCGTCCAGCCGGTGATCCACCCCCCGCGCCGCCCCCACCTCCCTCAAGTAGGCGTCCAGCGCCGCCGGATCACTCCGCAGCACCCGTACGACCTCCAGCGCCGCCGCGTTCCCCCCGCCCGCCAGCACCCCGTACAGCGGCGCCGCCCGCACCAGCCGGGGCAGCCCCGACTCCTCGACGTACCCGTTCCCGCCCAGACACCCCGCCGCCTCGGCCACTGCCGCCGGACACCGCGTGGTCACCCGGTACGAGGCCGCCGGCACCGCGATCCGCAGCAGCGCCCGCTCCCGCTCGCCCCCGTCGTCGTACGCCGCCGCCAGCCGCAGCGCGAGCGCCGTCGCCGCCTCCGACTCCAGGGCCAGGTCCGCCAGTACGTTGCGCATCAGCGGCTGGTCGAGCAGCTTTCTCCCGGCCACCGACCGGTACGCGCAGTGATGCACCGCCTGCGCCACCGCCTGCCGCAGCAGCCCCGCCGAGACCGTCACCCCGTCCAGCCGCGCCGCCGCCAGCGTCCCCGCCACCGTGTCCGCCCCGCGCCCCTCGGCGCCGACCCGCACCGCCCACGTCCCGTCGAACTCCACCTCCGCCGTGGCGCCCGAGCGGTCGCCCTGCTTGTCCTTGAGGCGCTGGAGCAGGAAGGGGTTGCGGGAGCCGTCGGGCAGGACGCGGGGGACGAGGAGGCAGGTCAGGCCGTCGGGGGCCTGGGCGAGGGTCAGGAAGGCGTCGGACATCGGGGCGGAGCAGAACCATTTGTGGCCGGTGAGGGTGTAAGTGCCGTGCTGGGGGAGGGGGTCGGCGGTGGTGGTGAGGGCGGGGAGGTCGGTGCCGGCTTGTTTTTCGGTGAAGGCGGTGCCGAGGAGGGCGCCCGGCTTGTGCGGTTGCAACTCCCGTTCGTAGACGGTGGAGGTGAGCCTCGGCTCCCACGCGGCGGCGAGCGCCGGGTCCGTGCGCAGGGCGGGGACGGCCGCGTGGGTCGTCGACACCGGGGCGCAGGAGCCGGCGTCGGCCTGCGCCCACACCAGCAGCCCCGCCGCCCGCCGCACATGCCCGCCGTCCGGCCGCGCCCAGGCCGCCGTCAGCCCGGCGCCGACCGCCTTGCCGAGCAGGCGGTGCCAGGCCGGGTGGAAGACGACCTCGTCGACACGGGTGCCGTACCGGTCAAATGTGCGGAGCACCGGCGGATGGCCGTCCGCCTGCGCTGCCCACTCCCGCACCTGCGCCGATCCGGCGGCCCGGCCCAGCTCGGAGAGTTCGGCGTGCGCGCGTTCGCGGACCGCCGGGGGGAGCTGCCGGGTGACGGCTTCCGTGAGGGCCTGGTCGGTGGCGTACACGTCGTGGCCGGTGAGGGGCGGGGGCTGGTTGGTGACGGTGTGGGTGGTGCCTGGCATGGGGCGAAACTTATCCCTTCGGGGGCGCCGGGAGGTGTTGTGCGGTGTCTCTCCGGGCGGGGCGGGGACGTCGTACCGGAGGGTCGGTCGCGTTTCGCGGGGCTGCCGGGGATGAGCGCAGCCGCTGTCGGCGGATACCTTTAGGGCGTGCAGCCAGCAAGTCAGTCCCCCGAACAGCCCGGGAGCCCGTCGGGGCGTCTCCACCGGGCGCGTGTCCTCTACCGCAACGTCTCCAAGCGCAGGACCGCCTGGCTGCTCCTGAAAGACACCGTCAACTCCTGCGTCGAGTACCGCATTCTGGGCCTCGCCGCCGAAGCGGCCTTCTTCTCGCTGCTGTCCGTGCCGCCGCTGCTGCTCAGCCTCATCGGCCTGCTCGGCTACGTCGACGACTGGACCGGCACCGACACCATCACCAGCCTGGAGACCAACATCCTCGACGCGGCCCGCACGGTGCTGTCGGAGAAGGGTGTCCAGCAGATCGCCCAGCCGATCCTCGACGACGTCATGAAGGGCGGCCGGCCCGACGTCATCTCCATCGGCTTCCTGTTCGCCCTGTGGTCGGGCTCGCGCGCGGTCAACGTCTTCATCGACACCATCACCGTCATGTACGGACTCGACGGGGTGCGCGGCATCGTCAAGACGCGGCTGGTCGCGTTCGCGCTGTTCATCGCGGCGCTGCTGATCGGGTCGGTGGCGCTGCCGCTGATGGTGGCCGGCCCCGACGCGGTCGTCCGCGTCGTCCCCTGGTCGGCGACGCTGGTGCAGGTCCTGTACTGGCCGGTGGTGACCCTCCTGTCGATCGCCTTCCTCACCACCCTGTACCACGTGTCAGTGCCCGTCCGCTCCCCGTGGATCGAGGACGTCCCCGGCGCGCTGGTCGCTCTCGGCATGTGGGTCCTGGGCAGCTTCCTGCTGCGGATCTACCTCCAGCACACCATCGAGGGCGCCACCATCTACGGCTCCCTCGCCGCCGCCGTCGCCGTCCTGCTGTGGATCGGGGTCGCGGCCTTCGCGGTGCTGGTCGGCGCGGCCGTCAACGCCGCGATCGACCGCGTCTGGCCGGCCGCCGCCACCGCCGCCGCCCGCGCGGCGAACGAGCGGTTGCGGCGGGAGGAGGCGGCGGAGTATGTGGCGCGGACGGGGGAGGTGGGGCGGGGGGACGATGATCCTGACGATCCGGATATGCCGTCGGAGTTTCCTGAGCGGTGGTCGAGGTTTTTGCCGCCGGAGGATGTGGGGGGGAGGTTGCGGGGGCAGGGGAAGGGGGGTGGTTCGGGGCCGGGTTCTGGTTCGGGGTCGGGGTCGGGCTCTGGGTTTGGCTCGGGGGAGGGGCCGGGGGCCGGGTCTTCTGGGGGGTCGACCGGGGGTTCGACGTCGTCGGCGTTTTGGGGGACGGGGTCGGCGGGGGATCGGTGAGGTGGGGGGCGGTGTTTTTTAGGGGCGGGGCTGTAGCTGATGTGCTGCACCCGGACGACGGCCCGCCGCGTCCCCTTCGTCGGCGCGCGCGTAAGCGGGGGCTCGCCTTTAGGGGCGCGGGGCTGTAGCTGATGTGCGGCTGCCGCCGCGTGGGCGCGACCAGCCACGACGGCGCCGCACCCGGACGACGACACATCGCAGCCTCCGGCAAACCCGCTTAGCCTGACCCCGTGTACAAGGAACGCCCCTCCCGTCTGCCCGGCGCCTGGGTGTGGACGAGCACCCCGTCCGCGCCGGGTGCCGGCGGCGTCGGGAGTTCCGAGCTGGTCCTGCCCGACGGCTGTATGGACCTCCTCTGGAACGAGGGCCGCCTGTTGGTGGCCGGCCCCGACACCCACGCGTACACCCCCACCGGCCCACCCACCCCCTGGACCGGCATCCGCCTGTACCCCGGCACCGCCCCCGCCCTCCTGGGCGTACCGGCACACGAACTACGAGACCGCAGAGTCGAGTTGGCGGACCTGTGGCCGGCGTCGGAGGTGCGGCGGCTGAGCGCACGCATCGCCGCCGCCCCGAACCCGGCAGCAGCCCTGGAGAACTTGGCCCTGGACCGGGCCCCCACTCCCGACCCCCTGCTCCTGCACCTGGTCACCGCCCTGAACGAGGGCCGCCCGGTATCCCACACGGCCGACGAACTAGGCCTGGGCGCCCGCCAGTTGCACCGCCGCTCCCTGAACGCCTTCGGATACGGCCCCAAAACACTGTCCCGCATCCTGCGACTGCAACGAGCACTGCGGCTGCTGCGCGAGTCGACCCCTCTGGCGACGGCGGCGTCGGAGACGGGTTACGCGGACCAGGCTCATCTCTCCAGAGAGGTAAGGGAGTTGACGGGCTCGACACCGACAGAGCTGCTGCCTCGGCGGGCGTAGAACAGCCCGCTATTCCCCCAACCCCGCGAACAGATCGACCCCGTTCCCATCAGGATCGTGCACCACCGCATACCGCTGCCCCCAGAACGCGTCCCACGGCTTCAGCTCCCCATGACACCCGGCCCCCACCAACTCCTCGTACACGGCATCGACTTCAGCGGCCGTCTCACAACGCAGAGCGATCGAGACCCGCCCACCCCGCTCCGGCGCACTCCAGCCGGGGAAAAAGCCCCGCACACACTCCTCGGTGTCCAACATCAACCGCAGCCCGCCCGGCAACAGGGCTTCGGCATGCGGCTCTTCCTCGACACCCGGAGAAAACCCGAACCCGAGACGGCGATAAAAAGCGACAGCGGCCCGCATGTCACGAACGACCAGGCCGACGGCGTCGAATTGTGGAGTCATGGGGGGAGCGTAGGGAGGGAAAGGGGCGGAGGTCTTGAAGAAAACGGACAGGCGTCGCTGGGCGGGGGAACGGACACGGGGCACCGGGACAGGGCGTCTGAAACCGCTGCGGGACTTCGCCGCCGCCGTGGCAGGGTGACCGGATGCGCTCCGGACGGCTCGACCTCCTCCGCCGGCAGTCTGATCTGACCTGGTCCCTCTTCTCGTACCACCTGGACCGCCTCAAGCCGGACGACTTCCTCTGGGAACCCGCGGCCCGCTGCTGGACCCTCCATCCGGGCGGCGCCGGCGGCTGGAGACCCGACTGGGCGGAGACGGAACCCGATCCGGTGCCCGTCCCCACGATCGGCTGGCTGAGCCGGCATCTCGGCTGGTGGCTAGGGACCGCCACCGACCACCTCCTGGGCCACTCGCCCCGCGACCGCGTCGACGTCCGCTGGCCGGGCCCGGGTGAGGCGGCGGTCGAATGGCTACAGGGGCTGTACGAAGAGTGGACGCGGGCCACAACTTCCCTTACGGAGACTGACCTTGACCGACCCGCGTCCTACCCCTGGCCGGACGGCCCCGACCACACCGTCGCCCACCTCATCGCCTGGGCCAACGCCGAACTCATGAAGAACGTCGCCGAGATCGTCCAACTCCGGCTCATCCGCGCCACTTGACGAAGTCTCAGGAAAAAGTCACCGGCCCATTAGGCGTATCCAACGTGAACGAAAACCCCAACGCCCCCTCGCTGAGGCTGAGTTCGGTGTCCAGGGCGGAGAGGAGCGGCCGGACCGACTCCGGATGCGGGACCGTCGCCGAGAAGGACAGCAGGGGGGTGACCGGTAGACCCGGGGTGGTCGTGGGATGCGGTGAGGTGCCCCAGTCGATGAGGAAGGGGACCAGGCCGGAGCGCTCGGGGGAGCCGTCCGTCAGCTGCCAGGAGAGGAGGGTGCCGTCGGGATGGCGACGGCTCATGAGGCGTACGTCGCCGGGATCGTACCCACGCTCCCGCGCGGAACCGACCGCAGCGTCCAGATCGGCGGCCCCGATCGCCCAGGTCAACGTACGCGCGCCGGCCAGCCGGTCCACCCCGCACGGCCGAGCGCCCAGCGGCTCGGACTGCTCCGGATCCGGCCCAAGAATCTCCAGATAGGCACCCCCGCCCAGCCCGACCAGATAATTACGCGTACCAAGCCCGACATGCACCCCACCCGCCACCGGCGAAATCCCGGTAAGACGGGCGAACTCAGCGACGGTACAACCGAGTTGAGGCGTACCAAAAACAATGTGATCAAGCCGCGAGGGAATGAGATTCATCGCCCCAGAGCGTACGCCCCACCCACCCGACGCCACCGCCCTAACGCAACACCACCCCCACACACGCAACACCCCCGGACGAAACCGGTCACGGAAACCCGCCGCGACCCGAACCGCCCCCCGCCCTGCCCGCCCGGTACGCCTGCACACCGAACCTCCGCCCGCCCACATGCCCATACTCGCCCGCCAGCCCGCCAGCCCGCCAGCCCGCCAGCCCGCCAGCCCGCCAGCCCGCCAGCCCGCCAGCCCGCTCCTCGGCCGCCTGCCGCCCGCCCTCAGTGACCTGCGCAGCCTGACCGCCTCCCCCAGCCGCTGCCGCCGCATGCTCGACCTCGGCGCAGACCCAGTCGCTTGCCGCCCGCCCGCTCACCCCCTCCCCGCACCCCGCACCCCCTCCAGCCCAGCCCCCCACCTCACCCCACCTCCCCCAACACCTCCCCCACAACCCTCCTCCCCAACTCCGCCATAGCCGGATTGCTCGCCCGGTAATAATCGATCCCGCTCACGAACGTCAGCGCCCACCCCCGCCCCCGCGCCCAAGTCGCCTCGTCGGTGAAGCCCGCCGCCTCCCGGAACACCCCCCGCGTCCCGGCGCTCAGCAAGGTCCACGCCGGGACGGCGTCGCAGGCCGGATCCCCGACCCCCGCCGTGCCGAAGTCGATGACGGCCCGCAGCCCCCCACCGGCGACAAGAACGTTGCCCGGGATGAGATCGCCGTGTGCCCACACCGGCGCCCCCTCCCACTCGGGCAGCGCCAGCGCCTCCTCCCAGGCGGCCAGCGCGGCGGGCGCGTCGATGTCGGCGGCGGCCAGGGAGATCCACTCCCGCATGGCGACGTCCCGCGTCCGCAGCGGCACCCCCCGGTGACCGACGGGCGCCCCGGCCGGATCCACCGCCCGCAGCGCCGCCACGAACTCCCCCAACTCCCGTGCGAACCGGCGCCCTTCGGCCCCGGAAGGATGCGCCCCCGCGATCCACCGGCACACCGCCCACGGATACGGATACCCCAGCGCCGGCGCCCCCACGGCCACCGGCTCCGGCACCGCCGCCGGCAGCAGCGGCGCCAGCCTCGGCAGCCAGTCCGCCTCGAACCCGACCTGCCCGGCGGCGGACTCCAGCAGCGGCAGCCGTACGGCCAGCTCCCCGCCCAGCCGGAAGATCGCGTTCTCGGTCCCGGCCGACCGCACCCGTGTCAGCGGCAGCCCCGCCCACTGAGGGAAACCGGTCCCGCAGCAGCCGTCGTACCAGCGCCGCGTCGACCGGGAACTCGTTCTCGTGCATCGTCACCGTCGGACCGTAATCCGCCAGGGCAGGACACGGCACCCGAATTGCCGCGCCCCGCGCAACAACCGGTTACCGCGAAAGTTTCGCCACCCCCCGATCCCGCCGGAAACCCGCATAAGCTCGCCCCCATGGCCCCACGTCTCCTCGTCTACACCCGCACCACCGGCTTCCGGCACGACTCCATCCCGCACTCCGCCGCCGCCCTGCGCACCCTCATGGACGACTGGACGGTCGACCACACCGAGGACCCGGCCGCCCTGGAAACCCCGCCCGGCAGATACGCGGCGATCCTCTTCCTCTCCACCAGCGGTGAAGTCCTGACCCCCAAGGGGCGTGAACTCCTCACCGAACACGTCGAGTCGGGCGGCGCCTTCATCGGGGTGCACGCGGCGGCCACCACCGAGTACGACTGGCCCTACTACGGCGACCTCCTCGGCGCCCGCTTCGCCAGACACCCCGACTTCCAGCCGGGCAAGGCAGTTGTGGAGGACCCGGACCACCCGGCGACCCAACACCTCCCGGCCGTCTGGGACTTCACAGACGAGTGGTACGACTTCCGCACCAACCCCCGAGGATCGGTACGGGTGTTGCTGCGCGCCGACGAGTCGTCGTACGCCGGCGGCGGCATGGGCGAGGACCACCCGCTGGCCTGGACCCGGCAACAGGGCGAGGGCCGCGTCTTCTACACGGCCCTCGGACACGCGGCGGAAGCCTTCGACGACCCCGCCTTCCGCGCCCACCTGCGCGGCGGCATCACCTGGGCCGCACAAGCGAACTGACGCTCAGTCAGCTAAAAAGCCCCCCGAACCAGTCAGACCCTCGCCCGCACCCTCGGCACCCCCGTACTCGCCCGCCGCACCAACCGCGTCGACAACTCCGTACGCGTCCCCTCCGGCTGCTCCCCGTCCATCATCCGCACCAGCAGCCGCAGCGCCGTCGCCGCCATCTCGCCGAGCGGCTGGCGTACGGTCGTCAGGCCGGGGCTGGCCCAGCGGGACTCGGGGAGGTCGTCGAAGCCGACCACGCTGATATCGCCGGGGACGCTCAACTCCCGCTGCGCCAGGGCCTCGTAGACACCCAGCGCCATCCGGTCGGAGCAGACGAACACCGCCGTCGGCGGCTCGGGGAGGTCGAGGAGTTCGGTCATCCGCTGCCGCGCCACGGCCTCCTCGAAGGCGCCGTAGCGCAGATACTCCGGACGCACCGGCAGCCCCGCCGCCGTGAGCGCGGAACGGTAGCCCGCGACGCGGGCGTTGCTGCACAACTTCCGCCGCCTGCCTGCGATCACGGCGATCCGCTCATGCCCCAGCGACAGCAGATGCTCGGTCGCCGTCACCCCGCCCTGCCAGTTCGCCGCGCCCACCGACACCACCCCGGGCGGCGGCTCATGGACGGGGTCGATCATGACGAACGGGATGCGGTGCTGCTCCAGCCACGCGTACTGAGAGTCCGTCAACTCGGCCAGATTGAACAGGACTCCGGCCGAACCGCGGACGGTGAGCTTGTCCAGCCAGCCCCGCTGCGGACGGTCGCCCCGGGCCCGGCCGAGGCCCGCCGAGACGACGACGTCCAAGCCTGCCTCGTGCGCCGCCGCCTCCACCCCGTGCAGCACCGCCCCCGACCAGGAGCTGTCCAGCGAGTGCACCACCAGGTCGACCAGCCGGGGCGGCTTCGAGGCGTCGAAGCGCGGCCGGCGCACATACCCCAGCCGCTCCAGCGCCTCGGTGACCCGCCGCCGGGTCTCGGGGGCCACGTCCTCGCGGCCGTTGACGACCTTGGAGGCGGTCGGCACCGACACCCCCGCCTCGCGCGCCACCACCGCCAGCGTCGGCCCGGCCGGCACGCCCGGACTGCCCGTACGGACCATCGGCTCTTCCCACCTCTCTCCGGCCCGCCATTGGACCGGCGAAAGCTCGACCAGCGCTGTTTCGGGCCGTTTTCGTACGCCACACCCGAACAGAAAGCGCTTGCTATCCTAAAGCCGCCGCAGCGTGCCGTGAAGACACCGGTCACAGCGGTTTCAGCGGCACCCGGAGCTTTCGAAACCCCGAACGGTCCCTACGGCCGCCGCCCGCACGTCAGCCGGAAGTCCCGGAAATCCGCCGTGAACGCCGCGTCCACCAGGTCCCGGGCGTGGATCCCGGCCAGGGTCCCGGTGAAGCGGAGCCGGCCGCCATGATCGTCGGAGAGCTTGCCCACGTCCAGAGCCGGGCCGAGGTACGTCCGTGCCGATTCCCGCAGGTACCAGAACCGCGCCTGCGTCCCGGCGACCGTCACCCCCAGCGTGATCGGCTCCTGTGCGTCGACGTCCACGGTCGCCATGGCGCGCGTCCCCTCGTCGTCGCGCTCGACCAGGCTCAGCACGGTCCGGCCGGCGCCGGTCCACTGCTGGCCGCGCTGTCCCTCGCCCGGCGGCTCGGCCCACGTCAGGTCGAGGCTGACGTACGCCGTCGCGTCGTAGCGCAGCAGGAGGCCGGCCGCCTGGGTGAACGTCGTCGGGCGGGCGGCCACCGTGACCTCCGCCTCGGCGTGGTGTTCCGTGAGGCGCTGCGCCAACAGGCTCTGGGACCAGCGGGATTCGGGGCCCTGGCGGCCTCGGAGTCTGATCCAGCCGGGGCGGGATTCTGTGTCCGCCCAGGAGGGGGAGGGGGGTTCGCGGAGGGTGCTCCAGGGCCAGGAGAGGGGGTTTTGTGCCGGTCGGGGGTCTGTTTCGAGTAGGGGAGTCGGGCTCGGTACCGCCACCTTCTCCGCCGGGTGCCAGCCGCCCTCGCGCAGTCTCGGCCAGCCCTCCTCGTCCCAAGTCAGCGCCTGGATCGCCGTCTCGCGGCCCAGGGTGCAGCGCGGGCCGTGCGGGGTGGGCAGCGGGCGGGCCGTCAGGTGGCTCAAGTACCAGTCGCCGCCCGGGGTTTGTACGAACTCCGCGTGTCCCGCCTTCTGGAGGGGGAGCGCGGGGTCGTCGCGGGAGGTCAGCAGCGGGCGGTCCGACAGCTCGTACGGGCCGGTGAGTTCGCGGCTGCGGGCGGTCAGGACGCCGTGCTCGAAACCGGTGCCGCCCTCCGCGAGGACCAGGTGGTACCAGCCGCCGTGCCGGACCAACTTCGGTCCCTCGACGAGGCGTTCGTGCTGGAGGAGGAGGCGGGGCGCGGCAACTGGCTTGAGGGTGACGGGACTCAGCTCCGTCAGGACTATCCCCGCGAAGCGGTTCCCGTCCGGGCGGGGGTCGTTCTGGAGGTTCAGCAGCCACAGGCGGCCGTCCTCGTGGAACAGCGCCGGGTCGAAACCGTGGCTGGGCACGCGGTGCGGTTCCGACCAGGGGCCGGTGATCTGTGGGGCGGTGGTGACGTACGTGTCCAGGTCGAAGTACGGGGTGCCCACCGAGCGTACGACCGCGTAGACCACCCAGAAGCGTTCCCCGTCCCAGCTCAGTGACGGGGCCCAGATGCCGCCCGAATCGGGTACGCCCGCAAGGGAGTTGCCCGGGGCGGCGGTGGTCACGTGGCCCGCGTACTCCCAGTGCGCCAGGTCCCGGGAGCGGTGGATCGGGATCGTCGGGAACCATTCGAAGGAACTGGTCGCCAGGTAGTACCAGTCGCCGGCGCGGATCAGGGAGGGGTCGGGGGCGAAGCCTCGGATCACCGGGTTGTGGGCGGTCAACTCCACTTCGGGAGCGGCCGGTTCGCGCGCCGCCAACTCCTCGGCGCCAGAGGGCAGTTCCTCGGCACCCAACTCCTTTGCGGCACGCCTCACTTGAGCGCCCCCAGCGTCACACCCGACCGCCAGTACCGCCGCATCGCCACCATCATGATCGCCATCGGGACGATCGACAGCAGCGCCCCCGTCAGGACCAGGCTCGTCAGGTCGACGCCCGACTCCAGCCGTTTTCCTGACCAGTTGTAGAGGCCGATGTTGAGCGTCCAGTTGTTCTCGCCGCGCAGCACGGTCAGCGGGAGGAAGAAGGAGTTCCAGGTGTTGACGAAGGCGAGGAGGAAGACGGTCGCGCCGCCCGTCGTCATCATGCGCAGCACGATGCTGAAGAAGATGCGCAGCTCCCCGGCGCCGTCGAGGCGGGCCGCCTCCAGGAGTTCGAAGGGGACCGTCGACTCGGTGTACACCTTGGCGAGATAGACGCTGAACGGGTTGATCAGGCAGGGGATCAGCATCGCCCAGGGGGTGTCGACCAGGCCGATCTCGGAGAACAGCAGGTACAGCGGGAGCGTCAGCAGCGCGATCGGGATCAGGAAGGAGCCGACGACGCAGGCGAACACCAGGCCGCGGCCCGGGAATTCGAAGCGGGCGAGGCCGTAGCCGGTCGCGAGGGCGACGAGGGTGCCGCCGAGCGAGCCGACGCCCGCGTACAGCAGGGAGTTGGCGGTCCAGCGCAGGAAGATGCCGCCGTCGTAGGTGAACAGCTGATGCAGGTTGTCCCACAGGTGCCAGCCGGAGAACCAGAGGCCGCTCGACTGGTAGAGGCCCGTGCGGTCCTTCGTCGCGGCGACCAGCAGCCACCACACCGGGAACAGGCTGTAGACGCTCGCGAGGACGAGGCCGGTCAGCAGGAAGCGCTGGCCACCGCGCGAACGCGCCCTCGGATCAGGCCTGTTGAGGCGGACCGCCGGTTTCGGGGCGCGGTCTTCGGTCAGGGTCATCAGTCGGCCTCCCTCGATGTCAGCCGGTAGAAGACGAAGGAGGCGAGGCCCAGGAGCAGCGCGAGGAGCACCGAAAGGGCCGCGGCGTAGTGGTAGTTGCCGGCGTTGAACGCCTGGTTGTAGATCACCATGATCGGGGTGAAGCTGTCGTCCACCGTCTGCGGGGTGACGTTCCTGAACAGCGCGGGCTCGTTGAAGATCTGGAGCATCTGGATGATGGACAGCAGCCCGGTCAGCACCAACGCCCCCCGGACGTACGGCACTTTGACGCTGCGGGCGATCCGCAGCTCCGAGGCGCCGTCCAGCCGGGCCGCCTCGAACAGCTCGCGGGGGACCGCTTGCAGCGCCGAGTAGATGATGACCATGTTGTAGCCGATGCCGTGCCAGGTCAGCAGGTTGCCGATGGACGGCCACACCATGGCCGGCGCGAAGAAGTTCCAGTGCAGCCCGAGCGCGTCGCCGAGCGAGGTCAGCGGGCCGACCTCGGGGCTGTAGAGGTTGATCCACACGATCGCCGCGACCACGCCGGGGATCATGTACGGCACCAGCAGCAGGATGCGGAAGCGGCTCGCGGCGCGCGAAGCGAGCGCGTCCAGGAGCAGTGCGAGGACCAGGCTGACCAGCAGCATCAGCGGGATCTGCACGCACGCGAACAGCACGACCCGCAGCACCGAGTCCAGGAACGCCGGATCGGTCAGCCCCTGGCGGTAGTTGGCGAGTCCGGCGAACTCCTCCGTCGAACCGCCGAGGCCGAGCCCCGACTGCCGCTGTCTGTACAGGGATTGGTAGACGGCGTACCCGATGGGCAGCACGTAGAGGAAGACGAAGCCGAGCTGGAAGGGCACCGTGAAGGCGGCGCCCTTCCAGCGCTGGGAGCGGATCATCGGTGCCTCAGCCCTTCACGCTGATGCCGCGCGACTTCAGGTCGTTCACGGTCCACTGCTGCATGTGCGCCAGCAGGTCGGTGACCTTCTGCTCCTTGCTGACGACCTTCGCCCAGCCCGCCTGGAGCTCGGTGAACATGGCCGTCCAGTCCGGGCCGAAGGTCCAGTCGGTGGTGACCGTGCCCAGGCTGTCCGTCACGACCTTCTTGGCCGGCTCGTAGTTCGCCCCCAGCAGCTTCTGCGAAATCGCCTCCGCCGCATAGGAGTTGCTGTCGGCGAGGGCCGGCATCACGCCGTTGCCGGTCTCCGGGCTCGCCATCGTCTTCACCGCGCCCGCGTCCGTCGACATCCACAACGCGGCCTCGGCGGCCTGCTGTTGGTGCTTGCAGCCCCTGGTGACGAGGGTGACGCTGCCGGTGAGGTTGGTGCCCGCCGGGGTCTTGGCGGCCTCGCCGGTGAACGTCGGCCAGGGCGAAAGGGCCCATTTCCCGAAGGACTTGGTGAAGTTCTGCACCATCCCGGCCATCTGCCAGGTGGAGATCTGCCGGGTGGCGGTGCCGCCGTTGTCGTAGTTGCGCTGCACGGCCGCGTAATCGGCGAACGACAGCGTCGAGTTGAGGTCGTCGTCGATGATCGCCTGGATCACCTTCGCCGCCTTCAGCGTGCCCGCGTCCTGGAAGTCGACCTTCCAGGAGTCGCCGTCGATGGCGTACCAGTGCGCGCCCGCCTGCATCGCCAGCACCTCCAGCGTGCTGGGGTCCTCACCGGCGTAGTTGGTGATCTTCACGCCGTGCTTCTTCAGCTCCTTGCCGGCGGCGACGAAGTCGTCCCAGGTCGCGGGCGCCTCGATGCCGTACTTCGCGAAGAGGTCGGCGCGCAGGATCGTGAAGTTGGGCGCCGAACTCGTGGGCACGCCATAGAACTTGCCCTGCACCTGCGCGCTCGCCCAGGAACCGGCGTTGAACTTGCCCCGGCTCGCCTTCACGTACCGCGTGATGTCGGCGAGGGCGCCCTGCGACACCCACGTCGTGACGTACTCCGCCGTGTTCTGCACCAGACAGGGCGCGTTGCCCGCCTTCACCGCGTTCGTCAGCTGCTTCTGCATCGTCAGCTGGTCGGTGACCTTCGTGTACTTCAACTGCACGTCTTTATGGGCGGAGTTGAACGCCTTGACGACCGACTCCTGGCCGTTGGCCCAGCCCCAGTAGGGCAGCGTGACCGGGCCGGACGCCGAGGAGCTGTCGTCCCCGGAGCCGCCGCAGGCGGTGAGCAGACCAGTCAGGGCGAGTCCCGCCACGGCGGTACGGGCGAACCTTCTCCGGGGGCTGATGGCATTCATCTGACCGTGATCCTTCGGGAAGTAGGCGTCTCGAACGAGGAAACGGCGGCTCGGTACTCGGCCGGGAACGGCCCGGGGACCGGCACAAGGCGGCCTGGTCTGCGCGGACGTCGTAGTAACCGGTTGCTGTGTGACCGTAGGCGGCCTGGAACCGCTAATCAAGAGGCGGGCGGGAAAATGTTGCGACGGTCCGGGGGCCGGACGGGGAAACCGTTTCTATGTATTTTTCTACGGGGTCACGCGCTGAGCGGCCCTCACGCCACCCGCGTCAGATCCGCGTACCGCACCTCGTGCAGCAACGGCAGCCCGCCCGCGAGCCGTTCGAGCTCGTCCACCACCACCGCGCCCAGCCGCTCCAGCTCGTTGCCGAGGGAGCCCGCGATGTGCGGGGTGAGGATCACGTTGGGCAGCGAATACAGCGGGGAGCCGACGGGCAGCGGCTCGGGCTCGGTGACGTCGAGCACCGCCTGGAGCCGGCCCGACACCAACTCGTCGGTCAGCGCCCCGTGTTCGACCAGCGCGCCACGCGAGGTGTTGATCAGCGTCCCGCCGTCCCGGATCAGCGCGAGCCGCTCGCGGTCCAGCATGTTCCGGGTCTCGGGGATGTCCGGCGCGTGCAGACTCACGATGTCGCTGCGGCTCAACAGCCCTTCCAGGGACACGAGTTCGGCGCCGAGACCGGCCGCTTCGGCGGGCGTGACGTACGGGTCGTGCAGCAGGACCTCCAGGTCGAAGGGGCGCAGCAGCTCCAGGAGGCGGCGGCCGACGCGGGAGGCGCCGATCACGCCGACACGGCGGCCGAGATTGCCGATCGGGGCCGTCTCGGCGTGCGTCGGGTAGGCGTGGGTGCGGCGGTAGCGCTCGCGCTGGCCGAACGTGTCCTTCCCGGTGAGCAGGATCATCGCGAGCGTGTACTCGGCGACGGGCACCGCGTTCCCGGTGACCGCGCTGGACACGCTCACCCCGCGCTCCCACAGGGCCGCGCCGATCAGCGAGCGGACCGAACCGGCCGCGTGCAGCACCGCGCGCAGCTTCGGGACGACGGCGAGGGCGTCCGCGTCGAGCGGCGGGCAGCCCCAGCCGGTGATCAGTACGTCCGCCCCGGCCAGCGCGTCCTTCGCGGCCGGGTCGGCGAGGTCCGCCACGACCAGCGCGGGGTCGATCTCGGCCGTCCGCCGCAGCCGCGCCAGCAGGGGGTCGGGGAACAACAGGGGGAGGTGCACCGGGTTCATGGCGAACACGGCCCTGGGCAGCTCGGCGCTGGGCATGACTCTCCTAAGGGCGCGGGGGGATGGAAAACGTTTACCGAAAACGTCGTCCACCGTAGATCTGCCGCTGAAGAGAGGTCAATCGGTCGGAGCGGAATCGGTGGGCGGGGTGAGGGTGGCCGGTTCGGTCAATAGCCCATGTCAGAAGGGGGTTTGAGGCCTGGGCGGAGGATTCTGCCGCAGGGCAGGACCGGTGCGGTGGCGGCCGGGAAACCGCCGGCAACCGGTTGTGCGGATCGCGTCGGCGAGGAGCTGCCCGCGCATCCTGTCCGATCTGCAACTACGTTGATTTGATGGGGATTTCGGACCACCCTGGAACGGGTGCAGTCTTTTCGAAAGTCTGCGCATCCCCTTGACGCGCTCCGCCGCTCGGCAGAAGCTCTGGCCACCCGGTCGTAGCAACCGGTTGCTATCCCTCGGTCCGGGCGAGCCGCCCTTGTGCCCAGTCGTGAAAGCGAGGCCGTCATGCCCTCCTTGCCGTCCAGCCGCCGCCGTTTCCTCGCGCTGTCGGCCGGCGGGGCCGCCGCGCTGAGCGGGTGCGCGCTGCGGGTGTCGAACGCGGTCGGCGGCGGAGGCGAGAGCGTGACGATGATGGTCAGCCCCGGTGACATCACCTCCGAGCAGGTGCGGCGGGCCAGGAGCGAGCTGGGCATCTCGATCGAGCTGGTCAAGTTCGACATCACCAAGCTGATCGCCATGCTGACCAGCGGCAGCCCGCCGGACCTGGTGCGCGGCGTGGGCGCCGTGGACGCGGCCTACTTCGCCGCCCGGGACATCGCCGAGAACCTCGACCCGTACTTCGCCCGCAGCACGGTCCTGAAGGCCGCCGACCTCGACCCGGTCAACGACCTGTGGCGCTTCGACGGCCGCACCCAGGGCAAGGGCCCGCGCTACGGCATGGCGAAGGACTTCTCCCAGGACTCCATGTACTGGTACGACACCGCCGCCTTCGACGCGGCGGGCGTCGCCTACCCCTCCGACACCGAACCGGTCACCTACGAGGGCTGGTTGGCGAACGCGCGGCGGCTGGTCCGGCGCAGACAGGGCCAGACGACGGTCTTCGGCGGGAGCTTCAACGGCCTCACCCGGGCGACCCTGCTCGCGACGATGACGGCGGCGGCCGGCGGCAGCCTCTTCACCGACGATTTCGCCCGCGTCGACTTCACCACCCCCGAGGCCCGCAAAGCCCTTGCCTGGTACGTCGATTACGCGCGCGCCAAGGTCGGCCCGAGCCTGGTCCAGCCCGACCCCAACGGCTGGGACGGGCCCACCTACCAGGCCGGGCGGATGGCGATGAGCAACTCCGGCTACTGGCTGGGCGGGATGGTCAACGCCGACGCGAAGCTCGCCCAAGTCTCCCGGCTGGCGCCCGCCCCGGTCTTCGCCGGCGGCCCGCGCGTCAGCGCCTGCCAGGCCGGCACCGGTCTGTGGATGCCGAAGAAGGCGCGCGACAAGGACGCCGCCTGGCGGGTCTTCGAATGGTTCCTCGGCGAGGGCCCGGCCAGGGAACGCGCCGCGAGCGGCTGGGGCATCCCCGCGCTGAAGTCCCTGAGATCCCTGATGCCCCATCAAGAGAACTACCAGCAAAAGGTGTTGAGAGTGCAGGAGACCGAGCTGAAGCGGTTCTCGGTGATCTCCTTCACCCCCTACACCCGCGCGGACGCCATCGACGCCCTCTTCAACCAGGCAGCACCCGCCGCGATGGCCGGCGCTGTCTCCGTCGACACCCTCGCCGGGCAGCTCAACACCGTCATCAACGAACAGCTCAAACGTGGTAAGGAGCAAGTCGGATGACGGTCGGTCAGCTCACGCCCCGGCCCACGCGGACCGAGGCGCCGCCGCCCGTACGCGGCCGGCGGACCTCCGTCGTCGCCCGCCGGCACCGGGCGTTCTACCTCTTCACCGCGCCCTGGATCATCGGCTTCCTGCTGCTGACCGTCGTACCCATGGGGTACGCGCTGTGGCTGAGCCTCACCACCTTCGACGGGCTCTCGCCGCACTGGCGGTTCATCGGGCTCGGCAACTACCGCGAGCTGATGGGCGATCCGGTCACCTGGGACGCGCTCGGGCGGGCCGGGCTGTTCGCGGTGACGTCCGTGCCGCTGTCCATCGCCGCCGGGCTCGGGCTCGCCGTCCTGCTCAACAGGCCGGTCAGGGCACGGGGGTTGTTCCGGACGCTGATCTATCTCCCGGCCGTCGTACCGCCGGTGGGCGCCGGGCTCGCCTTCAAGACGCTGTTCGACCAGAACTTCGGTGCCGCGAACGGGGTGTTGACGTTCTTCGGCGTCGACGCCATCGGCTGGCTCGCCGACCCCTACGCCCGGTACGTGCTGCTGATGACGGTGCTGTGGGCCGCCGGGAACGTCATGATCATCTCGCTGGCGGGGCTCCAGGACGTCCCCCGCGAACTCCATGAGGCCGCCCGCCTCGACGGGGCGGGTGCCTGGCGGACCTTCCGCAGCGTCACCGTCCCGCTGCTCTCGCCCGTCCTGCTCTTCCAGACCGTCACCGGGATGATCGCCTCGGTGCAGACCGTCATGCCGCTGCTGCTGGCGCCGCTCGGCGACACCAGCGGTGTCACCACGGTCCCGCAGTCCAACTACCTGTACATGATGCACGTGTTCGCGCAGTACTTCGCGCTCGGCCGGTACGGCTACGCCTCCGCGCTGCTGTGGGTGCTCTTCGTCCTCATCCTCGCCGTGACGGGACTGCTGTTCAAGGTCACCTCCGGCGCGGTCTTCTACAACGTCGACCCGGAGGCGAAGAAATGACGACGCCGACCGCGCTCGGCGCGCCCCGCCCGCACGCCCGCCGACTCGTCCTCTACAGCGTCCTCGTCGCCCTCACCGGCCTGTTCCTCGGCCCGTTCGGCTGGCTGGTCCTCACCTCCCTGAAAACACAAGGGGAGTTGGCGGCCTCGCCGGTGCACTGGCTGCCCGAGCACTTCCAGTGGCACAACTTCACCGACGCCCTCACCCGCGTCGACTTCCTCGGCTACGCCCGCAACTCCCTTGTCATCTCCCTCATTTACGCCACCCTCGTCACCCTCAGCTCCGCCTGGGTCGGCTTCGGGTTCGCCCGGCTGACCGCGCCGGGGAAGAAGACGCTGTTCGGTGTCCTCATCGGCTCGATGATGCTGCCGCAGATGATCACCCTGCTGCCGACGTACCTCATCTTCGCCAAGACCGGCCTGGTGAACACCTATTGGCCGTGGGTGCTGTGGGGCCTTTCGGGGGCTCCCTATCTCGTCTTCCTCTTCCGGCAGTTCTTCGCCGGGCTGCCCCGCGAGCTGGAGGAGGCGGCGATCGTCGACGGCTGCGGCTACCCCGGCGTCTTCTGGCGGATCTTCCTGCCGCAGTCCTGGCCCGTGCTCTCCGCCAGCTTCATCATCGCGTTCACCTGGACCTGGGGCGACTACATCGCGCCGCAGCTGCTGCTGTCCACCGACCGCACCACGCTGGCCGTCGCCGTGATGACGGCGTACGTCAACGAGGCCGGCACCCCCGTGCCCGAACTCCAGGCCGCCGCCTCGGTGATGTACGTCGTGCCGGTGCTGCTGGTCTTCCTCGTCGCCCAACGGGGGTTCGTGGCGGGGGTGTCGACGTCCGGACTCAAGTGACTCCGCGTTTCTGAAGGCAAGTTGAGCGTCGAAGGCAAGTTCTCGAAGGCAAGTTCTCGCGAGCAAGCTCTCGAAAGCAAGCCGAGCTTTGAAAGCAAGCCCGCCCCACCCGAGCCGCCGCCCCTCACAAGGAGCCCGCATGACCACCCCCCTCTCCCGCCGCACCGCCCTCCAGGCGGCCGGCGCCGCCACCCTCGCCGCCGGCCTGTCCGGAGTCGCGCCCGCAGCGGCGCACGCCTCCGAACCCCCCAAGTCCGCCCCGGAACTGGTCACTTACCCTCGCCCCACGGCCATGCCGACCAACACCAGCTTCAAGGTCCGCGTCCGCACCGCCCCCGACGGCGACTGGCGGACCCTCGACATCTGGCGCCCCCAGCTCGGCGAGATCAACGCGGCGACCGGCTCCGGCAAGGTCTACAACTCCTCCCTGGCCTCCTTCGACTTCCACGGCACGGCCGAGATCGAGGTGACCTACCTCAAGGGCGGCACCACCAAGGCCCGCGTGCGACCGGACTCCTACGGCATCACGCCCCAACTCCTCGGCGACACCCTCCGGTTCACCCTCGACGAACCCCGCAATGTGATCGTCCAGATCAACGACGACGTCTTCGACTGCCTCCACCTCCTCACCGGCCGGGTGAACCCCCACCCGCCCAAGTCCGGTGACCCGAACGTCCTTTACTTCGGCCCCGGCGTGCACACCACCCCCGACGGCACCCTGAAAGTCGCCGAAGGCCAGACCGTCCACCTCGACGGCGGCGCCGTCCTCACCGCCACCGTCCTCTTCCAGAACGTGAGGAACGCCCGCCTGACCGGCCGGGGATTCATCAACTCGACCACCGGGGGAGGGGCGTTGGTCGAGAACAGCGAGAACATCCGCATCGAGGGCGTCACCATGCTGAACCCGAACG
Source organism: Streptomyces sp. AMJ-169 (assembly GCF_055597585.1). Classification (NCBI taxonomy): domain Bacteria; kingdom Bacillati; phylum Actinomycetota; class Actinomycetes; order Kitasatosporales; family Streptomycetaceae; genus Streptomyces; species Streptomyces sp. AMJ-169. The sequence goes on from NZ_JBVLTJ010000001.1 coordinate 430,503, forward strand.
GGTACGCGACCCAGCTCGGCAACAGCAGGAACGTCCACATCGACGGCCTGCGCTCGTTCAGCTCCAAGGGCTGGGGCGACGGCATCGACGTCTTCTGTAGCGAGAACGTCGTCATCGACGGCGTCTTCATGCGCAACTCCGATGACTGCATAGCGATTTACGCCCACCGCTGGAACTACTACGGCGACACCCGCAACGTCACCGTCCGCAACTCCACGCTCTGGGCCGACGTCGCCCACCCCATCAACGTCGGCACGCACGGCAACACCGACAGCCCCGAGACGATCGAGAACCTGCTCTTCCAGAACCTCGACATCTGCGACCACCGCGAACCGCAGATGAACTACCAGGGCTGCATCGCCCTCAACCCCGGTGACTCCAACCTGATCCGCAACGTCCGCGCCGAGGACATCCGGATCGAGGACTTCCGCTGGGGCCAGGTCATCTACATGAAGGTCATGTACAACACCAAGTACAACACCTCCGTCGGCCGGGGCATCGAGAACGTCTACATCAAGAACCTCACCTACACCGGCACCCACGCCAAGCCCTCCCTGCTGCTCGGCTACGACGCCGAACACGCCATCAGGAACGTCACGTTCGAGAACCTCGTCATCAACGGGCAGCCCATCGCGGACTCCATGAAGAAGCCGGGCTGGTACTACACCACCGACGTCATGCAGTGGTTCGCCAACGAGCACGTCATCAACCTGAAGTTCCTCACGACCGCCGAAGCGCAGGCGGCCCGGTGAGCCCCATCAGCCGCCGCGGACTGCTCACTTCGTCCGCCGCCCTGTTCCTCGCCACCGGTACGAGCACCCTGACCGCACCACCGGCGAGCGCCAACTCCCGCACACCGCAAGCGGATCAGACGTTCACCCACCCCGGCCTCCTGCACACCGCGGCTGACCTCACCCGTATGCGCACCGCCGTCGAGACGAAGCAATCCCCGCTGTACGAGGGCTACTTGGCCCTGGCCGCCCACCCCCGCTCCCAGAGCACCTACCCGATCCAGAACACCGGCCAGATCACCTCCTGGGGCCGCGGCCCCGCCAACTTCCAGGGCCAGGCCGTCGCCGACTCGGCCGCCGCCTACCAGAACGCCCTCCTCTGGGCCGTCACCGGCGACCGCGCGCACGCCGACAAGGCCCGCGACCTCCTCAACGCCTGGTCCGCCTCGCTCACCACGGTCACGGGAGCCGACGGCCCGCTCGGCGCCGGCCTCCAGGGCTTCAAGTTCGCCAACGCGGCCGAACTCCTGCGCCACACCGGCTACGACGGCTGGACCGCCGCCGACATCGCCCGCTGCGAACGCTCGTTCCTCGACGTCTGGTACCCGGCGGTCTCCGGCTACATGCTGTACGCCAACGGCAACTGGGACCTGACGGCCGCTCAGACCATCCTGGCCATCGGGGTGTTCTGCGAGGAACCCGCCCTCGTCGAGGACGCCCTGCGCTACACGGCGGCAGGCGCCGGCAACGGCAGCGTCGCCCACCGCGTCGTCACGGCGGCCGGCCAGGGCCAGGAGTCCGGCCGCGACCAGGGCCACGAACAGCTCGCCGTCGGCCTCATGGGCGACATCGCCCAAGTCGCCTGGAACCAGGGCGTGGACCTCTGGTCCTTCGACGACGGCCGCATCCTCGCGAACGCCGAGTACGCCGCCCGCTACAACCTCGGCGCCGACGTCCCCTTCACCCCCGACCTCGACCGCACCGGCAAGTACATCAAGCGGACGGTCTCGGCGATCAGCCGAGGCGCCCTGCCCCCGGTCTACGAGATGTACCTCGCGCACCACCCGACTTCCCCCGACCTCAAGGCCGCTGTCCTCAGAAACGGCACCCGTCTCGTCGAGGGCGGCAACGACGACCTCCCTGGCTGGGGCACCTTCACCTACGCCGGTACGACACCCCCCGCCCCGAAACCCCCGGCACCCCCGGCGGGCCTCACGGCGGCGGGGGAGCCCCGAGCGGTCCAACTCGCCTGGCTCCCCTCGGCGTTCGCGACCCGCTACACCGTCCACCGCGCGACCCACCCCGCCGGCCCCTACACCCCGCTCGCGACGGACGTCACCCAACCGTCGTACACCGACACGGCAGTTCGTCCCGGACGCGCGTACCACTACACCGTCACCGCAGCCAACAGCCTGGGAACCAGCGGAAGTTCGGCGGCCGTGAGTGTCAACGCCGGGCTACCGCAGCCTTGGTCGAGCGGGGACGTCGGGGACGTGAAGATCCCGGGAGGCGCCGGGTACGACGGGGAGCGGTTCGTGCTGGAGGCGTCCGGGACGGACGGTACCTTCCACCTCGCCCATGTCCCGCTGCACGGCGACGGATCGGTCACCGCGCGGATCGTGTGGCCGCTCAGCTCCCAGTACTCCAAGATCGGCGTCACCCTGCGCGACTCCGCCCAACTCGGCGCCGCGCACGCCTCGATGCTGATCCAGGGGCTGCCGCTGCACACCTGGAGCGGGGTGTGGACGGTCCGGGCACGGGCGGAAGGAACCGTCTCCGCGACCGGCTCCACCCACGTCCCGCCCACCCAGCAGGAGGCGATCACCACCAAAGCCGCCTTCCCGATCTCCAGCCTCGGCGCGCTCCCCGAGTCGGCGACCCCGCTCGAAGCGCCGTACGTCGAAGGCGCGGGCGACGGCTACCGGCTGCGGGCGCCCTACTGGGTCCGCGTCACCCGCAAGGGCCGCCGCTGCACCGGGGAGATCTCCTCGGACGGCGTCCGCTGGACCCAAGTCGGCGCCACTGACGTCGAGTTGGGCCGGACGATCCGCGCGGGCCTCACCCTCACCTCCTGCCTGGGCGTCGCCGAGGCGTACGCCGAGACCGGCACCGGCGCCTTCGACGACGTCACCGTCACCGACGGCAACGGAACCGTCTGGCGCACCCCGCGCCCCACCCGCACCGCGCTCGACCTCAAGTCCGGTCCACAAGGCCTGACTTGGACGGACCCCGACCTCTCCGCCCGCTACACCGTCCTGCGCGCCCCGCGCCCCCAGGGCCCCTTCAAGGAGATCGCGGCCGGCGTCGGCCCGGTCGGCTTCGGCGCCCGCGTCCGGTACGCCGATCCGACGGCGGCGCCCGGGGCGACGTACCACTACGCCGTCGTCAAGACCAACTCCGGTGGCTGCGGGCCGCGTTCGGAGGCGGTGGCCGCCGTGATGCCGGCCGTGCCCGGAGCAACCGCCCTGCCGGTGAGCCGGGTTCCGGATCCCTGGAGCGCCGGTGACCTCGGGGACGTCGTCGTCGACCCCGCCGCCTACGGCACCCTCGGGGTCGTCGCCGTCCTCACGCCCGGCAGCACCTCGCATGAGAACGGGACGTTCACCGTGCGCGGCGCCGGGACTGACCTCAGTGTCAACAACCAAGGGATGACAGGGCAGTTCGTGCGGCGGACGGTCAGCGGGGACTGTACGGTCACCGCTCGGCTGCTGTCCCGGGAGGGCGCGGGCGCCGACCGGGTCGGGCTGCTCATGGCCAAGTCCCTGAACCCCTTCGACCTCGCCGCCGCACTCGTCGTCACCGGCGGCGCCACCGCGCAGCTCATGCTGCGCCCGACGGTCGCCGGAGCCTCCGCGTTCACCGGTACCCAGACCGTCCGACCCCCCACCCTGCTGCGGCTGAAGCGGACGGGAACCGCCTTCGCCGCGGCCCTCTCCACCGACGACGGCGTCACCTGGACCACCCTCGCCGAGGGCACGGTCCCGCTCTTCGGTGACGCGCCTTACCACGTGGGTCTGGTGGTCTGCTCACGCAGCCAACTCGCCCTCGCCACCGCACGGTTCGCCGAGGTGACCATCACCTCCGAGTAGAGGGAGCCCCACCCCCAATGAGCCGCACACCTTTGAGCCGCACATCTCCGAGCGCCGCGCACCCCCAACAGCCCAGCCGCCGAACCCTGTTGAAGACAGCGGGCGGTCTCACCGCCGCCCTGGCCCTGGGCGGCACCGCCTCCACCGCCACCGCCGCCCCCACCGCCTTCACCCACCCCGGCATGCTCCACAACGCCGGAGACATCAACCGCGCCAAGGTCCGCGTCGCCGCCGGCACCGACCCCTGGCTGGCCGGCTGGAACCGGCTCACCGCCAACTCCCACTCCGCGTCCACCTGGACCAACCGCGCGACGGCGACGATCGTCCGGGGCGGCAGCGGCGAGAACTACGGCCAGCTCTACAACGACATCGCCGCCGCCTACCAGAACGCCCTGCGCTGGAAGGTCGCCGGCACCGAGGCCAACGCCGTGTGCGCCGCGAACATCCTCAACGCCTGGTCGAGGACGCTGACTTCGGTCACCGGCAACGCCGACCGCTTCCTCGCCGCCGGCATCTACGGCTGGGAGTTCGCCAACGCCTGTGAACTCATGCGCGACTACGCGGAGTTCGACCTCGCCGCCGCCCAGCAGATGCTCGCGAACGTGTTCTACCCCCTCAACAACCAGTTCCTGACCGGCCACAACGACGCCTGCATCACCAACTACTGGGCCAACTGGGACCTTTGCGCCATGGGCTCCATCATGGCCATCGGCATCCTCAACGACGACGCCGCCAAGTACGACCAGGCCGTCACCTACTTCAAGTCCGGCGCGGGCAACGGCGCCATCAAGAACGCCGTCCCCTACCTCTACACCGACTCCGACGGCTACGCGCTCGGCCAGTGGCAGGAGTCCGGCCGCGACCAGGGCCACACCGTCATGGGCATGGGCCAGATGGGCGCGATCTGCGAGATGGCCTGGAACCAGGGCGACGACCTGTACTCCTACGACGACCGCCGCTTCTTCAAGGCAGCCCAGTACGTCGCGAAGTACAACCTCGGCCTCGACGTCCCCTTCACCACCTACACCTGGGGCAGCGGCCAGAACTGCGCCCAGCAGACCCAGACGGCCGTCTCCGACAACTCCCGCGGCCAGGCCCGCCCGGTCTGGGCCCAGCTGCACTTCCACTACAACCGCAGGATCGGCCTCGACGACAAGTACATCGCCGCGATCTACGCCGCCGTCGCCCCCGAGGGCGGCGGCGGGGACTACGGCACCACCAGCGGCGGCTTCGACCAGCTGGGCTTCGGCACCCTGATGTACGCCAAATAAGCCCCTGCCGCCCGCCGTACCCCGAACAGCCCCCTAGGGGGCCCGTGCGCCGGAATACCTGGCCGCTTCGTGCTGCTCTGGTATAGACAGGCGCGCGAGCGGCGAAGGGCTGGTGGGCAGATGACGGCTGACCGGACGCAACCCATGGGCACGGACCCGGGGGCCACGCCCCCTAAGGGCACCGACCCCGTGGTCACCACCCCCTACGGCAAGGTACGCGGCCGGCAGGAACGCGGCGTGGCCGTCTTCCGGGGCATCCCCTACGGGGCACCCCCCTTCGGCCCCCGCCGCTTCCGCCCGCCGGCCCCGCCCGACCCCTGGGACGGCGTCCGCGACGCCGGCGCCTTCGGCCCGACGGCCCCGAAACCCCCGTACTCCGAAGCCTTCGCGCACTACCTCAGCGACCCCGACATCCCCGGCGAGGACTGTCTCAACCTCAACGTCTGGACACCCGAGCCGGGGCCGGGGGCGCGGCTGCCGGTCGTCGTGTGGTTCCACGGCGGCGCCCTGACCAGGGGTTCCTCGGCCGTGCCGGTCTACGACGGGCACGCCTTCGCCCGCGACGGGGTCGTCTTCGTCTCCGTCAACCACCGGCTCGGCATCGAGGGCTACGGACTGTTCCCCGACGCTCCCGCCAACCCCGGACTGCGCGACCAGCTCGCCGCCCTGGAGTGGGTGCACCGCGCGGTGGCCGCGTTCGGCGGCGACCCTGACAGGGTCACCCTGATGGGACAGTCCGCCGGCGCCATCAGCATCGGCGCCCTGATCGCCGCCCCGCACGCCCAGGGCCTGTTCCGCCGCGCGATCCTCCAGAGCGGCCCGCCCGAGGCCTTCGAACGCGACAAGGTACGGCGCATGGTGCGCCGCATGGCGACCCGGCTGAGGATCCCCGCCACCGCCGAGGCCTTCGCCGCCGTCGACCGCGACCTGCTGCTGCGCACCCAGGCCGACGTCGGCCGGCTCTCCAGCCCCGTCCTCGGCGGCCCCACCTTCGGCATCGTCGTCGACGGCGACCTCGTCCCCCGCGACCCGCTCGCCGCCCTCACCGAAGGCGCCGCCGCCCCCGGCGCCGAACTCCTGCTCGGCTGGACCCGCGACGAGTACCGCCTCTGGCTCGTCCCCGGCGGTCTCCTCGAACGCGTCGACCGGCTCGGCCCCGTCGCCCTCGCCGGCGCCATGGCCCGCTGCCACTGCGGCAGCGAGGTCCCGCGCGGCTACCGCGCCCTGCACCCCGGCGCCGGGCCCGCCGAGATCGTCGGCCAGATGGTCACCGACCACCTGCTGCGCCGCCCCCTGCACCGCCTCGCCGACGCCCGCCCCGGCACGTCGTACGTGTACGAGTTCGCCTGGCCCTCCGGACGCCCCGGGCTCGGCGCCTGCCACGCCCTCGAACTCGGGTTCGTCTTCGACTCCGGGGACTCGCCGGACGCGGCGCGCCTCGCGGGGGAGGACCCGCCGAGGCAGCTCGCCGCCGAGATGCACGGCGCCTGGACCCGTTTCGTGAAGAGCGGCGACCCCGGCTGGCGGGCCTGGGACGACAGCCACCCCGTACGCGTCTTCGGCGAGGGCCCGACCCGTACCGAACTCGGGCCGCGCGACCAGGAGTTGGCCCTCTGGGACCGGGACCCGGCGGTCCCGCACCAGACCGAGGCACCCCCGGACCCGCTCCCGGCCCGCTCGGTCCGCACGGCCGAACTCCGGTCGGTGGTACGGCGGTTGCGGCGGGCCGGGGGAGTGCGGCGGGAGGGGGACGTCCGGGAGCGGTGAACGCCCGGTAACCGGTTACCGGACACCCGCTGGAGAAACCGGTTACCGGATGCCCCTTGCGGAACCCTTCGGCCCCTTCACCGAGTCCCGCACCACCACATGCGTCCCCAGCAGCAGATGCTCGTTCGGCGACTCCGCCGAGCGCCCCAGCGCGGTCCGCACGGCGACGCGGCCCAGCTCCTCGTACGGGACGTGGACGGTCGTCAGCGCCGGGAACAGGTCGCGGGAGTAGGGGATGTCGTCGTAGCCGGCCAGCGAGATGTCGCCCGGGACGTCCAGGCCCGCCTCGTGCAGCGCGGTCAGGGCGCCCGCCGCGACCATGTCGGTGGCCGCCACGACCGCCGTGAAGTCCAGGCCGCCCGCCAGGGCCTCGCGCATCAGGCGGTGGCCGGAGTCGCGGGTGAAGTCGCCGTGCAGGACCAGCGCCGGGTCGGCCTCCAGGCCCCGCGACTCGTGCGCCGCGAAGAAGCCGCGCTCACGGCCCTGCGCGGTCGTGTGGTCGGGCCGCCCGCCGAGGAACAGCACCCGGCGGTGCCCCTGCGACAGCACATGCGCGACCAGGGCGTGCGCGCCGCTCTCGTTGTCGTACTCGATCACCGTCACCGGCGCCCCCGAGCCCAGCGGCGGCCGGCCGCACAGGACCAGGCGGGAGCCCGCCGAGGCCAGCGCGTCGGCCATCCTGCGGGTGCGCTCGCGGTACTCCGGGGTGTCCGCCGTACCGCCCACGAGGATCACCGCCGCCGCCCGCTGCGCCCGCATCATCTCGACGAACTCGGTCTCCTGCCGTACGTCGCCCTCGGTGCCGCACACCAGGCAGAGGTGCCCGTGCCGGGCCGCCTCGCGCTCCACGCCGTACGCCATCAGCGCGAACGACGGGCCCGTGATGTCCTCCAGCACGAACGCCAGCGTCGGCGTGCCCGCCCCGGCCACCGCCTTGGCGCGCGCGTCGGCGACGTAGTCGAGGTCGCGCACCGCCCGCAGCACCCGCGCCCGGGTCTCCTGGCTCACCGGGTACACCCCGCCGAGCACCCGCGACACCGTCGCCGCCGACACCCCGGCGCGCGCCGCGACGTCCCGGATCGTGCTGCGCGTGGCGTCCCCGCTCTTCCTGGTCATCTTCCGCCCCTCCTCCACCCCGTGAGAACCATGGAAACGCTTTAGGAACCGGTTCCTGCCGGGAGGCTAGCAGCGCGGGGAGGGGGTGAGCAGGGGTCTTCCGTAACGGATTCGGGCGGGGTGGGGGCGCGGGGCGGGGAAATGGGGCGGGGCGTCGGGCGCGGGGCGTGCCCCGGACCGGCCCGCCCGGCGCCTACGACCGCTCCGCCCGGCGCCTACGACGCCCGCGCAAGCGTCCGCATGATCGAGTCGATCGCCTGGGGACCCACCCGGCAGCAGCCCCCGATCAGCCGCGCCCCGGCCGCCCGCCAGCCCTCCACCTGTTCCGGCGCGAACGACGAACTCCCCTTCCAGGAACGGGAGTTAGCGTCCCAGCCCTCGCCGCTGTTGGGGTACACCACCACCGGCTTCCCCGTCACCCGCACCGCCGTCTCCACCGCGCCCGCGACATCTTCCGGCGCGCAGCAGTTCACCCCGACCGCGATCACCTCGTCCACGCCGGCGGCCAGCGCGAACGCCTCCTCCAACGGCTGCCCGGCCCGCGTCCGCCCGCCCTCGACGCTGTACGACAGCCAGGCCGGCACCCCGAGCCCGGGCAGGCAGCCGAGCAGCGCCTCCGCCTCGTCGGTGTCCGGGACCGTCTCCAGGGCCAGCACGTCGGGTCCGGCGGCGGCCAGCACCTCAAGGCGCGGCCGGTGGAACTCCGCCAGCTCGGCGACGCTCAGCCCGTACCGGCCCCGGTACTCGGAGCCGTCCGCGAGCATCGCGCCGTACGGGCCCACCGAGGCGGCCGTGTACAGCGGGTTCACGAACCCGAGGTCCCGCGCCTGCTCGATCGCCTCGCGGGCCAACTCCACGCTCAGCGCGATGAGTTCGGCCGCCCGCTCGCGGCCGATGCCGCGCTTGGCGAACCCCTCGAACGTGGCCTGGTAACTCGCGGTGATCGCCACGTCGGCGCCCGCGAGGAAGTAGGCGAGATGGGCCTGGACGATCGCCTCCGGCGCCTGCGCCAGCAGCCGCGCCGACCACAGCTCGTCGCTCAAGTCGTGCCCGGCGGACTCCAGTTGGTTCGACATCCCGCCGTCCAGGACGACGGCGGAGGCGGCCAGAGCCTCGGCGAGCGGGGGGAACGTGTCGCTGGTCATGCCTTGACGCTAGTCGAAGCACCTGTAGACGGCCGAATGTGTCCGGCGTGTGAACGAATCGCCCACGATGTGGGATGCGGGGATACGATCACGCCCTCCCCGCCGCTCACCCCAACGGAAGCCCACGAGCCGATGACATCCGCCGACACCCCCGAAGCTCCCGCCAAGGCTGCCGCCCCCGCTCCGCCCGCCCGGCGCCGCACCTTCGGCCTGGCCGCCGCCACCGCCCTCGTGATGGGCAACATCATCGGCGGCGGCATCTTCGCGCTGCCCTCCGCCGTCGCCCCCTACGGCACGGTCAGCCTCCTCGCCTTCGTGGTCCTGTCCGTCGCCGCCGTCCTGCTCGCCCTCCTCTTCGGCCGGCTCGCCCGCCGCAGCCCGGTCACCGGCGGCCTCTACGTCTACCCCCGCGACGCCTTCGGCCCGTTCGCCGGGTTCCTGTCGGCGTGGTCGTACTGGACGATGTGCTGGGTCAGCATCGCCGCGCTCGCCGTCGCCGTCGTCGGCTACGTCGACGTACTGATCCCCCTGCACGGCGACCACGCCCTCGAAGGGCTCGTCGCCGTCGCCGCGCTCTGGCTGCCGGCCGCCGCGAACTTCGCGGGCACGCGGTGGGTCGGGACGGTCCAGATCGTGTCCACGGTCCTCAAATTCGTGCCGCTCCTGCTGGTCGCCACCGTCGGTCTGTTCTTCATCGACACCGACAACTTCGGTCCCTTCAACGCCACCGGCGACAGCGTCCCCGGGGCGCTCGCCGCCTCCGCCGCGCTGCTGCTGTACAGCTTCCTCGGGGTGGAGTCGGCGGCCGTCAGCGCGGGCGAGGTCGAGGACCCGGAGCGCAACGTCGGCCGCGCGAGCGTCCTCGGCACGCTGGCCTCCGCGCTCGTCTACCTCCTCGGCACGGTCGCCGTCTTCGGACTCGTCCCGCACGATCAACTCGTCACGTCCGGGGCGCCGTTCGCCGACGCGGTGAACGCGGTCACCGGCGGCCACTGGGGCGGCACCGCCATCGCGCTGGTCGCCGTCGCCTCCATCGTCGGCTGCCTCAACGGCTGGATCCTGCTCGCCGCGCAGATGCCGTACGCCGCCGCGCTCGACGGGCTGTTCCCGAAGCCGTTCGCGAAGGTCGGCAAGGGCGGGGTGCCCGGGTTCGGGGTGTGGGCGGTCGCCGTCCTCGGCACGGCGCTCATCGGCCTCAACTACACGGCGGGGCCCGACACCACGTTCCGAGTCCTCGTCCTCATCACGACGTTCACCGGCTGCGTGCCCTATCTCCTGTCCGCCGCCGCCCAGTTGTACTGGCTGGCACGCGGGACGAGTGAACGGGTCCGCCCCGCCGGGCTGATCCGCGATCTCCTGGTCGCCGCCCTGTCGTTCGCCTTCTCGTTCTGGCTGATCGCCGGCGCCGGCTACGCGGCCGTGTACCAGGGCGTGCTGTTCCTGTTCGCGGGCATCCCGGTGTACGTGTGGCTGCGGGGCCGCCAGGAGGGACCGGAGGCCACGCCGGTTTCCCCGAAGGCCCCCGAGCCCGAGGCCCGCCCCGCCTAGCCTGACCTGGTGACTGACAGCGCTGTCATCGAAGAAGAGGCCCGCGATGTCCTCGGCCGGGGGCGGCTCGCCGTCGAACCCCTTGTCCATAACCCCGGCAACGGCGTCACCGCCGGGGTCTGGCGGGTCGAGCGCGGCGACCGTTCGGCCGTGCTCAAGCTCCTCACCCGCACCAAGCGCACGGACGGCCGCCGGCCCGCCTCGGACGACCCCCGGCACTGGAACTACTGGCGCCGCGAGGCCCATGTGTACGACTCCGGGCTCGCCGCCGTCTGGACGCCGTACGGCATCCGCGCACCCCGCCTGCTGGCCCGCGTCGAGCGCGCGGACGGTGACACCGCGCTCTGGCTGGAGGACGTCCCCGGCGACCCCGCCACCTCCTGGCCGCTCGACCGGCACATCGCGCACGCCCGCCGGCTCGGCCGCGCCCAGGCAGCGGTGGCGCCGGTCGACGAACCCTGGCTCAGCCACCGTTTCCTGCGCCACCACATCTCCGGCGACCTTCCGGGACAGGAACTCCTCGACGACTCCGAAGCCTGGCAACAGCCCCTCGTCCGCGACCACTTCCCGCCCCGGCTGCGCCCCGCCATGCTCCGGCTGCACCACGACCGCGAGTGGTTCCTCGACGTCATGGAGCAACTCCCGCGCGCCTTCTGCCATCTCGACATGTGGCCCGCCAACGTCCGTGCCCACGAACGGGATTCGGTCGTCCTCGACTGGGCGTTCGCCGGGGACGGCGCGCTCGGCGAGGACCTCGGTAACTACCTCCCTGAAGCGGTCTTCGACCTCTTCTTCCCCGCCGCCCGCCTCCCCGTCCTCGCCGCCACCGCCTACGACGCCTACCTCCGCGGCTTACGCGAGAGCGGCTGGCACGGCGACGAACGCCTCGTACGGCTCGGGGTGTGCGCGTCGGCCGTCAAGTACGACTGGCTGACCGGGGCGATGCTGGCGCGGGCGGGGGAGCGGCAGCTGGACTACGGGGGGAGCCGGACGGTGTCGGCGGAACTCCGATACCGGGAGCGGGGGTTGGCGCTGGCGTTCCTGGCGGACTGGGCGCAGGAGGCGCGGGGGCTGGCGGTGGAGGTGGGGTTTTCGGGGGCGCCTAGTGGGGGGTGAGGGGGCCTCCGGCGGGGGGTGCGGGGGCCTCCGGCGGGGGTTGCGGGGGCTCCGGCGCTGTGGCGGGCTTCGCGGCTTAGTGGGGCTGCGGCGGGTTCTCGGCTCGGTCGGCTCGGCGGGGCTGCGGCGGGTTCTCGGCTCGGCGGGGAGCTGCGGCGGGCCCGGTCGGCGCAGCTGGGCCAAGTCGGTGCTGAGCGCCAAGTCGGGGCTGAGCGGCTTAATGTGACGGCGCGTCAATCTGCTTCCGTCGTCCGCTGCTTGCCCCTCCCCGCCGCGTGCCGCCCGCCCCCGCGAGGTCCCCGGCCGGCCTCGCTCTCCCTGCGCCGCAGCGTCGCCGGGACCACAAGTCCGCCCAGCAGGCCGAGCGCCAGGACGTACGGCCACCATCCGAACGCCCCGCTCTCGGCGGCGGTCATGCGGGGGGCTTCGGCGGACGTGCCGCCGTGTGCCTGCGGGGTCTGTCCGGCCGCCGCCGAGGGGGCGTTCTTCGTCTCGGTGAGGACGACGTCGTTGCCGTCGCCGCCCCGGTAGCTGATCCGGTAGACGGTCTCGCCGAGCCGCACGGCGGTGCCCTCGGGGAGATCGTCGAAGGTGCCGGCGACGGGGGTGCGGCCGGTGTTGTCGAGGAGGGTGATCTCGCGGGCGGCGGCGGACAGGGTGGAGCCGGAGCCGGCGGTGGGCCGGTCGCCGGGGTCGATGCTCGCGCCGGAGCCTGCGGTGGGCCGGCCGCCGGGGTTGATGCCCGCGCCGGACCCGGCACCCTTGCTGCCGCTGCCGCTGCCGCTGCCGCTGTCCCCGAGCCCCGACAGATCCAGGCCCCCCGCCAGCCGCACCCGCCCCCCGACCCGCAACGGCCCTTCCCCCGCGACCAGTTGCGCCCGCACCCCCTGCGTATAGTCCCCGCTCACCACCAACTCCCCCGCCACAACCCCCTCGTTGGCCACAGCCCCCCGCACGGCCCCCGCCCCGTCCAGCGTCCCCGCCACCCGCAGCGCCTTCCCCCCGGTGTTGAGCCGCGCCCCCGAACTCACGCTGATCACCCGGCTGTTGGCGAGCGAGGCCCCGTCCGCGAGGGCGAGGGTGCCCTTGGTGACCGTCGTCGTTCCGGTGTACGTCACGAAGGGGCCCGTAAGCGTCGTCGTCGCGGTGCCCGACTGGACGAGGGAGCCGCTGCCGCCGAGCCGGGACAGGGAGATCGGCGTCTTGGTGTTGCGGACGATCAGGGTGCCGTCGTTCAGGACGCGCCGCCGGTCGGTGCCGGTGAGGAGGGAGCCGTCGGCGCTGCCCGAGCCCAGCCGCAGGACGGCGCCGGTGCCGATGGTCGTGGAGCCGTCGTAGTACTGGGCGGCGGCGAAGGTGACGTCGTTGCCGCGCCGCCCGGCGATCACCACGTCACCGGCGCCCGGCGCCGCCAGCGTGTCGTGGTAACGGCCGCCGCCGATCGGGGCGCCCAGGGTGACCGGGCCCGCGTAGTCGAAGGTGAGCCGGGACCGGCGCCCGCTCGCCTCATGGAGGTTGATGTACACGGTGTCCTTGGTCCCCGGCAGGAAGACGCGGCGCGTGGTGCCGTCGCCCCAATGGACGTCCGCGCCCTCGATGTTGGTGCCGCGCTTGTTCAACTGGTGCGGAATCGCCCGCCAGTTGAGACCGGGGTCGCTGAGGGACGGGTCCGTGTCGCCGCCCTGGTCGGTGTAGCCGTACTGGCCGGTGAGGACGACCGAACTGCCGGGCCGGGTATGGACGTTGACGTCGCTGCCGTAGGCCCGTTCGTAGAAGTCCTGGCGCAGGGTGACGGTCTGGTTCAGCGGGGTGTCGATGATCCAGGAGCCCTGGTTGAGAATGGCCCGCGCGTTCGGCAGGGCGACGGGGAACTCGGGGCGGCCGGCGGCCATGCCGGTGCCGTTGTCGATGACGCCGGAGAAGGGGTGGGTGCCCGCGAGATCGAGGGTGCCCCACATCCCGCGCGGCTGCGTGACCAGGCCGGACCCGCTGATCGTACCGATGTTGAAGACCCGGGTCAGCGAGAGCCGCAGGGTGCCGTCGACGCGGACGTTGAGCTGGTTGAGCCGGTAGCCGGGGGTGTCGTAGGGGAAGTGGCCGATCAGGCCGGTGGCGCCGCCGGTGCCGTACTGGAGGGTCGCGCCGCGGGCGACGGTGATCGCGGGCGGGTCGGGGTGGGTGACCGTCGTGTACGGGTGGTTGCCGCCCTGCGTGCGCACCGACTGGCGCTGCCGGTCCGGCGGGAGCGTGAAGTCGCTGTCCCTGGTGAGGACGAGCGTCCCGGCGCCGCGCACGGTGAGCGTGCCCGTGCCGGTGAGGACGCCGTCGTACGTCGTCGTCCCCGCCGGGACGGTGAGCACGCTGTCGCCGGCCAGGGTGACGTCCCGGTCCGTGAGGACCTCGGCGGTGATGTCCCGGGGGCCCGCGGCCGTGGCCGGGGGAGCGGAGACGGCGAGGACGGCCAGGGCGAGGGCGGTCGCGGCTGCGGTGGGGAGGGGGCTGCGCACGCGGGGGAGACGGGGGCGGGCGGCCGGCGATAACAGAAAACCGGGCCGGCCCTCCAGCCCCGGCCCGCCCTCCAACCGGCCCTGTCTCACGGGGTGTTCAAAAGACCCCTTTCCTAAGCGTTTGAGAAAGGGTTTCACCAGTGTCACGTCAGACCCGTTGACCTGCCGGTAACACGCCCTTACCTTTTCGGCGTTCGGAATGTCATGTTCTGTTCGCACCGTCGAACGCGGCAAGGAGATTGCGTGAGATGAGACGTGTATACGCGGTCCTGATAGCCCTCTGTACGGCCCTCGCCGGCGCCCTGGTCACGGCCGGACCCGCGGCGGCGGCCCCCCAGACGCTCGCCAACGGCGTCCAGTTCACCGACACTTCGGGCAATGTGGTCCATGCCCACGGCGGCGGTGTCATCAAAGTCGGCTCCTACTACTACTGGTTCGGCGAGGACCGCAACTCCGACAACACCTTCAAGTCCGTAGACGCCTACCGCTCAACGGACTTGAAGACCTGGGAGTTCAGGAACCGCGTCCTGACCCAGTCGAGCGCGACGGAGCTGGGCACCGCCTTCATCGAGCGCCCGAAGGTCATCTACAACGCCTCCACCGGCAAGTTCGTGATGTGGATGCACAAGGAGAACGGCGTCGACTACGGCGAGGCCCGCGCGGCGGTCGCCGTCTCCGACACGGTCGACGGCGACTACAGCTACCAGGGCAGCTTCCGCCCCCTCGGCCAGTACATGTCCCGTGACATCACGGCGTTCGTGGACACCGACGGCACCGGCTACATGGTGTCGGCGGCCAACGAGAACTACGACCTCCAGATCTACCGGCTGACGGCCGACTACACCGGGATCGACAGCCTCGTCGCCAACCCCTGGGCGGGCGGCCACCGCGAGGCGCCGGCCCTCTTCAAGCGGGGCGGCGTCTATTTCATGCTGACTTCGGGCGCCACCGGCTGGAGCGCCAACCAGCAGCAGTACGCCACCGCCACCAGCCTGGCCGGCCCCTGGTCGGCGATGACCAACGTCGGCGACTCCACCGCGTACGGCTCCCAGACCGCGTACGTCCTTCCCGTGCAAGGGACTTCGGGGACCTCGTACCTCTACATGGGCGACCGCTGGGGCAACTCCTTCGGCGGGACCGTCAACGACTCCCGTTACGTGTGGCTGCCGTTGACCTTCCCCAGCAGCACCTCGATGTCGATGTCCTGGTACCCGGAGATCACGGTCGACGCGGCGGCCGGGACCGTCAGCGGGACCAGCGCCACCTACAACACCCTTGTGGCGCGGCACAGTTCGAAGTGCGCGGACGTCCCCAACCAGTCCCTCCTGACCGGCGTCGCGATCAGCCAGTACACCTGCAACAGCGGCGGCAACCAGAAGTGGTGGTTCAAGGACCTCGGCACCGGCTACTACCAACTCGTCGGCCGCCAGAGCTCGTTGTGCCTCCAGGAGAACGCGAGCAGCGTCACGCAGGAGAACTGCGGCAGCGCGACGACCCAGCAGTGGAGCGTCACCGCCTCCGGCAGCTACTCGCTTATCAAGTCCCGGGCCAGCGGGGAGTGCCTGGACGTGAACGGGGCCTCCGCGGACAACTCGGCGGCGGTCATCACGTACACGTGCAACGGCGGGACCAACCAGCAGTGGACACGCGGCAGTTGAGCCAGCGTCAGCTGAAGGACACTTCATGAGGAGGGGGCCGGTCCGGGAGCGTACCCCCGGCCCGGCCCCCTCCTCATACGCTCACGCCAGCAGGTCGATCGCGTCGATCGCGGTCCCCGCGCTGAGGAACCCGGTCGTCCCCGACCCGCTCACGATGTTGATCCTGAGCGTGTTGTACTGGCTGGTGTCGGTCAGCCACGCGCTCGCCGGGACGCTGTACGTGAACGTGTAATTGTTGCCCCGGTACGAGCCGTTGGTGAGCGACCGGGTGCTCGGCTGGGTCGGCGGCGACGGGATCGCCGACGTCCAGGAGTCGTTGACGACGACCTGCGGCCGGCCGTTCGCGTAAGCCGTCGTCACCCCGATGCGCAGCGTGTGCGCGGCGGCGGCCTGCGCGGCCGTCAGCTTGAAGTACACGATGATCCCGCTGTTGACGTCCTTCCACAGATAGCAGGGGAAGGCGGACGTCTCGCTGCCGCCGCCGATCACCACATTGCCCGTCCAGGCGGCGGCCCGCACGTCCGAGGGGTGCGCGTACGTCATCAGGTCGGCGTTCTTGAACCCAGTCGGCGCCCCGTTCCAGTCCCCGATCCGCCAGATCGCACCGGCATTTGACGGATCGTTGGACGACGGGAGGGCGATGCTGTTGAGGGTGGTCGTCCCGCCCGCGCTCACCGCCACCGACGAGGTGTAGACGGCGAGTTCACCCTTGTACACGGTCAACGTGTACGTCCCCGGCAGGACTCCGGTGATGGAGAAGTAGCCGTCCGAGGAGCGGGCCGAACCCCAGTACTGCGCCGCCGAGTTGGCGAGCCCGACGGTGTACGGGAACGCCGTGTTGCGGCCGGTGATGCCGACGCCCGCGACCCGGCCCCGGCCGCCCGCCGCGACGTACCCGGAGATGCCGAGCGAATCCGCCCACGCCGTCGTGAGGTTGGCGGAGTACAGCGAGGAGGAGGGCGCGCCGCCGTCGGTGAGCGCGATGACGTACGGGCCCTGGAGGCCGTACCGCTCGCTCTCCGTCTGGTTCTGGCCGTAGTACAGGATCTCGTACAGGCCGCCGCCGTCCGCGCTCTGGTGGCGCAGCAGCGAGCGGTAGAACGGGCCGCCGGACGCCTTCTCGTGGTTGCTGCGCACGACCCACAGGCCGACGCCGCCGGCCGTCCAGCCGATGTAGTCGTAGTCGCAGACCCGCAGCTTCGAGTAGTGCTTCGAGCGGGTCTGCCCGTCGGACTTCTGGAACACGTCCGACGCCTCGATGGTGGTCGGCGCGTAAGTGTAGGAATCCGGCTCGTCGTTGAGGAACAGGCCCGCCTTGACGCGCACGATGTAGCGGGTCGCGGAGACCGAGCTGTCGGCCTTGTTGGTCCACAGGTAGACGTTGTTCTCGCCGCTGCGGGCCGCGTAGTAGTGCTTCAGCGTGCCGTACGTGACGGAGATCAGAATCGTCGAACCGGACTGGCCGATCGTCACCGTCGAGGTGCCGAGGCCCGATTCGACGTGCGAGTTCTTGCCGCCGTAGCCCTGGTACTCGGTGCCCTTGTAGACCAGGGACGTCAGGTCGCCGTTGGTCTTGCTGACCTTGAAGACCAGATTCGCGCCGGTGTCGACGACGTAGTTGGAGCCGTCGTCGCTCCAGCCGAACCCCGCGGCCGCCGCCGGGGCGGCGAGCGGTCCGGCGAGTGCGGCGGTACCGGCCGCCGCGGCGGCGCCGAGGACGAACGCGCGGCGGCCGACGGGGAGTTGGGCGGACTCGGACATGGGGGGCCTCCTTCGGGAGGTGCTTACGGGTGCGGGTGCGGGTGCTGCGTGGGCAGAGTGACAGTTGAATCGATTTCGCGAAAGGGCTTTCGTCTCCCTGGAATTGGTAGTCGTAGGAAATGGGAACGGGGTCTAGAAAGCGCTTGCCCGAGGGGGTACGGTCCTGCCGCCGGACCTTGTCATGTGACGGAGGAGCAGCGAGTGAGACGTTTCAACATCGCCCTGCTGGCGGCGGTGACGATGAGCGGCGTACTGGCCGCCGGACCTGCCCAAGCACACGGCGGGCGCGGGCAGTTGGCCCACTGCACCGCGACCGCCTGCCACTTCGACGTCCCGCCGGGCACGTACGACGTGAAGCTCCTCCTCGGCGGCGACGCGGCCTCCGCCACCAGCGTCTCCGGGGAGACCCGGCGTGCCCTGCTCCCGGAGACGCTCGTCGCGGCCGGTGAGCGGGCGGTCCGCAGCTTCACCGTCAACGTCCGTACCCCGGAAGGCGAACCGACCGGACCCGATGGAACCCCCGGACTCGACCTCGCCCTCGGCGGCGCGGCCCCCGCCCTCGCCGGCATCTCGGTGACCCCGGCCCGGCATGCCCGCCAGCTCCTCCTCATCGGTGACTCCACAGTCTGCGACCAGCCCGGCGACCCCTACTCCGGCTGGGGCCAACAGCTGCCCCAGTACCTGCGGAAGGGGATCTCCGTCGCCAACTACGCGGATTCCGGGGAGAGTACGGTCACCTATCTGAGCAACCCTCAACTCTGGGCCACCGTCCAGCCGTTGATCCGCCCCGGCGATCTGGTCCTGATCCAGCTCGCGCACAACGACAAGACGACCGACGAGGCGACGTACCGGGCGAACCTGGAGACCCTCGTGGCGGGCGTACGGGCCCGGCACGGCGAACCGGTCCTCGTCACGCCGATCGTACGGCGCTGGTTCAACGCGGACGGCACGCTGAACAACGGAACCGCCTTGCTGGTCAACGGACTTGGCGTCGACCATCCGGCCGTGATCCGCTCGGTCGCCGCCGCCGAGGGCGTCCCGCTGATCGACCTCACGGCCAAGACCAAGGCGCTGGTGGAGGAGTTGGGGCCGGAGGGGTCCAAGGCGATCTATCTGTACAACGAGAAGCGGGACAACACGCATACGTCGGTGCATGGGGCGACGGTGTATGCGGGGCTGGTGCGGGAGGAGTTGAGGGGGCAGGGGTTGGTGCCGGCGGGGGTGGTGAGGGCGGGGTGAGGGCGTACAGGGTTGACTCGTAAGGGAGTTGCCGCGTACGAGCCGCCCTGCCTCCGTGAACCCAGTTGCCGTCACCCGAAGGACCCCCGCCGATGCACCTCCCCCCGCCCGACCGCACCCTCAGCCCGCTGACCGGATACACCCGCGCCCACTGGGAGGCGGCGGCCGACGCGCTGCTCGCCGCGACGGAGCCGTACGCCAGCGAGGACCGCGCGCTGTACCACTTCCCCGGCGACCGCGAGAGCTGGTCGGGCCGGCTCTCCGACGGTCTTGAAGGGTACGCGCGCACCCTGCTGCTGGCCGCGTTCCGTCGCGACGAGAGCGCGCTCGGGCGGTACGCCGACGGCCTCGCGGCCGGCACGGCGGGGGTGTGGCCGCGTATCGAGGACCGCAGCCAGCCCCTCGTCGAGGCGGCGTCGATCGCCCTCGCCCTGCGCCTGACCCGCCCCCTCCTGTGGGACCGCCTCGACGACAAGGTCCGACAGCGCGCGGCGGCCTGGCTCTCGGACGCCCTGACGGCCCAACCCTGGCCCTGCAACTGGGAGTTGTTCCCGGTCACGGTCGGCGGCTTCCTGGAGTCGGTCGGCCACGAGCCGCGGGCCGCCCGCGCGGCGGTCGAACGGGGCCTCGCGAACATCGAGAAGTGGTACGTCGCCGACGGCTGGTACACCGACGGCGACGGCCGCAAGTTCGACTACTACAACGGCTGGGCCATGCACCTCTACCCGGTCCTGCACGCGTGGCTGGCGGAGGACACCCGCCTTCTGGAGGTCTACGGCACCCGCCTGGAACGCCATCTCGCCGACTACGCCCGCCTGTTCGGCGCCGACGGCGCCCCCCTGCATCAAGGCCGCTCCCTGACCTACCGGTTCGCGACGACGGCCCCCCTCTGGCTCGGCGCCCTCACCGGCCGCACCCCGCTCCCGCCCGGCGAGACCCGCCGCCTAGCCTCGGGCGCCCTCAAGTACTTCCTGGACCGGGGCGCGGTGAACGCCGAAGGCCTCCTGACCCTCGGCTGGCACGGACCCAACTCTCAAGTCCTGCAAGGCTATTCGGGCCCGGCGTCGCCCTACTGGGCCAGCAAGGCATTCCTCGGCCTCCTCCTCCCGCCCGACCACGAGGTCTGGACGGCACCGGAGTCGCCGTCCCCCGCGGAACGCGAAGACGCGACGACCCCGCTGTCCGCCCCCAACTGGCTCCTCCAGTCGACGAGTTCGGACGGCATCGTCCGCCTCCACAACCACGGCAGCGAGGACACCCGCTACGACCCGTACTACACGCGCCTCGCGTACTCCACGGCGACGACCCCGTCCGCCGACGTACCCGACAACAGCATCCTCATCTCCACCGACGCCACCCGCACCGGCATCGAACCCCTGGGCGTGGGCAAGGACTGGGCGGCCTCCCGCCACACCACACCCTCCGGCCTCCGCGTCACGAGCGTCGTCCTGGCCCAAGGGGCGGCGGAGGTAAGGGCGTTCCACATCGACTCACCCCCAGAGAACGCCGAGATCGACATCACGGCCTGGCCCCACCCGCCAGGCCTCCACTCATCCCTCACCCTGCTGCCCCCGACCCCCACCCTCCACATAGCCCTCTCCCGCCTCACCGCCGACCCGAATCCCCCCGAACTGACCGACTTGGTGGCGGTGGAGATCCTCGGCGAGCGGGAGTTCACGGTCCGCTGGACGGGGGGCGCCGAACGGACGGTACGGATCGGGGCGGACGGGGTCGTGGTCGAACCGACCGCGTAGAAACGACCCTTGACCCCGGACGGCCCCCCGATGACAGGGGGCCGAGCCGTCATCTCACGGCTTCAACCGACCCACCCGCAAAGTAGTAGCAGTCGGCGACCCCCCGTTCAGCGGCGTCGAATACGACGGCGTCACCGGAGCGTACGCCCAGGTCAGAGTCCCGTCCTTCAGGACAGCCACGTCGCCCGTCACCCGGGTCGGGACCACCTTGTCCGACCCCTGCGGCTTGCCCGTCCAGTCGATGAGGCGGAAGTGGGTGCCGGTGAAGGTGCCGGTGCAGGTGCCGGAGGCGCACTTGGGGGTGGAGAGGGACTCCCAGGAGACGAGGAGGCGGTCCTTGCCGTAGGGGGCGAGGTGGACGTTGACGTTCTCGGTGCCCGGGGACGTCGTCAGGTAAGTCGCCTTGCCGGGGGCCGAGTTGCGGGTGTTCATGAAGGCCACGGCCACCTGGTGGGTGCTGGTCTTCGGGGTGACCGTCCAGCCCCGGCCGCTGCTGTCGGCCGGGTTCTTCTTCGCGGACGCCGCGCCCCGGGAGGCGAAGGCCGTCGCGTAGCGGCCGGTCGCGGACTTCACCAAGTCCCCCGTGCGGCCGGGGAAGGTGCCGCCGCAGTAGCCCGCCCAGCACTGCTCGCGCTGCACGACCGGAGCGGTGTCGGGGGCGCCGATGCCGGTGGACACGAACAGGCCCGAACGCCAGTCGTCGAAGCAGAGGGAGGTGAAGTCGCCGGTGGGCTCGGCGTGCAGGGCGATGCCCTCGTTGTGGCTGCATCCCCAGCCCCAACCCCCGGCCAGTTTCGCCCCCTTGGGGCTGACGTACGCCAACTTGTCGCCGAAATGGCCGTCCGCGAAACCGCCCGCGCCGTGGACGACGAAATAGGCGCCGTACTTGCTGCCGTTCCACGTGAGTTGGCCGTCCAGCAGCGGGGCGGTGTCATGGCTCGCGGTGCCGGTGAGCTTCGTCGACCAGGTCTGTCTGCCGCCGGTGAAGCGGACGATCGCCGCCGCCGTCTCCTTCCACTTGTTGGTGTCGGCGACCCGGGTCAGCAGCGCGAACCCGTCGTCGTGCGCGACCAGTCCGCCGACCTCCTTCGCCCCCTTGACGACCGTGTCCGCGCCCGAACGCGCCCCGGCCGCCGTCAGCGGGGTCACGTGGACGCCGTCCGCCGCCGGCCAGGCGACCCGCAGCGTGCCGTTCGGGGCCACCGCGGTCGACGTCCGCGTCCACTCCCGCATGTTGTTGTAACCGGCCGACAGATAAGGGAACTTGGCGGACAGGGTGACCGCCGTGCTGGTGGGCGTCAGGTTCGGGGCGACCGTCGCCGCGCCGGCGGTGGCGTACCAGGCCCCGGCCAGGACACCCGCCGCCGCGAGCCCGCCGATCAAGGGCTTGCGGGCGGCGCGGACACGGCGGTGCCGGGCGGGAGGGGTGGTGTGTGGTGCGGTTGTCATGCCGTGTGGTCGCCGCCGACGGGAAAAGGGTTGCCGCCTGATTCCCCCGGTGCCCCACAATCCCTGTATGACCTCACTGATCCGGCACACCACGATCGACTCCCGCGACCCCTACACCCTCGCCACCTTCTGGTCCCAGGTCCTCGACCAGCCCCTGGCCGACGACGACCACCCGGGCCACCCCGAAGCCCTCATCGAGTCCGCCGGCCTGCTCTTCCTCCTCGTCCCCGAGGGCAAGACCGCCAAGAACCGCGTCCACTTCGACCTCCAGCCCCAGGACCGCACCCGCGACGAGGAGATCACCCGCGTCCTCGCCCTCGGCGCCACCCTCATCGCCGACCACCGCAACCCCGACGGCACCGGCTGGGCCGTCCTGACCGACCCCGAGGGCAACGAGTTCTGCGTCGAACGCAGCGCCGCCGAACGCCGGGACTGAGCCGGCCTCCTACGACGCCCCCGGCCAGTTGACCAACGCCACGTGCAGCGCGTCCACCGCCCGCTCCCACGACTCCTGGACATCCCGCGCCGCCCCGAACGCCCCGGCCGCCTCCAGGACGCAGTAACCGTGGAAGGTGCTGCGCAACAGGCGTACGGCGTCGGTGAGATCGGGCTCCTGGAGGCCGTACGCGCGGAGCAGGCCGTAGGTGATCTCGGTGGTGCGGTGGAAGGCGGGGGAGTTCGCGGCCAGGGTCTGGTCGATCCGGATCTGCGTCGCCGCGTACCGGCCGGGGTGGCGCAGGGCGTACGCGCGGTACGCGCCGGCGAACGCCCGCAGCGCGTCCTGGCCCGAGCGGCCCGCGACCGCCGCCGCGATCAGGTCGGTCTGCTCGGCGCCCGCCCGGAACGCGAGCCGGGTGCGCAGCTCCTGGAGGTTCCTGACGTGCGAGTACAGGCTCGCGTCCCGCACGCCGAAGCGCCGGGCCAGCGCGGACAGGGTGACGTTCTCGAAGCCCGCCTCGTCCGCGAGTTCGGCCGCCGCCGCGACCAGCCGCTCCACCGTCACTCCGGCCCGCGCCACCACACCACCTCGTCCCCGGGGAAAAACCCTAGGCTATCCAGGCCGTACGGCGAGAACCGGTCACCGGGGGGAAAGAGCACGCCATGGCGTATGAGACACGGCGCGACAGACACGTACCGGACCCCACCCCCCAACCCCTCTGGCGCCAACGCGACTTCAGCACCTTCTGGCTCGCCCAGACCCTCTCCGTCCTCGGCGACTCCTTCGCCCTCGTCGCCCTCCCCCTCCTCGTCCTCCAACTCACCGGATCCGTCGCGCAGATGGGCCTGCTGACGGCGGTCGGCGGCGCCGCCTCGGTCGTCGCGGCCGTCTTCGCGGGCGCCGTCGTCGACCGCGTCGACCGGCGCAAGCTGCTCATCGGCTGCGACCTCGCCCGCATGGCGCTGTACGGACTCATCCCGCTGGTCTGGCTGGCCGGCCCCCAACTCTGGCTGCTGTACGTGGTGTTGCCGGTCGGCGAGGCCATCGGGATGCTGTTCGCGGTGGGGTACGTCACCGTCGTGCGCGGACTCGTCGGCACCGGACAGCTCACCGAGGCCAACGGGCGGCTCAACGCGACGGCCGCGGCGGCGGGGGTGCTCGGGCCGCTGGGCGCGGGGGTGGTCGCCGCCTGGACGGGGCCCGCGGCGGCGGTCGGCGTCGACGCCGCCAGCTTCGGTGTCTCCGCCGCCTGCCTGGCCGTCGTACGGCTGCGGCCGGTCGGCCAAAGCCACGGCGACAGCCGAGGTGAGCCCGGAGCCGTCCCCCGCACCCCTGCCCGGGCGAACCTCTGGCAGGACCTCCGTACCGGCGTCGGCTTCCTCTGCCGCCACCCCGTCCTGCGCACCCTCACCGCCCTCCTCTTCCTCTTCAGCTTCCTCACCCTCGGCCTCACCGACCTGGTCATCTACCACCTCAAGCACGACCTCGGCCAGGACGACGGCACCGTCGGGACGGTCCTGGCGGCCGGCGGGCTCGGTACGGTCGCCGGGTCGCTGCTCGTCGCCCGGCTGCGCCGCCGGCTGGGGTTCGGTCCGGTGTGGACGGTGTCCGTCGCGGCGGCCGGGGTCGCCGTCGCCGGGCTCGGCTGGGCCCGGCCGGTCCCGCTCGTCGCCGCGCTCGCCGCCCTCTTCCTCGCCTCCGTCGCGATCGCCGGCACCTGCTCGATGTCCCTGCGCCAGGAGGTCACCCCCGAACACCTCCTCGGCCGCGTCACCTCCGCGTTCTGGACCCTCCACTACGCCGCCGCCCCGCTCGGCGCCGCCCTCCTCACCTGGGCCGCCGAACACCACGGCACCACCCCCGTCGGCCTCCTCGCCGGCGCGGCCTGCACCCTCCTCGCCGTGATCGCCCTCGCCACCCCGATCAGGGGACGCCGATAACCAACAGCCGGTAGCCAACAGCCAATGGCCCCAACGCCCCCCGCCCCCACCTCAGTTCACCCGTTCACCCCCATGTAGTGCCGCAGGCTCCACTTCCACACCCCCCGCGCCCCCGCATACGCGGCCACCCCCACCAGCGGCGACACCGCCGCCAGCCAGTACGGCACGATCGTCCCGTGCCCGTGCCCGGTCAGCACCGCCGCCGGGAGATAGGCGACGAACGCGAGCGGCAGCCCGAACGTGAGGAAGCCGCCGACCGTGCGGGGCAGGACGTTCAGGGGGTAGCTGGCGAACGTACCCAGGAGTTCCTCCAGCCAGCGCCCCCAGTAGTCGGCCGCCGGGAAGCGCAGCGCCGCGCTCGCGACCAGCGTGAACAGGGCCGCCTCCCACAGCATCCCGCCCAGCAGGGCCGCGACGAGATAGCCGATACGGCCCGCGTCCCAGTCCAGCCGGCTGCGGCTGAGCGCGCCCGCCATCAGCGCCACCGCGACGGTGAGGTCGCCGATCGCGTTGGTCGGGAAGTACTCCAGCTGCACCTGCCGGTGCACCGGCATCGGACGCAGCAGGTACGCCTCGATCTTCCCCTCCTGCACGAACTGGCCCATGCCGTGCATCCGGCCGAGGAACAGGACGAACAGGCCGTGCGCCAGCATCCGCAGGGCCGGGATCATCAGCACGTCCCGGCTGTCCCAGCCGCCCATCCCGCTGAACCGGGTCAGCAGCACCGTCGCGAACACGATGACCGCCATCTGCCAGATCGCGCCGACCGCGACCATCAGCAGGAACTCGGCCCGATACTCCATCTGCGCACGGAAGTTGAGCCGCGTGATGCGCCATACGATCCGTGCCGCCCGCAATGCGGAGCCCATACCGTCAGCCTCCTTGGGCGACGACCCTGCGGGCGGCACGCGCCCACAGCAGCCGGGTGAACAGGGCCAGGGCGACGACCCAGCCGGCCTGCACGGCGAGCTGGAAGCCGGCGTCGGCGAGCGGGATACGGCCGATGTACAAGGAGAGCGGCACGCTCAGCGTCGCCTGGAACGGCAGATAGGAGCTGAGCGTCACGAACCAGTCGGGGAAGAACCACAGCGGCGCGTACACCCCGGACAGCAGATTCTGCGCGAACACCAGGATCAGCACGGCCGCCCCGTTGCGCAGCGCCCAGAAGCACCACTGGTCGATGACCAGCATGACGTAGTACAGCACCCACTGCCCGAGCAGCATGCTGACCACGAACACCCCTGCCACGGCAGCGGACTTGGGCGGTTCCACCACCCCGGCCGCGAGACAGACCGCGTAGCCCAGCAACGCCCAGGAGAAACCGTACAGTTGCTCCCCGATCGCCCGCAGCGCGTAGTAGCGGCGCGGCGGCATCGGCCGCAGCCACCAGTACACGATCGTCCCGTAGTGCACATGCTGCTGCACGGTGTCGCGGCCCGAGTGCTGGTCCAACTCCCGGATCCGGGAACTGAGCACGGCCAGCACCGCGTACGTCACCGCCTGCGCCCTGTCGAGCCCCGCCGTGCTCCCGGACTGCGCGTACAGGCCCCGCCACAGCGCCGCCACCAGCACGATCTGCACGGCCAGCCGCAGCAGCGCCCCCGTCATGCGCGGCGGGGTGTACAGCTCCCCGAGCGGGGTGACCCGCGCGGCCCGCCACGCGTACGTCACGCCGCTCACCGCCCGTCCCCCGCGTGGACGTAGGCGGCCCGCATGACGTCCTCCAACTCGGCCTCCTCCAGGGCGACATCGGTCACCTCGTACCGCTCGATGACGGCCTTGAGCGCCTGGTGCACGGTCGGGGCGGCCACGCCGTCGGGGCCGAACACCACCTGGGGGCCCTGGTGTTGGACAACCGCTATGCCCGGCAGGGGAGTTATCTCCGTGTGCGGGTCGGACAGGGTGACCTTCACCTGCCATGTCGAGCCGAACGTACGGCGGATCTCGTCCAGCGTGCCGTCCAGGACCAGCCGCCCGTGGTTGATCAGCACCACCCGCTCCGCCAGCCGCTCGACCTCGTTCATGTCGTGGGTCGTCAACAGCACGCTGCGGCCCCGCTGTTCGACCTGGTGCCGCAGGAACTCGCGGACCTGTTCCTTGACGACGACGTCCATGCCGATCGTCGGCTCGTCCAGGAACACCACCGGCGGATCGTGCAGCAGCGCCGCCGCCAGATCGCAGCGCACCCGCTGGCCCAGGGAGAGATGGCGCACCCGGGTGTCCCAGAACGCCGACAGCTCCAGCAGCCGGTCGAACTCCGCGAGCCGCGCCGCGTGTTCGGCCCTGGGCACCTCGAAGATGTCCCGCAGGATCGCGAACGACTCGCGCACCGGCAGGTCCCACCACAGCTGGGTGCGCTGGCCGAAGACCGCGCCGATGTTACGGGCGTTGCGCTCGCGCTCCCGGTAGGGGACCACGCCCGCCACCCGGGCCTCGCCCGAGGTCGGCGTGAGGATGCCGGTCAGCATCTTGATGGTCGTCGACTTGCCCGCGCCGTTCGGGCCCAGCAGCGCGAGGAGTTCGCCCTCGGCGACGTCGAAGGAGACGTCGGTCACCGCGTGTTTCACGGCCCGCTCCGGGTTGACCAGCGAACGCAGCGCGCCCGCGAAGCCCGGCCGTCTGACGGTGGTCTGGAAGGTGCGCGTCAGACCGCGCACTTCGATACTGACGCTCACGCGATGAGCCTCCATACAGAAGACGGACATGAAGGAGGTGGGGGGTGAAGGGGAGAAGGCGGGCGGATGAGGAGATTCCGCATCCGGGAAAGAGCAGCGCCGATCATCGCGCCCCGAGGGCCCTCCCGTCGAAGGGATTTCGAGGGCGCACGCGTGCGGCCGGCCCGGCAGACGCCGGACCGGCCGCGCGGTTCAGGACACCTCGTGGATCAGACGGCCTGCGAGAACACGAACGAGAACTCCGCCGGCACCGCCCGCAGTTCGTACCGCGGCAGCGGACGCGGACCGCACGACTGCGTGCCCAGCCCGTTCATCGCGTGGTCGAGGTGGACCCACACCGT
Organism: Streptomyces sp. AMJ-169; assembly: GCF_055597585.1. Taxonomy (NCBI): domain Bacteria; kingdom Bacillati; phylum Actinomycetota; class Actinomycetes; order Kitasatosporales; family Streptomycetaceae; genus Streptomyces; species Streptomyces sp. AMJ-169. The sequence continues at coordinate 458,049 of NZ_JBVLTJ010000001.1, forward strand.
CTCCCCGGGCACCAGGTCGGTCCGGTGCCGGGCCGCGTCCAGCTGCTCGGTCGTCCAGCGCCGCGCGGTGAACCAGAACTCCGGGTCGCCCTCGACGACCAGCCCGCCCACCTCGGCCCGGCGCACGTCCGCCCGCGAGCCGTTCTCCTGCGGGCGCACGTACGGCGTCTGGAGCCCCTCCACCGTCGACTCCCACAGGCCGAGCGCCGATGCCTCGCGGCTGTCGGGGTACGCCTCCAGCGGGCCGCCGCCGAACCAGCGCACGGCGTCCGCCGCGCCCGGCAGTCCGAGGCGCACGCCGAGCCGGGGCAGCGGCACCTTCCACTCGCCCTCGGGCGTCACCGACACCGCCAGCTTCAGCCGCTCCCCGTCCGACGTCCAGCGGAAGACGGTGGCGAGGCCGACCTCGGCGGCGGCCGGCGCGACCCGGGTCCGCACGGTCAGCGCGTCCCCCTCCAGCTCCACGCCGTCGACGCGGTGCCGCATCCGGTGCAGGCCCAACGCCCGCCACCGCTCGCTGTAGTTGACGTCCGAACGCCACTCGGTGCCGTTGTCGTTGTCGGTCGTCGCCCGCCACACGTCGAGCCGAAGTCCCGTCACGGGCACAGAACCGATCGAAGTCAGCTCACCGGTACGGGAGTTGAAGACGGCCGGGCCGAGCGTGATACCGGCCGCCCCGACAGCGGGCGCGGCACTCGCCTTCAGCACAGGCAACTCCCGTGCGGTGACCGGCACTTGTCCCCACGCCACGACATGCCCGCGCGGCGCCCACGTGGTGTCGGCCGCGAGCACCGCCCGTACCGTCCACGCCGTCTCCGCGCCCGCGGGGGCCTCCACCGGCGGCTGCGGCAGCTTCACGTCAGCTGAGGCGCCGGCCGCCAGCGCGGGTACGGAGAGGGAGCCAGACGCGACCTCCTCGCCGTCCACCTGGAACGCCCAGGTGAACTCCAGCGCCGAAAGGTCCGCGAAATCCTGCTTGTTGGTGACGGTGACCGTGCCCGCGTCGCCCGCCAGCGACACCGGCTCGATGACCTTCTTGAACTCCAGGAGGCCGGGGGAGGGGGTGCGGTCGGGGAAGACCAGGCCGTCGCAGACGAAGTTGCCGTCGTGCAGCTCCTCGCCGAAGTCGCCGCCGTAGGCGTAGCCGTACTCCTCGTGGAGGATGCCGTGGTCGATCCACTCCCAGACGAAGCCGCCCTGGAGGCGTTCGTGGGCCTCGAACAGGCGCTGGTAGTCGGCGAGTCCGCCGGGGCCGTTGCCCATCGCGTGGGCGTACTCGCACTGGATGAAGGGGAGTTCGCGGCGCTGGTGCGGGCCGCCGTCGAGGTGTTCGCCGATCTGCTCGGTCTCGCCGTGGAAGGCGTACATGCGGGAGTAGACGTCCGTGTCGCGGCAGGACCAGTCGCCCTCGTAGTGCACGAGCCGGGAGGTGTCGTGGGCGTGGATCCACTCGGCCATCGCGGTCAGGCCGCGGCCGGTGCCGGCCTCGTTGCCCAGGGACCACAGGACGATCGAGGGGTGGTTGCGGTCGCGTTCGACCATGCGGGCGGCGCGGTCGAGGAGGGCCGGGGTCCAGCGGTCGTCGTCGACGGGGTTGTCGCGCCACCGCTGGTCGACGAAGCCGTGCGTCTCCAGGTCGCACTCGTCGATCACCCACAGGCCCAGCTCGTCGCAGAGGTCGAGGAAGGCCGGGTGCGGCGGGTAGTGGGAGGTGCGCACGGCGTTGAGGTTGTGCCGCTTCATCAGCAGCACGTCCTCGCGCATGGTCTCCAGGTCCAGCGCGCGGCCCGTCTCGGGGTGCCACTCGTGCCGGTTGACGCCCTTGAAGAGGATCGCCTTCCCGTTGACCTTGATCAGGCCGTCCTCCAGGGCGACCGTACGGAAGCCGATCCGCAGCGGTACGCGCTCACCGGCGGTCGCGAGGACGGCGTCGTACAGGCGCGGGGTCTCGGCCGTCCACGGTTCGGCCGGCGACGAGGCGGACTCGCCGGTGGCCAGGTCCAGGCCCAGTTCCGGGACCGTCACCCGGCCCGGGACCTCGGAGTCGACGCGCAGGGTGCCCGTGCCGTCGGCGTAGGAGGCGTGGACCGTGAAGTGGCCCACCGCGCCCTCGGGGCGGTGCAGGAGGGTGACGTCGCGGAAGATGCCCGGGAGCCACCACTGGTCCTGGTCCTCCAGGTAGGAGCCGGACGACCACTGGTGGACGCGGACCGCGAGGACGTTCCCGCCCGCCTTCAGCAGCCGGCCCACGGAGAACTCGTGCGCGAGCCGGGAGCCCTTGAAGTCGCCGAGTTCGGTGCCGTTCAGCCAGACGCGGGCGCAGGACTCGACGCCGTCGAAGCGCAGATAGGTGTCGCCGTCGGCCGGCCAGTCGGCGGGGAGGGTGAACAGGCGCAGGTGGTCGCCGGTCGGGTTCTCCGTCGGGACGTGCGGCGGGTCGACCGGGAACGGGTACTGGACGTTCGTGTAGATGGGCGCGCCATGGCCTTGGAGCACCCAGTGGCCGGGGACCGTGACCTCCGCCCACCCCCCGGCGTCGTAACCGGGCGCGGCGAACGTGTCGTCCTCGGCGCCGGCGTCCGGCGCGAGCCGGAAGCGCCAGCTGCCGTTCAGCGACAGGGAGGCGGCGTCCGAGGACGCGTACCAGGCCCGCGGCGGCAGCGCGCCGTGGCCGGGCGAGACATCCTCGACGTAGGCGGAGGTGGTGCGGAAGGACATCGGTCTCCTAGTTCAGCCCTTGATGCCGGTCTGCGCGATCCCCTGCACCAGCCAGCGCTGGAGGAACAGGAAGACGAACACCAGAGGGAGGATCGACACGGCGGTCGCCATGAAGATCAGGTGGTAGTTCACGGTCTGGTTGGTCATGTACGAGGACAGCGCGACCTGCACCGTCCATGAACTGGGATCCTGTCCGATGACCAGGGGCCAGAGGAAGGCGTTCCAGCCGTTGATGAACGTGATGGTGGCCATGGCGGCGAAGAAGTTCAGCGAGTTGGGCACCACGACCCGCCAGTAGGCGCCCCAGTACCCGAGCCCGTCCACCCGCGCCGCCTCCTCCAGCTCCTTGGGGAATCCCAGGAAGTACTGCCGGAACAGGAAACACGTGAAACCGCTGAACAGGCCAGGGATGATCAGCCCCCGGTAGGAGTCCACCCAGCCGAGGGACGAGACCAGGACGAAACTGGGCACGAACGTGACGGCTGTGGGCACCATCAGGGTCGCCAGGACCAGGTAGAACACCTTGTTCGCGTGCTTGAACGGGATCCGGGCGAGGCCGTACCCGGCGAGCGAGCACACCAGCAGGATGCCGGCCGTCGACAGGACCGCGACGACCATGGAGTTCCACAGGGAGCGCGCGAAGTCGACGGTCGTGTCGTCGAACAGCTCGCTGACGTTCCCCCACTGGATGCTGGAGGGGAACCACTTCCAGTTCTCGCCCGTGATCTCCTGGTCCGTCATCAGCGCGTTGCGCACGATCAGGTAGAAGGGGATCAGGAAGAGCAGCGCGGCGATCGAAGTCGCCACGTACAGACCGGTGTTGCCGAGGACGGAGCCCCGCTTCCTGCCGTTCACCTGGCCTCCTCCCCCCGGCCGAAGCCCATGATCTTGCCCTGGACCAGCGTGACGGCGCAGATGAGCAGGGTCAGGACGACCGCCCCGGCGCTGCCCACGCCGTAGTTCTGGTTCTCGCCCAGCGCCATCTTGTACAGCTCCACCAGCGGCGGCTGCCCCCAGGTCGCCTTGGACAGCAGGTTGAAGAACTCGTCGAACGCCTGGTAGGCGGCGATCAGCAGCAGCAGGATCACGGCCGTCGAGGTGGCCCGCAGCTGCGGCAGCGTGATGTACCGGAACGTCTGCCAGCCGGGCTTCGCCCCGTCGATCGCGGCGGCCTCGTACAGCTCCTTGGGGATGTTCTGGAGCGCCGCGATGAACAGGATCATGTAGAAGCCGGACTGGAGCCACAGCCGTACGGTGACGATGACCAGCCAGTACCAGGGCGGGTCGGGGCTCGCGAGCCAGGCGATGTTGTCGACGCCGAACCAGCCGACGACCGTGTTGGCGAGGCCGAAGCGCACGCCGTTGAACAGGGACATCTTCCAGATCAGCGAGGCGGCGACATAGCTGACGGCGGTCGGCAGGAAGAACGCCGAGCGGAAGAACGCCCGCATGAACCGCAGCCGGTTCACCATCAGCGCGAGCCCGAGCGAGACCGCCCAGGTGAGCGGCACGATGAACGCGGCGAACACGGTGAACGTGACCAGCGAGTTACGGAAGTCGACGTCCGTGAGGATCTGCCGGTAGTTGTCGAAGCCGACGAAGTCGCTCGGCGTGACCGTGAACCGTGCCTCGAAGAAGCTGAGCCAGACGCTCCAGCCGATCGGCACGAACACGAAGACGACCAGGCCGATGAGGAACGGACCGGTGAAGAGCCAGAAGTTGGCGGTGGGGCTCGCCGCGAAGCTCCGCCGGACCCGGCGGCCCGCGGGGGCCTTGGCCGGGACGGCGGCTTCGCGCGTGGTGGTGGTCGACATGTGGTGCTCCCGCCGGCCTATCCGAACAGCTTCGTCAGCTCGGCGTCGACCTTCTTCTCGGCGGCGGCCAGCTGCGCCTTCGGGTCGTCGTTCTTGCGGACGGAGTTGGCCATCACGTCGTTGACGGCGGAGATCATCGCCTGCGTCCAGCCGATGTTGTCGAAGTGCCCGAACTCGTTGAAGAGCTTGACGCCCTCGGCCGGCAGCCCCGACTTCAGCTTGGTGGCGCTCTGCGCGAGCGAGGTGCGCGGGGGGATGTGGAAGCCGTAGGAGGTCGCGAAGTCCTCCTGGTACTGCTTCTGGTCGATCCACAGCCACTTGACGTATTCCTTGGCGGCCTCAACGTGTCTGCCCTTGGCGTTGACGAACATCGACCAGCCGCCGTTGTACACGGCCTGCTTGCCGGCCGCGCCGACCTTCGGGAACGGGAAGATGCCGATGTCGTCGCCGAGCGCCTGCTGCATCGCCGGCATCGCCCACATGCCGCACCACTGGATCGCGGTCAGCCCCTGCGTGAACGCCGACGGGTCCCACCAGTCGGCCGGGGCGCCCAGCAGCAGGTCACCGCTGGTGAACAGGCCTCTCAGCTGGGTCAGTCCGGCCGCGACGGCGTCGGTGTTGAACGCGGGCTTGTTGCCGGCCGTCAGCGTGTCCGAGCCCGCCGCCCAGATCAGCGGGGACTGCACCGGCGTCAGGTCGTTGCCGAGGTAGGCGCCCTTGACCTTGCTCGTGGTCAGCTTCTTCGCGACCTCGATGAACTCGTCGAGCGTGGTGGGGACTTCGACCTTCGCCTGCTCGAACAGGGACGGGCGGTAGAAGAAGAACTGCGGGTCGTCGATCATGCGGATGCCGTAGATCTTGCCGTCGACCGTGTGCGAGGTGATGTCGGCCTGGTTGAAGTCGCTCTTCACCGAGCCGATGACATCGGTCAGATCAGCCACCTGACCGCTCTTGACCAGCTGTATCTGCGGGTGGAACTCGAAGACGTCCGGGGCGTTGTCGGTGAGCAGCGCGGCGAACAGCTTCTGCTCGAAGTTGGAGCCGGTGATCCACTGCGTGGAGACGTTCGCCTTGTCGTACGCCTTCGCGTACCGCTTCACGGCGGCCTCGACGCCGTTCTCGCCGTAGGCGTGGAAGTACTGGACGAGGTTCTTGCCCGAACCCGAACCCGAGCCGCCGCCGCGGCCGTTGTTCCCGCCGCACGCGGCCAGCCCCCCGGCCGCGGCCAGCCCCAGCGCGGCCCGCAGGGCGGAGCGGCGGTTGAAGTTGCTCATGCTCGATGCCGACATACGTGACGTCCTTGTCTTCAATGTCTTCAATACGGCTCTGAGGAGCGGGACGCTAACCTTCGGCTAAGCCTTCGGCAAGGGGTTGGACAAAGGCTGTTCGAAGAGTTGTCGATGTTCGGCATCACGAACAAGCGGGAGGGGTAGGGGAGTTGTACGGTCAGCGGGTTTTCAGGGGGGCGCCGCGCTTCGTGCTCTTCTGCCCCACCGACCGCAACGCCCCCTCCAGCGCCAGCGTCGCCGCGCCCAGGCACACCGGGTCGGTCGGGATCGGCGACAGCACGAACCGGGTCGCCGCCAGCGGCCGTTTCAGCGCGTGCCGCGCGACCGCCTCCCGCACCTCCACCAGCAACGGCTCCCCGAGCCGCGCCGCGACCCAGCTGCCGAGGACGACGACCTCGGGGTTGAGGACGTTCACGAGGTCCGCGAGGCCCGCGCCGAGGTAACGGGCCATCTCCCGCACGACCTTGACGGCCTCGGGGTCCCCCGCGGCCAGCGCCCGGCCCAGCGCGTCGATCGTCGCCGACTGGTCGCCGGGGTGCAACAGCGCGCTGTGCGGGATCGACTCCCTGATGTTCCGCATGATTCCGGGCGCGCCGACATACGTCTCCACGCAGCCGTGGTTGCCGCAGTGGCACGGCCGGCCGTCCAGCACGAGCGTGCTGTGCCCCCACTCCCCGGCGCTGCTGCTGACCCCCCGGTGCACGGCCCCGCCCAGGATCAGCCCGGCCCCCACGCCGGTGCCGAGGATGACGACGACGGCGTCCCCGTACCCGCGCGCCGCCCCGAACCACAGCTCGGCGACCGCGCAGGCGCGCAGCGGATTGTCCAAGTACAGCGGATACGCGATGTGTTCGGAGAGCAGCCCGAGCAACGGGACGTCGTGCCAGTCCCAGTTGGGCGCGTACTCGGAGATCCCGGTGGCCCGGTCGACCTGCCCCGGCATGCTCACCCCGACGCCCAGCACCCGGGCCGCGTCCACCCCGGCCTGCGCGACCACCGAACCGGTGGCGGCGGCGATGTGCGCGACCACCTCCTCCGGCCGGCTGCGGCCGGGCCTGATGTCCTCCTCGGCCCGCGCCAGCACGTTCAGCGCCAGGTCGAACAGCTCGACCCGGACGTACGTCTCCGCGATGTCGACGCCGATCAGCGCGCCGCCCTGGGCGTGCACGGCGACCAGGCCGCGCGGCCGGCCGCCGGCCGAGTCCTCGAAGCCGACCTCCGTGATCATCCCCAAGTCGAGGAGTTCACCGACCAGCGTCGCGACCGTGGCCAGGCTCAGCCCGGTCTCGGCGGCCAGCTCCTGCCGGGAGGTGGGGGAGCGGGCGATGATCTGACGCAGCACCTCGTAGCGGTTCGCGGTACGGATGTCGCGTGATGTGCGTTTCACCGGCGGGTGGCCCCCATCCCTCAGCGTCAGCCGCCGGGCGGCGTCGACCGGCGCCGCGCCAGGCTATGGCGGGCCTCCACCATTCGACAAGGGTTTCGAAAGGGGGTTGAGGAAGTCGCCGGGACCACTGGCCGGAAAGCGACCCCCGCCGGCCTCACGCACCGACGACGTCACGGACGAAAACGTTGCGGAACTTCCCCGCCGGGTCCAACTCGCGTGCCAGCGCCCCGAATTCACCGATCCGGGGATAGCGCCCGCGAAGCACCTCCGGCGCGGTCGTGAAGACCTTCCCCCAGTGCGGCCGGGCCCCGAACCCGTCGAGCGCGCTCTCCACGGCGCGCACGGCGGGCAGCGCCGCGTCCGTGTCGGCGGTCCAGGTGAAGTGCGCGGCGACCGCGTCACGGCCGTACGCCGGGGACAGCCACTGCGCGTCGGCGGCCACGGCGCGGATCTCGCAGATCTGGAGCACCGGCGCGACCGTCTCCCGGATGCCGTCCAGCGCGTGCAGCGCGGCGAGGGCGTGCTCCCGGGGAAGCAGGTACTCCGACTGGAGCTCGTCCCCGCTGCTCGGTGTGAACTCCGCCCGGAAATGCGGCAGTCGCTCGTGCCAGGGCCCCGGTACCCCTTGCTGCTCGGTGCAGTTGACGGCCGGCATCCCGGGCACCGGATGCAGCTTCTCCGTGGCGGGCGCGGCCCAGGGGAAACCGCCGTACGGCTGGTCGGTGCGCCGCTTCACCCAGACCTGGCGGAAACCCGGCGCCCGCCAGTCCGTGAAGAGACTCACGCTGTAGGCGGCGCCCGCGACGGCCTCGAAGTCCAGCCCGTCCAGCGGGAGTTCGGTGTACAGGTGCTGCTCGACCTCGTACGCCGGCTCCAGGTCCAGGGTGAGCGCGGTGACGACGCCGAGCGCGCCGAGCGAGGTCACGGCGCCCGGGAAGCGGGGGTCGTCCCGGCCGACGGCGACCGTCTCACCGTCCGCCGTCAGAATCTCCACCTCGCGGACCGCGCACGCGAGCGGGCCGTTGCCGACGCCCGAGCCGTGCGTGCCGGTCGCCACCGAGCCGGCCACCGAAATGTGCGGCAGGGACGCCATGTTGGGCAGCGCGAGGCCGAACGTGTGGATCTCGCGGGCGAGTTCGGCGTAGCGGACACCGCCGCCGACCCGGACGGTCCGGTTCGCGGTGTCGACGTCGATCACGGGCGGCAGCGCGTCCAGCGAGAGCAGGACGCCGTCGGCGCCGGGCTCCGCGACGCGGTTGAAGGAGTGGCCGCTGCCGAGCACCCGTACCTTCTCGCTCGCGGTCACCACCGCGCGCAGCGCCTCCGGCGTCGGCGGCCGGTGCACCTCCTTCGCCGCGAAGGTGATGTTGCCGGCCCAGTTGGTCACGGTCGCTGTCATGCGGGTCCTTCCAGGGTGCGGTCGCCGGAACGCACGGAATGTACCTCGCGGGGGTGACCGGCATGATCACGGGGGAGCCTGTGGGTGTGACGCCGGTTACCCGGACCCGGCCCAGCGGCACCCCGGCACCCCGTCCGCCCGCCTGGGGGCATACCGTGAGGAGTCGTACGTCCGAACCGGGAGGAGAGACGGGATGGGCAGCCGTACCGCGCTGGTCGAGGATCTGATGGAGCGGTTTCCGCACGTTCCGCGGGAAGCCGTCTTCAAAGAGGACCTGTTGCGCGGGGGAGTGGCCTTCGACCCCTCGGCGCTGAGCGACAACGAGGGCGGGGAGGTCAAGCCGAAGTCGTACTTCATCTTCTCGTTCGACCACGGCACCCTGCCCGAGCTGGGCGAGGCCGCGCTGCGCCGGCCGCCGGAGGAGATCATCCTGACCGGGGGGCCCTACGGCCTGCGGCGCACGGTCGTCTCGGTGCGGGTGAACCCCGCCTCGCCCTACCGGGTCGCCGCCGACGAGCACGGGCAGCTCGGGCTGTACCTCGACGGGAAGCGGGTCGCCGACGTCGGCGTGCCGCCGATGCCGGAGTACTACAAGCACAAGCTGTCCAACGGGAAGTCCGTCATGGAGGTCGCCCCGACCATCCAGTGGGGCTACCTGATCTACCTCACGGTCTTCCGGGTCTGCCAGTACTTCGGCGCCAAGGAGGAGTGCCAGTACTGCGACATCAACCACAACTGGCGCCAGCACAAGGCGGCGGGCCGCCCCTACACCGGCGTCAAGGACGTCGAGGAGGTCCTGGAGGCCCTGGAGATCATCGACCGGTACGACACGGCGAAGGCGTCCACCGCCTACACGCTGACCGGCGGCGCGATCACCAAGACCGTCTCCGGCCGCGACGAGGCCGACTTCTACGGCCACTACGCCAAGGCCATCGAGGAGCGCTTCCCCGGCCGCTGGATCGGCAAGGTCGTCGCCCAGGCGCTGCCCAAGGACGACGTCCAGCGGTTCAAGGACTACGGCGTGCAGATCTACCACCCCAACTACGAGGTGTGGGACGAGTACCTGTTCAAGATGTACTGCCCCGGCAAGGAGCGGTACGTCGGCCGTGACGAGTGGCACCGCCGCATCCTGGACTCCGCGGAGGTCTTCGGCGCGCGCAACGTGATCCCCAACTTCGTCGCGGGCGTCGAGATGGCCGAGCCGTTCGGCTTCAAGACGGTCGACGAGGCCATCGAGTCCACCACCGAGGGCCTGCGCTTCTTCATGTCGCACGGCATCACCCCGCGCTTCACCACGTGGTGCCCCGAGCCGACGACCCCGCTCGGCAAGGCCAACCCGGCCGGCGCGCCGCTGGAGTACCACATCCGGCTGCTCCAGGCCTACCGCCAGACGATGGAGGACTACGGCCTGTCCTCGCCGCCCGGCTACGGGGAGCCCGGCGCCGGACGCGCGGTGTTCTCGGTCAGCTCCTTCATGGACAGCCTGCCGGCCCGCGAGGAGCAGGGGGCCGCGAAGACCGTGTGACGGATGGGGCAGGGGTTTGAGTCGACCGGCGGCCGGAGCCGTATGAGAGGCAGCAGTGAAAGCCTCCCGTACGGGTCCGGCCGCTTCGCATGTCACCGACCGCCCGCACGTGTGCTGACCGCCGGTAACCGCTTCGCATACCGCGCTTGTCAGTTGTGTCGATGACGTGAAAAGCTCTGGCCCTGCCGCGAGGTTCCCCCCAACTCCACTGCCGCTATGGTGAGTTGACCTCGCATTCGAATGCAGGAGACCCATGCCCGACCTGCCGACCCCGAAGGACGCCGCGGAGGCCGCGCTGTTCTCCGAGTGCTGGGACGCCGTCCTGTCGTACGCCGACCTGTGCACGGCCGGCTCGACCGCCGCCCATCAGCTGGCCCGCGAGGCGTTCGCGCTCGGGATACGCGAGGCCCGCGCCGCCGAGGACGGCTCCCGCATCGTCGGCCGCCGCTTCGCCCGGCTGCCCCGGATTCCCCTGCTGCTGACCGCCGTGCGCATCACGGCGGCGGGCTGGGAAGCCGCGGGACAGGGCCACAAACTCGACCCCGACCTGCGCCTGTGGCTCAACTCCGACAAGGCCGCCCGCTACACCGGACCGCCGCTGAGCCGCCCCATCGCCCTGCGCGGACTGCGCGACATGCAGGAACCGGACGCCGCCCTGCTGTGGCTCGCCGAGGTGGAGGCGCTCCCGCTGCGCGCCGTCGCCCGCCGCCTCGGCCTCGACCCGCAGGACGCCGCCGAGCAACTCGGCCAGGTCCGGGGCCTGTTCAGGGACCGCTGCCACCGCAACCACCTCGACACCCCGATGGACGCGGAGTGCCGCTCCTACGTCCGCCTCCTCGACGCCGTCAGCCGCTCACCCGTGGCCGACACCCCCGAGGACCTCTCCCGCCACCTCGCGACCTGCGTCGCGTGCGCCGAGGCCGCGGCCTGCCTGCGGATGCACGGCGGCGGACTGCCCGCCGCGCTCGCCGGCGGCGTCATCGGCTGGGGCGGCCTCGCCTACCTGGAGCGCCGCCGCCGCGCCGCCGAGGTACGGCTCGGCGCCGGCCGGCCCGACGCCGACCCGGAGAGCGACGCCGCGAAGGCCGCCGCCGCCAAGGCGCGCGCCCTGCGCGGCGGGCTCCTCGTCGCCGCCGTCCTGGTGTCCGCGCTCGCCCTCGGCGTCTCCCTGATGCCGTTCGGCGGCGACGGCCGCGACGAGAACGCCTCCAGCGGCACGCCCACCGACAGCACGCCCGTCGCGGGATCGCCCGGCTTCCCGAGCCCCGCCGCGTCGGCCCCCGGGGCCCTGGACCCCGGCTCGGCCGCTCCCTCGACGACTTCCGGCGACCCGGCTTCGGACGGCCCCTCCTCCGGCGACCCTTCCGACAAGGAGCCGCAGGGCACCTCGTCGGGCACCGCGAGCACCCCGCCCGCGCCCGGCACGGGTGACGACGACAAGGCGCTGTGCACGGCCACCTACGACCTGGTCAACCAGTGGCCCGACGGCTTCCAGGCCGCGATCACCGTCACGACCGTCGAGAAGCTCACCGACTGGCACGTCTCCTGGTCCTTCCGCGACGGCCAGAAGGTCGACCAGATGTGGGACGCGAGCGTGGCCCAGATGGGTTCGCGGGTCATCGCGACCGCCGCCGACTACAACAAGGCGGTCGCCGCCGGGGGGAGGCTGTCCTTCGGCTTCCTCGCGTCCTGGGAGGGGAAGAACTCGGCGCCGTACGGGTTCACGCTGAACGGGCACTCCTGCGACTGAGGCGGTTGCTTCGGGGGCGCTTTCGCGAGCGGTGCGCGCCGGGGTGTGAGCGGGGGCGTGAGCGGGAGCGTGAGCCGGGGCGTGCCGGGGGTGTGCCGGGGGCAAATTCAGTTACCGGTCGGTATATGTGACGATACCTTCCGTAGCCCTTGAGAACTCAATCACCGGTTCCGCGCTCACCGTTCGCAGCGCAGCGAAGGACACAGGACATGACCACCCCTGTCTCCGCCCGCCTCCTCGTCGCCGACGCCGAGGAGGGCGTACGCGGGATGCTCGCCATGGCCCTGGAGTTCGCCGGATTCCGGGTGACGACCGCGGCCACCGGCCGGCAGGCCCTGGAGCTGATCGCGCGCGGAAGCCCCGACCTGGTCCTCCTCGACGTCCGCCTCCCCGACATCGACGGCTTCCAGGTCTGCCGCATCCTGCGCGCCCGCGGGATGGGCGTCCCCGTCCTCTTCCTCGCCGGCCGCGCGGGCGTCGACGACCTGGTGCGCGGACTCGACCTGGGCGGCGACGACTTCGTCGCGAAACCCTTCGAGCTGCGCGAAGTCGCCGCCCGCGTACGGGCGTTGCTGCGCCGCAGCGGGGTCGGCGAGCGGGCCGGGGCCACCCGGCTGAGCGCGGGTACGGTCGAGATGGACCTGGAGGCGCACGAAGTCCACGTCGCAGGGCGCCCGTTGGACCTCACCGGCACGGAGTTCGCCCTTCTGCGCTGCCTGTTGGAGAACCCCGGCCGGGTCGTCACGCGCGAGCAGATCCAGGAGCGGGTGTGGCATCAGCGGCCGGAGGGCGGGGGGAGCGTGGAGACGTACGTCTACTATCTGCGGCGCAAACTCGGGGATCCTGGACGGACGTTGATCAGGACGGTGCGGGGGGTGGGGTATCGGCTGTGCGCGGAGTGAGTGTGGTGTTTCATCCTCGCGCGTACAGCGCCGGGTTTTATCCCCGTGCGTACAGCGCCGCCACCTCCCCCGCGAAGTCCTCCAGCACCCGCCCCCGCCGCACCGCCCCCGTCGGCGTCAGCTGCCCCGAGGTCTCGGTCAAGTCACCGGGCAGCACGGCGAATCGCCCCACCGCGATCCCCGCCCCGTCCAGCGCCTGCCGCAGCGTCTTGCGCAACTCCCCGTCGTCCAGCAGGAGTTCGTAAGGGGTGCCGGCCCGCCCGTGCTCGCGCCGCCAGTGCGTCAGGGCCTGCGAGTCGAGGGTGAGCAGCGCGCCCGCGTACGGCCGGCCCGCGCCGACGAGGACGGCCTGGGAGATCAACGGGTGCGCGCGCAGCCGCAGTTCGGTGGCCGCCGGGTCGATACGGGTGCCGTCGGCGAGGACGAACGCGTCGCCGCGCCGCCCGGTGACGACCAGCTGACCGTCGTCCTCAAGCCGCCCCAGATCCCCGGTCGCCAGCCACTCCGCCCGCGCCGGCAGCAGCCGCCCGGAGTTCAAGTCCCAGTGCCCGTACAGGACATGGGGCCCGGAGAGCAGGATCTCCCCGTCGCCCGCGATACGTACGGCCGTCCCCGGCAGCGGGGTGCCGGCCGCGCCGAGCCGGGGTCCGGCCGGCGGGGCGAGGGTCGCGATCCCGGTGGACTCGGTGAGGCCGTACGTCTCGTGCACGGGGATGCCGGCGCCCGCGCAGAACGCGGCGAGGCCCCGGCGCAGCACCCCGCCGCCGGTGACGACGTGTCCGACCCGGCCGCCGAGTGCGCTGCGCAGCCGCCGGTACACGCCGGGGTCGTAGAAGGCGCGGGCCGCCTTCAGCGTCGTACCGGGGCCGTCGCCGGTGCCGAGGCGGCGGCGCTGTTCGGCCTCGGCGAAGCGGGCCGCGATGCGTGCCGCGCGGTCGAAGGCGGTGAGGCGTCCGGACTCCCGTTCGCGGGCGTGGGTGAAGAGGGTCTCCAGGAGGGACGGCAGGGCGAAGACGGCGGTGGGGCGGAAGCTCTCCAGGACCGGGAGCAGTTCTTCGGGCGTGAGGCCGGGCGCGTGCGCGGCGGGGACGCGGGCCCGTACGCAGGCGAGCGCCGCGACCTGCCCGAAGACGTGGGCCATCGGCGCGCAGAGCAGCACCGAAGTGTCCTTGCCCGCAGCTGACTTGAGCGCCGGGAAGAGCAGCTCGACAAGGTTGTCGATCTGTGCGAAGAAGTTGCCGTGGGTCAGCGCGCACGCCGTGGGCCGGCCGGCCGTCCCCGAGGTGTGCACCAGCGAGGCCAGCGTCCCGGGCCCGAGCATCCCGCGCCGCACCCGCACCTCCGAGTCGGCGACCCCCGCCCCGAGTTCGGCCAGCCGTTCCAGGTGCCCGCGCCCGGTCACCCACACCCTCACGTCCGCGCCGACGGCGGTGGCCTGCGGCACGGTCTCGGTCACCAGCGCCGCCGCCCCCGAGTCCCGCAGCAGCTCCCGCACCCGCCGGGGCGAGGAGGTCGGATACACCGGCACGGTCACCAACCCCGCCGCCCACGCGGCGAAGTCCAGCAGCGTCCACTCGTACGACGTCCGCGCCAGCACCGCGATCCGGTCGCCCGGCGCCAGCCCCTCCGCGATCAGCCCCTTGGCGAGCGCGGTCACCTCGTCGGCGAACGCGGCGGCCGTGACGTCCCCCCAACTCCCGTCCGCCGTACGCCGCTTGAACACCACGTCGGCCGGCGCGCGGGCCGCGTTGTCGAACGGCAGATCGGCCAGCGAGCCGTACCCCAGCACCGGCACCAGCTCCGCCACCGACACCTCGCGCACCGCCCCGCCGCCGTCCCGCACGATCCTCGGCGCCACGACCGGCGGCTCCAGACCGTCGATGTGCGTGGACGCGAGCGGGTACAGGGAGGACACGGGCGGCTCCGGGGGCGGGTGAAGCGGAGGGAAACGGGGGAAGGGGATCGTACGGGCGCGGTGTGGGGAACTCGTGTGGTTACTCGGGGTATTGGGGGGTGACCGACGCGTCACTTCCATCGGCCGCCGAAACTCCGAGGCGGCTTTGAGGTGGCTTTGATGCGACTCCGATAAACGGGTTCGGCGGGGTGCGCGAAAAGGGGAGAAGCGGGCGCGGAAAAAACCGGTGGAGAACTTTTTCCCGCTCGCTCTACCCTGAGCACGTTCCGTACCGGCGACGAAGGAAACAGGAGGTGGGCCCCGATGACTGTCTCTGTGACGGGTGTGTCCCGCGGCCATCAGGACGTTTGTTCCACCTCTGCGGTCCCCGGCTGACCGAACAGCATCGCCCGCCGTCGCGCGGGTGCCCGGGGCCGCCCTTGTGAAGGGTTTCCCTTGAGTTTCTCGTTCTCCGAAAAGTCTTCCGCCGCCGAGAAGGCTTCCTTCTCCGAGGCGCCCTCCGCCGCCGAGAAGGCTTCGTTCCTTGAGGCGCCCGCCGCCTCCGCGCACCCCCTCGCCCCCTACGGCTGGGACGCCGGCTGGGAAGAGGCCTTCGCGGCGCACGGCCGTGCCGGGCTGCTGCTCGGGCGGGTGCTCCGCGTCGACCGGGGGCAGTGCGACGTCGTCACGGCCGCCGGAGTCGTCCGCGCGGACACCGAGTTCGTCGTGCCCCGCGACCCCATGAAGGTCGTGTGCACCGGCGACTGGGCCGCCGTCGACCCCGAGGGCAGCGACCCCCGCTACGTACGCGCCCTGCTCCCGCGCCGCACCGCGTTCGTACGGTCCACCTCCTCCAAGCGCTCCGAGGGCCAGGTCCTCGCCGCCAACGTCGACCATGCCGTCGTCGCCGTCCCCCTCACGGGTGAACTCGACCTCGGCCGCGTCGAACGCTTCCTCGCGCTGGCCTGGGAGTCCGGGGCGCAACCCGTCGTCGTCCTCACCAAGGCCGACCTCGTGCCCGACCCGGTGACCCTCGCCCACCTCGTGCGCGACGTCGAGGCCGGGGCGCCCGGCGTGCCCGTCCTCGCGCTCAGCGCGCACACCGGCGAGGGCGTGGACACGCTCACCGCGCTGCTCCGCGACGGCACCTCCGTGCTGCTCGGCGGCTCCGGCGCGGGCAAGTCGACGCTGGCCAACTCCCTTGCGGGCGCCGACCTGATGGAGGTCCAGGCCGTGCGTGACGTCGACGGCAAGGGCCGGCACACCACGACCACCCGCAACCTCCTCACCCTCCCCGCCGGCGGCGTCCTCATCGACACCCCGGGCCTGCGCGGCGTCGGCCTCTGGGACGCGGGCGACGGGGTCGGGCAGGTCTTCGCCGAGATCGAGGAACTGGCCCGCGACTGCCGCTTCCACGACTGCGCGCACACCGCCGAACCCGGCTGCGCCGTCATCGCCGCCGTCGACGCCGGACAGCTCCCGCAGCGCCGCCTGGAGAGCTTCCGCAAGCTGGTCCGCGAGAACCAGTGGATCGTCGCCAAGACCGACGCCCGGGCGCGCGCCGAGATCCGCCGCGAGTGGAAGGTGAAGAACACCGCGGGGCGCGCAGCGGCCGCCGCCAAGCGGGGGTGGCGGCACGAGTGAGGGGCGCTTAAGGCATGGGTGAGGGGCGCTGAAGGGGTGCCGTGGCCGAGCGTCTGACGTGAACCCGCCGCACCCCTCCCGGCGCACACCCCCTCCCCATGCAACCCCATGTCCGATTCCCGCCAGCCCCCGCCCGCACCACCGCCCACACTGGACGGTGTGATGGACGAGGACACCAGGTACGAGGCCGTACGCAGCAGGGACGCCCGGTTCGACGGCGTGTTCTTCTTCGCCGTCGAGACGACCGGCATCTACTGCCGCCCCAGCTGCCCGGCCGTACCTCCCAAACGCGGCAACACCCGCTTCTTCCGCACGGCCGCCGCCGCGCAGGGCTCGGGGTTCAGAGCCTGCCGGCGGTGCCGCCCGGACACCGTGCCGGGCTCCGCCGAGTGGGACAACCGCGCGGACGTCGTCGGCCGCGCCATGCGGCTCATCGGCGACGGCGTCGTCGACCGCGAAGGCGTCGCCGGACTCGCCGTACGCCTCGGCTACAGCGCCCGCCAGCTCCAGCGGCAGCTCACCGCCGAACTCGGCGCCGGACCGATCGCCCTGGCCCGCGCCCAGCGCGCCCACACCGCGCGCGTGCTGCTGCGCACCACCGCGCTGCCGGTCACCGAGGTCGCGTTCGCGGCCGGGTTTCCGGAGGCGCGTGAACGACAGTTCTATCATGTCCAACGTGTCCGGGTCGGTCCGTTTCCCAGGAAAGATGCCGTGCGCGCAAGCCTGTTCCTGCCCCCTGATGTGCGTAGCGTGGACGTTACAAACCCAGCGGGATTGACGGGAGTCATCATGCCTAAGAACGTCCGCCGGCTTCCGTGGACCGGACCGAACGGCGAGCCGGAGTACGCGGAACCCGGAGAGGTGGATAACTTCGCCGACCGGGAAGAAGTTCACATGATCAACACGGCGCGCAATGATGCCCGGTACGCGTTGGCCATGGTCGACCGCCCGGACGTTTCACAAGATGATCTCCGCAAGATTGTGCGCAGCTTGGTTGACCACGTGGTGTGTGTTGCGCGAGTGGCAGACTTGCGTGAAGAGCGCTTGAAGGACCCTTCTTACGGTCCGGCGGTTCGAGCTATTGAAGGGGCGTTGCGAAAGGCGCTCCCGACTCGTTGATACAAGGAAGCCCCGCCCATGCGCCACGGGGGCGACGCACGGACGGGGCTGATCTTGCACCCCGCTCTTAGTGCTTACGGGGGTGGGTCTGGGACCGGGTGGCGGCGTTGCGCCACCACCACAGCCCCTTGCAGACGGGCGCTGAGAGGTTGAAGAAGGCCCCGCACTGGGCACACCAGGGCAACCCGTTCTCCGGGTCCGTGGGGCTCTGGGCGGAACAGCGGGGGCACTTCTCCATGGCTTCTACCTCAGGCGCTCAGGTCGAACTCTCCGGCTTTCACGGCGTTCGTGAGGGTGACCCACGAGTCTGCCGTCATGGTGACGATGGTGTCGGGATGCGCGGTGTCCCGCAACGCCACGACGCCGGGAACATTGGTCGCCACCTCCGGGCAGTTGCCCACCTTCTTGTCACGGCAGGCGGCCGTACTGACGAAGTCAAATTCCGGGATCGTGCTCATGGATGGCTATCCCTTCCTTGTCCCGCTGCGGAGATGCGGTCCCCGCGCCGTCTTGCCATCCGTCCCGTTGATATCGGAACGGAAGTTCCGTGAGAGGCCCCGCCCGCGCGGCCCAGCTATGTCGGTTCCTGGAAGTAATGAGAGAACAGCCGCCGTGCTTCTCGCTCCGCTTCCCTTTCGCCGGGGGTGAAGATCTCCCAAGAGTGCTCACGCGGGTGGTCTTTAAGCAGGAAGCACACTTGCCGGCGCGCCGGGTCGGGGTCGTCCGACTCCACCTCGCACGCCGGGCCCACGTAGTACCCGATCGGTCCGCCGGTCGGCCAGCGCACCCACCGATGCAATTCCAGCGCCAGATCAGTCACCCATGCGTAGTGGTCGCCGTCGTGCCACGCCGCCAGCTCGCAGACGGTGAAGCCTTCATGCAGCGGGGGGACTTCGGGCATGGCCGCCCAACATATCCGCATCTTCACAGGTTTTTCCTTTGAAGGGAGAAAGGCCCCGTCCGCCCCGCCTCGGGGGAATGACGCAGCGGACGGGGTCGTCTATGGGGGTTAGCGGCACACCTTGCAGTTCGCCAGGTGTCGGCTGATTGATACTGCTCGCCGTCGGCTCAGGGTTGCCTCCGCGTCGGGACCCAGTTCGATGATTCGGCTGGCCGCATTCATCTTCGTGAGTTTGTAAGCCGCCTGATCCCACCTGGTAGAGAGTCTCTGGAACCGGGGGCAGCGGAAAGGCTTCACGGAGCACCGCCCGCCAGCACGCGCGCCGCCAACAGGACGACGGCGACGACCAGGCACCCGTAACCGAAGCCGATCAACAATCCACGT
Organism: Streptomyces sp. AMJ-169; assembly: GCF_055597585.1. Classification (NCBI taxonomy): domain Bacteria; kingdom Bacillati; phylum Actinomycetota; class Actinomycetes; order Kitasatosporales; family Streptomycetaceae; genus Streptomyces; species Streptomyces sp. AMJ-169. Next base: position 476,775 of record NZ_JBVLTJ010000001.1, read on the forward strand.
AACAGCCTCATACGAGCTCCAGCTCCGACGGGTCTGCTTCCCACTCGATCGGGCTGCCAGCCGGTCTGACGAACGCCGTCGTCGTCCTGTGGCGGTACCCGGGGAACGGTCCCCAGAAATTCCAGAGGTCGTCCCACGTCTCGATCACATCCACGAGGACACCCGTGCGCCGGCCGTCCGTGACCGTCTGGCCGATGTGCTCATCGGTCACCATCGAACGCCTCCAGACAGCAGTCAACGCACCCTTTGCCCTTGTGGGGGCACGGGGGCACCGGAGCCGGCGGGAGTTCGAGTTTCCCCGTCACGGGGTCGACGACGCCGCCGTACTCCAGCTTCCAAGCGTCCAGCGACCGGGCCTGTAGGGGCTTCTCGGAGCCGTCGAGGAGCTGGACCAGCACGGGCTCAGCCAGGATGCGCACGCGGACGCCGAAGGGCTTCTTCACGCCGCCCCCACGTGCGCCAGGGTCCGGTGCCGCTTCCACAGAACGGCGACGTCGCTGGCGGCGGACGGGTCGTACCTCGGGTTAGGCTCCCCGATCGTCGTGCGCTTGGCCATACGCGTGCTCCACGAGATCACGTGGCGCTCACATACCTTGCAGCTGTCGATCACCGTCGGCGTCGTGAACTCGCCGGTGGGGTAGGGCTGTTGGGGTCGGGCGCTTGTACTGTTGCCCATCGTCGTCAACCTCCTATCGGGTTGCTGGCCATGCCCCCGGACGTTCCCGCGTCGCGGGGGTTCTCCGTGTTGGCGGTCCCACAGGGCCGTGATGTGGGGTGCCGCTGCGACGGGTGGTCAGTTCTCGCTCTAGGCAACTGTCTTGCTACGCGGAGCGGTACCGTTGTGGTGGGAGGCATTTTTAAGAGCTTTAAGTGCCCGACCCGCCGGACGAACCGATACAGGTGACGACGTTGCAACCAAACGTAGGACTAGAGCGGCTGTACCGTGAGACTGGCTGGACGCTGCGCCAGTTCGCCCAAGAGGTAAACCGCGTCGGGACCGAACGCGGGACACCCACTAAGTACCGGGAACCATCGGTGCATCAGTGGCTCAAGGGCCACATGCCCAGGGAGGCCACGCAACCGCTGATCCTGGAAGCTTTGTCCCGCAGGCTCCGCCGGCCGATCACATACAGCGACGCGGGGTGGACTTCACCGCTGGTGCAGTCGAACGGCCGTCCAAGTACTGTCGAAGGGCTGGTTGACCTAGGGAAAGCAGACATGGACCCGTCACGCCGTAGCGTGATAGGGGCTGGTCTATTTTCCGCTGCGCTTGCTGTCCCTAATTGGCGAGATATCGTGGGGCGCATGGAGGCTGTCCAGACCGGAAAAGCACAGCGAATCGGTATGCCGGAAGTCGACTCTGTTGCCGCCATGACCGACCGGCTGTCAGACTTGGATGATGAATTTGGAGGCCGCTATGCGCGCCCTATGGCTGCTGCTTTCTTAGTCAACATTGTTGCCCCATACTTGAAGGCGGAAGCGTCAAGCGAAGTGCGCAGAGAAATGATTTCTTCTGCGTCGTTCTTGTGTTACCTCACCGGCTGGATGGCCGTAGATGAGGGGCTGCACGGTACCGCTCAGCAGTACTACGTAAAGGGTCTAGAACTTGCTGGCGCAAGTGACGATCACTTGACTTACTGTCATATCCTTCGGGGTATGTCAGTTCAGTCTGTCGATTTGGGACATGGGCCGACAGCAGTGAAGTGGGCTGACGCCGCAAGTGAGGCTTCTCCCACAGCGGCCCCCAGGATGAAAGCCTTCATGGCAGGACAGCAGGCGCACGCTTACGCGCTTGCCGGCGACCGAAACGGTGCGTTTAAAAGGCTTCGGGAAACAGAAAGCGCTATGAGTAAGGCTGAAAGTCGTCACCAAACATTCGGTGGGTACAGTTCGGCCACGCTGGAGTATCACACGGCGCAAGTCAGGTATGCACTGGGAGATGTATCGGGCAGTGTGGACCATCTTGAGCTTCATTTCCGTTTGCGTGATCCGGCTAACGAATCGACGCGAAGCGGGCTGCGATTTGCGTCAATGCTCGCTGAGCGGCAACTGATGCTAGGGCATTTGGATGAAGCTTGCGTCACTTGGGGAAAAGTGGTGGACGGCTACCCTGCCATTCAGTCCGGACAGGTAGATACACACATTGCGGATATGTTCAGGCTCCTTCGTCCGCACCTTAGAAATCACGGAGCGCGGGATCTCTACGACCGTGCGCGGCTAGTCGCCCCTCGCGCCCTCACCGCCTAAAACGCGGAAAGCCCCGTACGAAGCCTCATTGGGCTTCGTACGGGGTGCGTCTCCTACTTGCAGAAGGTTTCCTTGACCGCCGCTACGATCTGCGCGCCCTGGTCGTCGGTGAGCTGGCCGGCCGTGCCGCCGCTGTACCGGGCGTTGGCGTTCTTGGCCATGGTCGCTGCGTCCTTGCCGTCTTGGACGTCGTTGCAGACGCTTCGGGCACGGCTGACGGCCCGCTCTTCCTTGAGGACGAGTTCCGGCTTGATGGCCCGGAGCTTGTCCAAGAGCGCGGTCGTCTGCGCGGCGTCGGGTGAGGGCACGGAAGTTGTCGGTCCCGGTGCGGCCGGCGCGGAGCTGGACGGCGTGCTGTCTGCCTTCGTGCTGCCGTCGTTTCCTCCGCAACCCGCGAGTCCCAGCACGGCGAAGGCCGTGACGGAGACGAAGGCGGACGTGGTGAAGCGGCTACGCATGGTTCCCCCCATGTGTTTGCAATGTATAGGAAAAGTGAGGGTAACTCATGGGTATGACAGAGCCCCCGTCGGCGCCGGCTTCCCAGCGGTCACGGGGGCTCAAGGCGGGGCTACACGTCGGTGCGGTCCACCCAGTTGGGAATGTCCGGCCGCTCCCCGACCGTCACGGCGTATTCCAGAACGGCCGTGAGCTTCCGGGCTTCTTCGTACTCGCCCTGGTCTTCTACCTTGTTGATCAAGAGGTCAAGGGCAGGGAACGTGTCTTCACTGATGCTTCCCGTCTCGAACAGCCGGCTGATCGCCCCGCCGTCCTGATGGGCCCGTAAGACCGTCCGAACCCTGTTGTCTGTCGTCTCAGCCATGGGCTCAGTGTAAGGGGGCGATCACATTCGGCACATGCGAAAAGCCCCGTACCAGCCGCCGGTGAGGCAGTCGGTACGGGGCTTCGGTCAGATGGTCAGAGCCGCGTCCAGTTCCTTGTACTTGCGGCGGACCGTGGCCGGGTGGCGTCCGGCAGCAGCGGCGACCTGTACGGGGTCGACGTGGTGGCGCCACCCCTTCTCAATGATCTCGTCGGCTTCCTTGTTGTTCAGTCGCTCCGGCTCGTGCTCCGGCTGCGGAAGCTCTTCCTGCGTCGGCTCCGGCTCCAGCTCCGGGCTGTCTGCCGAGGAGACGGCGGGCATGGGTGCAGGGGGCGTTCCGGCTTCGGTCAAAGGCATCGGCTTGGGCTCGTTCAGCGCTGCTGCCTCAGCTTCCGCGAGCGCCGCCATGTAGACCGGGCCGACTTCGGCGAGCAGCATGACCAGCGCGGGGGCGATCAGGTGGACGGCGACGCCGACCGGATCCCGCCGCTCGATGCTGAGCCATACGTTCAGGAAGACGGAGGACAGACCGGTTGCCCAGCGGAACGCGGTTGCCCACGACCCCAGTTGTACGACTCCGTGCTTCGCGAGCGTGCTTTCTGCGCTGAGCGCCATGATGAACGCGGCGTCGACAATCAGGCCCAGGACCCAGCCGGACCATGCCCATTCGCTGTGTCTGCCGACGAATGGTGTCGTCGTCATGAGCGAGTAGAAGACCAGGCCGGTGATCAAGAACCACTGTCCGCCTACGAGTACGCGGCGGGTCCGCTGGATCGCTTTCGTGTCCAACTCCAAAGCCCCTTCGGTGAGTTCAGGTATCTCCGAAGACCGGTAAGGGAGTCGGTGACTAGGGGCCCGCGTCGGCCAGGGGTTCGGCCCACGCGTCGGTGTCTTCGTAGAGCGCCGGCGTGTCGGGTACGTCATCGGGGATTTCGTCCATGTTCCCGTTCGAAGGAGACGGGAGCCCTTCGCTGCCGGTCGGGTCCGGGAAGGGCATGTAGATGCTCGGAATCTCGATGCCGGTAAGGACGTTGGCGATGTCGTCCAGTACCTTGCCGTCCCCGCCTGCGTCCGTGAGGGGGCCCTTCGACCCGGGTTCGGGCGTCGTGGCTTGCGGTCCGCTTGGCTGAGTGGCGGTCGGGTTCGGAGCGGCGTGTTTGGGCGTCGTGGATGTCGCCGGCGCCGTCTCGGGGGTGCTGGCCGGCTTCCTGTGCTTTCCGGTGCCCGGGGTCGGTGGAGCCTGTTCGGGCGCCGGGCTGGACGTGGCGTCGTTGTGGGGCTCCGTCGGCGGAGTTGTGGTGTCCGGGGCGGTCACGGTGGGTGTTGTCGGCGTGGGTGCCGTGGCAGGGCTGTGGCTGAACTTCAGGGAGCCAAGTCCGAAGGCAGCAGCGGCAGTTGCCACAAGTGATGTCGGAAAGATAAGTCTGCTGTGCATTGTTGCTTGATGATCCTTTTTTGCGTTCCGCCGTCCGGACACCTTAGGCGGCAATATTTGCTAGCGCTACTTCTTCTTGATGTTCAGCCCCGAAGCCGTAGTTGTCGGGGTGCACCCATTCGCACGCGGTGAACAGGTCTCCGTGCTGGACGAACTGACACGTCTCACCCGACCGTGCCCACTCGACTTGAGTGACGAGAATTCCCGTGTCTTTGCGGCGACCGATGATCCGAAAGCCGTCGTGCGCGGGTGCCTTCGCCGCACTCATGATGCGCGCCACGAGCCGGCCGTGGGCGCCCAGTACGGCGTGCAGCTCCGAGCATGCCTTGACCAGTTCCTCGGTCATGCTCGTTCCCAGAAGGGAACAGGGAATCCATGTGCGGAGAGGGGTGGCGGGTACCCAGACGGTGAGCGCGAGCGTGAACGGTGCGGTGTGCAAATTGAACCCCCGATAGGCGGATCGGCCATTCCATGATGCGTTTTCGGCCGATCACGATCCGTCATGCGTAAGACTCAGGTAAGACCCCTCCCTGAGTCGTACAACCTTGTGAACGTCCCATGCGTCAGGTGTGAACGTTGCAGGTCACAGGCGTGTTCGAACGTCCGTGCGAGTCTGTAACCCTACTCCCTGCGTCTGGCATATGCCAGAGGGTAAGGAAATCTCAATGTTGTTTAGCGCAACAAAAAGAAACCCCTCTCTACTTTGCCAAGTGGAGAGGGGTTGCCTTGTGCTGCCGTTATCGGGGGTTGCTGGCGCAGATCAGATCGACTTCACTCCGGTGCCACCTCATGCCGCGAGGCGCCTTGCCTTCCTCAGTAGGGCCCGGAGCGTCTCGTTGTCGGCGGCGCCCACGTTCTCAACGAGGGGTTCCCCGTACGGGTCTGTGTCACCGTAGATCCGGATCGTCGGAACCGCTGTGACGCCGTTGGCGCGGGCGTCGTACGACGTGGCATCCACGTACTCAGGCTCAGCGTCTGCCGCCCAGCACAGCGGATCGAATCGACGGTACGTGTCGACCGTGGCGGCACTTCCCTGAAGGCCGATCAGGACGGGCAGGATCACGGCGCGATCAACTTCCTTTCTCCGCAAGCGGGTTTCTCGTCGCACCCGGTCAGCGCAAGGCCGGCGAGTACGGCGAACCCCGACGTGGTGGCGAGACGCCTCACGGTGCCGTCTCCTCAACGTCCCGGAAGTTCACGCGCGCCCTCCATGCGTCACGAAGCTGACGGGCGATCAGAGAGAGTGCGGCGCTCTTCTTCGGCCCGTACCCCAGTTGCCCATGCCGGTCAAGATCGTTCCATTCGTCGGCCATGTCGTCCAACACGTCGATAACGGCAGGGTCCATCAGCATGAACTGATTGTCGCTCAACAGGGCTCCATGGGATCTTCGAACCCACTCACGGTGAGTGGGTTCATGATGCGGGGGTCGGTCAGAAGTGGGGGAGTCGTGCACGGCCGGCGTCAAGGGCCGAACGGATCGCATCGCGGCGTTCCTGTTCGGCGCGTCGCCAACCCGCATCCGTTCGACTAGCGGAACCCGCACGATCCGCCCGTGAAGCTTCCTCGGTGAGCCATGCGGCGAGCTGGCGTGCCTGATTCGGGGCCATCACGGCACGGTCCGCCGGAACGGCAAGGCTGATCTTCCCGGGCTCCGACGACTGCACGAAGCCGACGACGCGCCCCCGCTCCGCCTTGAGTTCCGCCTTCGTCTCGGTGGTGACGCGGATCATCTCGTGTTACTCCTTCGGTGTGAGGCCATTCATCGCGCATGTCTGCCACGGTGGTAGACCCATGCCGATGAGGAATTCGTCCAGTGCGTTCACGCGGAGAGCGCCGGTTGCAGGTAGGTGAAATCGTGGGAGTCGACCTGTACGGCAGAAGTGGCCCGGAAGACGACTTGCCCGTATCTGCCGACCCGTGCGTCCCTGTCGGGAACGTGGTACGTCCAGACCCTGAACCTGCATTCGTTCAGGGCCTGTAGCCAGCCGTCGAACCACTGATTGAGTGCGCCCACGGAGTTGAACCCGCAGCGCTCGTACGCGGATATCCCCCGAAGGTACGGATCGGCTCCGGGGCTGGGATGGGTCTCATTGCTGTGATCGGATGCCATGTGCCAGAGCCGCGAAACTGTCGCGTGGTCCAAGCCGGCGCACGTGTACGGGCCGGCCGGGAATCCGTCGTCCAGCGCGTCAGCGTGCCCAACCCGCCAAACCTTCACGCGGTCTTCCCCTTCGTTGTGGGCTTGTAGTGCTGCGTGCTCCGGGCCGGATTCGAACCGGCGTCATTCCGGGCAAGGTCCCAGTGCTCTATCCGCTGAGCTACCGGAGCCGTGTCGTCAGCGGCTGAAGCACCGCATGCGCTTGATGAGCGGCACCGATTCGGCGAAGGAGTGGCGCACGGTGCTGATCACGTCGCCCGCGCGGTTGCGGGTCGTGAACTCGATCTCGTGGGAACCGTGCACGCGCTGAGTGGTGACCGCGTGACCGGTGGGAAGGGTGAAGGTCTGCATGGTGAAGCTCCGTTCTCACGTCTCTGTCTTGCGGTAAGTGAGTCGGTGACCCGGGGCGGAACCGGTCAGTTCCGCCCCGGGGCGAAGGGGGTTACTTGCGTCCGCCGTGGGTGTTGTTCGTGGCGGCGGCGGCTTCCAGAGCCTTCGCGAACGCGGGACGCTCAAGGGCCACGGACGCCACGTAACGCTTCGCGAACGCCTTCCGGCCCTTCGACCGGTGCGCGCGGACGTTGACCGGCGTCATACCCAGGAAGGCGCACAGACCCTCAAGGTCGCCGGAGTCGCCCCAACCGAAGTCGGCAGCGCCCTTGATGCCGAAGGAGTGGACGAGAACAGTGCGCTGAGCCTCGCCCATGGAATCCAGTACGGCGTGCACGCGGACGTGCTTGTCGGCAGATTCCGCGCGTCGGTCGTCGTTCACGTCGCGAAGATCGTCGGCAAGGGCGCCTTCCGTGGCTGTGGAGGCAGCGGCAGCGAGCACACCCATGGCGTCCAGTACGAAGCGGCGAGTCTCCGGGTTACGGGGGAGTGTCACCGTGTCCTCAAGCGACGCAACGAGCGCGGGCAGGGTGGAGGCGAAAGCGGCCGGAGTCATGCGCTGGACGACGACGCCCGCGTACCGCTCAAGCACCCTCAGTGCCTCAAGCGCGGCCCCGTGACCCACCTTGGGCTGAACATCCGCCGGAACGTCGTGGACGGTAAGCGTGTTGGCAAGCGAGCCTTCTGAGTCGTCGTTGACCGTCACCTTGTCCAGCGAGACGGCACCCAGCCACGCCATGTGGGCAGCACGCGCACGGTCCGCGCTGAGCCGGCGACCGACCGGGGGGATCGTCTGGGACAGCTTCTCGGCTTCGTGAGTGTCCCCGTCAGCGGCTTCGACCATGGCTGCGAAGATCTTGACGGCGTCGGGGTCGATTCCGCCGTTGCGCTCTTCCCGGACGGTGTCCTTGAGGGTGTTTTCCATCGTGACGAACATGAAGCGCTCGAACTCTTCGACGCTGTCACCTTCGTAGCGTCCGAGCGCTTCCCACGCGGAGACTCGGGCGACCTGGGTGAACTCGTCGCGGTAGGTGGCGAAGTGGTGTCCGCCGTGGGGCGCCATGCGGCGAGCGGCCTTGCCGGAGAGGTGAGCTATTCGGCTCTCAAGGTGGTTGACGACGTCAGCCACGGCTCCCAGGTCGTTGTTCTGGGCAGCGCAAATGGTGTCGACGGACAGCACTGATTGACTCCCTAAGTCGGTGTGATTCCGGGTGAGGGAGTCGGTGACTTAGGGAGCGACGGAGCGCGTCACGGCCTGTTTCACGGCAAGGTTCGCCCCCGTTTGGGCAGGCGAAGGCGACTAAGTCACCGACTCTTGCCGACGGGGGCTGATCAGGTCCGGTCCGTCGTGCTCCACGAACATAACTTCAACCTACTCACGGTGAGTAGGTTGGAATCCGTGGCGTGGACACACGATGCACACGTGACGCATGCAAGCGGAACTGATGATTCAAAGGCGTGACCGGGGGCCCTCCTTGGGTAGGAGGGGTCGGACAGTTCTGGGCGGCGCCGTTACCTTCGGTTCATAGGGGCGGAGCGCCGGGAGATTCAAGGTACTCACGGTGAGTGGGTTAAATCATTGTTATGCGTGCGTGATTATTTGGGTTAACGGCGTCAGACGTCGGAGCCGTACAGCGAGCCCCACGAGCGACCGCCAACGTCCGCCGTGGCTACGACCGGCACGCCGAAGAGGTCCATGGTCATGCACTTCTCGAACTCGCGCGCCACATCCTGAGCGTCCGACTTCGGGGCGCTGAACACGATCTCGTCGTGGATGGGGAGTTTCATGAACTCCAGAAGCCCCGCGTCCCGCATGTTCAGCATGGCTTGGCCCAGCACGTCACGCGCCGCGCTCTGGCACTGATAGTTCACGACCGCGTACATGCGGTGACGGTCCAGTGGTAGCCGGCGACCCGTGACCGACACGGTAACGAGACCTGTCGACCGTGCTTCCCGCTGCCAACGCGACGACGCACGCTTGATCTCAGGGAACACGCGGTCGTACTCCGCGACAGCCCGCGCAATCTCCGCTTCAGCCGCACCGGTCTGGCGCGCAATCGTCGCGACGCCGCCGCCGTACACCTTGCCGAATCCCGCCGCCTTGAAGACTTTTCGATCACCCTTCGTTGCGCCTTCGCCCTTGATGAGCTGCGCCGTGAACATGTGAATATCGAAGTCGTCCCCGCCGTTGACGAAGCCTGCCGTCATGCGCTTGACGCCAGCCAACGCGGCCAACACGCGCATCTCGATCGCTTGGAAGTCGACGGAGCCGACCACATGCGACGGAGCGTCGCCCACTACAGCGCGCCGGATCATCCAGTCAGAGGACGGGAGATTCTGCGCTGAGAAGTCGCCCGATATGGACATGCGGCCCGTGCGCGCCTGAAGGGTGTTGATACTCGGGTGGATGCGGCCGGCCGGGTCGACGTTCTCGGCGAACTTGTCGGCGTAGGTGCCGCCCCACTTGAGCGCGCGCTTGGCCCGAAGTACAGCCTCGGCCAGGGGATTTGGTGTGCGCGCACCGATACGTTCCCAGTCTCGGTCAAGGTCCGCCAACGACAGCAATACGTTCTTGTCGACCTTGAGCGCGCCGGTATTCGTCCGCTCGGTCAACGTCTCGCCCATGCCCAACAGGGCTTCGGAAACCTGGGCGCCGGAGTTGACCGACCCCACGCCGTACATGGCCGCCAGCGCTTCGTACTTCGCGGCTTCCTCGTGCAGCATCGTGCGAAGCGTCGCCACGTAGTCGAGATCGAGCATGAGCCCTGTACGCTGCATGTACGCGCACATGTACGCAATCTCATGCTCGTACGCCACGAGCCGGCCGCGCACCCCAAGCCGCGCGTGTTCCGCGTCAAGCTTTGGATTCAGCCGCGCCGTGTAGATCCCGTCAAGACCGGCGTACAGGTTGTAAGTGGGGTGCCGAAGGCTGATGCCGGCCCACCCGGTCGCCTTCGTGAACCCCAGCGAGTTGAAGACTGCCGTCAAGTCGCCTTGTGTGTCGGGCGCGTTGGGGTCGACGTAGAACGCGCTGAGCGGCTTCAGCGCGGTACCCGTGCCGCCTTCCTCAGGCTGACGCGGATCAACCAGAATGGCCTTGATCCGGGTATCTGTCGTGCGGGGCGCAAGCGACTCCATGGACACGGACGTATGCGCGTCCAGTACGAGCCAATCGAAGGGCGCATTGTGGATCAGGAAGCGCGGGCAGTGCTTCAGCACCCATTCCGCTGCCTCTTGGAACCTGCCGCCGCGCTCCCAGTGGATCACCCAAGCTTCGTGCTCGGTGCCGAACTGGACGGTCCGAAGGCGGAAGTTCGCCCGGTAGACATCAAGCCCGGTCGTCTCGGTGTCAAGGGCAAGTTCGGGTTTGCTGCGTGCCCAGTGCATGAACTCGCGAAGGTCCGCTTCCGTCTCTGGAACGCGGATCGTGACGACGTCTCCGGCGACGCCGTGTCGGTAGATGATCAATGGGGACTCCCTTCCCAGCTCGTTTGCCAGGAAGGGAGTCGGTGACCTACTCGCCCAGGTCTGCCCGCCGGTCGTCCAACCGCGCCTTCAGCTCGCGGAACGCCACGAACGCCTGATGAGGCACGACCCCGTTGCCAATCCGCTCAAGTTGCTCTTTGTGTGTCAGTCCAGGGACAGCCGTGACCCAACCGGGCTCCAGACCCATAAGCCATTCCGCGAACTCCGGACTGAGCTTCACGCCGCCACGTGGGCCGCGTACAACGGGAACCGGAGCGGCACGGCCACGGATGCACTCCCAGCGGTACACAGCCGGCGCGAACTCGTTCCACCACTCGGCGGGGGAGTGTGGTCCGTCGTCGGGCAAGGCGTCTTCCGGCGTGACGTTCAGCAGGAAGCAGACTTCGTCCTCAAGGGTCGGTCCATGCCCGCCTGCCCGCCGCTTGTCCGGGTGCTGCGCGCTGCCGTTGCTCCCGAGGTTCGCCGTGGGTGTCTTGAACAGCACGTCGGCCCGGTCGCGCGGGAACAAGCGGGCAACAGCCGTGACTAGGTCATCGCCCCCAGCTCCGGCACGCTCACGCTTCGCGAAGTCCGGCCCACGGCTAGCGTCCGACGCCATGGGAGTCGGAAGGAGTGGCAACGCAGAACCATCGACGCCGTACGTGCGGGGCTCCGATATCGGAAGCTCGTATAGCCGTCCACGCTGCGTCATACCCGATTTCGTGAAGCGATGTGAGCACAGCCGACTGTCCCCGATTTCGGATCGCTCCCACGTTCTCCAAGTACACGTATCGCGGTCGAAGAAGCCGTATGCCTTCGGCGATGTCGAACCACACTCCGCTTCGCTCACCCTTGATCCCCTCACGCTTTCCCGCATCGCTGATGTCCTGACAGGGGAACCCTGCCGTGATCGTGTCGACTTCACCTTTGAGGTCTTCCCAGCGTGCGTAGCGCACGTCACCGATGTTCGGCGCGTCCGGGAACCTGTAGGCCATCACCTCGCACGCGGCCCTGTGTACTTCAGCGGCCATGACCACCTTGTCGCCGGTCAGTGCTTCGACCGCCAGACCTAGCCCGCCGTAGCCCGCGCACAATTCCAGAATCGGCATTGCGTGTCTCCCTTGTCGGTCACCCGTAAGGGAGTCGGTGACCAGTCGTCTGGCCTAGGGGGAAACGCAAAAGCCCCGGAACCTACTCATCGTGAGTGGGTTCCGGGGCCCGCGTACTCAGTCTTGGGAGAAGATGCCCGATCCTGAAGGTGGCGCGTCGGCCATTCGGACACCCACGAGTGCGATTCCGCTGCGCGTCTTCTTCTTCGTTACGTTGCGCTCTTCCATGGCGCCGTAGAACGCCTTACGCGACCACACTTCCGATGACTTCAGCCCTTCGGCTTCACACCAGTCGCGGTAAGTGTTGTATGCGTCGGCGCCCGGAAGTACGTGTGTGTCGTCCGCCTCTTCGAGCACGCCGGGAAAGAAGCCGGCGAGCGCATCGGACGTCGCCCTGTATTCCCGCGTCGCACTCGTGATGGACTCGGGGTCACCCAACCCGCTCGCGTACCACTCCACAGCGCCGCGCACGGCCCAAGTCACGATGCCCGCTGCTTCCATGCGAAGCTTCCGGTCAAGGCTGTAATCCCGCTCGTGCGGTGCGAAGTACCGTGTGAAAGGGATCAGTTTGACCCTTCGCCACAGCCCCTCATCCTGAGACTTGAACTTGGGTTTGTGGTTCGTCGCCAACATGATCAAGAACGTCGGCGCGAACGTGAAGAACTCTTGCCGCAGGAATCGCGCGGTGACCCGATCCTTGCCCGTTACGCGCTTCAGGACGGCTTCCGACATGGGCTTGCCCGACTCGCCTTCGGACGCCATGACGAGACGCGAACCCCGTAGTGCCGCAAGATCGTTCGGAATACCCCCGCCGTTGCCCTTATCCTCAAACGTCGCGAAGGGTGTCGTCTTCGTGATCCTGCCGAACACGTCTGCCAGCGTCTCCGTGAACACCGACTTGCCGTTGGCGCCCTTCCCCCACAGCACGGCAAAGCACTGTTCAGACGTGCTTCCGGTGATGCCATAGCCGACCAGCCGGCGGACGTAGTCGACGAGATCTACGTTGCTCGGAAAGATCTCGGTGAGGAACTGTTCCCAGCGGAGCGCTTGAGCGTTCGGGTTGTAGTCGACCGGTAGGGAAACGGTAAGCATGTCTGCGGAGTCGTGCGCGCGAAGGGCTCCCGTGCGAAGGTCGACGACGCCGTTGCGGAAGCTCAGGAGGTGGGGTTTTGCGTCGAGCTCTTCTGCGTCCACGTGGACCGACGGAACTGACCGCAGCTCTTCCAACAGGTTGTTGATCTTGGACGTCATGGTGAAGCCCTTCGCTTCCTTGACGTAGCCGGCCAGCACGAGCGCTGCACCCATGGCATGGATCTCTTGACGCACCCGGATCGCGCTCTTCACCCAGGTCACGCCGTCCCACACGAAGAACCCGAGACCCTGGGCATACTTGATCCGGCCGTTGGTCCACGCCACAAGGGCATAGGCGTTCATGGCGTCCGCGTCTTCGCCGTATGTGCCGACGAGTTCGCCCAGAATGCGCGCCGCTTCCGTGCCTTGGTCGCTGGACACCTGAACGGCGCCGGTCCGGGTCGCCACCTCTGCCTTCCGGTGCTGCGCCTCAACGACTGCACGGTCGACGACGGGCTTCGCGGCCTTCACGGCGGCGTGAAACGCGCCGGCGAAGTGCGTAGCGGTCGACGTCTCTACCGTGTGCTCACGCCAACGTGTCACGTCCGTCTTCGGCCCCAGATCCGGAATCGGCAGCGCGAAGACCTCAACGCCGAACGGCCGTAGCCCCTCAGCCAACGCCCGGTTGAACCGCTGACCTGCGTCGTCGTTGTCTCCGGCTGCAACCACCTGATAGCCCTTCAGCTTTACGGCAAGCTCCGCCAACAGCTCCGGGCTTCCAGCAAGGGCGGCACCCCGTATACATACGGCGTCGTAGCCCAGGGCGGCGGCGGTGAGCCCATCTCCCGGACCTTCGCTGACGACGATCACGCCGTATCCGGCTTCGCCCCGGAACGTGCCGTACTGCGCCCAGCGCTCACCCTCGGGGTTGCTCAAGCTCACCCAGCGCCCCGTGCAGTCGCCGGACAAGTCGCGCCCTTGCGCACCCCGGGCCACACCGTCGAAGTCGTACAGCGGCACCACGAGCCGGGGGAATCGAGCGAACGACTGGGACACGAACGAGGGTGGGAACTGGGCAGGCGCCGCGTAGCGGAGTCCGAGACGTTCCGCGTCGTCAGCGCTGACCCCGAAACGATCCATAGCGTACGCGTTGCACGCCGGATCGGTGCCCGTGGAAAGCAAGGTGCTCAGCCACGTACTCAGCGCTGCGACCGGGGCGGCACCCACCATCTTCGGCTTCTCCTTCGAGACGGTCATGCCTTCCCCGGTCGCGTTGAACAGGTCGGGCCATCCCAGACCAGCGGCCTTCACGACGTCTTCCGTGCCGCAGCCTGCACGGCACGTCATCCGTACCTTCAGGTCGTCGCCACGCCAGATACGCAGTGAGGGATCAGTGTCTCCATGAGCCGGACACAGTGCGAGATACCCCCCGTCGTCTCGTGCCGACACGCGCCGAAACCGGCTCAACAGCTCTCGGAACTCCACAACGGCCCCTTTCAGTGGTGCTTCAGGAACCCGTTAGGGAGTCGGTGACTAGACCTCTTCTCGAAGTCTCCAGGTCCGCGCTTCCCGCCTCCGCAGAACCTTGCGCCACAGTCGTGTGTCACGTTTCGCGTCGAAACAGCCCCTACAGCGGGGACACGTACGGTGGCCGGCCAAGCGGCTGTTGCGCAGCATTCCCGGCATCAGAACGTCTCCGCCCACTGGGCAAGAGTCTTCGCGCCCTTGCTGAGATTGCAGCCGGCACACGCGGGCAGCATGTTCGACATCTTGTCGGCTCCGCCCTTGCTCAGTGGCTGCACATGGTCAAGGTGCGTCGCCCGCGCGTTGCAGTAGGCGCACCGGTACCCCCAGCGGCGCATGATCTCCGTGCGGCTGTACGGCTCGTGCTCCACGCCGTACGACGTCGCCCGACGCTTCTGGCTCAGTTCGTGCCGCTTGTCCACGGGAAGCCGCCGGTAGTATTTCTGGATGTGGCGACGTCTCCGCTTGTCCCGGCACGGCTTGCATGAGCACTTCGGTTCATGCGCCACGGCGCACCCACTGAACGTCAGCGCCACGCCCAACGGCATGCCGTACTGCGTCCACGTAGCGGCACCACTCGGGACGCTCACGTATGGGCCGTTCGATCAAGAGACGGTCGCCGTCGCCTGCCTGCCGCACGTCCCCCGGAGCCGGAGCGCTCCCCGACGTAATGGTCAAGTCCATACCGAACCTACTCACTGTGAGTACCTTGAAATGAAAGAAGCCCCGGCGCGAAGCTCGTTGCTCCGCCCGGGGCGTCTTCACGTCTACCTGTCGTCTTCGTTCTGTTCGCCGGTTACGTTGCTGCGCAGCAACCGCACATGGGTGGCCGCGACATGCTCAGCGCGCAGAGTCTTGCGGGGCTCGAACCCGGAGTCTGTACCCGTAGGCTGAACCTTCAGCATGGGGAACTTGCGCCCCTCAACTCGGACGAAGTAGATCCGGCGAACGATCGCGTCCGACACCCGTACGCCGTTCTCGCGCCGCGCCGCATAGCTGATCAGGTCACCTCGGTACAGCGCTTCGCCGGCATAATCGGTGACCGTGTTGCGTTTAGCCACTCGACCCCCTAGCGGTACACGGGGTCGAAGTCGTCTGCCGAAGGCACACCGAACCGTACACGGCGTTCGCGGAGTACAGCACGGCGTGCTTCCGGAGGGAAAACCCAAAGGGGAGTCCTCACCGTGTCGTCATCCTTGTTGCTCAGCGCGCGCGCCCAGTCGTACGGGGCCGGCTGATCGAGCTTGGTCACTCGGTGCCCGTAGTGTCGGCGTACGCCTTCACGACCTTGATGACCGGCTTCGTGTACGACACGAGCTTGCCGCGCATCGCCCCCTTCTTCGGGGTGTACTCCACAAGCTCAAGCTCAAGGAAGGCGAAGACCGCCCCGCCCTTGCCGATCCGCTCCACGTCGTCTTCGGCTTCGTGGAGCACCTTGAACAGCGTCCATGAACCGGTTTGGAACTTGAACTTTCCAAGCTCCGGGTCGTGTGCCAGGGAGAAGGTGACCGTGATGGACGGATTCGGTGCGTCGAAGTCGTTCGCGGCGGACTTCCGCTCATCGAACAGGCGCGGGCAGCCGCACGGGGTGCCGATCAGCGACTCGTCCTTGTCGTTGGACAGGAAGTCGAATCCGTCGCAGTGATGCTTGAGCTTGCCATTGATCCACTGCTTCATATCCCAATGGATGCCGTCCGGCTCGAGGATCACAGGCACCTTCGCCGCGTCGGTGAAGACGTCGATGAAGTTTTCCGAAGGGGATTCCTCGTTCTCGACCGGGGCCCCGCCGAAGAGCTGGGCCACGACGTCCGCGACGGTCTGTTCCCCCGTGGAGAACCGCCACTCCGACAGTGCCACGGGGACGTTCTGACCCTTCTCGTTCTTCTCGGAGAAGCCGGAGTGCAGCCGGCCAACGGAGTCGTCCGCGTACGTCTCGCGCTTCTTCGGCTTGTTGTCTTCGTCGCCGGCCCAGATCGAACGCTTCGCCATACTCGCTCCCAAGTTCCGGGGGCTTGCTGCCCTCTTCACTTGTGGGTAAGGGAGTCGGTGACCTGGGAAAACGAGAAAGCCCCCCAACGCCGATTAGGGCGCTGAGGGGCTGTCAATCACTTGCTCATGAGGCAGCGTGCGGGTAAGTCCGTGACCTTGTGGAACCTGTACATGGAACAGGGCGCGGCAAAGTGCATCCAAGCGCTACCGAGCAACAGCGTGAGCACGAGCGCGGCGCCAATAACGGCCTTCATGCGCGGGTCTGCTCCTTGCGGCCCAACAGGGCGTTCAGCTTCGTGTGAATCGCAGCGAGCGACGGCATATCGAGCCCCGCGATGTAGGCGGCATTCACCGCATCTGCGCACTCGTTGATCACGTCCACAACCTCATCGGCCTTCAGGTGAAGGCTGTACGGGTGCGTACGCTTCGTGTGTGTGGCGCGCATACTCAGACCCCCTTCGCAGGACTGTCCCCGAACGTGGCGCGAACGTCAGCCTTGCGGCGTTGCCTGTCCACGATGTTCTGCTTCAACGCATCCACGGTTCGGACCACGTCGACACCTGACCTGTCCACACCCGCACACATCTCGTCCACGACGAACGACCCGATACGCATACGCTCGCGGAGCTGCACGCGCACATCCGAATCGTGAAACGGATACCGCCCCGGAGACACGCGCCAGAACCGTTCGCCGCGACTCAACGAGCCCGCCGCTGCGTACCGGTCACGAGCCGCGAAGTCGATTTCCGGGCTATCGGCTTCCCGATCACCTTCCGACTCAGGTCACGGTCCCAGTCGAACGTGTCGCGAAGGTGAAGGAACTGGGCGAACACAGCGTCCCCGGTGTCGACCGGCTTGAACGCCCAGGTCTCATCCGTGATGTGGAGCACCGCAGCGCCGTCGAACTCCGGCATCGGCTCGATCTCGCCCGTCTCGCCGTTCATCACGAAGTCGGCGCGCTCGTACGCCGCAAGCTGAAGAGCGACGTCCGGGTAAGTGTTCTTCCCCGTCTTCCAGTCGCCCATGATCAGGTGCCGCTTACCGGATCGGTCCGGGGTCGGCTTTCCGTCGGCGTCCAGCCACACGTACAGCCACACGTCGAATGATCCCGCGTAGCCGTGGGTGTCGCTCCACGCGACGTCTTCGGCGCGTACGAACTCCGGGTTGACCGCCTCAAGGAATTCGCGGAAGTGGTCCACGTACGGCTGAAGGTCGCTGCGGACACGGCCCACGTACTCACCGCGCATGATCCGTTCGAACAGATCGTGCGCTTCGGAGCCGACGTCAGCACGGACCTTCGTGTACCGGCGGGCTGCGCCGCTGAGGTACTGGACGGCGCCGGCCTTGTCACGATGGGCCATGTCTTGAATGAACTCGATGCTGTCGACGGCGAGTTCAGCCGTCATCTTCGCGTTCCACGGCCCCAAGAAGTTCTGCTTGGGCAGCATGCCGATGATGGACGTTACCCCCGGGTGGATGACGTCCCTGTTCTCGGGGTGCACGTAAAAGCGGCTACCGCCCCGGTAGACCGTTCGGACCTTTCCCATGGTCGCTCCCTTCCTCACTTCTCAGGAAGGGAGTCGGTGACTGTGACGCAGCGACGAAGAGACGCGGAGCCCGGATTACCTATAGAGCCTCTTATGTGAATCCTGAAAGTAAGTCACTCCGTCACACCGTCACCCGTCCCAGGCCAGCGCTGTGTTCCACTGTCCGGACGTGACGAAGCCCCGCCGGCCGCAGTGACCAACGGGGCTGGTGTGGGGTGTTCAGCAGACGGGGGGCCGGTTGCTGTCGCTGCAAATCTTGCCGTCTGGATAGTGCACCCAGACAAGAGGCCAACCGCGAATCATCTTGACGGGCGTCAGCTCGTGGCACCCGGAGCACTCGCGCCGTTCCCGTCTGCCACGCATCACCACAGCGTGGCTACTCCTCAGGCTTCGCGAGCGCGGACACGTCAAGGTCGAACGCCTCTACGGCTTCCCGGATCATCTCGTACAGTTCCGCCTTCACCTTGCGTTGCTGCGCCGTACCCTTGACCTTCGCGAACCGCTTGCCCGCAAGCTCAATGTCCTTGCGGATCTTGGCGACGGCTTCGGTCGTGCGCTCCACGTCAGTCTTGCCCTGCAAGGCCGCGTCCAGCGAGTCAAGTTCGCCTTCGGGAATCTCTTCCTTCGTGGCGTTGATCGCTTCCGTCAGCTCTTCGACGCGCGCCGTGTCACCCAGGTCTTCGGCGGTCTCTAGTTCCTTCGTGAGCTTCAGAACCTTCGCTACACGACGGTTGATGTACATCTGTTCCGAGCGTCCGCGCACAGGGAGTTCCACACCCTTCGCGGCGTACAGATCACGGATCGCCTGTTCCGTCGACAGCTCCGGGTCCGCCTCGACAGCGTCAGCGGCAGCAGGGAAGATCTCCCGCAGAAGCACCATGTCGTGTTCGCTGTCACGGTCGTACCCGCGCAGCCACTCCACGAGAACATCAGATGCCTTGTTCTGCGTCGCCTTGATCAGCGAGGCGTGCGACGCGCGACGGTCAACGTCGTCTTCGTCAATCTCCTTCAAGACGTCCGCGTATACCTTGCTCGCGGCATTACGAGTCGGCTTCATGCGCCAAGTGAGGTCCGGAAGACCTGTCTGAGGGTCCACCATGACCTGACGGATCGTCAGAAGAACCCTTGCCACCTGTTCCCCGGCGGACGTGAGCTTGAGCCCCGCGTCTACACCCTTGCGCATTTCCGTGACGCCGTGTGTGATCAGCGCGGGAACGCCCTCCCACACCATCGGGTCGTCATTCAGGGCAGCTTCCGTGGACGGCTCCGGCTTCGTGGTTGCGGCCTTGAACGCGGCGTCGCGAGCGGAACGCAGCACCGTACGCTTGCCGGCGGGCAGCGCGATGATCAAGGTTTCCGCGTCATCCTTCAGCTTTACGGCCCCCGCGTCGTCGCTACCCGGAGGAATGGCCTTGATATGGTCCACAATGTCGTGAACCTGGGACGTTACGGCGTCCACGTCGACCGGCCCGGACGCGGCGGTCTTCTTCGCTGTCGTCTTCTTTGCTGCGCTCTTCTTCGCGGCAGGGGGCATGGAAGCCTCTCCTTCGGTGCGCGGGTAGGCGTAACTTTCGCCTGTGTCCCGGTTCATGATCGTGATGGCTACGGCTGAGCTGTTCGTGTACGCGGTGGAAACCAAGCCGTCAGCGGCACGCTCCGCCTCTTCCTGCGAGTAGTGAGCCCTACTCGAAGACTTCTCCTGGGTGGCGTACTGGAAGGTCAGTCGCCACGGAAGGCGCGTCCCCCTCTTGGGCATGCTGCCCACCCTTTCTTTCCCTATGCATGTCATGCAGGTGACCGGCTTGCCCGTGAAGCGGAACTTCAGCAAGGCCATGGCCGGCGTGCTGTACTTCGGGAACGGGTGGTCAACCGTCGCGTCCCTGAAGTGCACCTTCCCGCTGTTCACGCTGACGACGTTCATGGTCCCTACCTCACTCTAGGCTGAGCCTAGCGGACGATCGTGCGACATGTGGCCCTTTCACGCGAATAAGTACGGACGCCGCCCGTGGTGCCAGTGGGGCGACTGAACCTACTCACGGTGAGTGGGTTCATTAACCTACTCACGTGAGTAGGTTGAAAGCAACCGGGAACGCAAAAGGCCCCACCCGAACCGGCCCGGAGGTCAGTCGGGTGGGGCTTTGCTCAGCCACGCAGAAGCATCAAGTTGTCGACGATGCGGGCAAGGTCTGTCACCGTGTCACTGTTGGAAACGGTGAGGTCGGTGCGGAACTCGTCCAACTCCGTCTCGCTGTCGTGCGTGCCGGCCTCACCGGCCAGTCCGCCCCCGGGGCGCGTGATCCGGATCAGCTTGAATCCCTTCCGGTGAAGATGCTCGGCTTCGTTCAGGTATCGCACATCGGTCACGACGACGGGGAGGTCAAGGCGCCGTACCGCATCCATGGCCGGCTGCGTGGCCCGAACCCAGAACTCCGGATCGATCTGACGAACCGCCTGTCCGTAGTGCTGAAGGATTCTGCGGGTCTCGGGGAATGTCACCTTCGTGTACTCCCATCCGAAGCGCCGAACGACGTCCGCGAGACGGATCGGGATGCTGCCCGCGTGCCCGATGATCGGATTGACCGCCAGCGCCGCAGCCTTCAGTCGATCTGCGAACGCTACCCTTTGGTATCCGTGCCGGCCGGTCATGATCCCGGCCATGGTGTCCTTGCCTACCTGGGCGTGGCCGATCAGCCCGACATCTCGGTACCGTGCCATTTGTGTGTCCCTTCGCTGCTGTCGGTCAGGAAGGGAGTCGGTGACTAGACCCCGAGAAGCGCGTGAATCGCCCCCATGACTGCTGCCCCGGGGAAGTCGGGCTTGATCGCTGTAGCCGCCGCTACCACACCCGCAGCGAAACCGATGATGGCTTTCCGGTGCGTCTTCGCGAACGCGGTCATGCTGCCCGCGCGTGAAGGCTTGCTGTGCTCACCCATGCCCACCCCCTCTACGCCGTCGCCGTGAAGCCGTACTTCGCCGCGAGCTTCCGCAGCGACTCAAGCCCGACTGATCCGGTCGCCTCGCTGCCCGTGTACCCGACACGTCGGCGGAACGCCGCGTACGCGTCATCAGTGAGCGTGCCCCAAGAGCCGTCTACGTACTTCTTCGGAAGGAGCCCCTCAGCTACCAGGGCATTTTCCACTATCAGGACTTCGTCCCGGTAGGTGGTGTGCCCGGTAGCCGCCGGGATGTCCGCAGCGCGGGCTTTGTTCAGGTGCGCCACGCTCACAGTCGGCTTCGTCGCCGGCGTCGTCTCCGCTACAAGAACCTTCGCGCGCTTCACGATCTCGGGAAGCTGGGCGATGATTGCCGACCCTGGGCAGGAAGGGTGACTTCCCCACGCGGCACCGCCCATGGCGTGGTACCCGAGTCCCCGGCCGTTCGGGGTGAACGTCACTTGAAGCGGCACGCCGTAGGTGCGATGCACCCATGCGAGTACTTCGGCGTTCCGGTCGAGTTGGGCGTCGGTCAGCGTGTTGCCACCGCGCCCCTCGTTCTCGATGGACAGCCACGACGGGTTGCCGCCTGCCTGCGCCCAAGCCCTATCGGTGGTGTCCACCCACTGACGGAGCTCCCCGGACCGGCCGGTGCCGAAGTGGCTGGACGACTTCGCCTTGGCGTTCCGGAACCACGCGTCGGTTCCTTCAAGGGTGCCGTCCATGATGTGGACCACGAGCCCGCGAACGGAAGTCTGCCCGCCCGCCGTGTAGTTGATCGCAATCGGCTTCCATACGGCGCCGCTGAACTTGGCCATGAACTGTTCCTTCGTGCAGAAGCCCCAGCCGGATCGCCGAGGCACGTACTTTCGTGCGTGGGTTAGCTGAGACGCGTGAGCTTCAGGGCGCAGCCGGCACGTAGGACTGTGGCAGCGGCGTTCGATGTGTTCTGAGCCCACTGAAAGGCGAGCGTGCCCGCTGCGGTTGCGGTCGTCAGCGTTCCCTTGATCGTGGTTCCGGTCGTGGCGTTGAACGTCACGACCCCTGCTATGGACGTCACGCCCACGCCGTCGTTGTCGGTCCATATCAGCGAAGCCCCTGTTGGGCCAGCCCATGAGGCACGGAGCCCGCCCCCGCCGTTCGTCCACGCACACGCAAGCTCCACGTCGTAGACGGCATTCGCGGCAACCGGGATCGTCAGATCAGGGTCGGCGGCCGGAGTGATGTTCGATGTGGCCGACGTGTCGGACGACTTCCGCACCGAAGTCACCTGCCCGGCAAGGGGAAGCTGCGCAACCGGTACCCGCGCGTCACTCCCCAGGGAGGCGACACCGCCGGCGGCACCGCGAAGACCAGCAGCGAGGGCACCAACGTCAGCCGCAGCAAGCGTTACTGCGGCGGCGCTGATCCCGTTGATGGACTGAACGACGCCCGCAGATCCCGCCGGCCCGGCTTCGCCTCGTACTCCCGTAGCCCCCGTGGCACCTTGCGCGCCTGCCGCTCCGGGTTCCCCCTTGGCACCTTTCAGTGACTGAAGCCATTCCGCCGCTGTTCCCTCGAAGCCGCTTGACACGGCCACGTCGTACGCGCTGGGGCCGGGAACGGGAACGTAGTTGGGTGCGCTCGGGTCCGTGGGGTCGACGTCGGCTAGGTCAATGACTCCGTCAGAGGTGTCCTTCGGCAGCAGTAGCGCGAAGGTGCGGGACCCGGTCACTCCGGTCAGCGTGACCTTGACCGTCCACGCCCAACCGGTCGGGTTCATGTCGGGGGAGTCGGTAGCGGGCAGCGCGACCCCCACACGGCCGTCTTCGTCTATCAGCTGACCGCGTTCGTCCAGCGTGCACACGACGGGCCCGGCTATGAACAGGTCCGACTCAGGGAAAGTCAGAGTCGGGGGACCGGTGAACGTGATAGTGCCCTTCAGCGGACGCTTCCCCGGGCCCAGGTACGTCGCCGTGACGCGTACGGTCGGGATCAAGTCCGGATTGCTCACGCGTCGCCCCCGATCATGCGGTCAATGTGCTCGCGAAGCTCTCGGTTCTCGGAACGCAGTTCCGCAACCTCAGTACGCAACGCTTCGTTCTCGACCCGCAGCGCGCGAACCTCGGCAAGCAGCTCGTCCACGCGCTTCTCAAGGGCATCGGCACGCTCGCGGTGTGATTCGGCAGCATCTCGCCAACCATCACGCGTTCCCTGCTTCACTTGCCGCCCGAGGAACAGCAGAAACACGACGGCGCCGCCCACAATCTCAGCAGCGCCCACCATCCGTGAAAAGTCCATCGGTCACCCAACCCACGGATCGTTGATATTTCCGGCGCCGCCGTCGCTGGTATTGGTCATGTCCGTCCAACCCCACCCGCCGGTAGTCGCTTCCGGAATGCGCTCAGCCGAAAGTCCCACGCAGTAATGGAAGTTGGAGATGCTATAGGTCCCGTCGTCGTCTCCGACCGGTCTGCGCTGCCAACCCCAGCCGGCCGAAGCCTTGTAGACAAGTTGCCACCAACCCGTTTCACCGTTCACGGTCCCGCTGACACCCGTGAGCCCGTCGTCGCTCGCGGCATTGCGCTTCATGGGCGCGGCGAAGTACGTCATCTGCGCGGTATCCGGCCCTACGAGATAACGGTGTTGCAGCTCGACGGTGTACACGGTCGTGCCGTCTTCGTAGTCCCATCCGAAAGGGATTCCGTGTACCCAGCGCACGACCACAGAGTTGATCGTGCGGCTTGCGCTGCCGTGGAGCCGGACCGTGCGCGACGCGGAGAGACATTCCTTGATGTTGTTGCCGTAGTGCCGGAACGCGGCAAGCCTGAACTCGGCTTCGCGTTTGCCCTGGATGATGTTGTCCGTGATGAAACGGCACTCAACGCGGTCGTACACGAGTCCTGTCACGTTGGCGATACCGCACGACGACCACACGTTCCCCGTGACTCTGCTGCGAGGCGCCGCCGCCCATTCGTTGGTCGGGTACCGGTCGTACTTCGACGTCACGTCCGGTTTCCGTTCCAGCGCGGCCAGCCGGCGCTTCAGCTCGTTCAGCTCGTTCACGAGAGAGGGGCTGAGCGCGTTCGTGTTAATCGCCACTTATGAACAGCTCCTTGTTCGCCAGAGACAGGGACGTGATCTCTGTGCCGTTCTCGTCCACAGTCGTCGTGCGCTGCGTTATGACGAAGTCATCGAGAACAGCGACGTACCCGGCATCGACCTGAACCGCCCCGCTGTCTCCGGGCTGGAAATCGTGCGGGTCCCAATGGCCCGGATAAAGTGTCAGCGTCGGAATGGCGACCGGGGAACGTCCGGCGGCAGCGATAGCGGCGGCTTTGTTCAGCAGCGCCGTCGTGGACTTCACGTCGCTGAACGCCTGAACCATGTGCTTCGTGGGAATGCCAAGCCGGTTGTCCGCCGTACCCATGAGCTTCGTACCGTTCCCGTTGTCAGCGCCTACCGCGTACGCGCGGGTCGCCATGGCCGAAGCGTCGTACGACACCTGTGTCACGTCGCAGTTCACGCGGTGTGTCAGCGCGAAGGGCTCCGGGTTGCCTCCCACAGCCCCTTTGAGAACCCGGTTTCCCACGCGCGTCTCGCCGCGCCAGTAGGTTTCGTACCGGAAGGTGAAGCCGCCCTCATCTTCGGCGAGTTCGGACACGGCTTCGGCGACGATCTTGAGTTCGTACTTCGTCCACGCCCGGGAGCGACTGCGTCCGGTCGTCGTGAGCTGGGACGTGTCGGTTCCGATGCCTCCGTCGGCATTGCACAGCTCGTACCAGTCGGTGAGCAACAACGCCTGGTCCTTGTTGGCGCTGTACCCGTCGTGCAGCACGCGGCCGGCGTAGTAGCTGTGCCAGCCCGACGCGTTCAACGCGAGGGTGCCCACCGAAAGATCCGCCGTTGCCGCCCACAGCAGACCACCCCAAACCGGCTTCTCGTCCCGCGTCACCACGAGAGCCGAGCGCCCTGGAACCAGTGCTGAAGGGTCGGGCATATCGAGCGGAACCGTCACGGACGCCGTGCCGGCGGTGTTGATGCTTTCGCCGTACTGAATCCCGGTGACCGGCAACGTCGCCTCAACGGTGCCGGTTCGGGCTTCTACCTGTAGAACCTCATAGCGAGCCATGGCCGCACCCCCTACCTATATGAAGGGAGTCGGTTACGTGTTGAACGGCGACTTGGAAAGCTGAGCGTTCACATACAGCGTCGCCACCACAGAGTTCGGGTCGGCGCCCAGCTCCAACCCGCCCGTCGTGGTGAAAGCCAACCGGGCCAGACCACCGTTTCTCGCACCAGGGTTGTAGGTCTGTCCGACGCTCGTGTACGTGTGCTGGGTCGGTCGGCTGATCGTCGCCGGCACAGTCCCAACGGACGAGATCAGCCCGGTAGGGGTCCACCCCGGAGAGAAGTCGATGCGACCCGAGAACTCCCAGTAGGACGAAGACTCACGGACGTACAACGTGCCCGTCGTCGTGACGTTGGTCGTCCCGACTTGGAAGTTAAGCAGTGTGACGGTCTGCCACGCACCGAAGTCCTGAGTGAACCATGAACCGTCGTTGCGCCTCACCCAACGCTGGTTGGTGCCGTAGTCGTACAGCGTGAAGCCGACAGGGAAGCCTCCCGCCAGGGGAAGTTGTGCCGCCCAGTCGATCGCGAGATGCCCGTTGGCCAAAGCGCACTGGTCTGCGTACTGCCCTGTCGTCCGACACACGGTCACGGTGAAGGTGGTGGTGGCTTTCGGCACATCGAGAACGGCAAGGGCGACGGAATTGAGGGGGCGCACGGGAACCTGGGGTGCCGCTGCGGGTGTCCCCTGAACGATCTCGATACTCAGCCCGTTCGCTCCCTCGGCGGCAGCAGTAGTGAGCCGTGCGATGATCAGGTCTTTGCGCGGATTGTCGTTCGAGGCGGCAGGCACGCTGACTGTGGCGCCGTCGCTGTACGCCCAGGTCGCGCCGTTCGTCGCGCTCCCTACCAGCACGCTGCCCGCTCCCACGGAGACGGTTCGGTTCGTCTGGTTCGAGTTCGAGAGAAACTGGCTCGTGGAAGCGAAGACGTGCTTGAACGAGCCGCGAGGAAGAAGCAAGTTCTGCCAGCCGGCCAGATCGGAAGCGCCGTAGCCCACGCCGTCCTGGAACCACGCGAACGAGCCCATGTCACACCCACCTATCCGACCACGTCAGCACAGCCGTGGCCGACGTGTATTCGTCTCTGCTGCGCAGCCTCAGCCTGTGCTCCCCAGGACCCAGCTCCGGCCATGTGGAGCCGACAGTTACGAGTCCCGTGATGTCGGCCCCCTGAGTACTGGTGACCGTCCGGGCTGCGGAATCTATGAACATGGCGCCGTCGAAGTTCACGCCGAAGAACAGTCCTGTAGCGTCGTCGAACAGAACCGGAGAAGCCGCGTTCGTGATGGAAATCGTCGGCAACGCCGGAACGCTGCCGTACTCCGTGAAACGGGACACAGGATCGTCCGGTTGCGCCCCCTGGGCGCGAACCTGCCAAGGAACCATGGCCGGCGGGATGAACCCGGTAGGGGCCATCTTCCGCTCGTAGCTGCGGACGGTCGCGGTACGCGCGACATCCCCCACGATGTACGGCGAAGTCGAGAACAGCTCGACGGCCATATTGCACGTGAGGTACGCAAAATTGAGATCGAGCGGAGCGGACCTCTTGCGGACGCGAGCCATGACGTACGCCGTCTGATCGGCAGCGGCACCCGGGAACCGAAACCGGAACGGCGACTCGTTGTATCCCGGCATCAACGCGGACTGAAGGGTGTTGAGTGCACCCGTGAAATCCACCCGGTTCTTCCCGTAAACCTCAAGGTTCAGCGTAACCGTCCGCCCGCTCAGGTAATCCACCCCCGGCCACAGTCCATGTCTCTGTACGAGCGTCAGATCTGAAGACCGCACATCGGGCAAGGACAGAAGCCCGTCCACATCAACGATGGACACGGCGGAGTCGGGCTCACCCATGACAAACCCTCGATACTCGCAAGTCCAGTCGTTCAGCTCCGCCACTTGGGGGCTCCCTTCCTGGCATGAAGAAGCCCCTCGGTCCGTGCTATCGAGAGGCAGGGGAACCCACTCACCGTGAGTGGGTTCAAGAGGGGGTCGTGCGAAGAGCCCATGCCACCTCACGCCCGATCCGCCAGGGGTCGGCGTTCGTCTGAACGTTCACCGTGACCCCGCCGTTGCCCACCCGGGCGTGATTCGGCAGCACCGTGGAACCCGTCGGAAGGTTCACCCATTCCGGGCCGCGCTCGCCGACCCGAGTGAGGCCGGACGCCGGACCGCCCATGGCGCGGATCTTCGGAATCGGGTTCGCCGGAAGTGAGATCGAGAACTTGCCCCAACCAAGCCTGTCCGGGATCGCCCAGTTCAGAAGATCGATTACACCGTTGATCGCCCCCTTGGTCGCCTGAGTCACAGCCGCGCCCAGCGAGGAAGCGAAGCCGCTCAACTTGGAAAGCCCGCTCTTTAGGCCGTCGATGACGTAGCCGCCGACGGATTTTCCTGCCCCGAAAAGCCGTGCGCCGGCTGACAGGATGCGCCCGGGAAGTGAGGAGACGAACTGAACCACGCTGTCCAACGCTTGCCTCGCGAAGTTCTTCACGTTGTTGAACGTCGACTTCGTGGCGCCCCAGATCGAGCCCCAATGCTTGATCAGCAAGCCGGGGCCGGTGAAGTTCAGGAAGAGGTCCCGGAGCCACCCGAAGATCTTCTTCGTCCAGTCCCAGACCCATTGGAAGGTCTTCTTCGTGTACGCGACGATCGTGTCCCAGTTGGCCACGATCAGCACCACGAGCCCGATGATGGCCGCGACGAACAGCACGATCGGCCCGTACGCGATGAGCCACGCTGCCGCCATGATGCCCGCTTGGATCAGCGCTTGGGTGCCCATGAGAACCCACTGACCGACGATGATCGCACCGGACAGAACAGCTCGTGCCGCAGCAGCGATCCACCCGCCGACCGTGGACCATGATGCGGCGACCTGAGTAGCCGCTGACGTCGTGGCACTTGCCGCTGTCGTCGCCCAGCCAAGTACGACTTGCGCCGCAGTGATCGCCTGCCGAACCCCCCACGCGACAAGCGCCGGCAGAATCAGGGCCGTGATCAGCGCGGCAAAGACCGTGAAGGTGGTCGAGTTCCGCGCGATGAACTGACCCGTGGACTGAAAGGCGATGCCGACAGCACCCAGCTTGCCCGCGAAGCTCTCGACGACGGGAATCACGGTGCTACCGAGGAAACCCACCACTCCTTGCTGAAGGCTGCGCGCGAACACCTTGACCTTCGTCGCCGCGTTGTCGTGCATCGTGTCGCCCGCACGTTTCGCCGCGCCGTCGACTTCGCCCAACGCCTCAACAGCGGTATCGAGATTCAGGGAGAACAAGGCGTCTCCCATGTCCTCAGCCTTGGTTCCGAAAAGCTCGATCGCCATGGCATTTCGCGCCACGCCCGGTTCCATGGCGTTGAGCGCCGAAAGGGTCTGACCTAGAGCGTCGTTCGCCGACGCCCCGCCCTTGCCCATCTGAGCAAAGAGCTTGTCCGAGTCAAGCCCGAGCGCCGTCCACGCAGCGCCAATCTTGTCGGACCCCTGTACCGCCTCGATCGAGAATTCCTTCAAGGTGTCTGCCACAAGGTCCGCGTCCCTCGCGCCACCCTGAAGACCCTGCGAGATCAGCCCCATGGCTTCCTTGCCGGAAAGCCCCATGTTGCGGAATTGGGTGCTGTACTCATTGAAGGTGTCCAACAAATCGCCGGACTTGTTGGCGCCTTCCTGAGCGCCCCGAGTGAGAATGTCGAACGCCTCAGCAGCGCTTGACGCCAACCCCGTACGCAGCATCTGCGCGACCGCATTCGACGTCGGCCCGACTTCGTCACCCAGCACTGTGGCGACGTCCATAGCCGATTTCGAGATGTTCGACATTTCGCCGGCGGTCGCTCCGGCCGGAACGAGACCCTGTTGCCAAAGGCTCTTCAGTGCTTCGTTCGCGTCGGCTATCGACTCGCCGTAGCCGGCGGAGTACACAGCCCCTGCCGCTTCACCCAGCTTCTTCGCTTCAGCTGGAGTCGCCCCAAGCTGAGCGGCCAGAACATCAGCCCCGGCATCCTGGTTCAGCGCCTCCCACAGTCCCAGCCCGATACCAGCAGCGATAGCGCCACCCGCGAACTTTGCGAGAGAAGACGCGTGCTCACCGAACGAGCTGATGTTCTCCGACGCTTCGTCCAACGTGGCGTTCAGTTGGTCGGCGTCACCCATGATGGTGATCTGCACCGGTCTAGCCACGGCGCACCCCCTACGTCATAACAGGCGTGCGCCGCTCCCCAGCACCATCGCCACCGCCCCCACGCCCCCGCTGAGCGCGCCGCATTTCCTTGCGCTCGTGCTCAAGGTCCGCTGCCATCTGTTCGACCAACGCGTTGAAATCCCGGAGTTCAAGCGCTTGCACGTCCGCCCACGTCAGCCCCCGGAAATGGCCGATCAGACGTGCGCATGCAACTACGCGTTGGTTCCGGTAGGGTCCGGCTTCGCCTTTCCCTTCAGGTTGATCCGAAGGTTCTCGGCGTCAGCCATCGTGAAGGCGGGGTGCTTCCGTTTCATGACGACATACGCCATGGCCTTGAGCATCGGACCACGCATCGAACCCGCCCTGTTCAGCGCGTCAAGGGGCTGACCCGTGATCTCCTCAATGGCGCAGATCTCGCCGATGGTCAGCGACTCGACCTTGAGGTCAAGCACGTCCGGCATATCGGTAGGCGCGACGAAAGTAGGCTTCTTAGCGGGCATTACGACTCCCCAAATGACTCTGGATCACGGCGTGAATGCGCCGTTCATAAACGTCCGCGACCTGGGCTGACTTGCGCGCCATGGCCCGGAACAGGAATCGGTTCGGGCGGATGTTCCGACGCCGGAAACCGAAATGAATAGCGGCGGCGTACGGAACCCGTGACGCCGAACCCGCTTTGATGACAGCGCCCTTCACGGACGCCGTGACCTTGATGGACCGATCAAGCTTTCCGGGGCGATAGCGCTTACTCGACTTCGCGTCGCGCTTGCCGTCCGGGCTTTCGCGAACAGCCTGAGGCAACAGGACTTCCGCACTCGCCTTGTTGGCAGCGCGGACTTCCTTGTTCAGCTCTCTGTCCCGCAGCGCCCGGACGTTCCGCTGAAGCTCTCTCAGCCCCTCCACGCGAACCGTGTACGCGGACCGTTGAGCCATCAGCCGGCCGAAGTCTCCGGCTCCACGTACGTCACCCTCACAGCGGCAGTGCCGTCGCCCGGATCGAGTACGCGGAACGGGAGGTTGTGAACGGTGACCTCATCGGTAGCCGCTTCGGGAGACTCGCCCGTGAACTGGATCGCCGGAGCTTCGATCGTCAGCGACGAACCCGGAAGGACCCCGGTCAGGGACACCTTCAGCGTGCAGATCTCGCCCTTGACGAACGCGGCGTACAGTCTCTGAGAAGCCGCGTTGAACTCGCCCTCAAGGGTGCCTTCGTACGTCGGAACGGCGTTGCGGATCGGACGCTTCTTCAGCTCGTTGCCGCGAAGGAACCGCCGGTCGACCTTCATTCCCAGGTCGCCGGACAGCTCAAGCTTCGTGGAGTCGAAGGCGACTGTGCTGCCGCCGCGCTTCAGTTCCACGGCCGTCCGCGTCCAGTCGTACGGGTACGCCTCAACCGGGTAGATCGGCGCCATGATCTCAGCGGGAACGCTCGTGTTCGTGACGTCTTGGAAGTCGAATGCCACACTGAGAGTGACCGCGTTCTCGACCTCAGCCGTGAGTGTCCACCCCGTGGCGACACAGCCCAGGTGCTTGTATGCGACCTTGCTGCCGTCCGTACCGGGGCGAACCATCTGCGCAGAGAACGAAGGCGCTTCGGACACGTCCGACGTCTCAAGGACTGTGGTCCGCACGCCCCCCGTGTCGGTGACGGTCACCTTGTCGAACGCGGCGGACAACAGGGAACCGGCTCCGGCGTCCAAGAGGTCAACCTCAAGTTCGCCGTCACCGCCCATGTTGACGATGTTCCGGCGGTCGGCGCGAGCGGTTTGCATACCGGCCCTGAACCCCACGCTTTCGATGAACTCCCGCGCGGTCTTCCATGAGTCCGCGTGTCCCTCGTACCCCTCGAACGCGCGGCCCAGGGCGCCGTACGCGTCTTCCTGGGCGATGCTGATGTGGGCGTCAAGCGCCATGAATGCGCCCCCTCCTACTGGTAGACGCGCCCACGAACCCGGACGCGAAGGGCGAGCGCCGAGTAAGCGCCGTCTGTCGTCTCAGTGGTTTCGACCGTTGCCGACTCCGCGCGCACGTCCAGCAACCCTGGCACCGAAGCGAGATCGCCGTTCAGTGCCAGACACGCGGCCTTCACGCCGTCGCGGATCTCGTACACGGCGCGCTCAGCGTCCATCGGCTTGCCGGGGGAGTTCACCACAGCGTGGATCTCCACATAGCCCGTGACCGTCGTCGGTTTGGCTCCGGCGCGCATGGCGACCGACACAAGGTCGTCGTCAGTGGTCGCACCCAACCACACTTGCTTGCGTCGGGAGTTGTCTCCCGTGTCCGCGAAGGTGCACTGCACGCCGGCGGGAACGTTGGCCCGGAGCCGTTCGAACAGTGCAACCTTCGCGTCGAAGATCAGCGCCACGCCCACCCCTCACATGAAAATGAACGGCAGGCGCACGCGATGCAGGTTCAACTTCGCGTTCACCTCAGGCAGCGACGTCGGGCGCCAGTTGCCGCCCGCTTGGGCAAGCTGGATCGAGCCCACGTCGGTCTGAAGCTGAAGCGCCCTGTCCGGGATGCGTGACACGTGGTCAAGGACGTACTGACGCGCAAGGGTGCGGACACACCACCGGATCGTCTCCGGCGTCGGGTTCTCCACGCTGTCCCAGCGCTGCCCGCAGTACGCTTCGACCGTCTCAACGGCGACGTCGATAGCCTCAGATAGAAGCTCGTTCGAGAACAGTGCCCCGTCGTCCAAACCATCCAGCGTGCGAAGCTCTTCGATCGTTGCGTAAGCCATGAGCCCCCCAGGGTGGAAGGGAACCCACTCACCGTGAGTGGGTTCCCGAGTGCCTAGATGGATCAGCCGGCCGCGCGCACGGTCAGTACCTTCGCGCCCCGGGCGTCCACGAGGAGGCCGTCAGCCCGCTGAAGGAAGCGGAAGACGATCTGATCCGTCTGGAACTTGATGTCAACCGACCGGTCGACGCGCAGCGGACCCGCGAACCGGATGCGGTACTTGCTCAGATCTGCGAAGAGAATCTTGTCTTCCGGCATGCCGTCATCGGTCAACACCGGCTTGCCGTTGAAGCTGTCCGGAATGCCAACCTGAAGGCTGGACTGCCAAAGGTACTGACCGTTCTCATCCTTCAGCTTCCGCATCTGTGCCGCACGCCTGTCGTTGACCACGTACTTCGCGTTCGTCCGGTACGCCGACGGAACCTCGTAGTGCAGATCGATCAGCGCGTCAGACACCGTGTTGTCCGCAGCGGTAGGGGTGAAGGTGGCCGTGGCCGGCGCGGCGTCGGAGAGAATGCCGCGCGGCTCGTTGGTGCCGGAACCGGTGAGGAAGTGTCGCCCCATGGCGTCACCGATCGCCGGACCCGCATCCCCCACGAGGAAGCCGACGAGATCAAGTACCTGATCCGTGGCGAACTCGTAGGACACGGTTGCGCCATGGCCGTACTTGAAGCCGGTCATGCTGCGCTGAATGGTCGACGGGTACGACTCCGGGATGGGCTGCGCCTCACCCACGATTCCGGCGGTAGACCGGCCTGTAATGACCGTGAAGTCGATCGGGTTCGCGTCCGACGTAGTGAAGGTCGACGCACCGCCGCGCATGACCGAAGACCGCTCCACGGCCTGAGCGAGAAG
Source organism: Streptomyces sp. AMJ-169 (assembly GCF_055597585.1). Lineage (NCBI taxonomy): Bacteria > Bacillati > Actinomycetota > Actinomycetes > Kitasatosporales > Streptomycetaceae > Streptomyces > Streptomyces sp. AMJ-169. The sequence goes on from NZ_JBVLTJ010000001.1 coordinate 509,342, forward strand.
CTGACCGTACAGGGTCCGGGATAGCACGTTCGGGTTATCCGCCTTCGTGCCGCCCGCCCGCGATTCCGGGGCGAACTCAACCGACTCGTTCGGCTTCAGGGAGCGGAGCTGATCAGCGGCAGCGGCAAGCTTGTCCTGGGAGTCTCGCTTCGAGCCGGCACCCCTCAGTCCCTGCATGAGGGCGCTGACGGACTCGTTCGACTGCATGAACTCCACGCCGCGCTTGATCCGGCCGTCGTAGTCGGCGATAGCGCTGAGAAGGTTCTCTTCCTTCTGCCGCGCGTCGGCGTCCATTTCCTTGCCCGCGAACTCGTCGGTCAGCGTGCGCAGTTCGTTGGTCGCCCGCTCGCGCGCCTCAAGGTTTGCGCTCAGGGTAGTCGCGTCCATGACGCTCCTCACTTGGTAAGCGCGCGGAACAGGGCACGCGCGTCAGGGTAGGAAGCCGGCTCAGGCGTGACCGGTCGGGAATCGCGCACTTCATGCGGGGGCGCGAACTCCCCGATACTCAAGACCTGTTCAACAGACCTGAGCGAAGCCTGAGTGGTTGGGTACGCCGGGTTCGTGACCGGCCCCAGCTCCACGACGTCCATGGCCGTGATCTCCCGAACAGGTAGGCCCGTCTCCGCGTCGTCTTCGTCCGCCCTTCGCTGCCCGCCGTCCAGGACGCGGAAAGTGAATGACGAACCCTTGAGGTCACCGCGCTTCAAAAGCTCAGCGACGTCACGGCCCACCGTCGTATCCGGTAGATCGATCTCGTACCAACCGCCTTCGCGGTCTTCGCCCACCCGGAGTGTTCCCGAAGACGTACGGCCCAGAAGCGCCGACGAATCATGGTTGAAGGTGGCGTACACATCGTTCTGCCGCAACGCCGGAGCCCCCGCACCAGGCACGATCCGCTCGCGGAAGCCGCCCAAGTCATGGGACAGCTCGTTGAAGCGGTACGCGTACCCGCGCATAGAAATACGCCCGTCACCAGACGCGCGCTCTTCAAGGGGTCCGGCAGCAACGCGGAGTTCACGCGTCTCCGTCATCAGGTGGTGTCCCATCGTCCGTCGGCTGGTCGTCCGGCTCAGCCGGCGGAGTTGGGGGAGTGGCCGGGGTTGGGTCGGGCATGTCTTCCTCAGCGACATCGCCCAGGTTCAACGGGACCCGGTGCTTCTTGCCCAAGCCGTCCGGCAGCGGGGGAAGATCCTCAGCGGCACGCACTTCGTCAATCGAGTAGATGCCTTGCTGAAGCCCCAAGCTCCAAATTTCCATTCGTTCTCTCGGAGCACCGCGCTTCATCTCGTCAAGATCGAACTTCACGAACCGGAACCGGTCCGCCGTCTCGGCAAAGATCAGCCGGTTGAACCCGGCTTCGATCCGGGCGAGCCACGGCCGGAGACTGAGCATCGTGAACGCGGTGTTCTGTTCAACCAGCCCGGAGCCCCACGAAGTCGAGTTCGTTGCGTCGGAGATCAGGTGAGGGGGAACGCCGAAGATCCGCGCGATCTCGGGAACCTGGAATTGCCTGGTCTGAAGAAACTGAGCTTCGTCGGGGCTCATGGCCACCTTCGAGAACTTCGCACCTTCAGTCAGCAGCGCTACCCGGTGCGCGTTGTCGACACCCGAGTTTGCCGCACGCCACGCCTCACGCGCACGTGCCAAACCCTCTTCGCTCATCGTGCCGGGAACCTCAACCACAGCCCCGGGCATCGCGCCGTTCGCGAAGAACTTCGACCCATACTTCTGCGCGGCAAGGGCAAGTCCGATAGGCTCCCGTGCGTACTGGATCGGGGAGCATCCGACGAAATCACCCGGAAGCATCATCCCTGGAATGTGAAGCACATCGCGCGGTGTGAACCAACCCACCAACACTTCGTTGCCGTCGTCGTCCACGTCGAACGCCTCGAACACCTTTCGTCGAAGACCGTCGACCATGACCATGTGAACCTGAATCCTCGTAGGGTCCAGCACGTCAAGACCGACGATGTTCGGCCCCCGCCAGCGCACAGCGAGGAAGGCGTTGCCCTCAAGCAAGAGCGACAGAACCACCTGAGACAGGATGCTGATGCGGTCCATGCCGCCCGGCTCCGCGTTCGGATGATCCAACCAAGCAGGGCCAGTGATCTCCCGCCGCTCCCCACCCCGCTCGCTGTATGCCAGCAGCGGCAGCGTGGCTATCGTCTCGCTCAGGAGACGCAGACAACTGAAGACCGCAGACACCTGAAGTGCTTCACGCGGCGTGACGCGCTCACCGGAATCCGCTGCGACGCCCCGGTTGTACACCGTCGGGTCGTACGGCTCCCACGCGCGCTCAACCGCTGGCGACTCTTTCCGTCTGAAGAGTGCAGACCAGAAACCCACGGCACTCCCCTCAGAGAAGCAGGGAACCCACTCACCGTGAGTAGGTTCAAATGTCGGCGAACAGGGCGGCATCCTCGGGGAGCCCGGACGTGAACACGCGCCCGCCGTCGCCTTCCCAGGTGGCGACAATCGCCGTGGTGACCACAGTGCCGTTGTCCTCACGCCACATGACCGCCCCGTGGACAGCCAGGATCATGGCAACGGCCAAGTCGATCTTCCGGCGCGACGACGCATGCTCTTTCGTGATCCGCGCGCCCCGCGCGTCCTCACGCAGCACCGCGTTACCGATGTGCCGTGCCAACGCCGGATTGCCGTCATGGCTCAGCCGGCCGTCCCGGCACGCGTCGTACACGGCCTGAGTGGCGGGCACCATACGCGCAAGGGAGTTGGTCGGGAATGCCTCAACCGGGAACCCGGCGGCATCGAGATTGTCTAGCGTCTCTTCCCAGCGGTACGGGTCCGCGACCAAGTTCCGCACCCGGTAGACGTCCAGCGACTCAAAGAGCGCGTCCCGCACGTCCGCCATGGGTACGCGCCAATGCGCGTCGTCTGCCGGCGCCTCCCAGTGCCCCAACACGAACACCTGAAGGTCGCGTATTCGGCAGGCGATCAACGCGGTTGAATCGCCCTTCCAAGATCCGTCGAAGCCAAGAACGACTTCGTCCCCGGGCTCAAGGCCGTCGCTGTCGTCCCCACGCAAGCTGTCCCACAGACCATGCGGCAACCACGTGGACGACCCCCGCACGAACTGACTCAGCCGGTAGATGCGGAAGGAAGCTTCCGTGCTCCGCTGCGCTGCCGCCTTGAAGTCGTCCGGGTTGAGAATGTCGTACGACGGGTTACACGCGCGCCACACATCGGGGTCAAGGTGGTCGACCTGTTCACCCAGCTTCGGACCCCACGACCGATAGAACAACGTCGGGTCGTCGGCCTCGCCGGAGTTGACCCGCTCACCCTGTTCGCAGAGCTGAGCAAAAGGGCCGTCTGGGTCGGGTCCGGCAGTGGAGATGATCAGGAAGAGCGGCTGATTACGTGCCGCAGAACCAAGGGTCAGTGCATCGAACAAGTCTGAGTGCTTGCTGAACGCGTACTCGTCCAGCGACACAGCGGCAGGATTGAGCCCCTGTTGCCTACCCGCGTCCGCGCTCACCACGCGATAGGTGTTGTCCTTGTACCGGATAACGTCTCGCTGAACGCTGCACACGGCTGCGAGCTTCGGCGAAGCGGTCACCATCTGCTTCGCACTGTCGAAAACCATCCGCGCCTGGTTGCGATCATTCGCAGCGGCGATGATCTGACGCTGAGCGTCCGCCCTGTCCGCGATCAAGTGGTACAGCATGACCGCAGCGGCAATCGTGGACTTGCCGTTCTTGCGCGCCACGCACACGACAACCGTGCGATGCTTCCGACGCCAACGGCCGAAGGTATCCTGAGTCAATACGTACGCGTCCACGAGAAGCTGTCGCTGCCACGGCAGAAGCCGGAACTTCTGGCCGGCGAACGAGCCCGTCAGGTAGCAGAACTCTTCGATCCACTTCGCCACCCGGTAGCCCTCGGAGGGCACTTCGGCGTCAGCGGGGATGTGGCGCGCTATCGCGTCGTTGAGTCCAGGCCAACGCGAAGAAGGGGATGCAACCACGCAGCCCCCTCCGTTATGCTCCCGGCATGGCGAAACAAGCAGTCACGAAGTATGTGGTGGTCTACCGAGACGGGACAGAGTCCGAAGTCGAAGCGGGAAGCCACAAGTTCGAGGAACTTGGCGTCCGCTTCAACGGACGCAAGTTCAACCAAGACGCCTTCGTGGCGTTCGTGCCGTACGGCGACCTTCGGATGGTGCGTACGGACGAGACGTAGAAGCACGCGCCGGAGCTTCGAGCCCTCGGGGACCCCCGGGGGCTTCGGTCTGCTCAGAAGTCTTCAGGTCCCGCAGCGACCTTCCGCGCCTCAGCGGCAACCAGCCCCAAGCGCAAGCGGGCTTCCGGTGTGAAGCCAATCGCGTTCTCGATCGAGCGGAGTTCCTTTTCCGTCGACTCCACGAAGCGCAACAGCGGGTGCGCTACGATCTGACCCGTGCTGCCTTTCTGCGTCAGACCGTCACGCGTAACCTCAGCCAAGAGAGCGTCGCGGCGGTCGTGGAGTTCGCAATACCGAGTGATGACGTTGCGGTCCGTCTCGGGGCTGTAGGCGCCCATCCCAGCGGACCACACGTTCCGCCACACGTCCTTGCCCGTCGGCCCTAGGTGAGTCGGCACACGCGGCGCACGCCCCTCGTACACGACCGGAGCCGGCTCAACGTCGGTGGCGCCGTTCGCGTTCCCCGTCTTCAGTTCCGGGTTCTTAGCGCGACTCATGGCACCCCCTAACGGAGCTTCAGACCCCCTTAACGGGTACGTTCTTGGGTGGGATAAACCTGGGTATCCTGAAGTATCCCCAGGTCAGCACAATGGGGCGCGAGCTAAAAACCGGCCTCACACCTAGCGTGCGTTTTCCGAGCTGGGGCCAGGATCGCTGAGAGGTTACGGCCCGAACTTTGGAGCCGCTTCCCCTCCCCGCTCGGTCAGAACGGAGGATTCTTCCGCGCGAAGTCCGAGCGAGTCTTGTCCTTGTGGCACTGCTTGCACAACACCTGAACGTTCTCGTCCACGTCCTCACCGCCCAGCGCCAACGGCTTGATGTGGTCGACGTCCACGCCTGAACCGAGGAAGCCGCCCGAGCACCACGCGCACTGGACAAGGTCACCAGCGCGGATCGTGTCCCGCACCTTGCGACGCAACCGTGCCGCAGCGTTGTTCCCCCGGGCTATCGCAGCACGCCGTTTGCTATGGCTCTTGATGCTGCGCCGCGCGCTGTACTCCGCGTGATGGTGGGCACATCTCCCCATATGGGTAGCCCACCCCCTACAGTCAAGGCAGCGAGTACGCACGTGCACCCCCCCCCTATTCCAAAGTCTGTGCGGACGACTCCGGCAGGATGGGCATCGTCACCACCGGTTACACCAGAGCCGTCCGCCGGCGCTCAACGTCGTGAGAGACGACGGAGTTTGCCGGGAACCGAGGGGCGCGCACTGACCGCCGTTGCTCGCTCGCACCTGTATGCGCGGCGCGATCCCCTCTACCTATATGAAGTGAGTCGGTGACCTGGGGTGGGGGCAGCGCGGTGCCCGGTCGGTGACGGTGCGACGAAGGGACGTGAGTTCTGGAATGCCTATAGAAGCTCTTATGTGAATCCCGGGTTTGAGGCACAGCGTCACAACATCACTTCGCCCAGGTCAGAAGCTTGGACTTTGAGCGCTGGGATGAGGAATAAATTACTAGTTAGTCTAACTAATGATTTGAGGATGCGCGAACTGGGGCCAACCCCGAAGGATCGGCCCCTTCCCGCTGTCCTACTGGCGGCGCAGCTCGTTCGCGCGCTTCTCAATGTCAGCCCGGTCCGCGTCGTCGTGACTGGCCATTAGCTCTTCGTGTCGCGTCTTCACGGATTCGCGCGGCTCCGGGTCTTCACCCGCTCGTACTGCTGCTGTGTTGCTGACGATCTGTTGCACGTTGAAGGCGAGTTGGTCAGCGCCCCTTCGCGCTGCCAGCGCCGGACGTAGCTGTTGCTCGGCGCGCTCGATAGCGTCAAGTTCTTCAGCTCCCTGGGCGAAGAACTCGTTGTTCATGTGCCAGATCACGCGGTCTTCGTTGAGCTTGAAAGTGCGTCCACGCTTCGCTCGTTTGACGCGGATTGTGACACCCGCGTCACGGAGCATGTCGCGACGTCCCTTGTCGTCGGTGTCTCGCCATGCGTCCGCAACGGTCTTTTCCAGTTCGATCACTTCAACGCGTGCCGGTCGCACTTCCCGGGTCTCAAGCTCAGCAAGACGGGCGTCAAGGGCTGTCGCGCGGCGCTTCCATGCCTCTTGCGCGGCCTTACTCTTCTGCTGACCCTGTTCGGCCATATGGGCTTCGTATTCTGCCGTCGTGGCGTTGATCTCCGGCTGAGGGTCGTACCCAGGAATATGCCGGGTTTCCTTCATGCGAATGCCGCCGACGGAACGAAGGAACCGTTCCCGAACGTAGTCTTCGGCCCATTCGAGCTTCACGCTTGCTGGCGCCGGGCACTTCTCGCCGCGCCCCCATGACCCGCATTTGTAGGCGACGGAAATTCCCTTACTGTTCGCCGAGGGGCGCCCGACGGACATGTTTCCCCCGCAGGCATCGCACAGGATCACGCGTGTCAGCATTGCGACACTGTCAGAACGGAACCACTTCGTTCCATCGGCGTTTTCCTCCTTCAGGAGCGTGCCCACAGCGTCGAATTCCTCGCGAGTGAGAATCGGCTCACGAGTAGCCATTACGGGGGCGCCTTCGCTGTCGCGCACGGGGCCGGATTCGGTCATTTTCCAGCCCAACAGGGATTCCGAAGTGAGTAGCTTTTTAAGGGCACCGTGCCGCCATTTGAAGGTTTCCTTTGTGATTTTCTCGCCAACGCTGTTGCCGACCCTGCCGCCCTTTTTGCGACCCTTGATCAGACTCCAATGGTCGCGCGGCGAAGGAATCTTGGCTTCGTTCAGTTCGGCGCAAATGGCGGAAAGTGTCTTGCCTTTCATGAGTTCTTTGATGGCCCGTTCGATGACGGCAACGGCTTTCTTGTCCCGAACAAGCGTTACGCCGCCACCTTCAAGAGGGGCAGGCGTGTACCCGTAAGGCGGCTTGGAGCCGCGCCAACGAAGCGGCATGGTGCGCATTGCTGCCTGAGCGCCCAACACGCGCTCACGGATGGACTGAGCCTCAAACTGGGCTGCGAAGGCGAATAGCGTGACCATGAGCTGTGCCATGGGGTCCAGCGGGTTGCGGAAGTCGAGAACGAGTCGTCCGCCCGGACCTTCGGCAATCACGATCATTTTGCGGTAATCGCGCGCCCACTTCGACAGCTCGTGCATGTCGTCCATGGACCGAACGGCACGGTCAAAGCGCCAAAAAACCAGGGCGTCAAAGTCGTCAGGGCGCTTCAGCCACGCACCCAGCTCCGGACGCTCGAACGGCGTCGTCTTGGACGCACTGACGCCCAGGTCAACCGCTTCACGGCCGCTAAAGTCAATGCCGAGTGCTGCGCCGGCGTCGTGGTTGGCGCCACGCTGCCGCTCAGGGCTTGTCGTCTCGTCCGTGAGGACAGATAGGCGGAGTACGGACAGGCCACGCAAGGGGGTCGTCATGCCTGCCACGAAGGGAGTCGGTGACGTGGCGCTGACCAGGGCTGTTGCCGTCACGGCTAGGGCTCTCCTGAACTGTCAGTTGAGCACCTTCGGGTTCGCCAGCGTCAGACAGTTCAACGACACCATCCGCGCGGTCTACGACACCACCCCCACCGGCCTGCGCGCCACCACCCGCCGCGCCGAACGCACCCCCGGCGCCCTCCCCCTCCGCCTCGCCCACCGCGGCCCCTACGCCGCCGCCCCCCTCTTCGACCAGCTCGCCCGCGAGGCCCTCCCCGGCGTCGAGGAGGTCACCGGCGAACCCGGGACCCGCGTCTACCGCCGCACCCTGCGGCTGCCCTACGGCGCCGGCGTCGCGGAGGCCCAGGAGGCGAGCCTCGGCCCGCCCCCGCGCCCCGGCGCCGCCCTGCACCCCGGCGGCTGGCTCGACGCCCGCCTGCGCCTGGCCGACCTGCGCGACCTCACCACCGCCGTCCAGCGCCTGCGCCGCCTCTTCGACCTCGACGCCGACCCCTACGCCGTCGACGAACGCCTCGCCGCCGAACCCGGCCTCGCCCCGCTGATCGAGGCCCGCCCCGGACTGCGGGTGCCCGGCACGGTCGACGCCCAGGAGTTCGCCCTGCGCGCGGTGGCGGGCCGCACGGAGTCCGAACGGCTCGTGAAGACGTACGGGACCCCGCTGGACACCCCCACCGGCGGCCTCACCCACCTCTTCCCGGCCGCGCGCACCCTCGCGGGCGCCGAACCCGACGGACCCGTCGCAACGCTCGCCGCCGCCCTCGCCGACGGCCGTCTGCGCCTCGACGCCGGGGCCGACCGGGAGACCGCGCGGGCGGCCCTGCTCGCGCTGCCCGGCCTCGACGCGCGTACGGTCACCGAGATCCGCGTCCGGGCCCTCGGCGACCCCGACGCCGTACCGCCGGGCCGCGAGGCGTGCGCGGCCTGGCGGCCGTGGAGCAGTTACGCCGTGCAGCACCTGTACGTCCAGGAAGCCCTGACAGAGGACCAGCCATGAACACCGTCCGCTTCACCCACGTCGACAGTCCCCTGGGCCGCCTCCTCCTCACCGCCGCCCCCGACGGCGCGCTGACGTCCCTGTCCGTGCCCGGCCAGAAGGGCGGCCGCGGCCCGCAGGAGGGCTGGCAGGAGGACGCCGGCCCCTTCCGGGCCGTACGCGAGCAGCTGGAGGCGTACTTCGCGGGCGGCCTCAAGGAGTTCGACCTGCCGCTGCGCGGCTCCGGGACCGAGTTCAGGGAGCGGGTCTGGGCCGCCCTGGACGACGTCCCCTACGGCACGACCACCACGTACGGCGAGATCGCCGCCCGGATCGGGGCCTCCCGGGCCGCCGTACGGGCCGTCGGCGGGGCGATCGGCGCGAATCCGCTGCTCGTGCTGCGGCCCTGCCATCGGGTGATCGGGGCGGACGGGTCGCTGACGGGGTACGCGGGCGGGCTGGAGCGGAAGGCGGAGCTGTTGAGGTTGGAGGGGGTGCTGTAAGGGGCGTGGGCCCGGGGTACAGAGGGGGCGCTGTAGAAGGCGTGGGCCTGGGGTGCTCTAAGGGGCGCCGGGGGGCGCCGGAGGGGGCCCTGTAAGGGGCGTTGCCCATGGGGGTGCGCCCCTTACCCCCACAGCACCGCCCCCGTCCACGCCCCCGCGATCAGCAGGCACGTGCAGAACTCCGTCAGGACGCCCCAGCCGCCCGCGCGCATGACCGTCCGCAGGGACGCGCGGGCCTCCCCATGGCCGCCGAGGCGCAGCCGCTCGCACAGGTAGACGCCGCCGAGGAAACCGGGGACCGCGCCCAGCACCGGTATCAGCACGAAACCCAGGAACGCGCCCGCACCGGCGTACACCGCCATCCGGGGGGTCGCGCCGGTGTGCCGCAGCCGGCGCGGGGGCAGTGCCCAGCGCACGACCTGGGACAGCAGCAGGACGACGGTCGCCCCGACGAGCACCGCCCAGGAGAGCGGCCGAGGATCGGTCATCGCCCACCACAGCACCCCGGCCCACACCAGCCACGAACCCGGCACCCCGGGCACCAGCACTCCGCACAGGCCGAGCAGCACGACCAGGCCGACCAGCAGGAGTTCCCACGCTCCCATCTGCCCAGGGTGCAGGAGACGGGGGCGGTACGCAGGTCGGAAGAAGCGCTCCGCGCGGAGGACGGGCACAGCTGATTGCCAGGTAAGGGGTGCACACTCGGGTCGTTGGCCGGAAGTGTGCGGAAAGCGAGTGCCGCACCACATCCGTTCCGGCCGTCACGGATGTCGCCGGACGGTTCTCCCGTGGGGGGTGGGACCGTCCGGCGACCCCGCAGACGGCCCCGGCCCGTCGTACACGCGTCCACGGCCTCCCCCGCCACGCCGTCCCCGCGGCCCCCGCCGCCCCCAATTTCCCGGCGCCCCGTTCTCATCCGGCCCCAGCCGTGGACAATCAGGGACATGAGCGAGCAGGGGGGAAGTCCCGCCGGCCACCAGGACGACTGGTGGGCCCGGCTGTACGACGAGACCACCGGCGACACCGGCCCCACGGGCACCGCGGATTCCCTGGACGATCATTTCGCTTCGGCGGCGGGGGCGGTGACTACGCAGTCAGAGCCGGACGGGGGAGACGTTCTGACTACGCAGTCAGGGCCGGACGAAGACAGCGTTCTGACTGCGCAGTCAGGGCTGGACGGGGGAGACGTTCTGACTGCGCAGTCAGAGCCCCCAAGTCCCCGTGCCCCCTGGGAACCCCCGCTCGCCAGTGCTCCCGGGCCCACGACCTTCCCGGTGGGCCCCTTGCCCCAGGGGTTCGCCGCACTGCCGGAGCCCGCCCGCGCCGCACCCCTCGTACCGCAGACCCGCAAGCCCGCCGACGAGTCGCCCATGGACGTCGATACGGACACGGACAACGCACGCGCGCGTACTGCCCCCGTTCTCCTCCTCAAGGACTACGTCGGCTCCGGTCCGCCCACCTACGAGGCGGACCCGACCGCGCTGCCCCTGGCGGACCCGGACGACCTCGGGGACCTGGTGGCGGACACCGTGGTGGACGGGGCGCGGTGCGGGGCGAGCACCATGCGCGCGGTGTCGATGCGCGGCGACTCCGCGCGCTACCGGGGCGAGCGGCGCAGGGACGCGCTGCTGACGGCCCGGTTCGGGTACGGCGACCAGGCGCTGGTGCTGGTCGCGACGGCGACCGGCGCGCGGGCGACGGCGGGGGCGCACCGGGCCGCCGCCGAGGTGTGCCGGTGGATCGGCCGCGCGGTGGGCCGCAGTCACGCGCGGCTCGCGCAGGACATGCGGGCGGGCCGGCGCGGCGACCTCAAGTCCGGCCTGCACCGCCTGACCGACCGCAGCCTGGGCAGGCTCCGCGCGGGCGCGGCCGAACAGGGCCTCCCGCCCGAGGAGTACACCGCGACCCTGCGCTGCCTCCTGCTCTCCGCCGACCCCGAGTGCCGCACCCGCGTCTTCTTCGGCATCGGCCCGGGCGGCCTGTTCCGCCTGCGGGACGGCGTCTGGCAGGACATCGAGCCGACGCCGGGCGAGATGTCCGCAGAGGCGCTGGGCGAGCCCCTGACGGCCGGCGCCGCCGCACCGCCCCCCGAGGAGCCCCACATGGACACCACGCAGCCGTACGGCCCCCCGCGGCCGTACGACATCCCCGCCCCCGACCGCCACGACACCCCCCTGCACCCCCCGTTCCTCTTCCACGCCGCCCCGGCCCGCCCCGGCGACACCCTCCTCATGTGCAGCGCCGGTCTCGCCGACCCCCTGCACGGCGAGGCCGAACTCGCCGGGTACCTCACCGGCCGCTGGTCCGGCGCCCCCGCCCCGGGTCTCGCCGAGTTCCTCGCGGACGTCCAGGTACGCGTCAAGGGGTACGCGGACGACCGCACGGCCGTCGCCGTGTGGGAGGGGTGAGCGAAACCCTCCACCCCTGTCACCGTCACATTCCGGCCAAGTTCCCCGTCCCCGGCCCGTCTCCGCCGCCTGGCCCCCGCTCCGGTCCGGCTACGGCGACTGCGGCAGACGGGGGTCGACGGGAGGGGCCGTCTCCCGCGCGCGGCGGGCGGGGAGGCGGGGGCCGCCGGTGGGCTCGTCCCGTCCGGGCGCGGAGGGGAGACGGCCGAAGGTCACGGCGGGACCGGCCGCCTGCCCGCGCGCGCGTGGGGCGGGGGACGGAGGGAGCGGAAGGGGCGCCACCGCACGCCTCGGGCATATGCCACTGGCCAAGAGGGGCCGGTCGGGAGGTGTGCGCGGACGGCGGCACGGGGTGCCGTCAACATGGCCGAACACTTGGTCGTCGACGAGGGGACATGACTGGGGGAGCCGTCTTCGGGCAAGGGATCCCCGTGAACGTGTTCGAGCAGGAGGGGCATCCGGCATCGACGTGCGGGCGGGGGTCATGAAAAGGCAGGCACGAGGGGGCGGTCCCATGGCGATCGGGGCCTCCTCGGGGACACGGCAGGCGCAGCCGGGGCGGGCGGCGCGGACAGGGGAGGGCGCGATCGGCGGTGCGCAGCCGCAGGGGCCGCGGCTCGAACGCAGGCTCGGCCGGGCCGACCTGGCCGCCGTGCCCGAGGCGCGGCACGCGGTGCGGGAGCTGCTGCGGCAGTGGGGCAAGCCGGGGCGCTCGGAGATCGCGGAGCTGCTCACCAGCGAGCTGGTCACCAACGCGCTCGTCCACACCGACCGCGACGCGGTCCTGACGGCCGTCGTCGAGCCGTACCGGGTGCGGGTGGAGGTGCGGGACTTCGTGGGGCGGGTGCCCCGGCCCAGGGCGGCGCACAGCGGCGACGCCACGCACGGGCGGGGGCTGGTGCTCGTGCAGTCCCTCGCGGACGCGTGGGGGGTGCGCTCCCACGGGGTCGGGAAGGCGGTGTGGTTCGAACTCGGCGCCGAGGCCGCCTAGACACAACGGGAGCCGAGGCCGCCTACGCGCAACGGGACGGGGGCGCGGCCCTGTTGAAGGTCGCGCCCCCGTCCCGAGGTGCCCGGCGGAAGACCGCCGTCAGCCGAACTGCTGCTCCAGGTCCTTGAGCTTGCGCTCCAAGGAGTCCAGGCGCGGCAGGGCCATGGTGTCGTCCTCCGCGGTGAGGTCGACGGTGTGTGCGGAAGGCGAGTCGCCGCCGTGGCGGGCGGGCTGGAGCGACGGCCGGGTGCGGACCGGCAGCTGCTCGGGCGCGCCGCCTATGGCGGGCTCCGCGGCGGGTTCGCCGCCGACGCGCTCCAGGACGGCCTGGGGCGCCTCCACGGGACGTCCGCCCCGGCCCGGGAAGCCCCGGTGACCGCGGCTGATCGCCTTCAGACGGGCCTTCTCCAGACGCTGCGCCTCACGGCGGCGCAGCCGGGTCTCCTCCTTGCGCATCCGGTCGTCGCGGACTTCCTCGACGGCCTCGTCCAGGGTGCGGACGTTCTCCAGGAGCATGAGCGACCACGCGCGGTAGGTCTCGCGAGGGGCCCTCACCCAGCGGACCACGCGGATCTGCGGCAGCGGACGCGGCACCAGACCCTGCTCACGCAGGGCGGCCCGGCGGGTCTGCTTCAGGGCGCGGTCGAACAGGACGGCGGCGGACAGGGACATGCCGGAGAAGAACTGCGGCGCGCCGTCGTGGCCGAGGCCCCGGGGCGCGTGCACCCAGTTGAACCAGGCCGCCGCACCCGCGAACGTCCACACGAGTATCCGGGAGCCGAGCGCCGCGTCACCGTGGCTGGCCTCGCGCACCGCGAGGACGGAGCAGAACATCGCCGCGCCGTCGAGGCCGAACGGGACCAGGTACTCCCAGCCGTTGGTCAGGCCCAGGTTCTCCCGGCCGAAGCCGACCAGTCCCCGGTAGGAGAGCGCCGCGGCGACCGCCGCACAGCAGAACAGCAGCACGTAGGAGGCCATGCCGTATATGGCTTCCTTGCGCCGCCGGCGCTCCTCGCTGCGCTCCCACGAGTCGTCTTTAGCGTGCTCCCCGCCGGACCGCTTGCTCCGCGCGAGAACCGCAATCGCCGCCAGCATGCCCAGGAGCAGTACGGCGCCGGGAAGCAGCCAGTTCAGCGATATGTCGGTCAGTCTCATCTAGGGGTCCCTTGCATTGGGATAGGGCATGACGCCCGCCATGGTGGCCCAATCCCACCATCCCTCAGGGGGTTTCGGGGCAAGAGGCCGCCTAAGGGGGTGCAAGGGGCTGTCCTGGGCGACGTTCTGCTCGAACTGCCGCTTGAGGGGCGGGAGTTGAGTTCGAACAAGACTACCCCGTACGAGTGGTTCCTCGGAAAGTTCCCGTGCCGCGTGGGGAAATTGTGAATCTCCTGTTACCGCGTGACCCGTGAGGGGATCTTGAACGGCGCCGATCCTAACCGACCCGGTCGGCCGCCCCGCGCTGAGGGGGCCTCAACTGGCGGCGGCGGCCGTCAGCTTGGCGATCCTGACGGCGTCGCAGGTGCGCGGACAGGTCGCGCAGGTGTCGTCCGGGCGGATCGTGTAGAACATGCAGCAGCTCGCCCGGTCCCTGGTCGGCACCGGTTCGCCGGCGGGCCCGGCCAGCTCGCGGAACGCGGCCGAACCCACGTACGGCTTGGTCGAACCCGGCAGCAGCAGCTCCAGCTCCCGGCGCGCGCGGGCCTTCTCGGTCTCGCCGAAGAGCGCGGCGACGTACCACAGGCCCTCGACGACCTCGTCGGTCACCATGCCCCACAGGGCCCGCCCGCGCCGCCGGGTGCGCGGGCCGAAGCCGGCCAGCAGCGGTTCGTGGTGCTCGGCCACCGCCGCCCGCACCTCCGCGCGCAGCGCCTCCTCGCCGGCCACCACGTACGCGCCGGGCGAGTGCGCCGCCGGGTCGCCGGGCAGGCACGCGAACGACGCGGGCGCGCGCACCGCCAGCCGCATGCCGTCGGTGCGGTCGTAGGAGACGTGGCTCACCGGGTAGCGCGGGACCCTGCGGTGCAGGAACCACGGGACGGTGATCAGCAGGCAGGCCGGCCAGGAGTAGCGGTGCAGGCCGAAGGTCGCGACGACGTCCGGGCGGCCCGGCTGCCCGTAGTCCCGCAGCACCTGCGCGCTGTCCCAGTCCAGGAAACGGTCCAACTCCGCGCCGCCCGCGGCGAGTTCGTACGCCCCCACCCAGCCGCCGCCCGACGGCGCCGGCTCGTCCTCGCGCACATGCGTGACCGTCAGCCCGGGGTAGACCTCGGACAGGCGGGCATATGCCTCGTGAATGGCGGGGCGGGCGGACGTGGGTGCGGGCATACCGGGCCACCGTTCCGGGAGGGATGAAAGGTAAGGCTTACCTTACCCGCCCTGATCGGGATTTGAACTGACGGCGAGTGGGCCTAAGGTGCTTGACGGACGAGTAACAACCGGCCGTAATGGCCCCAAGTACCGACAAGCCCGGAGGAGACCCCGTGACCCACACCACACCGGCCTCCACCCACCCGGCACTCCCCACCCCCGCCCACCCACCGAGACTCCCGGCGCAGGCCCGGCCGAGAGGGGCGGGGTTAGAGGGGGAGGGGGGCGGCTGCGAGGGGTACGGGGGTGCGGCGGGCGCCGGTTCGCCGTCCGGCGCCGGTTCCCTATCTGGTGTCGGCCGGGACATGGACGTCTCCGTGCGCGGTGAGCACACCCACAGCGAGACCCCCTTCACCCGGCCCCCCGTGCAGCGCGCGTCGGTGCGCGGGCAGATCCTCGACGCGCTGCGGGCCGCGCTGACGACCGGGGAGCTGCGGCCGGGGGAGGTCTACTCGGCGCCGGTGCTCGGGGAGCGGTTCGGGGTCTCGGCGACGCCCGTGCGCGAGGCCATGCAGCAACTCGCCCTGGAGGGCGCCGTCGAGGTCGTGCCCAACCGGGGGTTCCGGGTCGTCGAGCGCGGCGCGCGCGAACTCGCCGAACTCGCCGAGGTGCGCGGGCTGATCGAGGCGCCGGTGATCCTGCGGCTCGCCCGCGCCGTGCCGCCGGAGGCGTGGGCCGCCCTGCGTCCGCTCGCCGAGGCGACGGTCCGCGCCGCCGCCTCCGGCTGCCGGGCCACGTACGCGGAGGCCGACCGCGCCTTCCACGTCGCCCTGCTCGGGCTCGCCGGGAACGACCAACTCGTGCGCATCGCCGAGGACTTGCACCGCCGCTCCCAGTGGCCCACCGGCTCCGCCGCCACCCCGCACCCCCGCACCGAACTCCTCGCGGACGCCGCTGCCCATGTCACTTTGCTGGACGCGCTGGAGGCGGGGGATCTGGAGGCGGTAGGGGTGCTGGTGGGGGAGCACTTCTCGGGGTGAGGGGGTTGGGGCGCCAAGGCTGAACTCCTAGGTACCGCAGGGGAGTCGGGCGCTCCGCCCCTTCTACGCCCCCGCCACCCCCGGCCCCGCCAACTGCCGTGCCAGCCACGTCGGTACGCCCCCCAGCAGCTGGAACAGCCGCCGTGCCTCGTCCCGTAACCTCGACGCCTCCGGCTCGGTCTCGGCGTCGGCCAGGGAGGCCAGCGCCGGTGCCGTCCCGACCAGATAGCCCAACTCCTCCCGCAGCCGCAGGGATTCACCGAAGCCGTGCCGGGCCTCGGCCAACTCGCCCTCGCGCAGGGCCAGTCCGGCGAGATGGCGCCAAGTGAACGACAGCAGAAGGGAGTCGGAGGCCGCGGCGGCACCCGCGTGGGCGCGGCGGTAGGCGGCGCGCGCGGCCTGCGGGGAGCGCGCGAGGTTCTCCGCGAGCAGCCCCCGGCGGAAGTCGAGCAGCGCCCGCGCCCCCGCCCCCGGCGGGATCAGCGCCGCCGCCCGGCCGAGCGCCGCCCGCGCCTCGTCGGTACGGTCGCGCACCCCGTGCAGCGTCGACGCGTACGCCAAGTACCCGCGTTCACAAGCCGCCCCGCCCCGCTCGTCGTCGGAGTGGGCCTGCGCCTCCGCCGCCCGCAGCGCGTCCTCCGCCTCCGCCCAGCCCTGCTCGGTGTACAGACACCGCTCGGTGAGCAGCGCCGCCCGCTGGAGCGAGCCGGCCGGGGTGTCGTACGGGAGCAGGGCGGCGGCGTCGGACCAGCAGGCCCGGGAGCGCAGCCGCCACACCGCGGTCTGGAGAGGATCGTCACTGGGGGTCGTTCCGTTACCAGACATGGCGGAGTGCGCCACGTTGCCCTCCCCGAGCACGCCATCGAGCTTGTTGAGTGGTGGCGGCATCTCAGCATGAATCCTGACCCACGGCCAAGGGGGTGGGTGAAGGAATTCACAAAGTGGTGGGATCCAGGGGTGAGCGGGTTTCGGCCGCCCGGCTCAGCTCATCCGCAGCGCCAGGAAGAAATCCAGCTTGTCCTCCAGGCGCGCCAGATCCCGTCCCGTCAACTGCTCGATCCGGCCCACCCGGTACCGCAGCGTGTTGACGTGCAGATGCAGCCGCGAGGCGCACCGCGTCCACGAGCCGTCGCACTCCAGGAACGCCTCCAGCGTCGGGATCAGCTCCGCCCGGTGCCGCCGGTCGTACTCGCGCAGAGGGTCGAGCAGCCGCGCGGTGAACGCCCGCCGCACGTCGTCGGGGACGAACGGCAGCAGCAGGACGTGGGAGGCCAGCTCCTGGTGTCCCGCCGCCGACACGGGCCCGGGCCGCGCCGCCGCGACCCGCCGCGCGTGCCGCGCCTCCTCCAGCGCCCCGCGCAGCCCCTCCGCCGAGTGCACGGCCGCGCTCACCCCGAGCGTCAGCCGCCCCCGCCCCTCGAGCCCGGCCGCGAGCGGCTGCCGTACGGCGGCCAGGAGCACGTCGGCGACGACACCGGCCTCGGACCCGTCGTGCTCGGCGGCCACCGACGGCAACGGCACCAGCGCGACCGCCTCCTCACCGAGATGCGCGACGGCGATCCGGTCGGCCGGCTCGGGCCCACCGGCGAACCGGTCGACCAGGATCTCCTCCAGCAGGGCCCGGGCGAGTACGCCGTCGGCGGTGCCGGCCTGCCCCGCCGAGCCGGCCGCACCCGGCGCCCGTACCCCGTCGGCGGTGCCGCTCTTCCGCCCGCCGGGCCCGGTCGCGTCCACGGCATCCAAGCCGGAGGTTCCGCCCGCGCCGGAAGCTCCGGTCCCGCCGGAGACCCTGCCACCGGAGGACTCGCCCCCGGCGTGAGCCCCGCCGCCGAAGGACCCGCCTCCGCCGAAAGCCTCTCCCCCGCCGAAAGCCCCGCTCGCGCTGGAGCCCCCGGCCCCGAAAGTTCCGCCCCCGCCGAACCCTCCGCCGCCCCCGAACCCTCCGGAAACGCCACCCCCAGCCCCCACCCCCCACTCCACCCGAGCCACCACCACCTGCCAATGCGGCGCGGCCCCCACCCCCGGCAGCAGTACCGGCGCCGCCACCCGCAGCCGTGCCGCGATCTCCGCCGGCACCGCCCCCGTCTGGACCAGCTCCAGCACCTCCTCGGCCAGCCGCCGCCGCACGGCCCGCGCCGCGTCCCGCCGGTCGCGTTCGACGGCGATCAGCTGGGTGACCCCGTGCAGCAGGTCCAGCCGCTCGTCCGGCCAGTCCCCGGAGTCCGCCTCGACCGCCAGGAACCAGTCCGTGAGCGAGCTGTCCGACGGCCCCTGGACGGCCCGCCCGCCCCCGCGCACCGGGAAGAGCGAATACGTGACGCCGTCGACACTCACCCGCTGCGGCCCCCGCCGCCCGGACCGCGCCGCCGTCAGCTGCTCGGCGGCCAGCCGCGCACACACCTCGGCCGACAGCCGCTCCCCGCCGCCCGAGATCCCGCCGGCCGACCGCTCCCCGATTCCCGCAGCCCCGCCGATCAGCCGCTCCCCGTCCCCCGAAGCCCCGCCGACCGACCGCTCCCCGCCCCCCGAAGCCCCGCCGGCCGACCGCTCCGCCTTGCCCCCCGCAGCCCCCGCGATCAACCGCCCCGCAGGCGAAAGCACCCACGCCCGCAGATCCAGATCGGACCCCAGCAGATCCAGCACCACATCCGGCCCACCCCCCGCGGGCCCGGACGTCATCAGCCGCCGGTGCCGGTCCACGACGGCCGCGAGATCCCCGGCCCGCTCGCCCGAGACCTGCCGCACCACATGCTCGGTGATCGTCGCGAAGGCGACCGACTCGTCGACGGCGAACAGCGGCAGCCGGTGCCGCGCGCAGGCCTCGACGAGGTCCTGCGGGATACCGGTCAGCTCCGCCTCCCCGGCCGCGAGCGCGATCGCGCCGGCCCCGACGAGGATCGCCACGAACGCCTCGGAGTCGGCCGCGTCCCGGCGCCAGGCCAGACCGGTGAGGACCAGTTCGCCGCCGGAGAGATAGCGGCTGGGGTCGCGCAGGTCCGTCGTCATCACGCCGCGCACGGTGCGGTCCAGCTCGTCCCCGCCGCCGAGCAGCCGCAGGCCCAGCGCGTCGGTGTCCAGCAGTGCGCGCAGCCGCATCTCGTCGCCGCCGTTTCTGTGTCTCGAAATCTAGGATGGTGAGGCGAAAGGGGTCCTCCACAGCCTCTTGCGTTTCCACCAGGAAACAGGGCGATTTCCGAGGCCTTCCGTTCATACGAATCTACAAGATGGTTGCTGCTACCAGCCAACTCCTTCGGAGTTTCCGTGACTGACCCGGCCGGAGCGCCAGCGGTGTACTGGCAGGGTCACCGACAGCAGAAGAGAGCCGTCATGGAGTTCCTACGCCCCGCCAGCTGGCAGGAGGCGCTCGCGGCGAAGGCCGAGCACCCCACCGCCGTGCCGATCGCGGGCGGCACCGACGTGATGGTCGAGATCAACTTCGACCACCGCAGGCCCGAGTACCTGCTCGACCTCGGCCGGGTGGGAGAGCTCCACGAGTGGGAGACGGGCGAGGACAGCGTCCGGCTCGGCGCCTCCGTCCCGTACACGCGGATCATGGAGCATCTGCGCGGCCCGCTGCCCGGCCTCGCGCTCGCCGCGCACACCGTGGCCTCCCCGCAGATCCGCAACCGGGGCGGCGTCGGCGGCAACCTCGGCACCGCCTCCCCGGCCGGCGACGCCCACCCCGCGCTGCTCGCGGCCGGCGCCGAGGTCGAGGCCGAGTCGGTGCGCGGCAGCCGCCGCATCCCCATCGACGAGTTCTACACCGGCGTCAAACGCAACGCGCTCGCGCCCGACGAGCTGATCCGCGCGGTGCACGTGAGGAAGGCGGACGGGCCGCAGCAGTACGCCAAGGTCGGCACCCGCAACGCGATGGTGATCGCCGTGTGCGCGTTCGGGCTCGCCCTGCACCCCGAGACCCGCACGGTCCGCACCGGCATCGGCTCGGCCGCGCCCACCCCCGTCCGGGCGAAGGTGGCGGAGGAGTTCCTCGCGGCGGCGCTGGAGGAGGGCGGGTTCTGGGACGGCGGGAAGGTCGTCACGCCGTCCGTCGTCAAGCAGTTCGCCGACCTGTGCGCCGCCGCCTGCAACCCCATCGACGACGTCCGGGGCACCGCGAGCTACCGCAGGCACGCCGTCGGCGTCCTGGCCCGCCGCACGCTGCTGTGGACGTGGGAGTCGTACCGCACCAGCCAGAAGATCGGAGGCGCCGCGTAATGCGCGTCAACCTCACCGTCAACGGACGCCCGCAGCAGGCCGACGACGTCTGGGAGGGCGAGTCCCTGCTGTACGTGCTGCGCGAGCGGCTGGGCCTGCCCGGCTCCAAGAACGCCTGCGAACAAGGGGAATGCGGCTCCTGCACGGTCCTGCTCGACGGAACTCCCGTGTGCGCGTGCCTGGTTGCGGCCGGGCAGGCCGAGGGCCGTGACGTCGGTACGGTCGAGGGGCTGGCCGGGGAAGGCCAACTCGCCCCGATCCAGCAGGCGTTCATCGACGCCGGCGCCGTCCAGTGCGGCTTCTGCACCCCCGGGCTGCTGGTCGCCGCCGACGACATGCTCAAGCACCACCCCAGCCCGTCCGACGCCGACATCCGCGAGGCCCTCTCCGGCAACCTCTGCCGCTGCACGGGCTACGAGAAGATCATGGACGCCGTCCGGCTGGCGGCGGCCCGGCAGGAAGAGGCGGTCTGACATGCCGCGCACGACCCCCGGAAAGCTCACGCAGGGGACGCGGACGAAGGGCGGCGTCGGCGAGTCCACCCTCCGCCCCGACGGCCTCCTCAAGGTCACCGGAGAGTTCGCCTACTCCTCCGACATGTGGCACGAGGACATGCTGTGGGGCCAGATCCTGCGCTCCCCCGTGGCCCACGCGGAGATCGCCTCCATCGACGTCGCCGAGGCCCTGGCGACCCCGGGCGTGTACGCCGTCATGACGTACGACGACCTCCCCACCGCCGTCCGCCACTACGGCCTGGAGATCCAGGACACCCCCGTCCTCGCCCACGGCAAGGTCCGCCACCACGGCGAGCCCGTCGCCCTCGTCGCCGCCGACCACCCCGAGACCGCGCGCCGCGCCGCCGCGAAGATCAAGGTCGACTACCGCGAACTCCCCGTCATCACCGACGAGTTGTCCGCCACCGCCCCCGACGCGGTCCTGGTCCACGAGAACCGCGCGGACCACCACATCGGGCACGTCGACCACCCCAACATCCTGCACCGCCAGCCGATCATCAGGGGCGACGCGGCTGCGGCGGCCCGCGAGGCCGACGTGATCGTCACCGGCGACTACGTCTTCGGCATGCAGGACCAGGCCTTCCTCGGCCCCGAGTCCGGCCTCGCCGTCCCCGAGGAGGACGGCGGCGTCCACCTCTACATCGCCACCCAGTGGCTCCACTCCGACCTGCGCCAGATGGCCCCCGTCCTCGGCCTGCCCGAGGACAAGGTCCGCATGACCCTCGCCGGGGTCGGCGGCGCGTTCGGCGGGCGCGAGGACCTGTCCATGCAGATCCACGCCTGCCTGCTCGCCCTGCGCACCGGCAAACCCGTCAAGATCGTCTACAACCGCTTCGAGTCCTTCTTCGGGCACGTCCACCGCCACCCCGCGAAGCTGCACTACGAGCACGGCGCGACGAAGGACGGCAGGCTCACCCACGTCAAGTGCCGCATCGTCCTCGACGGCGGCGCCTACGCCTCCGCGAGCCCCGCCGTCGTCGGCAACGCCGCCTCCCTCGGCGTCGGCCCGTACGTCGTCGAGGACGTCGACATCGAGGCGATCGCCCTCTACACCAACAACCCGCCCTGCGGCGCGATGCGCGGCTTCGGCGCGGTCCAGGCCTGCTTCGCCTACGAGGCCCAGATGGACAAGCTGGCGCAGCGACTCGGCCTGGACCCGGTCGAGTTCAGGCGACTCAACGCCATGGAACAGGGCACCCTCCTGCCCACCGGGCAGCGCGTCGACTCCCCGGCGCCGGTCGCCGAACTCCTGCGCCGCGTCAAGGCGTTGCCCATGCCGCCGGAGCGCCAGTGGGAGAGCAGCGAGGGCGTCGACGTACGCCAGCTGCCCGGCGGCCTGTCCAACACCACGCACGGCGAGGGCGTCGTACGCGGGGTCGGGTACGCCGTCGGCATCAAGAACGTCGGTTTCTCGGAAGGGTTTGACGACTACTCAACCGCCCGCGTCCGTATGGAGGTTGTGGGCGGTGAGCCGGTCGCGACCGTGCACACCGCGATGGCCGAGGTCGGGCAGGGCGGGGTCACCGTCCACGCCCAGATCGCCCGCACCGAGCTGGGCGTCTCCCAGGTGACCATCCACCCAGCCGACACCCAGGTGGGCAGCGCCGGTTCGACGTCCGCGTCCCGCCAGACGTACGTCACCGGCGGCGCCGTCAAGCACGCCTGCGAGCTGGTGCGGGAGCGGGTGCTGGAGATCGGGCGGCGCAAGTTCGGTACGTACCACCCGGCTTGGGCCACCGCCGAACTCCTGCTGGAGGGCGGCAAGGTCGTCACCGACGGCGGCGAGGCCCTCGCCGACCTCACGGACGTCCTGGAGGACGAGGCCGTAGAGATCGAACGCGAGTGGCGCCACCGGCCGACCGAACCCTTCGACCTGCGCACCGGACAGGGCAACGGCCACGTCCAGTACAGCTTCGCCGCCCACCGCGCGGTCGTCGAGGTCGACACCGAACTCGGCCTGGTCAAGGTCATCGAACTGGCCTGCGCCCAGGACGTCGGCAAGGCCCTGAACCCGCTCTCCGTGATCGGCCAGATCCAGGGCGGTACGACGCAGGGGCTCGGCGTCGCCGTGATGGAGGAGATCGTCGTCGACCCGAAGACGGCGAAGGTCAGGAACCCCTCCTTCACCGACTACCTCATCCCGACCATCCTCGACACCCCGACCATCCCCGTCGACGTCCTCGAACTCGCCGACGAACACGCCCCGTACGGCCTGCGCGGCGTCGGCGAGGCGCCGACCCTGTCGTCAACTCCCGCCGTCCTCGCGGCGATCCGGGCGGCGACGGGGCTGGAGCTGAACCGTACGCCGGTCCGGCCCGAACACCTGACCGGGACGTGACGTACGGTCACCTTGACTGTGTGCACCCTGTTGAAGGAGACCGAGAGATGCTGGACATCGCCGAGGAACTGAACCGGTGGGTCGAGCAGGGCCGTGACTTCGCCGTCGCCACCGTGGTCGCCGTCACCGGCAGCGCCCCCCGCCTGCCGGGCGCCGCCCTCGCGGTCGACAGCGAGGGGACGGCCGTCGGCTCGGTCTCCGGGGGCTGCGTCGAGGGCGCGGTGTACGAGCTGTGCCGGCAGGCGCTGGCCGACGGCGAGCCGGTGCTGGAGCGGTTCGGCTACAGCGACGACGACGCGTTCGCCGTGGGGCTGACCTGCGGGGGCGAGATCGACGTCCTGGTGGTGCCGGTACGGGCGGACTCACCGACGCGGCCGGTACTGGCGGCGGCTGTGCGGGGGGCCGCGGGGGGTGCGGCGCAGGCGCTGGCCCGGGTGGTGAGCGGTCCGGCGGAGCTGGTGGGGCGGGCGTTGCTGGTGCATGCGGAGGGGGTGGGCGAGGGCGGGGCTGGCCAGGCGGGCGGGGCTGGCCATGCGGGCGGCTCTTATGCGGGTGGGCCTGGCCGTGCGGGCGGATCTTATGACAGCGGGTCCGGCGGGGCAGGCGGCTCGTACGTGGGCAGGCCCGACCATGCGGGCGGATCTTATGACAGCGGCTCCGGCTGGGCAGACGGCTCGTACGCGGGCGGGTCCGGCCATGCGGGCGGCTCTTATGCGGGTGGGCCTGGCCGTGCGGGCGGATCTTATGACAGCGGCTCCGGCCGGGCAGACGGCTCGTACGCGGGCGGGCCCGGCCATGCCGACGGCGTTCGCGGTTCCGTTTCGTACGAGGGCGGCTTCGGGGCCCACCCCGAGCTGGACCGTACCGCCGCCGCCGAGGCGCACGCCTTTCTTGACGCCGGGCGGACCGGGACCCTGGAGATCGGGGCCCAAGGGTCGCGCTGCGGGGCGCCGTTGACGCTGCTCGTCGAGTCGTCGGTGCCGCCGCCCCGCATGATCGTGTTCGGGGCGATCGACTTCGCCTCGGCGCTGGTGCGGGCCGGGAAGTTCCTCGGGTATCACGTCACGGTGTGCGACGCCCGCCCCGTGTTCACCACCCGCGACCGCTTCCCCGAGGCCGACGAGATCGCCGTGGAGTGGCCGCACCGGTACCTGGAGCGGACCCGCGTCGACGCGCGCACGGCGCTGTGCGTCCTCACCCACGACGCCAAGTTCGACGTACCCCTGCTGCGGCTCGCGCTGCGGCTGCCGGTGGCGTACGTCGGCGCGATGGGCTCCCGCCGCACCCACCTCGACCGGCTCGCGCGGCTGCGTGAAGTAGGCGTCACCGAACTGGAGTTGACCCGCCTGCGGTCCCCGATCGGGCTGGACCTCGGGGCGCGGACCCCGGAGGAGACGGCGCTGTCGATCGCGGCGGAGATCGTCGCGGAGCGGCGCGGGGGGAGCGGGGTGCCGCTGACGGGCGCGCACACGCCGATCCACCATGACGGGCCGGGGGTGGTGCGGCGGATCGGGTCGGTGGCGTGAGGGGGCCTGCGGCGGCCTGAGCGGTTTGCGTAGCTTCTCGGCACGCGGCTCGCCGGAGAGGGCTCTGCGGCGGAAGGGGTTTCTTGGGGCGAGGCCGGCTGGGGGAGGCGCTCGCCGGGGTGGAACGGTGCTGTCGGGAGGCGTGCGTCGGGCGGAATGGTGCTGCTGGGAGGTACCCGTCGGGCTGGAACGCCGCTGCCGGGAGGCGCCCGTCGGGCCGGAACGCCGCTGCCGGGAAGCGCCCGCCGGGGAGCGAGGTTCGCCGCAGCAGGCGTCCGCCGGGGGACGAGGTTCGCCGCAGCAGGTGCCCCAGGGAAGCCGCCTCGCCCCGCCCGGCACCCCCTCACACCCCCCGCAACAACCGATTCACCGCCCGCCCGAACACCGACCGCGCCGCCGCCTCCGTCACCCCGTCCGCCACCCCCGGCACGAACCGCACGTCCAGGTCCTCCCGCCACACCACCCGCGCCCGCCCTCCCGGCCCGGGCCCCACCTCGATCTCGGCCCAGCCCCGCACCGCCCGCCCCCGCTTCTCCAGCCGGCACAGCCCCGGCTCGTCCTCGTACGGGGGCCGCCAGACGGTGACCTCCATGCGGTCGTCGAAGCCGAGCGGGCCGAGGCCGGTGCGGGCGACGAAGACCGTGCCCTCGCCGGTGGGCGGGGGAGTGAGGACGCTGACCCGGGTGAGGGGCACGACAGCGCCGTGCCGGCGCCACTCGGTGAGCCGCCGCCACGCCTCCTCGGGCGGGAGCGGGGCGGTGCGTTCGATACGGAAGGTGACCACGGGGTGATCGTAGGGCGCCGGACTGTGAACGCACCGCGCGCACCCCGCACATCCGCGCACCCGCCCCCGCGAAGGCGCCGCCCCTGCGAAAGCCTCGCCCACACGAACGCGCCGCCCCTCCGGATCGCGGATGAGGCGGCGCCCTGAATCGCTCGCGGCGAACCCTCTACTGCCCGTAGAACGTCGCGTCCGCCCGGTCCGTCGCCGTGCTCAACCCCTGTACGTTCAGCAGGTAGTTGTAGTGCCGCACATACCGCCCAGCAGCCCCGTACGCCTCGTACGAGACGCCTGCCGGGTCCGCCACCCCGGCCCGCTGATAGAACGTCGCGTCCGACGCGAAGCCCGAACTGCCGTCGTTCTGCTGCAACTTGACCTCGGAACTGACGCTCCGCAGGTAGTAGCCGGGGAAGTTGGCCGACTCCAGTGACACCGTCCCGCTCCCGGCGAGCCCGGGGACGACGCGGAACTGGGAGTCGGCGAGCGGGGAGACGTTCGCGTCGATGCGCGCGCGGTAGTCGTAGTGCCGGATGAAACGGTCCGGGTAGTTGGCGGAGGAGAACCGCTGCGGAGTGACCCCGTCGGCGACCGGGACGCCGAAGTCGGGGGTGCCGTCGGCCTTCCAGTACACCTTCTGCACGCGGGTGCGCCGGTTGGGGTCGTTCAGCGGGTCACCGGTGATGTCCTTGTAGCTGCGGTCGTGGTAGACGAGGATGTCGGACTTGCCGTCCTCGGACACCGTGAACGAGTTGTGGCCGGGCCCGTACTGCGAGGTCGCGTCGCTCGACTTGAAGACCGGGGTCGAACTCTTCGTCCAGGACGCCGGGTTGGTGAGGTCGGCGGTCGCGGACGCGGTCAGCATCCCCATGCAGTAGTTGGCGTCGGTGGCGCTCGCGGAGTAGGTGAGGAAGACCTTCGAGCCGTGCTGGATCAGCGCGGGCCCCTCGTTGACCTTGAAGCCGATCGTCTCCCAGGACAGCGTCGGCTGCGAGATCTCCGCCGGAGTGCCCTGGATCGTCCAGGGGTTGGCCAGTTTGGCGATGAAGAGGCTGGTGTTGTTGTCCTCGGCGGGGTTGCGCTGCGCCCACGCGAGATAGCGCACGCCGTTCACGACGAACGTCGTCGCGTCCAGCGAGAAACTCTCCCACGCCGTCCTGATCTGGCCCTTCTCGGTCCAGCTCGCGGTCAGCGGGTTCGCGCCGGTGCCTTCGAGGACGTACATCCGGATCGCCCAGATGTCGTCGGTGGCGCCCGCCGCGAAGTAGACGTACCACTTGCCGTCGAGGAAGTGGATCTCCGGCGCCCAGATGTGCGCGCCCATGATCCCGCTGGTGTGCTTGGTCCAGATGGTGACCTCGGGGGCCGTCGACAGACCCTGGACGGTCGTCGCCCGGCGCAGCACGATCCGGTCGTACTCCGGGACAGTCGCCGTGAAGTAGTAGTAACCGTCGGTGTGTTTGAAGATGTGCGGGTCGGCGCGCTGGGCCGCGATCGGGTTGGTGTAGGTCACGGCGGGCGAGTCCGGCACGGCGGCCTGCGCCGGGACGAGCCCCGCGAACAGGCCCGCCAGGGCGAGGAGTACGGCCGTCACGAGCCGTACGGCGTTACGGGTCAAGGGAGTTCTCCAGGAAGGCTGTTCAGGTGGTCGGTACGAGCCGCCACTGCTGGCAGTTGTTGTTCAGCCACGTCCACTGGCGGACGTCGGTCCCGTCGGCGGCGGCGCAGTCGGCCACGTCCGCGACCTTGCCGCTGTTCTCGTTCACGAGCCGCACGTAGTCGCCGGAGGCGGTGAACACCGGCCGGAACCTCTGGCACTTGTTGTTCAGCCACGACCACTGCCGGAGGTCCGCGCCGTCCGCCGCCGAACAGTCGGCGGTGTCGAGGACTTTGCCGCTCGCCACGCTCACCAGCCGGCTCGTGTCGTCGCCCAGGTCCTCCACCCGCCACTTCTGGTTGGCGCCGCCGTTGCACGTCCACTGCTGCACGTTGGCCCCGTCGGCGCTCGAACTGCCGCTCACGTCAAGGCACTTGCCGCTGTTGCGGTTGACGAGGGTGTACGCGGCCGGCGTCGCCGCGCTCTCCTCGGACGGGCCCGGGAGCGTCGTACCCAGCGCGACCGGCGTGCCGAAGTCCGGGGTGCCGTCCGCGTTCCACGTGAACTTCTGCGCCCGCGTGGTGCGTCCGTTGCCGCAGCCGCCCGAGGCGGAGGAGTTGGCGTGGTAGACGATCCAGTTCTCCGAGCCGTCCGGTGAGCTGAAGAAGCCGTTGTGGCCGGGGCCGTAGACGCCGTTCGCGTCGTTGCGCTGGAACACCGGGGTCTGCGTCTTCTTCCAGGACGCCGGGCTCAGCGGATCGGAGCCGGTCAGCTCCAGCAGGCCCAGCTTGTAGTCGGCGGTCTGGCAGTAACTCGCCGAGAACGTAAGGAAAGTCCGGCCGTCGTGGTACAGCGGCTCCGGGCCCTCGTTGACCGGCAGACCCGAGGTCTCCCAGCTCAGAGTCGGGCTGGAGATGACCGTAAATGTGCTGCCGGCGAGCGTGTACGGGTTGCTCATCGGGGCGATCACGAGGCTCTGCGCGCTGCCGTCGACGAACCCGCTGCCGACGAGATACAGCCTGCCGCCGGTCTGGAGCACCGTCGCGTCGATCAGCCAGCCGCCCGGCGTCAGGTTCGAGCCGGTCAGCGCGCCCTTGTAGGTGTACGGGCCCAGCGGGTCGGTGCCGGCGCTCTCCAGGACGTGCGTGCGCTGCGCGTCGCAGCAGGCGACCCCGCTCTGTCCGGCCGAGTAGTACAGGTACCACCTGCCGCCCAGGAAGTGCAGCTCAGGCGCCCAGATGTTGGTGTTCCGGGTGGCCGTGGTGTCCGACCACACCTGCACGTTCGGCGCGGTCGCGAGCCCCGCGAGCGTCGGTGACTTCCGGATCCCGAGGACGCCCGTGAACGTCGTCGTGACCAGGTAGTAGTTCCCGTCGTAGTACTCCAGCCAGGGGTCGGCGCCCTTGCTGGACTTCAGCGGGTTCGTGTACGGGCGGCCGGCCGCGGCGGACACCGGCTGGGTGGCGCCGACGAGCGCCACGAGGAGCGCGAGCACGACGACGAGCAGCGGCCGTCTCCCTCTGCGCGTCCGAAACATCCGAGGCATACAGGACCGTCCCTTGTCCGTAATTTCGAACGTAGTTCGTAACTTCGGTCAGAAGGTAAGGGTCTGCCATGCCCTCGTCAATAACTTGGACATCGGGGGTGCTGATCAGTGCACCGCGGGCCGCTCCTTCGCCCCCGCCCCCGGCCGCGCGGTCACCTCCCGGGGCTCCAGCGCCCCATGCCCGCCCGAGCACTCCACGACCACCCGCACCTCCGCCCCGCACTCCCCGTGCCGCATGTCCAGCACCGGCCCCTCGGCCTCGCCCGCGTACGCGTCCCCCCACTGCCGCAGCGCGACCATCACCGGCCACAGATCCCACCCCTTGCGCGTCAGCCGGTACTCCAACCGGGCCCGCGCGCCCGGCACTTGATACGGCTCGGTACGCAGCACGCCCGCCTCGACCAGCGTCCGCAGCCGGCCGCTGAGCACCGCCTCGGAGACCCCCAGATGCCTGCGGAACTCGTCGAACCGCCGCACCCCGTTCATGGCGTCGCGCAGGATCAGCAGACTCCACTTCTCGCCGACGACGTCCAGCGTGCGCTGCACCGGGCACAGCTCGGGGTCCATCTCAAGCCACTCCATGCGGGCCATCGTAGGCAGCTGGCTATGTCATTGACAGCCAGCTGAGCGCTTGGTTAGTTTTCGTCCGGCTGGCTTCGGCAGAAGAAGTCAGCCCTAAGGGTCAGCGGGGAAGGGCGTCGCGCACATGGGCAGGACACGGACGTACGAGTGGGGCGACCCGGCGGTCACGGCGGCGGCCGTGGGGCGGGGGAGCGGGCTCGACTTCCTCCGGGAGATCCAGGCGGGCCGGCTCCCGGCGCCGCCGATCGCGGACACGCTCGGCTTCACGCTGGACGAGGTGGAGAAAGGCCGGGCGGTCTTCTCGCTGGTCCCCGGCGAGGAGCACTACAACCCCATCGGCAGCGTGCACGGCGGCGTCTACGCGACCCTCCTCGACTCGGCGGCGGGCTGCGCGGTCCAGTCGGTGCTGCCCCCGGAGACCGGCTACACCTCCCTCGACCTGACGGTGAAGTTCCTGCGCCGGGTCACCGAGTCGACCGGGCGGGTGCGGGCGGTCGGCACGGTCCTGCACTCCGGCCGCACGACGGCGCTCGCGCAGGCGGTGCTGCTGGACGAGGAGGACCGTACTTTGGCGCACGCCACGAGCAGTTGCCTGATCTTTCCGATGCCGGGGGCGGTTGCGGGGGGCTGAGGGGGCGGGTGGGGCCGACGGGGCTGACGGGGCCGACAGGGCTGACGGGACCGGCGGGACTCGGGGTCGTACGCGGGGCCGAGGGCCGTATGCGGGACCGGCCGCCTCGCTCGCCCCGGCCTCCTTCCGCGGCTCACGCCGGCCGCACCAGCCCCACGTCGTACGCGAAGATCACCGCCTGTACCCGGTCCCGTGCCCCGACCTTCGCCATGACCCGGCTGACGTGGGACTTCACGGTCGACTCCGCGAGGTGGAAGCGCTCGGCGATCTCCCCGTTGCTCCAGCCGGAGGCGACGGCGGTCAGGACCTCGCGTTCGCGTTCGGTGAGTCCGGCGAGGCGGGTGTCCTGGGCGGGGCTGCGGCTGGGGAGCCGGGTGGTGAACTCGTGGATCAGCTTGCGGGTCAGACCGGGGGAGATGACGGAGTCCCCGGCGGCCACCGCGCGGATGCCGACGACCAGTTCCTCGGGGCGCACGTCCTTGAGGAAGAACCCGCTGGCGCCGGCGCGCAGGGCGTCGTAGGCGTATTCGTCCAGGTCGAAGGTGGTCAGCACCAGGACCCGGGAGCGGCCCCCGGACTCGGCGATGCGGCGGGTGGCCTCGATGCCGTCCATGCCGGGCATGCGGACGTCCATCAGGACCACGTCGGGCCGCAGTTCGGCGGTCAGCCGGACGGCCTCGCCGCCACCGGACGCCTCCCCGGCGACCGTCAGATCGGGCTGCGCCTCCAGGAGCATCCGGAAGCCGAGGCGCTGAAGGGACTGGTCGTCGACGATGAGCACGGTGGTCATGGCGGGCAGTTCTCCGGATGCGTCAGGGTGGTCGGTCTGTCGGCCTGGACGAGCCGGGCCCGTACGGTCCAGCCGCCGCGGGGGTTGCGCCCCGAGACGACCTCGCCCTGGTAGAGGGCGGCGCGCTCGCGCATCCCTACGAGGCCCTGGCCGCCGCCGTCGGCCGTGGTGGTCGGCGGGCCGGTGTCCTCGACGGTGACATGGACGGCCCCGGCGCGCGCGGTGACGGCGACCGAGACGGCGGTGTCGGCGGCGGCGTGCTTGAGGGTGTTGGTCAGGGCTTCCTGGACGATGCGGTAGACGGCGAGCTGGAGTCCCGGCGGGAGCGTGGCCGGCTCGCCCTCGGTGCGCAGATCGGCCGTGGGGCCCGCCGCCCGGACCCGGTCGAGCAGCGCGGGCAGATCGCCGACGCCGGGCTGCGGGGCGAGCGGGGCCTGGCCGCGCGGGCCGTCCTCGGTGTCGATGTCGATCACGGCGAGCAGCCGCCGCAACTCACCGAGCGCGTCACGCCCGCTGTCGCCGATGATGCGCAGGGTCTCGGCGCCGCGTTCGGGCTTGGTGGCCGCGAGCGCGGCGCCGCCGTCGGCGAGGCCGACGATGACGGCGAGGGTGTGCCCGAGGATGTCGTGCATCTCCCGTGAGATTCGGGCGCGTTCACGTGCGGCGGCGAGCCTGACCTGCTGGGCGCTGTCGATCGCGAGCGCGGCGATCACGGTGTCGACCAGCCGCCCGGCGAGCCCGAGCCCGGCGAACGCGGCCATGGCGGCCATCGCGAGCAGCGTCACCCCCTCGGGCCTGGCGGCGTACTCCAGCTGCCCGCTCGTCCAGAACACGGCCGCCCACATGCCGAGTTGGACGATCGTCACGCCCAGCGCGACGGCGAGCCGCCGGGGGGTGCCGTGCCGGCCGACGTTGAACAGCGCGACGGCGCGCGCCATGTCCGCGCTGTTGAACACCGCGAGGGCCTGCGCGAGGCACGACACCCCGGTACACACCGCGAACACGGTCCCCGGCCGCCGCTCCCGCCACAGCAGCGGCACCGCGTACCCCGCCATCAGCAGCAGATGCAGCCAAGTCGCCGCCCTGTTCGCCGGGTTGAGCAGCGAGGGCAGCCCCGCCAGCACGCACACCACCGGCACCGCGATCCGCCGCACCCGGGGGCGCCGCCGGTCGGCCGCGCGCCATCCCGAGAGCCGCTCGATGATCGGGACGATCATCTTCTGCTCGGGGTCCGCGAGCAGCGACCCGGGCAGCCGGGCCCGCCCGCCGATACGGGCCGCCGACGGGTCGGAAACGCTCATGGGGATGCCTTCTGGGGGGTGGGGCGGGTGCCGTTCGACTGTACGGGGCGGGGGTGGGTGTTTCCGGTACCAGGGGATGCAATCTGGGCGGCGGGTGGTACCGGGGTACTGGTTGCTCCTTCTTTTTTGGTGGGGGCGGGGTTGTGCGGGGCCGGGATCGGGGTCGGGCCGGGGTTGTGCGGGGTCGGGGCTGTGGCTGTGGCTGTGGCCGGGGCTGTGCTGTGCGGGGGCGGGGCTGTGACCTGTGGCTGAAAATACCCCCGGGGGTACATGTGCTACGGTTTTTCTATACCCCGGGGGGTAATTTCGGATCGACCCAAGGGAGCGTGTTCCACGTGTTCTTCGTCGACGTGATCGAGGTCAGCGGCCTCGGCAACCGCAGCTATCTGGCAGGCGGCGCGCACACCGCGGTCGCCGTCGACCCGCCGCGCGACGTGGACCGGGTGATCGCCGCCGCGGCCCGCCGCGGGGTGCGCATCACGCACGTGGTGGAGACCCACGTCCACAACGACTACGTCACCGGCGGCCTTGAGCTGGCCCGGCTGACCGGCGCGGCGTATCTGGTCCCGGCCGGCGCGAGGGTGTCGTACCCGCACACACCGGTCCACGACGGCGACCGGTCCGTCGTCGACGAGTCCCTGACCCTGCGCGCGCTGGCCACACCGGGGCACACTCCGCATCACACCGCCTATGCGCTGGAGGAGGGGGGTGCGGCGGTGGCGGTGTTCACCGGGGGTTCGCTGCTCATCGGGACGGTGGGGCGGCCTGACCTGGTGGAGCCCAGGCTCACGGGGGAGTTGGCGCGGCGGCAGCATGCTTCGGCGCGGCGGATCGCGGGGGAGTTGGGGGATGAGGTGGTGGTGTTGCCGACGCATGGGTTCGGGAGTTTTTGTGCTTCGGGGGGTTCGGGGGGTTCGGGGGGTTCGGGCGCTTCGGTCGGTCCGGGCGGCGCGGGCGCTCCGGGTGGTCTGGGTGGCTCGGGAGGTTCGGGATGCTCGGAGGGCTTGGGCGGTTCGGCCGGTCTGAGCGGTTCGGTTGGTTCGGGTGTCTCGGCTGGGGTCGCTGTCACGACGATCGGTGCTGAGAAAGCGTCAAATCTCGCGCTGACCAAGGATGTTGACGTCTTCGTAGCCGAACTCCTCGCCGGGCTGGACGACATCCCGGCGTACTACGTCCACATGGGCCCCGCGAACGCCGCCGGACCGGCCCCCGTCGACCTCACCCCGCCCGCGCCCGCCGACGCCGAGGAGATCGCCGTCCGGCTGGCGGCGGGGGAGTGGGTGGTCGACCTGCGGAACCGGCTCGCCTTCGCCGAAGGGCATGTCGCGGGCTCGCTGAACTTCGAGGCGGAGGGGCAACTGGCCACCTACCTGGCCTGGTTGATCCCCTGGGGCAAGCCGGTCACACTCCTGGCCGAGTCGGCCGAGCAACTGGCCGGTGCCCAGCGCGAGTTGACCAGGGTCGGCATCGACCGCCCGGCCGCCGCGGCGATCGGCGGCCCCACGGACTGGCTGCGCCCGGCGGAGGTTCCGGCGACTTTCCGCCGCGCCAAGTTCGCTGATCTGAAGGGGAGTTCGGACGTGTTGATCGTAGACGTCCGCCGAACATCGGAACGCACCGCAAATGGCTTCATCACCGGCTCACTCCACGTCCCCCTGCACACCCTGCCCCACCGCCTCGGCGAACTCCCCGAGGGGGAGGTCTGGGTCCACTGTGCGGGCGGGATGCGGGCAGCCATCGCGGCGTCCTTCCTGGACGCGGCCGGCCGCGAAGTCGTCGCTGTGGACGATTCGTTCGGGGCGGCTGGGGTGGCGGGGCTTGAGATATGGGGGGTTTGAGGTGGGGGGCGAGGGGGTTGGTGAGGTTGAGGTGGTAGGGATACGCGGCGGGGGAGGAGGGTTCGCTGGAGCTGGAGCTGGAGCTGGAGCTGGAGCTGGAGCTGGAGCTGGAGCTGGAGCTGGAGCTGGAGCTGGGGTGTTGGTGGCGTGGGGCGGGGCCGGGTGGTTCGGTGAGGTCGGAGTGCCGGTGATCCATGGCGGAGTCGGGTGGTTTGGCGGGGCTGGAGCGTCGGTGGGGTATGACGGGTGCGGGTGGTTCGGCGGGGCCGGGGTTGGGGTGGCGGTGGTGTGCGGCAGAGCTGGGATGTTCGGTGGGGTGGGGCCGTCGGCGGTGTGCAGTGGAGAGTGGCGGTTCGGTCGGGCGGGGCTGTCGGTGGCGGGGCGATGTCATGTCGGCTCGGACGTGGCTGACTTGGTGGTGACGCGAAGCCAAGTCGCCTTGGAGGCGGTCGATTTGGTGGCCGAACGATGTCAAGTCACCCCGGCTGCGGGGGGCGTCAAGTGAGCGTCGCGGTGTTCGCCGTGCTCGCCGGGGCCGTCGTAGGGCTGGCCCTCGGTGGGCTCGGGGGCGGCGGGAGCATTCTGACCGTCCCCGCGCTGATCTACGTCATCGGTTTCACCCCGGTCGCCGCGACCACCGCCAGCCTGGTCGTGGTGGCCGTGACTTCGGCGACCGCCCTGACCGCGCATGCCCGGGAGGGGAACGTCCAGTGGCGCACGGGGTTGCTGTTCGCGGCGGCGGGGACTGTACCGGCGGTGCTCGGGGGTGCGCTGGCGGCTCAACTTCCCGGCCGGGTACTGACGTTGGCGTTCGCGGGGGTGGCTGTGGCGGCGGGGGTGCGGATGCTGAGGGTTGGGGCGAAGGGGGGAGCGGGTACGCCGTCGGGGTCGGGGTCGGGTTCGGGTGCGGGGAGCGGTTTGACTTCGGGTTCGGGGGGTGACTCGTCGTCGTACCCAGAGGGCGACTCGTTCTGCGGCTCAGAGGGCGACTCGTTCTCACGCCCAGAGGGCAGCTCACCCTGTGGCTCAGAGGGCGCCCTGCCCTCGCGCCCGGAGAGCGGCTCGTCCTGCGGGGTGGCGCTCAACCTCCCTTCGGCGCAAGGAAATCCCGGCCCGGTCGCCGGACCTGCTCTTAGCTCGGGGGCCGGCTCGTCCTGCGGGTCGGAGGGCGACCTGTCCTCGCGTCTAGAGGGTGGCTCGCCCTGCGGCTCGGGGGACGACTCGTGTTCGGACTCTGGGAGTGGTTCGCGCTTGGAGTCGGGGATCGGTCTGCGCTCGGGCTCCGCCCTCAACTCGCTTTCGGCGCAAGCTGACCCCTTCCCGGCGGCCGGACTCGCTTCGGCCGCAAGAGTCGACTCGCTCCCTGGCTCAGGGGATGACGACCGGCGTTCGGACTCCGCAAGGGCCGACTCGTTCTCCGGCTCGGGAGGCGACCGGTGCTCGGGCTCCGCCCTCAACTCCCTCTCGGCGCAAGCCGATCCCTCCTCGGCCGCCGGACCTGTTCCGATCTCAAGCACCGACTCCGTTCTCAACTCCCCCTCGCCGCAAGCCGATCCCTCTCCGGCCGCCAACCAGGTACGCCCCGGCAAAGCGCTGGCCGCCGGGGCCGGGCTGGGGGCGGTGACCGGGGTGTTGGGGGTCGGTGGTGGGTTTCTCGCTGTGCCGGCGTTGGTCGGGGTGCTGCGGCTGCGGATGCGGGCGGCCGTCGGGACGAGTCTGCTGGTCATCACCGTCAACTCGCTCGCCGCGTTGGCGCTGCGCGCCGGTACCGTGCACGACCTCGACTGGGCCCGGCTGGCCCCCTTCGCCGGAGCCGCACTGCTCGGCGCCTGGGACGGACGCCGGCTGGCCGCGAAGGTGTCACCGAGGGTCCTGCAACGGACGTTCGCGGTGGTGCTGCTCGGGGTGGCGGCGCTGATGCTGGTGGACGGGGTGCTGTGAACGGGGTTCTGGGGCGGGGGCTCGGTTCGGGATCTCGGCTCAGGGTTCCGGGAGTCCCTCAGGCCACCGCAGACCTCCTCGACGCAAGCTCCCTCAACGCACAAACCCCCTCAGGTCGCCGCAGGCCCCGCGGTGCAGGCTCCCTCAGCACCGCAGCCCCCTCACGCCAGCGCAGCCCCCAAGCCAACGCCCTCCCTCAAGCCAGCGGCCCCCCACGCCACCGCAACCCCCCTCACACCGACGCAGCCCTCAAGCCAACGCCCCTCCCAAACCAGCGCAGCCCCCTCAGACCAGCGAGCCCCTTCACGCCAGCGCAGCCCCCCTCACGCCAGCGACAAAAACAACCTCTCCAACCGAGCCTTCATCGCATCCGCGTCCTCCCCGCTCCGCCTCCCCGACTCGATGTCGGTCACGCACTGCTGAAGGCCGGTCGCGATGATCGCGAAACCGGCGCGGTCCAAGGCCCGGGAGGCGGCGGCGAGTTGGGTGATGACCTCCTCGCAGTCGCGGCCCTCCTCGATCATCCGGATCACCCCGGTGATCTGCCCCTGCGCCCGGCGCAGCCGGTTCAGTACGGACTTCAGCTCCGTACCGGTGAGTTCCAGCTCCACGACGACTCCCATCCTCGCTCTCCATACCCCTAGGGGTATTGTACGTCCCCGCCCGGGGACACCAGGAACCTCAAGGATCACATCTGCCATGACCACCACCCCCCGCACCCTCACCCCCACCGAGGCCCGCCCCCGCCTCGCCACCCTGACCGTCCTCGACGTCCGCACCCCCGCCGAACACGCCGCCGGCCACCTCCCCGGCGCCCTCAACCTCCCCCTCGACCACCTCCGCCGGGCCCTCCCCGAACTCCGGCACGCGGCGGAGAACGGCGACCTCCTGATCGTCTGCGCCTCGGGCAACCGCTCCACGACCGCCTGCGCCCTGCTACGAGAACACGGCATCCCGGCGACGAACCTGACCGGCGGTACCAACGCCTGGGCAGCGGAGGGCCACCCTCTGGACCGCCCCATGGACCACTCCCTGCGCCGCCCCCTCGGCCAGCCCCTCGGCCAGCCCCTAGACCAGTCCTTCGGCCAACCTCTCGGTCAGCCCCTCGACCAACCTCTCGACCGATCCCTCGATCAACCTGCGGACTCCCCTCCCGGCCACCCCACAGACCCCGCCCAAACCCCCCGCACCCCCCGAACCCCCTGGTCCATGGACCGCCAGGTCCGCCTCACCGCCGGCACCCTCGTCCTCACCGGCCTCGCCCTCGCCCTCCTCCACCCCGCCTTCCTCCTCCTCTCCGCCGGCATAGCGGCCGGCCTGGTCTTCTCAGCCGCGACCGACACCTGCGGCATGGCCGCCGTCCTCGCCAAACTCCCCCACAACCGCCCCCGGACCGCAGACCTGGAGACGACCCTGAAGGCTCTGCGTACGACGGCCCCCACCGCAACCCCCACGGCGGCTTCCGGCGCCGCCCCAGCCGCACCCCTCACTGCCGCCCCGGCTGCAACCTCCGACGCCGCTCCCGCCGCAACCTCCACCCCAGCACTCGCCGCAACCCCCACCTCAGCTCCCGCCGCAACCCCCGGCGCCGCCCCCACCCCAGCACTCGCCACACCCCCCACCTCAGCTCCCGCCCCAGCCTCCGGCGCCGCCCTCCCCGCAACCCCAGCCGCAACCCCCAACACCACCCCAGCCGCCACCCCCGACACCACCCCCAACCCCGTCTAACCGCCAAGAACCCACCCCCACCCCACCCCCACCCCACCCCCACGACACGGCCCCCAGAGAACTCGCCATAGAACATTTCCCCCACCCCCGCCGGTATCCTCCGACCCACTCCCATGACCGAACAGACTCCCCACCTCCCCGCCGAGGCCACCCCCGTGCCCCCCACCCCCGAACCCCCCTCCCGCCGCACCCTCCTGACCAGCGCGGCAGCAAGCCTCGGCGCGTTCACAGCGACCGGCTGCGCAAGAACCCCCTCCCCAGCCGGCAACCCCCCGCACACATCCCCCTCACCCCCCTCGCCGAACGGCGCCCCAGCCCCCCACCCCTCACCGCGAGCCCCCCACACCCCCCGCCGCCAGCCCGGCATCACCACCCCCCACCCCCCAGCAGCCCTCCTCCTCGCCCTGGACCTCACCCCGACCGCCGCCCCCCACACCCTCGCGAAAACCCTGACCCGCTGGGCCCCCCACCTGCACAACCCCGATGACAACCCCGGCAACACCCCCGAAAACCGACCCCGCAACCGCCCCGACCACCACCCCAGAACCCACCCCCCTACCCCCCTCACCACCACCCTCGCCCTAGGCCCCACCCTCCACACCCCCCTCCACCCCCTCCCCCCCTTCCCCGGCGACCACCTCACCCGCACCGGCGGTGACCTCCTCCTCCTGCTCTGCGGCGACACCCCGGTCGCCCTCACCGAACACGCCACCACCCTCCTCCGCGAAGCCGCAGGCACCCTCCGCCCCCGCTGGCGCCAGGCCGGCTTCCTCCCCCCGCAGCCCGCGCCGCACCCCGCCCAGACCCCCCGCAACCTCCTCGGCTTCAAGGACGGCACGGAGAACCCGAACCCCGAGGAGTGCGAGCGCTGGATCTGGCAGGACGACGGCACCTACCTCGTCGTACGCGGCATCCACCTCAGGACCGACGACTTCCGGGGGCTGTCCCTCGGGCGGCAGGAGGAGATCATCGGGCGGCAGCGGGAGAGCGGTGCGCCGCTCGGGCGGCGGCATGAGCATGACCGGGTGGATATCTTCGCGAAGACGCCGGAGGGTCGGTACGTCACCCCGCTGCACGCGCACGTCCGCGCCGCGAGCCCCCGTTTCGACGGCGGTGCCCGCATGCTGCGCAGGGGCTACTCCTACGACAACGGTCCGGCCGACCGGGGGCTGCTCTTCCTGGCGTTCATGCGCGACCCGTCCCTCTTCGTCCGGGTCCAGGAACGGCTGACCGCGCGGGACGCCCTCACGCCGTACACGGAACACCGCGCGTCGGCCGTCGGATACGTCCCCCCGCTGCCGGCGCCCGGCGCGGACTTCGGGGAACGCCTTCTCGAAGGGCGCCCCAAGTGACCTACAGCCAGTCCCGCCGTTTGAAGACGACGTACAGGCTGACGCACACCACGCCCATCAGGCCGATCGCGAACGGATACCCGAAGCCCCAGTTCAGCTCCGGCATGTGCTGGAAGTTCATCCCGTAGATCGTCCCGACCAGCGTGGGGGCGAACAGGATCGCCGCCCACGACGAGATCTTCTTGATCTCCTCGTTCTGCTCGAACCCCGCCTCCGCCAGCGCCCGCATCTCCGCGTTCTGCTGCTGGGTGACGAGGGTGGCGTTGACGGTGAGGATCTCGGAGAGGGCCTGGCGGAAGCCGTCGGCGCGTTCGCTGGTGTGGGTGACGTGGTCGGCGACGTCGCGCAGGTAGCGCTGGAGCTCGTCGTCGGTGCCGTACTTCGAGAAGCCCGCCATCAGGGCGTGCAGCATGCCGACCAGGGGGCGGGTCGCGCGCTGGAACTCGACCATCTCGCGGGAGAGTTCGTAGATCCGGCGGGAGGCCTCGGGGTCGCCGCGGAAGACCTCGGTCTCGATCTCGTCGATGTCGTTCTGGACGCCCTCGACGACCGGCGCGTGGCCGTCGACGACCGCGTCGAGGATGGCGTACAGGACCGCCTCGGGGCCGAGGCTCAGCAGCTCCGGGGACTCCTCCATGCGGCGGCGGACGGCGGAGAGGTCGGGGGCGGCGCCGTGCCGGACGGTGATGACGAAGTCGGGGCCGACGAAGACGTGCAGCTCGCCGAAGTCGATCTCCTCGGGCGCGTCGAGGTAGCGCGCCGCGCGCAGGACGACGAACAGGGTGTCGCCGTAGCGCTCCAGCTTGGGCCGCTGATGGGCCTCTTTCGCGTCCTCCACCGCGAGCGGGTGCAGGCCGAACTCGGCGGCCAGGGAGTGGAGTTCGGCTTCCGTGGGGCGGGCGAGGCCGATCCAGGCCATGCCGGCGGGCTGCTCGCGCAGCTCCCGGTAGGTGCGGGCGAGCGTCGCGGGGGAGGAGACCCGGACGCCGTCG
The DNA here is from genome assembly GCF_055597585.1 of Streptomyces sp. AMJ-169. Taxonomy (NCBI): domain Bacteria; kingdom Bacillati; phylum Actinomycetota; class Actinomycetes; order Kitasatosporales; family Streptomycetaceae; genus Streptomyces; species Streptomyces sp. AMJ-169. The sequence continues at coordinate 548,798 of NZ_JBVLTJ010000001.1, forward strand.
CGGTACAGGACCGACTGGATGACGCTGCCCGGCTCCTCGGGGTCGGCCGGGCGGGGCGCGGGCCTGCGGGCCGGCGGCTGCGGGGGCGTCGTACCCGGCTTCGCGGGCCGTCGCCACAGCCTTGCGGCGCGTCGCTCGGTCATCGCGGCTGCCTCCCGGAGTGGGGCACATCATCAGATCACCGGAAGGATATACGGGACATATTGGACAGGGGGCGTTGCGGGCCGCTCGTGGAGGCCCGCAACGCCCCCTGGTTCNCTGTTTGTATGCGGGGGTTTTTGTACTTTTTGGGAACGCCCCCCAACGCCCCCTGGTTCTCTCACCTGAGGCACCTGAGAAGTGCTCAGGAGTTCACCCTGGTTACGAGGTGACCTGCGCGGTCACCAGGTCCGAGAAGGTGGTCAGCCGGGTGTAGACACCCGGGTAACCGGCCTGCGCGCAACCGTTGCCCCAGGAAGTGATCCCTGCCAGGACGCCCCCGATGAGCAGGGGACCGCCGCTGTCGCCCTGGCAGGTGTCTGTGCCGCCGGACGTGTATCCGGCGCAAACCATGTCGGACGAGACGAAGTCCGAACCGTAGGAGCTCGCGCAGCTGGAGTTGGCCACCGTCGGCACGGTCGCGGTCCGCAGCTGGTTGGAGGAGCTTCCGTTCTGCGAGGTGGTGCCCCAGCCGACGATCCGGGCCGTGGTGCCGGCCGCGTACACGCTGGTCTGGGAGGCGGAGACGTACGACGCCGTGGTGTAGGGCATCGAGGTCGCCAAGGTCAGCACGGCCACGTCGTCGCCGTTGGTGGCGTCGGTGTAGCTCGGGTGGATCCAGATGTTGCTGACGCGGCTCACGGTCCCGTTCGTGCCGTTGAGGTACGTCCGGCCGCCGACGACCCGCACGCTGCTGGTCGTCTCGCCGACCATGCAGTGCGCCGCCGTCACGACTTTCGTCGCCGAGACGAGGGTGCCGCCGCAGAACTGATTCTGCGAGGCGTCCGTGATCTGCATCATGAAGGGATACGACGAGGTGGTGGTCGTCGTGCCGCCGACGATCGGCTGGGGTGCTGCCGTCGCGGAGGGGGCGCCGAGCAGCGTGAGGGCCGCAACGGCTGCGGTCGCCGCCAGAGCGGCAGCGGCCTTTCTAGCACGGTCGAGCGCGAGCAATGTGACTCCTCGTGGGGAGGGGGAATCGCCGTGGGGGAATCGCGCGGGTGCTGCTGTGCTGTGAACTCTGTTCAGTTATGGGGGAGTTGTTCAGTTGTGTGGGGGGTTGTGCCTGGGAGCCGCGGGACCGGCTCCCGTGTGCCCTGGGCGAGCGGCACACACAAAACTTATGTCCGGCCACACCCGTTCCCCAATGAGGGAACCCCCTAGGGGATGTGGGCAGGGAAAACCCTCGGTGACCCCCCGTCAAACCCGCGAGGGCAGTAAACCCCCCTGCGGGTTACTTCGCGCGCCGCCCCGCCGCCAGCCGGACGATGTCCACCCGCGAACGGATCCCGAGCTTGCGGTAGACCCGGGTGAGCGTCGCCTCGACCGTCTTGACGCTGATGAACAGCCGCGCGGCGATCTCCCGGTTGGTGGCGCCCTCCATGACGAGCGCGGCCACCTGACGCTCCATCGCGGCGAGCCCCTCCAGGGCGTCCGCGGCGGCCGGCCGCTCCTCGGCGACGGCCCCGCCCCGCCCCGCCTCCGGGTCGGTGAGCGCCGCGTCGACCTGCCTGAGCCACGGCACCGCGCGGCAGCGCCTGAACAGCCGCGCGGCCTCGTCGTAGGAGGTGGGCCCCGGCCTGCGAGTGCGCAGGCGGGCCAGGGCGAACGCCGCGCGGGCCTCCTCCAGGGCGTAGCCCAGCTTGGCGAGGCGGTCCTGGACGGACGTCAGCTGGGCCAGCGCCGCGTCGTGCTCCCCGCGCGCGGCCCGCACCAGCGCCTCCGCGCGGTCGAGCAGCGCCAGCACGCTCTCCCTACCGAGCCGCAACGCGTGCGCGCGCGTGGTGTCGATCAGCTCCTGCGCCTCCCCGGGTTCCCCGACCCGTACGAGGGCCTCGGCCAGGTCGCCCTGCCAGCGCCCGCGCGCGGGGTCGATGATCCCCAGGCCCTGCTCCAGCTCGCGCACCCGGCGCAGCGAGGCGACGGCCCCGGCCGCGTCCCCGGCGACGAACTGGGCGTACCCCAGAGCCGCGAGAGCCTTGGAGAGGTACATCTGGTCGCCGTCCTCCTCCGCTCGCCCCGCGGCCTCCCGGGCCAGCTCCAGGGCGCGCTCCACGTCCCCTCCGGAGGCCTCGGCGAGCGAGGTCAGCATGGCGGACGCGCCCAGGCCGATCCCGGAGTCGCGGGCCAGGCGCAGCGACTCGCGCGCGAGGTCGAGGGCGCGCCCGCAGTGCCCGGAGCGCAGCTCGGTCTCGGCGAGGAAGCGCTGGAAGTGCACCTCGCTCTCGACGGCCCCGCGCCGCTGCACCTCCCGCAGCAGCGCCGTGATCGTGGTGCGCGCCTCGGGCAGCTGGTCGCTCATCAGCAGCCAGCGGAAGCGGGCCATCACGGGCCCGTTGTGGTGGCAGGTGACGTCCGCGTACTGGGGTTCCTTGAGGGCCTTCTTGATGGTCGCGGGCGCGTCCGGGTGGCCCATCAGGGTCTCCGTGGACGCCTGCATGGACAGCGCCATCAGCTCGGTGCGCCGGTCGTGCCCGCGCGCGGCGAGCTCGGCGGCGTGCGCGCACTGCCGGCGGGCCTCGGCGAAGTCGCCGTCGACGACCAGCCCGCGCCAGGCCAGCTGGTAGTGGACCAGGGCCAGTAGCCGGGGGTCGTCGCCGGCGTCGGCGAGGACCTTCGGGAAGACGGCGTCGACGACGCCCAGGGCCTGCCCGGCGGACTCGATGACGACCATCCACGCCCGCACCCGCTCCGCGGGCTCCGTGACGCGCGTCAGGACGTCGTGGGCGATGTCCCGGGCCAGATCCGTCTCCCCGGCCGTGATCGCGTCCTCAGCGGCCCGCAGACGGCGTTCGTCGGGCGTCGGGGCGGCGTCCGGCGGGGTGTGCCGGGCGGCGAGCAGGCCGAGCGCGGCGGCCGTCGAGGGCGCGCCCCGGTCGCGGGCCAGCGCGGCGGCCTCCGAGAGCCGGTCGGCGACCTCGGGGTCGGTGCCCGTCGTGGCCAGCGCCAGGTGCCGGGCGCGTTCTATCGGGTCGGAGGCGGCCGTCGACAGCGCCGCGTGCGCCGCCCGCCGCTCCTGCGCGGGCGCCTCCGCGTACAGCGCGGCCGAGATCAGCGGGTGCGCGAAGCGCACGGCGGGCCCGGGGCCCTCGGGTTCCGTCGCCAGCAGCCCCAGTTCGGCGGCCTGCGCGGTCTCCGCCTCGGCGTTCTCCCGGCCGGCCGCGTGCAGCAGGGCCAGCGTCGGACGCGCGCCCGCGCTGGCGACGAGCAGGGTGTGCCGCGCCTGCGCGGGCAGCATGTCGAGGCGGGAGAGCACCAGCGCGCGCAAGGACGTCGGCACCGGAAGCGGCTCCCCGGGGCGCGGCGGCGCGGGCCGCTCGGCCAGGGCGCGGCCCAGCTCCAGCGCGAACAAGGGGTTGCCGCCGCTGGTGCGGTGGATCTCGCGCACCGTCGAGCGCGGCAGGTCGGTGTAGCCCCCCTGGTCGAGCAGCGCGGACACCTGCGCGCGCGAGAGCGGGTTCAGCCGGATCGCCAGGGTGTCCGGCGGCGAGGCGCGCAGGTGCCGGTCGTACTCCTGGCCCTCGGTGCGGACGGCGGTCAGCAGCTGGACCGGGGTGTCGCCCAGGCGTCTGGCGGCGAAGCCCAGGAGTTCGGCGCTGGCGGGATCCAGCCACTGCATGTCGTCGGCGACGACCAGGACCGGTCCGCGCGCGGCGAGGGCGCGCAGGGCCGACAGGACGGCCAGGCGCAGGGCGAGGCCGTCGCGCTGGAGGGTGGACTCGCCGCGCCCGGTGAGGGCCGACTCCAGGGCCGTGCGCTGGGCGGCGGGCAGCGCGCCGGAGATCTCGTCCAGGACCAGCCCGAACAGATCGGCCAGCGCCAGGAACGGCAGGTGGGATTCGGACTCGGTCGCCGAGCAGCGCAGCACGGTGTGCGCCGTCTCGCCGTAATCCGCCGCCAATGCCCGCAGCAGGGTCGACTTTCCAATTCCGGCCGGTCCGTGCAGCAGCACGCTGCCGCCGCGCGCGAGCTGGTCGCGGGCCGAGCCCCACAGCTCTTCCCTGCCGATGACCAGGTCGGGGCGGCATCGGGCAGACTCCTTGAAGTCCCGTCGCACGGTCACCGCTCCCCTCCGAGTGTCGTGTGCGGGCCAAATTCTAGGCAACGTCCCATTGAAATTCGGAGGGACGGCGTGGTGAGGGATATAACAGCCGGGTGCATGGGGAAATTCAGTACGCGGTGATCTGAATGAGAAGGGGCCCTCGCGCGCCGTCGTACCGCCGCTGAACAGCGGGGATCCACCCGGGGACCCGAAGGGCCGCCCCAGGTCACCCCGTCCTGGCGTCCATGTCCGGAAATCGACCCTCCTCTCAGGGCAGCAGCCCCGCGCGGCGGGCCAGCGCCACCGCCTCGCCCCGGGTGTGCGCACCCAGTTTCCGCATCGCCGAGCGCAGATAGCCCTTGACCGTCTCCGGCCGCAGCCCCAGCCGCTCCGCCGTCACCGCGTTCGTCGCCCCCGCCGCCACACAGGCCAGCACATCCTGCTCCCGCGGCGCCAGCACCGGACCCTCAAGGCCCGCCGACTCCTGCCCCGGCTCCAGCAGCCCGCACGCCCGCAGCAGCTCCGCCCGCAGCCCCGGATCGCTTATCCGCGGCGCCAGCGCCCGCAGCGCCGCGTGCGCCTCCCGCACCTGCTCCCAGCCCGCCGTCCGCTCCAGCGGCGGACGCTCGCAGCGCGCCGCCGCCAGCAGCGCCGCCGCCTCGTCCCGCACCACCAGCGCCTGCTCCACGTCCCGCGCCACGTCCACCGCCGCACCCAGCGTGCGGTCCCCCAGCGGCTGCGCGGTCCGCAGCGCCCCGTACAGCACCCCCCGCACCCGGCGGCGCACGACGATCGGGATCGCCACCACCGATCTGATCCCCTCCTCCGCGACCGCCACGTCGTACTCATGGCTGATCTGCCGCGAGAGCGAGTAGTCGGTCACGGCGACCGGCCGGGCCAGCGCGAGCGTCTTGCCGCCGAGCCCGTTGCCCGAGGTCACGGCGAGCCCGCGCAGCGAGTGCGTGTTCGCTCCACTCAGCTCACTGATCCGCATCCGGTGCCGCCCCGTCTCCACCAGCCCGCCGAACGCCAGGGGCAGCCCCGTCGTCCGGCGCAGCCGCGCCAGCGCGCCATGAATCTCGATCGTTCCCGACGCGTCCGCTGTCACCACCTGATTACCCGCCTCTTCTCCCGCGGAGTCCGCCGCCGCACACCCCCGTTCGGGGGTAGTGAGACTCACATCACGGATTACACGATGGCAGAGAGCCGCCCGGCAATGGTCCGGTACCGAGGAGGACAGATGGCGACGACGGATTCCCTTTACCCGGACTTGGCCCTTGGCACGCCCCGCAGGCTCGCCCAACAGCCGTCCGCCCAGGCCGTGTTCCGCACCGCCCGTGACTTCCTCCTCACCCACAGGGAGGACTACGACGCCGCCTGCGCGGGTTTCACCTGGCCACGCCCCGAACGCTTCAACTGGGCCCTCGACTGGTTCGACGCCATCGCCGCCGGCAACGACCGCACCGCCCTGCACATCGTCGAGGAGGACGGCTCGGAACTACGGCTCTCCTTCGCCGAGTTGGCCGAGCGATCCAATCGGGTCGCGAACTGGATGCGCGCGCGGGGCGTGCGCGCCGAGGATCGCATCCTCGTGATGCTCGGCAACCAGGCCGAGTTGTGGGAGACCGCCCTCGCCGCGATGAAGCTGCGGGCCGTCGTGATACCGGCCACCCCCCTCCTCGGCCCCCTGGACCTGCGCGACCGCGTCGAGCGCGGCCGGATCCGGCACGTCCTCACCCGCTCCGCCGACACCGCCAAGTTCGAGGAGGTGCCCGGCCGTTACTCCCGCATCGCGGTCGGCGACGAGGTCCCGGGCTGGCTCCCCTACGCCGACGCGTACGCCGCCCCCGCCGAGTTCACCCCCGACGGCGAGACCCTCGCCGACGACCCCCTGATGCTGTACTTCACCTCCGGCACCACGGCCCGCCCCAAACTCGTCGAGCACACCCACGCCTCCTACCCCATCGGGCACTTGGCGACCATGTACTGGATCGGCCTCAAGCCCGGCGACGTCCACCTCAACATCTCCTCCCCGGGCTGGGCCAAGCACGCCTGGTCCAACCTCTTCGCCCCCTGGAACGCCGAGGCGACCGTCTTCATCCACAACTACACGCGGTTCGACGCGAGTCGGCTGATGGCGGAGATGGACCGCGCGGGCGTCACGACGTTCTGCGCCCCGCCGACCGTGTGGCGCATGCTCATCCAGGCCGACCTCACCCAGCTCACCACCCCGCCGCGCGAGGTCGTCGCCGCCGGTGAACCCCTCAACCCCGAGGTGATAGAGCAGGTCCGGCGGGCCTGGGGGGTCACGATCCGCGACGGCTTCGGACAGACCGAGACCGCCGTCCAGGTCGCCAACACCCCCGGCCAGCAACTGAAGACGGGCTCCATGGGCCGCCCCAGCCCCGGCTACCGGGTGGAGCTCCTCGACCCCGTCTCCGGCGCCCCCGGCGTCGACGAGGGCGAGATCGCCCTCGACCTCTCCTCCCGCCCCGTCGGCCTCATGACCGGCTACCACGGCGACGCCGACCGCACCGCCGAGGCGATGGCCGGCGGCTACTACCGCACCGGCGACGTCGCCTCCCGCGACGCCCAGGGCTACTTGACGTACATCGGCCGCAGCGACGACGTCTTCAAGGCCAGCGACTACAAGATCTCCCCCTTCGAGCTGGAGAGCGCGCTGCTGGAGCACGAGGCGGTCGCGGAGGCGGCGGTCGTCCCCGCCCCCGACGAACTGCGGCTGTCCGTCCCCAAGGCGTACGTCGTCCTCGCGGCGGGGTGGGAGCCGGACGGGGAGACGGCCCGCGAACTCTTCGAGCACTCGCGGCGGGTGCTCGCGCCCTACAAGCGGGTACGGCGGCTGGAGTTCGCGCCGCTGCCGAAGACGGTGTCCGGGAAGATCCGGCGGATAGAGCTTCGGGAGGCCACGGCGGAGGGGTCGGAGAACGAGTTCCGTGAGGAGGACTGGCGGTGAACGGGGGGTTCGCCGGGGGGAGTTCATCGGTCGCTCGGCCGCTGTCGTACGCGCACGGCGCCGGTGTCACCCCCCTCCTCGGGGACACCATCGGCGGCAACCTCGCCCGGGCGGTGGCCCGTTGGCCGGAGCGGGAGGTGCTGGTCGACGTGGCGTCCGGGCGGCGCTGGACGTACGCCGAATTCGCCGCCGACGTCGAGGAGTTGGCGTACGCGCTGCTCGCCGCCGGGGTGGGCAGGAGGGACCGGGTCGGGGTCTGGGCGGTCAACTGCCCGGAGTGGGTGCTGGTGCAGTACGCCAGCGCGCGGGTCGGCGCGGTCATGGTGAACGTCAATCCGGCCTACCGCACGCACGAGGTGGGGTACGTCCTGCGGCAGGCGGGCGTGTCCCTGCTGTTCGCCTCACTGGGCCACAAGGGCAGCGACTACCGGGCGATGGTCGACGAAGTCCGGCCCGGATGCCCGGAGTTGAGGCAGGCCGTGTACTTCGGCGACCCCGGCTGGGCGGAGTTCGTCCGGCGCGGCGCCGCCTCCGGTGGTGAACTGGCCGCCCGCGAGGCCGAGTTGTCCTGCGACGACCCCATCAACATCCAGTACACCTCGGGCACCACCGGCTTCCCCAAGGGGGCCACCCTCTCCCACCACAACATCCTCAACAACGGCTATTTCGTGGGGGAGTCGCTGGGCTACGACGAACAGGACCGCATCTGCGTACCCGTCCCCTTCTACCACTGCTTCGGCATGGTGATGGGCAACCTCGCGGCCACCTCGCACGGCGCCTGCGTCGTGATCCCGGCCCCCTCCTTCGAACCGGCGGCCACCCTGACGGCCGTCCAACAGGAGCGGTGCACGTCCCTGTACGGCGTCCCGACGATGTTCATCGCCGAGCTGAACCTGCCGGACTTCCCTTCTTACGACCTGAGTTCACTGCGCACCGGCATCATGGCGGGCTCGCCCTGTCCGGTGGAGGTGATGAAACGGGTCGTCGCCGAGATGGGCATGGCGGAGGTCGCCATCTGCTACGGCATGACCGAGACGTCCCCGGTGTCCTTGCAGACCCGCAGGGACGACGACCTCGAACACCGCACCGGGACCGTCGGCCGGGCCCTGCCGCACATCGAGGTCAAGGTGATCGACCCGGTCTCCGGTGTCACCCGACCCCGGGGCACGGCAGGCGAGTTGTGCACCCGCGGCTACAGCGTGATGCTCGGCTACTGGAACGAGCCGGAGAAGACCGCCGAGGCCGTCGACGCGGGCCGCTGGATGCGGACCGGGGATCTCGCGGTGATGCGCGAGGACGGGTACGTCGAGATCGTCGGCCGCATCAAGGACATGATCATCCGGGGCGGCGAGAACATCTATCCGCGCGAGGTCGAGGAGTTCCTCTACGGCCACCCGAAGATCAGGGACGTCCAGGTCGTCGGGGCGGCGCACGAGACGTACGGCGAGGAGGTGCTCGCCTGCGTCATACCCCGGGAGGAGGGGGATCCGCCGACGCTGGAGGAACTCCGGGAGTACTGCGCGGGCCGGCTCGCGCACTACAAGATCCCTAGCCGGCTGCGGGTGTTGGGGGCCTTTCCGATGACGGTGTCGGGGAAGGTGCGGAAGGTGGAGCTGCGGGAGATGTACGGGGGGTAGGGGTGGAGGGTTCGGGGGTGGGGGTGCCCTGGGCGCGGTCGCCGGGGCTGGCGGTGGTGCTGCGGGTGCTGTTACCGGTGCCGTCGCCGAGGTTGTCGCCGGTGGCTTCGGCGGTGCCTTCGGTGGGTCGGCGCCGCTCAGCCGCCGGGTGCGTCGTGGGTGGCGTCGAGGGCGTCGGCCGGGGCGTTCACGGGCAGGGCTATGCCGGTGAGGTCCAGCACGAACAGGGGGATGCCGAGGCGGTCGGCGCGGGCGCGGGCGTCGTCGGCGTATCCCGCGAGCGAGAAGTACACCGGGCCCGACGACTCCGTCATCGCCGTCAGTCACAGACACTCGATGTCGCGCAGCGAGGCGGGCCGCACACTCGGATCCACCTGCGCCAGCAGCCCCCGCGCCGCCAGCCCGATCCCCGAGGGCTGCCGCTGATCGGCCCGCCGGATGTCGCGGTAGCCGAGGCGGCGGAGGTAGAGGGCGGTGACCATGACCGCGTCGCGGGCGGTGCGGATGGGGTGGAGGGGGAGGGGCGGGGGTGCTTCTTGGGCGGGGGGAGTGTCCTGGGCCGAGGGGGCGTCCGGTGCCCGGGGAGTCTCGCGGGCCGGGAAGGCCGTTTCGGACCCGGCGTCATGTGCGGCGTCCGGTGCCCCGAGGCCGTGCCGAGCCGGAGATGCGCCGCACGCGTCAGCTTCCGCCCCGGCCTGCCGCTCCGCTTCGGGGGCCGGCTCCGGAGGCTGTCCCGCGACCGCTCTGGGCGCGCTCTCGGACACGGGCTCCTGGTCCGGGACCGGCGCCTGCTGCCCTGCGGCCTCCTGCTCGGTCCCGGAGACGTCCACCCCGGAGGCGTCCACCCCGGAAGCACCGCCCGCCTCGGAAGCCCCCGCCCCCGGCTCGCGCGCGGCCCCCGGCGTACCCGTCTCCACCTCCTGCTCCACCCCCTCCCCCCACACCGCTATCCGCAGCAACACCCCACAACCACACCCCAGTTCAGGATGCGGCCAATGTGTCGCGCGGCCGCAGCAATGGCAGCGCAGGGTGATCCACTCCTCGTCCCAGACGCGCTGGGTGACCGGGGTGGGCGGGGTGTGGGGATCAGGGCGGGGCGCTACGGCGGCACCGCACACGCAAGGGTAGGACGGCACACGGAAGAGCCGCTCGCGCAGACAGGCCGGACAGCGCACCGGCACGCTCTCGGACATGGCCCCATCGTCCTCCCGACGCCCCCTGATTGTCCGTCACTTGACGGCACCGGGGACGCGCCGGGGGTGACGTCGACACCGGCGCCGGATGCCGTACGAGGCCCGCCGCCCCCGTTCCGGCGGGCCCCGCATGAAGCCAATGTGCCCGCCCCGGCGCCCGGTTGATACACCCCCGGCCCGTTTCCAGAGCTTCTTTTGAGCTTGCCGTAGCCCCGCTACGACCGGTGCGGTAACGCATTTATGCGCCGGTATGACCTTGATGAGACACGCGAGCAGCCCCCACCGGAGAGTACCGACGCATGCCACACCACCCCCGCCCCACCTCACGCTTTCGGCCGTATCACGCAACTCTCCGCACACACCGCTCCTCCTCCGGAACAGTGGCCGCATGAGCCTCAAGACCGACGGCAAGGCCCCGGGACCCGTCCGTTTCTACCTGCTCTGCGACCGCCCCGGCTGCGAGGCCCGCGCGGTCTTCGAGCTGGTCATCGCACAGCCGCCGCCGGACAAGGAGGAGGACATCTTCGGCCACATCCTGCACGAGGCGGAGTACGCGTACGACCACATCGTCGGCCTGGGCTGGAGCTTCACCACGGGCGGCGAGGGCTACTGGTGCCCCCGCTGCTGCGGCCGGCGCAGCGGCCCCGCGCCCGTGACGGTCGTCCGCGAGAGCAGACCCCGCATCCAGCGCTCCCGCAGACGCCGGCCGAGATGAGGGCGGGAGGCGTTAGGTTGGGCGGGTGCGATTGAGAGTGGAGTTCACGACCGAGCCCTTCGACCTCGACGAGGCGCCCGCGCACGCCCTGGCGGCCCGCGAGGTGCTGGCCGCGGCCGAGCTGGACGCGGTCGACGTCGGCCCGTTCGGGAACACCGCGGAGGGCGGCGCCGAGGCGGTGCTCGCCGCCGTGGACGCGGTGCTGCGCGACGCCCTCCAGGCCGGCGCCAACCGGATCTCGCTCCAGGTCAGCGTGGTCGGGGAGGGCGAGTGAGCGACGCGGAGGAGTCCTTCGTCGCCGCCGTGCGCCCCCTCGTCGACGCCATCGGCGGCGAACTGCTCCCGGCCGCCGAGGCGGGGCCCGACGACGTCGTCCTGCGCTGGGCCGGCGCCGAGGCCGTCGCCGTACGGCTGCCGCAGCTCGCCGACTCGCTCGATCACATCCTGGCCGCGCTGGAGCGGAAGTTCGGCAAGCCCCTCGCCGAGCTGGACCGCAAGACGAAACAGCAGGTCGTGCGGTCGCTGGAGGCACGCGGCGCGTTCGCCGTGCGGCACGGGGTGGAGACGGTCGCGAGCGCCCTCGGGGTGAGCCGCTTCACCGTCTACAACTACCTGAACCGGGAGAAAGGTACCGGAGGGGTCGCGCCGTAACCCAGATTTTTCAACAAACTGTTGACGGCGTACGAGGTGAAGGCGTTAGCTGACGGCGTCCCCTTCCGTACGACGGCCCTCGCGGCCACGGAGGCACTTCGTGACGCCCCTGCCCCCGCCGCCGGGCCTGACCCGGTTCAACACGCTCGCCGTCCCCGCGGCCCGCGCCGCCCTCCACGACGTCTGCGCGGCCCCCACCTGGGCCGACCACCTCCTGGCGGCCCGCCCGTACACCACCCCCGAGGAGCTGTACGACGCCGGCGACGCCGCCACCGACGCGCTGACCCCGGCCGGTCTGGACGCGGCGATGGCCGGGCACCCTCAGATAGGGCGCCCCCGGCCGGGCGACCCGGTCTCGGCCCGCGAGCAGCGCGGGATGGCGGGCGCGTCGGAGGAGCTGAGGGCGGAGATGCTCGAACTCAACCTGGCCTACCAGGAGAAGTTCGGCCATGTCTTCCTGATCTGCGCGACCGGGCGGACCGGCGAGCAGATGCGGGACGCCGCGCGGGAGCGGATCGGGAACACGCCGGAGCGGGAACGCGCGGTCGTACGCGCCGAACTCGGCAAGATCAATCGCATTCGGCTGGCTCGGCTTCTTGAGGGTGATCCTGTATGAGCGGCAGTACATCTCGTGAAGGCGTGAGCGTCTCCAGTGGAGGCGTGAGTGTCTCCACGCACATCCTGGACACCTCCGTGGGCCGGCCCGCTGCGGGTGTCTCCGTCCGCCTCGCGGTGCGGCCCGGCGCGGACGCGGAGTGGCTGCCCTTCGGGGAGTCGGTGACCGACGCCGACGGCCGCTGCAAGGACTTCCCCCCGCTGCCGGAGTCGGCGGCCCAGGCGCGGCTCGTCTTCGAGGTGGACCCCTATCTGGAAGCGGCGTTCTTCCCCGAGGTGACGGTCGCCTTCGCCGTCGTACCGGGTGAGCGCTACCACGTACCCCTCCTGCTGAACCCGTTCGGCTACTCCGTCTACCGAGGGAGCTAGGACCGCCATGACGCGTGCTCTGCTGGGCCAGAACCAGTACGGCAAGGCCGAGACCCGAGTCGTCCGCATCGTCCGCGACGGCACCACCCATCACATCAAGGACCTCAACGTCTCCGTCTCGCTGAGCGGCGACATGGCCGAGGTGCACTACTCCGGCTCGAACGCGAACGTGCTGCCCACGGACACCACCAAGAACACGGTGTACGCGTTCGCCAAGGAGCACGGCATCGAGTCCGCCGAGCAGTTCGGCATCCACCTCGCCCGCCACTTCGTCACCTCCCAGGAGACGATCCACCGCGCCCGCATCCGCATCGAGGAGTACACCTGGGAGCGGATCGACAGCGCGGGCGAGGGCGAGCACTCCTTCGTCCGCAAGGGCCAGGAGACCCGCCTGACCCAGGTCACCTTCGACGGCACCGAGTGGGAAGTGGTCTCGGGCCTGAAGGACCTGACGGTCCTGAACTCGACCAACTCCGAGTTCTGGGGCTACCTCAAGGATCAGTACACGACCCTGCCCGAGGCGTACGACCGCATCCTCGCCACCGACGTCACCGCCCGCTGGCGCTTCAACTGGACCGGCGACACAGGCGAGTTGCCGGACTGGCAGGAGTCGTACGAGGAGACGAGGCGGCACATCCTCCAGGCGTTCGCGCAGACGTACTCGCTGTCGCTCCAGCAGACGCTGTACGCGATGGGCGCGCGGGTCGTCGAACACCGGCCGGAGATCGACGAGATCCGCTTCTCGCTGCCCAACAAGCACCATTTCCTGGTCGATCTGAAGCCGTTCGGGCTCAAGAACGACAACGAGGTGTACTTCGCCGCCGACCGGCCCTACGGGCTGATCGAGGCGACCGTGCTGCGTGAGGGGCGCGAGGCGCGCATCCCGGCGGACCTCACGAATCTCTGACCTGTTTCTTCCGAGAGGGGACGAACGATGGCTCAGCGCATCGTCATCGAGAACGCGGCGATCGCGACCGTCGACGCCCAGGACACCGAGCACGCGAGCGGACACCTCGTGCTGCACGGCAACCGCATCGAGTCCGTCGGCGCGGGCCCGGCGCCCCAGGGCCTCGCGGACGTCGCCCGCCGCATCGACGCGGCCGGCCATCTCGTCACCCCCGGCCTGGTCAACACCCATCACCACTTCTACCAGTGGATCACCCGGGGCCTGGCCACCGACCACAACCTCTTCGACTGGCTGGTCGCGCTCTACCCGACCTGGGCGCGCATCGACGAGCCGATGGTCCGCGCGGCGGCCGAGGGGTCCCTGGCGATGATGGCCCGCGGCGGCGTGACGACCGCGATGGACCACCACTACGTCTTCCCGCGCGGCTCCGGCGACCTCTCCGGCGCGATCATCGACGCCGCCCGCACCATGGGCGTCCGCTTCACCCTCGCCCGCGGCTCCATGGACCGCGGCGAGTCGGCCGGCGGCCTGCCGCCGGACTTCGCGGTCGAGACGCTCGACGGCGCGCTGGCGGCGACCGAGGAGACGGTACGACGCCATCACGACGGTTCCTTCGACTCGATGACGCAGATCGCCGTGGCCCCCTGCTCGCCCTTCTCGGTCTCCATCGAACTGATGCGGCAGGGAGCCGAGTTGGCCCGCCGGCTCGGCGTGCGCCTGCACACCCACGGCTCGGAGACGGTCGAGGAGGAGAAGTTCTGCCACGAGCTGTTCGGCATGGGGCCCACCGACTACTTCGAGTCCACCGGCTGGCTCGGCGAGGACGTCTGGATGGCCCACTGCGTCCACATGAACGACTCCGACATCGCGGCGTTCGCCCGTACGCGGACGGGGGTGGCGCACTGTCCCTCGTCCAACGCGCGCCTGGCGGCGGGCATCGCGCGGGTCCCCGACATGCTCGCGGCGGGCGTCCCGGTGGGCCTGGGGGTCGACGGCACCGCGTCGAACGAGTCCGGCGAACTCCACACGGAACTGCGCAACGCCCTCCTGATCAACCGCCTCGGCGCCCACAAGGAACGCGCCCTGAACGCCCGCCAGGCCCTGCGCCTCGGCACCTACGGCGGCGCCCAAGTCCTGGGCCGGGCCCGCGAGATCGGCTCCCTGGAGCCCGGCAAGCTGGCGGACCTGGTCCTGTGGCGCATGGACACCCTGGCCCACGCGTCGATCGCGGACCCGGTGACGGCCCTGGTCTTCGGAGCGGCGGCTCCGGTGACGGCGTCCTTCGTGAACGGGCGGCAGATCGTGGAGGGGGGGCGGTTGTTGACTGTGGATGAGGAGGCGATCGCTCGGAGGACTCGGGGGGAGGCTCGGAGGCTGGCGGGGATCGCTGCGGGGTGAAGGGGTGGGGGTGATGGGGGAGGGGGTGGAGGGGAGGGGCACTGTTTGGGCGGGCGCCGGGCTTGTTTGGGCGGGTCCTGTTTGGACGGGCCTTGGCTGGGCGGGCTCTGTCTGGACGGGTCCTGTCTGGACGGGTCCTGTCTGGACGGGTCCTGTCTGAGTGGGCCTTGTTTGGACGGGCCTTGTCTGGGCGGGGGCCGAGAACTCCGTGGCGTCCGCTGGGCGGGGCTGAGCCGGGGCGTCTGCGGGGGTGGGCTGGGCAGGGGCGTCCGCCGGCGGGTTCTTGGGCCACCGCATGCCATGCGGGTTCACTTCGGTCAGCGGCATGCCCCGTTGCTTTACCCCGGCCGGCTGCACTCCGTTCCGCTCGGCTTCGCCAATGTCTGCTGGGGCAGACCGAGTTGCGGCATTCGGCGGAGCCTCCCAGGTCTGCCGCGCGGTATGCCGTTTCGCTCCGGCTCGCTGCGTTCCGTTCCGCTCGGTCACGCCAACGCCCGCCGGGCCAAGCCGAGTTGCGGCACCCCGCAGCGCCTCCCCGATCCACCGCTTCACCTCGGCCCACCCCACCCGCCCTCACCTCCTCCGAGGCGAAGCGAGTAGATACCGTGTCCGGGCGCGGGGGTCCGTATGTTCGCCGGTCTGCCAACCCGCCGCCTCCAGCGCCCCCGCGTACGCCCGCAGGGCGGTGTCGTCCGGGGCGTGTACGGCGACGGCCTCCGGCTGGGGTGTCGCCCGGACGCGGTAGCCGTCGGCGCCGGACGCCCCCGAGGGCCGCTGCCCGGCCGCCTCCAGGGCCAGCGCGGCGGCCCGTACGAGGTGGGTCCGCTCCCAGCCGCAGGGGCGGTCGGTGGCGCCGTCCTGGTTGGTCATGCGGCGCAGCTCCAGGAGACCCTGCCAGGCGCTGTGCACCTCACGTACGCGCGCGGGGCTGTCGGCCGGGGCGGCCTCCTCACCGCCGATCCGCGCGGCGAAACCTCCGGTCTCGGGGGCGGAACTCCTGGCCTCTGGGCTGGAACTCCTGCTTCCCGGGGCGGAGTTGCCGGAGTCCCCGGCTTCCTGGGCGGAGTTCCGGGAGTTGGCGGAGTTTGCGGCGGCGCCTCTTGTTTCCTGGGCGGAGTTCCCGGAGTTCCTGGAGTTCCCGGAGTTCCCGGAGTTCGCGGCGGCGCCCCCTGTTTCCTGGGCGGAGGTCCCTCCAACCGCCGGGGCGCCTCGCGAACCTGCTCCGGCCCTCCCCGCGACACCCCCGCCGCTCCCCGCGACACCCCCGCCCTCCCCGCTCCCTCCGCCCCTCTCCGCACCCCCGCTGCCTCCAGCCCCCGCCCCCGCCCCCGACCCCTCCCGCACCCGATGCCCCGCCGGAGTCAGAAAGTACCCGTGCGGCGGCCGGGGATGCCGGAATGCCAGCCCCAGCCTGACCAGCCCCGTGAGCTGCGCGGGCGTCCCCCGCAGCCGCCCCGTGACCGGCTCGGCGGCATCGATCACGCGCTGCTGCGCGGCACTCGGCGGTCGCGTCACGGCATACCCCTTCCTGGCCCCGGAGAACGGTCCTCCATCTGCCTCCGAGGCTACGACGAGGGTCTGACAACGGCCCGCGACCAGCAGTTACTGCCGGTACCCGCTGAGGAACCTCCCGATCCTCCCGATCGCCGCCTCCAGATCATCCGCGTGCGGCAGCGTGAGAATGCGGAAGTGGTCCGGCGTGGGCCAGTTGAACCCGGTGCCCTGGACGACCTGGATCTTCTCGCGCAGCAGGAGATCGAGGACGAACTTCTCGTCGTCGTGGATGGGATACACCTTGGGATCCATGCGCGGGAACGCGTAGAGGGACCCCTTGGGCTTGACACAAGAGACCCCGGGGATCTCGTTCAGCTTCTCCCAGGCGACATTGCGCTGTTCGTACAGCCGGCCGCCGGGAGCGGTCAGCTCGTGGATGGACTGGCGGCCCCCGAGCGCGGCCTGGATGGCGTACTGCGCGGGCGCGTTGGCGCACAGCCGCATGGAGGCCAGCATGGTGAGGCCCTCGAGGTAACTCTTGGCGTGCTGCCTGGGCCCGGTCACCACCAGCCACCCCGAGCGGAAACCGGCCACACGGTACGTCTTCGAGAGCCCGCAGAAGGTCAGGACGACCAGATCGGGGGCGAGCGCGGCGGCGGAGTGGTGGACGGCGTCGTCGTAGAGGATCTGGTCGTAGATCTCGTCGGCGAAGACCATCAGGCCGTGCCGCCGGGCGAGGTCGAGGATGCCTTCGACGACCTCCTTGGGGTACACCGCGCCCGTGGGGTTGTTCGGGTTGATGATCACGACCGCTTTCGTACGGTCGGTGATCTTCGCCGCCATGTCCGCCAAGTCCGGGTTCCAGTCGGCCTGTTCGTCGCAGCGGTAGTGCACCGCCGTGCCGCCCGCGAGGGTCGTCACGGCCGTCCAGAGCGGGAAGTCCGGCGCGGGGATGAGGATTTCGTCGCCGTCCTCGATCAGCGCCTGCACGGCCATGGAGATCAGCTCGGAGATGCCGTTGCCCAAGTAGACGTCGTCGACGCCGACTTCGAGGCCCAGCTGCTGGTACCGCTGGGCGACCGCGCGGCGGGCCGAGAGGACGCCGCGGGAGTCGGTGTACCCGTGCGCGCGGGGCAGCATCCGGATCATGTCCTGGACGATCTCCTCGGGCGCCTCGAAGCCGAAGAGCGCGGGGTTGCCGGTGTTGAGGCGCAGCACGCTGTGCCCCGCCTCCTCCAGCGCGTCGGCCTGCTCGATCACCGGGCCGCGGATCTCGTAACAGACCTCGCTCAGCTTGTTCGACTGCCGGAACTCCATGCGTCCCTCCGGAAACTTGTGTTGCTTGGTTTTACCAAGTGGGAGCTTGGAAAGTCCAACAACTTGTCTAGACTGCGTCGCATGTCACCTCGCCGAAGCTACGACCAGTACTGTTCCGCCGCCCGGGCGCTCGACACCGTCGGTGACCGCTGGACCCTGCTGATCGTCCGGGAGCTGCTCGCGGGCCCGCGCCGCTACACCGATCTGCACGCCGACCTGCCCGGCGTCAGCACGGACGTGCTCGCCTCCCGGCTGAAGGACATGGAGCGCGACAGCCTCGCGACCCGCCGCAAGCTGCCCCCGCCCGGCGCGGTCTACGTCTACGAACTCACCGCCCGGGGCCGCGAGTTGCTCCCCGTCCTCCAGGCCCTCGGCGCCTGGGGCGAGGCCGAACTCGGCGACCGCCGCCCCACCGACGCCGTCCGCGCCCACTGGTTCGCCCTCCCCCTGCTGCGCGCCCTGGAGGGCGAGGGTCTGGTCCAAGTCCGCCTGGACGAAGGGGAGTTCCATCTGTACGTCGGCCAGGGCGAAGGTCCCGTGTACGGCGACGGGGCCGCCCCCGCCGAACCCGACGCCCGGCTCGCCCTCGACACCGGCACCTGTATCGCCATAGGCCGGGGGGAGTTGAGCCTCCAGGACGCCGTGCGCGCCGGACGCGTCGAGGTGAGCGGTGACGGGGCGATCGCCAAGGGGCTGCGGGAGGCGTGAAAGGGAGGCCTGAAAAAAAGAGGCTCACCGGTCGATCCCGGTGAGCCTCTCTTCAGCACGCGCGCGTCTCCTGATGGACCGTCAATTCATCGGCTCCGTCAGGCTCTTCACGCCTCAGGCGCCCGGCGGCACCCGCGACGGCCGTCCCGTCCCCCGTGTCAGCGCGTACCCGCCGATCCCCGCGAGCGCGGCCAGCATCGCCCCGATCCCGGTCCACACCCAGCGGTCGGACCACCAGCCGGACGCCCAGCCGTCCTCGGGCTCCAGGCTGAACAGCGACGCCTTGGAGTTCTCGTCCTTCGCGTCCGTCCGCGCCTTCGTGACGGCGATGCCCGGCACCAACGGCTCGGCCAGCGAACCGTCCACGGCCGCCTTGCCGCCGATGTCCTTTGAATCCACGCGGAGTTCGGCGCTCACCGGTAGACCGAGGTCGGCCGTCTTCACGCCGACGGCCGTCAGCCGGACGTAATACGTGCCCGGCAGCGGGTCGTTGGACCAGGACTCCGACCAGGACCGCACGGTGCGCAGCACGCAGGCCAGCTCCAGCGAGGACTCCCCGGCCGGCGCGGTGCGGGTCTGGGCGCCGTACTGGCAGGCCTGGCGGCGGCGCAGACCGTCGTACACGTCGACCTGCCAGGTCTGGCCCGTGCTCGCCTGAGGGAGCTTCACCGTCGCTTTGACCGTGGGGCGTTGGCCTGCGTCGGCCGGGAAGGACCAGTACATGTAGTCACCGGTCGAACCGCTCGCCGTGGCCGTGGTGCCCTGGTCCAGCTCGGCCGCCGTGCGGAACGAAGTGCCCGCGGACGTCGGGACCTTGACGGCGTCCGAGGGGCTGGGGGAGGGGGTGGAGTCGGCGGCGGCCGGGGTGGCCGCCAGGCCCAGGGTCAGCAGGGCCGCGCCCAACACTCGTACGATCCGCATCAGTTGGTCCTCCACACCGCGACGCGCCAGCGTGACAGCCAGCCCCACAGCAGACCGGCGAGGAAGCCGACCAGCACCAGCACACCGAGCAGCCACCAGCCGCGGCCGAGGCCGAAGGAGGCGACGTCGCCCGCCTTCGAGGGGGCGTCCACGACGTCCACCGTCAGCTCCAGCGGCAGCCCCGGCGTGGTCTTCACCCCGGCGGCCGGCGTGAAGGAGTTCGTGACCTGGACGCAGACGGTCTCGGCCGGAGCGTCGTCCGCGTCGCTCTCCTCCTTCGGATAGCGAAGTCCCGTCGACAGCACGTCCGTCCGTCCCGTGCCGGAGGCCTCGCCGCGGACGATCTCCCGGCCGCTCTGCGTCACCGCCCGCACCAGCAGACCGTAGTTCGGCAGCACCGTGCGGTCGGCCGCCACGCTCACCGAACTGCGCAGCTCCTGGCCGGGCTTGACCTCGACCTTGTACCAGCGGGCCTGCGCGAACTCCGTACGGTCCGTGTACAGACCGGACTTGAGGACCGGCGCGCTCGCGCAGGACGTGGCGCCCTCGGTGGCCACGGGCGTCACCACGGGCTCGGCCGCGCGGTCCACCAACTGGTTGACCTTGTCGGTGAGTTCGTCGGTGTGCTCCACCGAGGTGTACGTCCCGCCGGTCGCCTCCGCGATACAGCTGAGCTGCTGGCGCATCTTCGTGTTGGGCACCAGGCCCAGCGTGTCGATGGTCAGCCCGATGCCCTTGGCCGCGATCTCGCGGGCCACCTCGCAGGGGTCCAGCGGGGCGCAGGTGTCCTCGCCGTCGCTGATCAGCACGATCCGCTTCGAACCGGTGCCGCCCTCGAGGTCGCCGGCCGCCGCGAGCAGCGCCGGGCCGATCGGCGTCCAGCCGGTCGGGGAGAGCGTCGCCACCGCCGACTTCGCCTCGGTGCGGTCCAGCGGTCCGACCTTGTACAGCTGCGAGGTGTCCTTGCAGCCCGTTTTCTGGTCGTCGCCGGGGTAGTTGGCGCCGAGCGTGCGGATGCCGAGCAGGACGGTCTCAGGGGTCGCGTCGAGGACTTCGTTGAACGCCTGCTTGGCCGCGGCCATGCGTGTCCCGCCGTCGATGTCCTTCGTCCGCATGGAGCCGCTGACGTCGAGCACGAGGTCGACCTTGGGCGAGAGGGCGGTGGTCTCGTCGGCCACCGCCCCGGCCGGGAACGCGAGCCCGGCCGCGAGCGAGGCGAGCAGGGCACACACCCCCACCGCCAGCCGTTGTGTTCTGATCATCGCCGGATCTTATTGACCGGGAGCGCTCCGCTTCAAAACGAGGCGCGGACATGGACCTTGGCGGGGACGCGGAGCGGGCCTCCGGGGAACACCCCGGTGAACACGGTCAGTTCCGCAACGGGCTGGGCAGCAGCGCCCATTGGTCCCCGCGCACGCCGGGCGACAGCCGCATCAGCGTCAACGCCTTGGTGGGCAGCGGCTGTTCACGCAGGGCCGTGAGATCGGAGGTCGCCGGCAGCCCCGGCACCGCCGCCTCCAGCGCCCCCGCAAGTGCCGTACGGGAGCCCGCCGTCGACCCGAGCGCGCCCGCGACCAGCGAGCCGAACAGCTTGCTGCGCAGGGCCGTCACGTCGTCCGTGAGGATGCGCTCGGGCAGTCCGGGCAGCGCGATGCCGTGCCGGGCCAGCCGCGCCGGGCTCACCCGGATGTCGGCGAGATCCCGGTAGACCAGCCGCAGCGGGGCCCCCGAATCCGACAGCACCACAAGGAGGTTCTGCCCGTGCGCCTCCAACGCCACCCCCAGATCGAGGAGTTGCAGCCCGACGGTCAGACAGAGCCGGGCGAATTCTCCCAACCAGCCCGGAGTGGCGGGGAGTTGGGTGGTGGCCAGGGCGGCCACCGGTACGACGTGCTCGCCGGGGCCCGCGTACCGGCGGGGCGACTCGCGCCAGACCGCCGCCAGATCCGGGGAGTCGGCCGTCGCCGCCCCCGGCGTCCGCGTGACGTGCAGCAGCCCGCCCGTACGGGCCGCCACCGTCTCCGCGAACTCCGACAGGGCCGCCGAGGCGAGCACCGAACCCACCGAGATGTCCCGCACGGACGACGTCAGCCGGGCGCTCAGCGCGGTCTTGACATGCGGCCCGCCGTCCGGCAGCGCCAGCGTGCGCAGCGACATCAGCGGATGCGCGGTGAGCCCCGCGTCCCCGGACCGCTTCAGCACGTGCCGCGCCTGCCACGGGTGCACCGGGATCAACAGCCGCTCCCCGTCGCGCAGTTCGTCCGGCCACACCCCCGACACCAGGCACTCCGAGACCGGCACCGGCACGAGTGCCAGCCGTACCGCCGCCCGGTGCTCCGGCCCGTACGCCAGCTGCTCGGCCGCCGAGAAACCGGGCCGCGAACGGCAGTTGGGGTGGTACGGGTGCCCGTCGACGACCCGCTGCTCCCACTCCCAGTCCGATTCCGGCCAACTCTCCTCAGGAGCGGCCTGGTTGGCCCGCGACAGCGCCAATGAGGCCGCGCTGTGCGCCAGTTCGGCCGCGAACACCGCCCCGTGCGGCACCCCGAGGTCCGTGACCAGGCGCGCGGGGTCGTCGTACGCGACATGCTCCAGCTCGACGGCGGTGACGTACGCGGCGGTCGCGAACGGGTCCGGGAGCGGGCCGTGCAGGCGGCGGCCGTCGGCGAGGCGGAGCGTCGTACCGGCGGGGGTGTGCTCGCGGGACGTGATCCAGGGCAGCGGCTCGTGGGCCAGGGCGCGCCACAGGCGGGTCAGGACGGCGGCACGGGCGCCGGGCAGGGCGGCCGTGTACCGGGGGCCGAGATCCGGCCGGTGGACGGCCAGTTCGGCCGCGAGCTCGGCCTCGGCGGTGGGGGGACGGTGCACGGACGGGCTCCTTGGGACGAGGCTTCGCCGGGGGACAGCGGACGATACGGACGGAAAGCGTACGGAGAGTGTCATGGCAGGCTGTGCCCGTGGCGATACTGATCGCCCCTGCCCGCACGGACCGTAGAGAACGAGTGAACCGCGTGCCCATCGACCCCCCGTCCGCCGACGCCTACGCCGCCGCGCCGCTGCTCAACTGCCTGCTGCGGGAGGTCGCGCGGCCCACGGAACAGCCGGGCGTCCACCGGCTGCCCAGCGGCCGGCTGCTGCGGGTGCGCGGCACCCGCAGGCCCGCGGACCCGGAGCTGGTCGGGCCCGCGCTCCGGCTCGGCCACGGCGAGCTGGTCAAGCTCGTCGCCGAGGAACTGCGGCTGCACACCGGGGTCGACAACCCGGACCTGCCCGCCGAGATGCTCGACAGCCGGGAGGCGGTCGCGGCGATCCTGCACGCACGCGCGCGCGGGGGCGCGCCCGACGACCTGTACCTGCGCTCTGAGCAGTCCCTGATCACCGGCCACCCCTACCATCCGGCCCCCAAGGCGCGCGGCGGCGGCCCGGCGGCGCGCTGGCTGCCGTACGCGCCCGAGGCGTACGCCCGCTTCCCGCTGACGCTCCTGGGGCTGCGCGAGGACCAGATGGCCGAGGAGGGCGACACGACGGCCCTGGACGCCCTCGGCGAGGCACCGCGCGGTTACCGCCTCCTGCCCGCACACCCCTGGCAGCTGGAACTGGCCGCCGACGCACTGCGGGAGCCGTTCGCCGACGGCCGCCTGATCCGCCTCGGCGAGACGACGCCGGACACCTGGCCGACGGCCGCGATCCGCACGGTGTACGACCCCGCGCGCGACCTGTTCCTCAAGTTCAGCCTGGACGTCCGCATCACCAACGACATCCGCCGCCTGTGGGCCCACGACCTGCGCAGACTCCGCCGCACCGACGAGGCCGCGACCCGCGCCCTGCCCGGCGCCTGGCTGAGCGACCGCGGCTACCGCACGGCCGCGTTCGCCTTCGAGGAACTGGCCGTGATGGTCCGCGACGGCCTGCACGGCGTGGTCCCGCCCGGGGAGACCCCGCTGCTCGCCGCGGGCCTCACCGAGGGCTTCGACGGCAGCCCGCTGGCCCGCGCGGCCGACCCGGAGGCCTGGTGGACGGCGTACCTGGCGGCCGTCGTACCGCCCGCCCTCACCGCTTTCGCCGACCACGGCGTCGTCCTCGAAGCACACGCCCAGAACACTCTGGTGACCGTCCGCGCGGACGGCACTCCCGCGCGCGCGTTGTTCCGCGACGCCGAGGGCGTGAAGCTCCTCGCCGACGTCGGGCGGACCGCCGGCTGGGAACGGCTCGTGTACACGCTTGTCGTCAACCACCTCGCCGAGATCGCGGGCGCGCTCGCCGCACACCACCCCGGTTACGGCCCCTGGGCGGCCGTACGGCGCGAGTTCGCCCGCCACGGGCTCCCGGAGGCCATGGACCTGCTGACGGCGCCCACAGTGCCCGGCAAGACGAATCTGCTGCTGCGCTGGACCGGCGCGGACGGCGCGGACGCCCGCTACCTGCCGCTGCCCAACCCGCTGGCCGCCTCCTGACCTGGCTTAGGCTGGCCCGTGTGCTGCGCGAAGTGACTGCCGTCCGATACGTGACCCCGCTGAGGTCGGGCGGTTCCGTGCCCGGGGTCGTCGAGGCCGACGACCTGGGCACGTACGTCGTCAAGTTCACCGGCTCCGCGCAGGGGCGCAAGGCACTGGTCGCCGAGGTGATCGTCGGTGAACTCGCGCGGGCGCTGGGGCTGCGCTTCCCCGAACTCGTCCTGGTCGGCTTCGACCCCGTGATCGCCGCCGACGAGCCGCACCAGGAGGTGCGCGAACTGCACGCGGCGAGCGCCGGGATCAACCTCGGGATGGACTATCTGCCGGGCGCGGCCGACTTCACCCCGGAGGTCGCCAAGACGTTCCCCGTCGGCCCTCTGGAGGCCGGCCGCGTCGTCTGGCTGGACGCGCTCACCGTCAATGTTGACCGCACCGTCCACAGTTCCAACTTGATGGTCTGGCCCACCCTGGGAACTGTTGATCCGCATCTATGGTTGATCGACCATGGCGCCGCCCTGGTCTTCCACCACCGCTGGGACGCCTCCGAGCCCGCCAAGCGGTACGACTTCCGCCACCACGCCCTCGGCCACTACGGACCCGACGTGCGCGCCGCCGACGCCGAACTCGCGCCCAAGGTCACCGAAGAGCTGCTCCGCGCGGTCGTCGCCGAAGTCCCGGACGCCTGGCTGACCGAGGACTTCGCCACCCCGGACGCGGCCCGGGAGGCGTACGTGGCGTACCTCCACGCGCGTGTGGAGGCCTCGCAGCAGTGGCTGCCCACCGATTTCCCCAGCCGCGCGGAGCTGGCCGCCGAAGAGGCGCTGCGCACCGCGCGGAGTCAGCAAGGTCGTCCCGCGTGGCTCAAGCAGGTACCTGATCTGCATGGCAAGCCCGCGGCTGAGCAGGATTGGTCGGTGCATCTCGGGTGAGTGGCCGTGTCGAGATCGAGTACTGCACACAGTGCCGCTGGCTGCCGCGCGCGGCGTGGCTCGCGCAGGAGCTGCTGACCACGTTCGAGGCGGAGCTGACCGAGCTGGCGCTGAAGCCGGGCACGGGCGGGGTGTTCGTGGTGCGGGTCGACGGTGAGGTCGTATGGGACCGGCGCGAGCAGGGGTTCCCCGAGCCGACGGCCGTGAAGAGGGTCGTACGCGACCGAGTGGCCCCGGGGAAGTCCCTGGGCCACTCGGAGAAGTGACGGAGCGTTGGGGCGGCTCTTGGTGAGCGGCGGCCCTTGCCGGGCCGGCCGTTGCCGGGTCAGCCGTTGTCGGGTCAGCCGCGCAGCTGCTGGTACGCGGGCAGCGTCAGGAAGTCCGCGTAGTCGTCGTCCAGGGCGACCTGGAGCAGCAGGTCGTGGGCCTGCTGCCAGTGGCCGGAGTTGAAGGCTTCCTCGCCCAGCTCGGCCTTGAGGGCGGCGAGTTCCTCGGCGGCGACCTTGCGGGCCAGCTCCGGGGTCGCCCGCTCGCCGTTCTCGAACTCGACGCCCGCGTTGATCCACTGCCAGATCTGCGAACGGGAGATCTCGGCGGTCGCCGCGTCCTCCATGAGGTTGAAGATGGCGACCGCGCCGAGCCCGCGCAGCCACGCCTCGATGTAACGGACGCCCACCTGGACGGCGTTGACGAGACCGTCGTACGTCGGCTTCGCGGCGAGGGAGTCGACCGCGATCAGGTCGGCCGCCGCCACATGGACGTCCTCGCGCAGCCGGTCCTTCTGGTTCGGCCTGTCGCCGAGGACCTTGTCGAAGGACTCCAGGGCGATCGGGACGAGGTCGGGATGGGCGACCCAGGAGCCGTCGAAACCGTCGTTCGCCTCACGGTCCTTGTCCGCGCGGACCTTCTCGAAGGCGACCTTGTTGACCTCCGCGTCCCGGCGGGACGGGATGAACGCGGCCATGCCGCCGATCGCGTGCGCGCCGCGCTTGTGGCAGGTGCGCACGAGGAGTTCGGTGTAGGCGCGCATGAACGGGGCCGTCATGGTCACCGCGTTGCGGTCCGGCAGGACGAACTTGGCGCCGCCGTCACGGAAGTTCTTCACGATGGAGAACAGGTAGTCCCAGCGGCCCGCGTTCAGCCCCGAGGCGTGGTCGCGCAGTTCGTAGAGGATCTCCTCCATCTCGTACGCGGCCGTGATGGTCTCGATCAGGACGGTCGCGCGGATCGTGCCCTGGGGCACGCCCACGTAGTCCTGGGCGAACACGAACACGTCGTTCCACAGCCGCGCTTCGAGGTGCGACTCGGTCTTCGGGAGGTAGAAGTACGGCCCCTTGCCGAGGTCCAGCAGCCGCCGCGCGTTGTGGAAGAAGTACAGCCCGAAGTCGACGAAGGCGCCCGGGACCTGGCCGCCGTCCGCGTCGACCAGGTGCCGCTCGTCGAGGTGCCATCCGCGCGGGCGCATGACGACAGTGGCGAGCTGGGCGTCGTCCTTGAGGGCGTACGACTTGCCGGTGCGCTCGTCGGTGAAGTCGATGGTGCGCCTATAGGCGTCGATCAGGTTCAGCTGGCCCAGGACGACGTTCTCCCACGTCGGCGCGGAGGCGTCCTCGAAGTCCGCGAGCCAGATCCGCGCGCCGGAGTTGAGGGCGTTGACCGTCATCTTGCGGTCGGTGGGGCCGGTGATCTCCACCCGCCGGTCCTCCAGGGCGGCCGGGGAGGGGGCGACGCGCCAGGAGTCGTCCGCGCGGATCGCGGCGGTCTCCGGCAGGAAGTCCAGCGTGGAGGTGCGGGCGATCTCCGCGCGGCGCTCGGCGCGGCGGGCGAGCAGCTCGGCCCGGCGGGGCGTGAACCGCGCGTGCAGCTCGGCCACGAAGGCCAGCGCCGCGTCGGTCAGGACTTCCTCCTGCCGGGGCAGCGGTCCGGCGTCGACGATGGTCAGCGGGGGCGGCGCCGATGCGGACATGAGCGGTCACTTCCTTCGCGGAGGGGGCGCGGGGTGTGGGTTGCGTCGGGTGCGGGTGCGGGTGCGGGTGCGGGTGCGGGTGGGGCTTGGGCTGGGCTAAAAATGGATACTAGTTTCCTCATCGTGGAACTTCAATGGGCCGCCGGTGCCGGAAGCGGCAGGCCGGCGGCCGGGTTCCCTCACCCTGCCCCCTGAAGCCCCTCCAGGCGCCCCAGATCGGCCTCCGTGTCGATGTCGTAGGCCTCGGCCACATCCCCGCACTCCACGAGCCGTACGGCCCCCTCGTGGGCCTTCAGGTACCCCCGTGCCCCCCGGTCCCCGTCCGCCGCCTCCGCGACCCCCGCCCAGTGCGCCGCCCCGAACAGCACCGGATGCCCGCGCACCCCGTCGTAACAGGCCGCCGCCAGCGTCCCCGCGCCCTCGTACGCGGCGAGCACCCGGAGGGTCGCCTCGGCGCCGATGCCCGGCTGGTCCACCAGGGACACCAGCACGGCCCGCGCCCCCGTCCCGGCCAGCGACGCCAGCCCGGCTCGCAGTGACGACCCCATGCCCTCGGCCCACCCGGGGTTGTCCACCAGCACGCACCCGTCCAGCCGCGCGCGCTCGCGCACGGTGTCGGCGGCGGCGCCCAGGACGACGTGCACGCGCGCGAGGCCGGCCGTACGCAGCACCTGGACGGCGTGTTCGACGAGGGGGCGGCCCTGGTGGAGGAGCAGCGCCTTGGGACGGCCGCCCAGGCGGCGCCCGCCGCCCGCCGCGAGGACCAGGCCGGTGATCGGAACTTCCTTGTGTGTCATGGGTCCTGTGATACCTGACGCCCTGTGGGTGGCCGGTCGCACGGTGCTGATGTCAAAGGGCTGATTTTCTGTCTTTTATGTGGCGCCGCACCGTAAGGGTGGCGTTTACTGACCCGCGTCCTTCGGCGTCCGACCACGGCCGCAGGACACGCGCGACTCGCGCGCGCGGGTGCGCGAGGGGGGAGAGAACTGTGCTGCGAAGTGCGGGGCAAAGGCCGGTGACCGGCGGGGACGACGACCCCAGAGTGATCGGCTTACGGTCGGCCGTCGCCCGGCTGCGGCGTGAACTGGCCGCCCATCCGGCCGAGTTCACCGACCGCGCGATCGCCGAGGAGGAACTGGCCGCGCTCGCCGCCATGGTGGAGCACGGCACTCCCGAGATCCCCCGGCTGCGCAGCTCCTTATTGGCCGTCGCCGGCGCGATCGGCTCGGTGAGCGCCCTCGCGCGCGGGCTCGCGGACGTCCGCGCGGCGGTCGAGCTGTTCGGGGTGGCGCCGAAGCCGTAGGAGGCATCCGCGCGGGATGCCGCTCGGCGCCCCTGGTGGCGCGTCAGGCGTGGTTCTGGTTCGCCAGCGCCTGCGACAGCTCCCGCGCGACCTCCTGGAGCACCGGGACGATGTGCTGCGTCGCGGCCTCCGTGACGCGGCCCGCCGGACCGGAGATCGAGATCGCGGCGGCCGTCGGCGAGTCGGGGACCGGGACGGCCAGACAGCGCACGCCGATCTCCTGCTCGTTGTCGTCGACGGCGTACCCGAGGCCGCGTACGTCCGCCAGAGCGGCCAGGAAGGCGTCGGGCGAGGTGATGGTCCGGTCCGTCGCCGCGGGCATCCCAGTGCGACCCAGAAGGGCGCGTACGTCGTTTTCGGGGAAGCCCGCCAGGAGCGCCTTGCCGACGCCCGTGGAGTGCGGCAGGACGCGCCGGCCGACCTCGGTGAACATGCGCATGGAGTGCTTGGACGGCACCTGGGCGACGTAGACGATCTCGTCGCCGTCCAGGAGCGCCATGTTGGCCGTCTCCCCGGTCTCCTCGACCAGCCGCGCCAGGTGCGGGCGCGCCCAGGTGCCGAGCAGCCGGGACGCGGACTCGCCCAGGCGGATCAGGCGGGGGCCCAGCGCATAGCGGCGGTTGGGCTGCTGGCGGACGTAGCCGCAGACCACGAGGGTGCGCATCAGGCGGTGGATGGTCGGCAGGGGCAGCCCGCTGCTCGCCGACAGCTCGCTCAGCCCGACCTCGCCGCCCGCGTCGGCCATCCGTTCCAGCAGGTCGAAGGCGCGCTCAAGGGACTGGACGCCGCCGGCTGACCGGGCGGAGTCGGAGGTGCTGGCGCTGGACGTCGGCACGGCGCGTTCCTTTCGGACGACGTGAAGGGCAGAAGACTACCCGTCGGTCGGTTGACTCCCGGCTGGCGCATGACTACGTTCTGGCTGACGAAAGTGTACTTCCGCATTCCGGAAACGGCGAGGGTGGCAGGGGGGCTCTTGACGGTCCGAGGGGCCTGAGTGAAGACTCGTTCAACAGAACGTTGAATTCCATGACAGGCGTGTAAATCCTCGTTTCCGGCACGTGAAGCGGGGCCGCGCCGGCAGAGAGGGGCCCGGGTGTCCGACGTCGAACTGGTGCTGCGCTCCACGCGCGTGATCACCCCCGAGGGCACGCGCCCCGCCACCGTGACGGTCACCGCCGGCACGATCACCGCCGTCCTGCCCCACGACGCGCCGGTCCCCGCAGGCGCCCGCCTGGAGGACGTCGGCGACCATGTCGTCCTCCCGGGGCTCGTCGACACCCACGTGCACGTCAACGACCCGGGGCGCACCCACTGGGAAGGCTTCTGGACCGCCACGCGCGCGGCGGCGGCCGGCGGCGTCACCACCCTCGTCGACATGCCCCTGAACTCCCTGCCGCCGACCACGACCGTCGACCACCTGCGCGTCAAGCGGGAGGTCGCCGCCGACAAGGCGCACGTCGACGTCGGCTTCTGGGGCGGCGCCCTCCCGGACAACACCGCCGACCTGCGCCCCCTGCACGACGCCGGGGTCTTCGGCTTCAAGGCGTTCCTGTCGCCCTCAGGGGTCGACGAGTTCCCCCACCTCGGCCAGGACGAACTCGCCCGCGCGCTGGAGGAGATCGCCGCCTTCGACGGCCTGCTGATCGTCCACGCGGAGGACCCCCGCCACCTGGAGGCCGCCCCCCAGCAGGGCGGCCCCAAGTACGCCGACTTCCTCGCCTCCCGCCCGCGCGGAGCCGAGGACACGGCCATCGCGCACCTCATCGAGCACGCCAAGCGCCTGCACGCGCGCGTGCACGTCCTGCACCTGTCCTCCAGCGACGCTCTGCCCCTCATCGCGAAGGCCAAGGCCGACGGCGTGCGCATCACCGCCGAGACCTGCCCGCACTACCTCACCCTCACCGCCGAGGAAGTCCCCGACGGCGCCAGCGAGTTCAAGTGCTGCCCGCCCATCCGCGAGGCCGCCAACCAGGACCTGCTGTGGCAGGCCCTCGCCGACGGCACGATCGACTGCGTGGTCACCGACCACTCGCCGTCCACCGCCGACCTGAAGACCCCCGACTTCGCCACCGCCTGGGGCGGCATATCCGGCCTCCAGCTCAGCCTCGCCGCCGTCTGGACCGAAGCCCGCGCGCGCGGGTATGCGCTGGAGGACGTCGTGCGCTGGATGTCCGCGCGGACGGCGGCCCTCGTGGGCCTCGACGGCCGCAAAGGCGCGATCGCCCCCGGCCACGACGCCGACTTCGCGGTCCTCGCACCCGACGAGACCTTCACCGTCGACCCGCAGACCCTCCAGCACCGCAACCGCGTCACCGCGTACGCGGGCAAGACCCTGTACGGCGTCGTGCAGTCGACCTGGCTGCGCGGGACACGCATCCACGCGCGCGGGGAGTTCGGCGAGCCGGAAGGCCGTCTGCTGACCCGCACCCCCTGAGCAACCCGCACCCGAAAGGCACCCCCGTGACGGCGATCCCCCGTTTCACCGGCGACGCGCAGCCCTACCAGGGCGGTGACCCGTACGCGGACCACCGCACCGCCGACTTCCCGTTCACCCACCTCGCCGACCTCGCCGACCGGCAGCTCGGCGCCGGGGTGATCGCCGCCAACGACGAGTTCTTCGCCCACCGCGAGAACCTCCTGCTGCCCGGCCGCGCGGTCTTCGACCCCGAGCACTTCGGCCACAAGGGCAAGGTCATGGACGGCTGGGAGACCCGCCGCAGGCGCGGCGCGAGCGCCGAGCACCCCTGGCCGTCGGCCGACGACCATGACTGGGCGCTGATCCGCCTCGGCGCCCCGGGCGTCGTACGCGGCATCGTCGTCGACACCGCGCACTTCCGGGGCAACTACCCGAAGGCCGTCTCCGTAGAGGCCGCCTCCGTCCCGGGCACGCCCTCCCCGAAGGAGCTGCTCGGGGACGACGTCAAGTGGACGACGCTCGTCCCGCGCACGGAGGTCGGCGGGCACGCCGCGAACGGCTTCGAGGTCGCCGTGGAGCAGCGCTTCACCCACCTGCGCCTCAACCAGCACCCCGACGGCGGCATCGCGCGCCTGCGCGTGTACGGCGAGGTCGTGCCCGACCCGGCCTGGCTCGCCGCCCTCGGCACCTTCGACGTCGTCGCCCTGGAGCACGGTGGCCACGCCGAGGACGCCTCCAACCTGTTCTACTCCCCGGCCTCCAACACCATCCGCCCCGGCCGCTCCCGCCAGATGGACGACGGCTGGGAGACCCGCCGCCGCCGCGACCAGGGCAACGACTGGATCCGCTACCGCCTCGCCGCACAGGCCGAGATCCGCGCGGTGGCCATCGACACGGCCTACCTCAAGGGCAACAGCGCGGGCTGGGCGTCGGTGTCCGTGAAGGACGGCGAGGACGGCGAATGGCGCGAGGCCCTGCCCCGCACCCGCCTCCAGCCCGACACCGACCACCGCTTCGTCCTGCCCGCCCCCGTCGTCGCCACCCACGCGCGCGTGGACATCTTCCCCGACGGCGGCATCTCCCGGCTGCGGCTGTTCGGCTCGCTGACGGAAGCGGGGACGGCGGCACTCGTGGCGCGGCATCAGGAGCTGGGCGGCTGACCTTCGCCGGTGGCCGGAACTCGGCGGCCGGTTCGCGCGTTCCCCCGATGTGACCCTTCAGCAAGAGATCGTCGGCAACGCCATGCAGATGGCGGTCGTCAACCTGCGTCCCGGCCAGACCGTGTACTGCGAGGCCGGCAAGTTCCTGTTCAAGACGGCGAACGTGACCATGGAGACCCGGCTGGGCGGCCCCTCGGGCGGCGGGCAGCAGCAGGGCGGCGGGGGCTCCGGCGGCGGCGCGGGCGGCGGCATGGGCGGGATGCTGCGCCAGGCCATGGGGACGGCCATGCAGGTCGGCCAGCGCGTCCTCGCGGGCGAGTCGCTGGCGTTCCAGTACTTCACCGCCCAGGGCGGCGAGGGCACCGTCGGCTTCGCGGGCGTGCTGCCCGGCGAGATGCGGGCGCTGGAACTGACCGGCACGCGCGCGTGGTTCGCCGAGAAGGACGCCTTCGTGGCCGCCGAGTCCGGCGTCGAGTTCGGCATCGCCTTCCAGGGCGGCCGTACGGGCATGAGCGGCGGCGAGGGCTTCATCCTGGAGAAGTTCACCGGGCACGGCACGGTGATCATCGCGGGCGCGGGCAACTTCATCGACCTCAACCCGGCGGACTTCGGCGGCCGTATCGAGGTCGACACGGGCTGCGTCGTCGCCTTCGAGGAGGGCATCCGCTACGGCGTCCAGCGCGTGGGCGGCCTCAACCGCCAGGGGATGATGAACGCCGTCTTCGGCGGCGAGGGGCTCTCCCTGGCCACCCTGGAGGGCGACGGACAGGTCATCCTCCAGTCGCTCACCATCGAGAGCCTCGCCAACGCCCTGAAGAAGGCCCAGGGCGGCGACAAACAAGGGCCGACGGGCGGCCTGTTCTCCACCCACGCGGGCTGAACTCCGCACGGGACGACACCCACCGCGCGGGGACGCGCCGGCGGGCCTGAGCCCTCCGCGCGGGATCTTTCGTGCGGGGCTCGTACGGAGTTTCGGCCGTCAGGTGGCGCCAGGTTAACTTCCCGCAAACAGAACGGACTTGACGGGAAATTCTTCCCGCCTGTCGTTGACATGCCCGCGTCTACGCGCGTCATCATGAGGGCATGAGATTCCCCCCACGCATCACCCGCATCGGCGCCGCTGCCGCCGTCCTGTCCGCCCTCCTGGTCGGCGGCGCCGTCACCGCCACGCCGGCGTCCGCCGCGGTCGGCAGCATCTGCTACAGCCGGCTGCCCTCGCAGGCGCACGACACCCTGGACCTGATCGACCGGGGCGGCCCGTTCCCGTACTCGCAGGACGGCGTCGTCTTCCAGAACCGCGAAGGCGTCCTGCCCAGCCAGTCCTCGGGCTACTACCACGAGTACACGGTGATCACGCCCGGCTCCTCCACCCGCGGCGCCCGCCGCATCGTCACCGGGCAGCGCAACCAGGAGGACTACTACACCTCCGACCACTACGCCACGTTCAACCTGGTCAACTACAGCTGCTGAGAACGCTCTCGGCGGTCTGAGACCGATCAGGGATCCGGGGCCCCACACCCGGCCCGAGGAACGGCGCGACGGCGCCGGAGACCCGACCACGCGCTCAGTCGGGCCTCCGGCTCCGCGCGACGGCGAACAGGGCGCACGCGAGCGCCAGGAGCGCGACGCTCGCGTACACCTCGTGACCGTCGAGGAAACCGACCCGCTGCAAGAGCCCCACGTCCCAGTGGGCGAACTCGTGCAACAGGCCCAGCACGCCCTGCACCAGGGCGAGAAACCCCGCCACCTCCAGCACTTGCTTCATCTCCCGGGCACCTCCACCGAGTGGTCCATGCCCGAAACCCTCGCCCCGCGGCCCTGCCCAGCGCATCGGCCGCGGGGCTTCGCCTTCCCTACGGAAGACGCGTCCCCGCGCGCGCGGGCGGGCCGAAAGTCGATGCCGCCGTGACTTCGGTAGCCGATCGCCGCAGCCGTCCTCCGCACCCCGTCCGGGCTGCGTAGATTTGTCGACCGTGAAGACCGTGACGCATGACCGGGGGACACGGGCGTTCGAAGGCCGGAGATGGCTGTTGCCGTCGTCGGTCGTGGCCGACCTCGACCCGCACCAGCATCCCGACCGGACCGGACGACGGCCCCGGCGCACCGTCCGCGACTGGGCCGTGGACTTCTCCGCGTTCCTGCTGGCCGTGTTCGTGGGCCTGCTCGCCGCCCAGAGCCTGCGCCAGGAGACCGCCCTGCCGCACTCCCTCGTCGTCCTCGACCAGGTCCTCGGCGCCCTCTCCTGCGCCGCGGTCTGGCTGCGCCGCCGCTGGCCCCTCGGGTTCGCCGTCGCCATGCTGCCCATGAGCCTCCTCTCCAGCAGCGCGGGCGGCGCGGCGCTCGTCTCCCTGTTCACCCTCGTCGTCCACCGGCCCTTCAGACACGTCGCCTGGGTCACCGGCATCTCCCTCGGCCTGGTGCCGCTGTTCTACTGGCTGCGCCCCGACCCCGACCTGCCCTTCCTGGGCGCCGTCGTCCTGGTCACCACCTTCACCGCCGGGGTCGTCGGCTGGGGCATGTTCGTCCGCTCCAAGCGCCAGCTCATGCTCAGCCTGCGCGACCGCGCGCGGCGCGCCGAGACCGAGGCGCAGCTGCGCGGCGAACAGGCCCAGCGGCTCGCCCGCGAAGCCATCGCGCGCGAGATGCACGACGTCCTCGCCCACCGCCTCACCCTCCTCAGCGTCCACGCGGGCGCCCTGGAGTTCCGCCCCGACGCCCCGCCCGAGGAGATCGCCCGCGCGGCCGGCGTCATCCGCGAGAGCGCCCACGAGGCCCTCCAGGACCTCCGCGAGATCATCGGCGTCCTGCGCGCCGCCGAACCCGACGACCGGGGCCGCCCCCAGCCCACCCTCGGCGCCCTAGACGCGCTCGCCGCCGAGTCCCGCGAGGCTGGCATGAAGGTCACCCTCGACCAGCACGTCACCGACCCCACCGCCGTCCCCGCCTCCGTCGGCCGCACCGCCTACCGCATCGCCCAGGAAGCCCTCACCAACGCCCGCAAACACGCTCCTGGCGCCGAGGTCACCGTCACCGTCACCGGCGCCCCGGGCGACGGCCTCACCATCACCGTCCGTAACCCCGCCCCCGACGGCCCCGTCCCGCCCGTCCCCGGCTCCGGCCAGGGCCTCATCGGCCTCACCGAACGCGCCGCCCTCGCCGGGGGGACTCTCGTCCATGAGGTCACCGAGGACGGGGGGTTCGAGGTGCGGGGGTGGCTGCCTTGGCGGGGGGTGGGGGAGGGGCGTCGGGACGGTACCGGTTCGTCGTGATGGGGGCGTTGGGACGGTACTGGTTCGTCGTGACGGGGACGTCGGAACGGTACTGGTGCGTCGGCGCGACGGGACGGTAGCGTCGCGACGTCGGCAGGGTCAGCGGGACGAAACCGTACCGTCGCAACGCCTCCGCACCGACGAACCCGTATCGTCCCGACCCACCCCCGCCCCCACCCCGACCCCGACCCATGATTTCGTGACCCCATGACTACGACGATCAGACTGCTCCTCGTCGACGACGACCCCTTGGTGCGGGCCGGGCTGTCGCTGATGCTGGGCGGGGCCGACGACATCAGGATCGTCGGCGAGGCGGCCGACGGCGCGGAGGTCGAGGAGATCGTCGGCCGGACGCGGCCGGACGTCGTGCTGATGGACATCCGGATGCCGGCGATGGACGGCCTGACCGCGACGGAGCGGCTGCGCGCGCGTGAGGACGCCCCGCAGGTCGTGGTCCTCACCACCTTCCACGCCGACGAACAGGTGCTGCGGGCCCTGCGCGCGGGGGCGGCCGGATTCGTGCTCAAGGACACGCCGCCCGCCGAGATCCTGGCGGCGGTGCGGAAGGTCGCGGCCGGTGAACCGGTGCTGTCGCCGACGGTCACCCGGCAGCTGATGGCGCACGCGGTCGGGACGGCGGCCGACACCCGGCGCGCACGCGCGCGGGAACGTCTCGCCGCCCTGGGGGAACGCGAGCGCGAGGTGGCGGTCGCCGTCGGCCAGGGGCTCAGCAACGCCGAGATCGCGGCGGACCTCTTCATGAGCGTGGCCACGGTCAAGGCCCACGTCTCCCGGGTGCTCGCCAAGCTGGGCCTGAACAACCGGGTGCAGATCGCGCTGCTCGCGTACGACGCCGGCCTGCTGGACGAAGAAACCTGAGCGGCCGGGCACTTCGAGCGGGCGCCGTCCGTTGAAGGAGGTGACGAGAGGGGGCTCGGCATGGGGGACGTGATCGGCATGGGGGAGCGCGGCGGGCAGGGACCGGGAGTGG
The DNA here is from genome assembly GCF_055597585.1 of Streptomyces sp. AMJ-169. Taxonomy (NCBI): domain Bacteria; kingdom Bacillati; phylum Actinomycetota; class Actinomycetes; order Kitasatosporales; family Streptomycetaceae; genus Streptomyces; species Streptomyces sp. AMJ-169. The sequence goes on from NZ_JBVLTJ010000001.1 coordinate 584,425, forward strand.
TCGACCTGCGGCGGGCGGGCGAGGAGTTCCGGCGCGACCCGTACGCGGTGTTCGCGCGGCTGCGCGAGCGCGGGCCGGTGCACCGGGTGTGGTTCGACGCGGAGAACGGCCTCGTGGAGGCATGGCTGGTCGTCGGGTACGACGAGGCGCGGGCGGCGCTCGCCGACCCCCGGCTGGCCAAGGACCCCTCGAGGGCCGGCGTCGCGGACCTGTACGACGACCCGATCGGGGCGCACATGCTGGACAGCGACCCGCCCCGGCACACCCGGCTGCGCGCTCTCGTCACCCGCGCGTTCACCCCGGGCCGGGTCCAGCGGCTCGCCCCCAGGGTGCGCGGCATCGCCGACGAACTGCTCGACGAGATGATCCCGCGCGGGCGCGCCGACCTCGTCGAGGCGTTCTCCTACCCCCTGCCGATCACCGTGATCTGCGAACTCCTGGGCGTCCCCGAACTGGACCGCGCGGCCTTCCGCGCGATGTCGAACGAGGTGGTAGCGCCCAGCGTCCCGGGCAACGCGTACAACGCCTACCTCCGGATCGGCGACTACCTGACCGAGCTGATCGAGGACAAACGCTGCGCGCGCCCGACCGGCGACCTCCTGAGCGACCTGATCCGTACGACGTCCCAGGACGGCGACCGCCTCTCGCCCGGCGAACTGCGCGGGATGGCCTTCCTGTTGCTGGTCGCGGGCCATGAGACGACGGTCAACCTCATCACCAACACGGTGCACGGCCTCCTCGCCGACCCCGCCGGGCTCGCCGCCCTGCGCGCCGACCCCGGGCTCCTGGACGGCGTCGTCGAGGAGACGCTGCGCTGGGAGGGTCCGGTGAAGAACGCCACCTTCCGGTACGCCGCCGAGCCCTTGGAGATCGCCGGGACCGCCATAAAGCAGGGCGAGTCGGTGATGGTCAGCCTGGCCGCCGCCGACCGCGCCCCCGCGCGGTTCGCCGACCCGGACCGCTTCGACGCCCGCCGCGACCCGCGCGGCCACCTCGCCTTCGGCCACGGCATCCACCACTGCCTCGGCGCACCCCTGGCCCGCCTGGAGGCCCGCGTCGCCCTGCGCGCCCTCCTCGACCGCGCCCCCGACCTCACCCTCGACGGCCCACCCGGGGAATGGCTCCCCGGGATGCTGATACGCGGCGTGCGCAGCCTCCCGGTGCGCTGGTAGACCGTCCCGAGGAGGAGCCCCAGAGCGCGCGCTCCAAGGGACCCAGGCTCTCCAAAGCACCCAGGCTCTCTGGCACCCGGGCTCCCTAGGACCCGGGCTTACAGATAGGCCCCGGCGATCTCCCCCAGGTACACCGGCCGCCGTTCGCGGCGGGAGATGTCGCAGGCCTCGGCGACCCGCAGCGCCTGAAGCGCCTCGCGGCCGTCGCAGGGGTTGGCGCGCTCGCCCCGGACGACCTCGACGAAGGCCAGCAGTTCGGCCTCGTAGGCGGGCGCGAAGCGCTCCAGGAAGCCCGTCCAGGGCTTGTCGGCGGCCGGCGGACCGGTCGGCTCGGTGGAGGCGATGGGCGTGCGGTCGTCCAGGCCGACGACGATCTGGTCCAGCTCCCCGGCGAGCTCCATGCGGACGTCGTACCCGGCGCCGTTCACGCGGGTCGCGGTCGCCGTCGCCAGGGTGCCGCCCTCCAGGGTGAGGACGGCGGCGGCCGTGTCGACGTCGCCGGCCGCGCGGAACATCGCCGGGCCCGTGTCCGACCCGGCGGCGTACACGTCGACGACCTCCCGGCCGGTCACCCAGCGCAGCGCGTCGAAGTCGTGCATCAGGGCGTCCCGGTAGATCCCGCCGGACACCGGCAGCCACGCGGCGGGCGGCGGGGACTGGTCGGAGGTCACCGCGCGGATGGTGTGCAGCCGCCCCAGACGGCCCGCGTGGACGGCGTCCCGGGCGCCCCGGTAGCCGGCGTCGAACCGCCGCTGGAAGCCCATCTGGAGGACCGTCCCGGCCGCCTCGACCTCGCCGATCGCCTGTAACGTCCCGGGCAGGTCCAGGGCGATCGGTTTCTCGCAGAACACCGGCAGCCCCGAGCGCGCCGCCCGGCCGATCAGCTCGGCGTGCGCGGACGTCGCCGTGGTGATGACCACGGCGTCCACGCCCCAGCGGAAGATCTCGTCCACCCCGGGGGCCGCCGTCTCGCCCAGGCGCAGCGCCAGATCCTGTGCCCGCGCGGGGTCCGCGTCCGTGAGGATCAGTGAACCGACCTCACGGTGCCGCCTCAGTGTGTTCGCATGAATGGTGCCGATGCGGCCCGTCCCGATGACCCCGATACGCATGAAGACAAACTGAGGTCGCAGGCCACACCCTGTCAATGAGCATGTCCGGACAATCTGACCGCACAACTTCCCGTCAACGTGCCTCACAGCTACGCTCGGCCCGTGCCGAAACCAGAAGTGGACCTGACCGTGCAACTGGAGCTCCGCGTGGACAGAAGTTCCCCGGTGCCGCTGTACTTCCAGTTGTCGCAGCAACTGGAGGCGGCCATCGAGCACGGTTCGCTCACCCCGGGCAGTCTCCTCGGCAACGAGATCGAGCTGGCCGCGCGCCTGGGGCTGTCGCGTCCGACGGTCCGCCAGGCCATCCAGTCGCTCGTCGACAAGGGCCTGCTGGTGCGCCGCAGGGGCGTCGGCACCCAGGTCGTCCACAGCCAGGTCAAGCGCCCCCTGGAGCTCAGCAGCCTCTACGACGACCTGGAGTCGGCCGGGCAGCGTCCCGCGACGACCGTCCTGGTCAACGACACGGTCCCGGCCACCGCCGAGGTCGCCGCCGCGCTCGGCGTCGCCGAGGGCAGCGAGGTGCAGCGCGTGGAGCGCCTCAGGCTGGCCCACGGCGAGCCGATGGCGTATCTGTGCAACCACCTGCCCAGCGGCCTCCTGGAGCTCGACACGGGCCAGCTGGAGGCCACCGGGCTCTACCGCCTGATGCGCGCGGCCGGCATCACCCTGCACAGCGCCCGCCAGTCCATCGGCGCCCGCGCGGCCACCGCCCCCGAGGCGGAACGTCTCGCCGAGCCCGAGGGCGCCCCCCTGCTGACCATGCAGCGCACCACCTTCGACGACACCGGCCGCGCCGTCGAGTTCGGCGACCACATCTACCGCCCCAGCCGCTACTCCTTCGAGTTCCAGCTCCTCGTACGACCCTGAGGACGCTGTGATCCCGCGCGCGTAGGCGTCCGCCCGTCGCCCGCTCTTCCCGCGCGCGCATGGCTCACTTTCTGCGTGTCGACCCCTCTGAGCTGCCCGAATGTCCGGACAATGCGACCGAGTCGCGGTCCCCGGTCGGGTGCCGCGTGACCCCTGTGTTCGATACTGGGGCGTTTGCGTCCGTTGAGCGATCGGCGGGCGTACGCGACAGAGCACGGCAAGACGGCAAGAAGGGCACGGCCTCGTGGCACGGTTTCGGACCTGGGCAGGGATCGCGGTGGCGGGGGTGCTGTGCGTGTCCCTCGCGGGATGCAGCAGCACCGGGGGCAAGCGCGCCGAGGACGCCCGCAAGGCCGCGGCGGCCGGGGGCAGGTCGGCGGTGGACACCCCCCGCTGGACGTTCGCGATGATCACCCACTCGGGTGACGGCGACACCTTCTGGGACATCGTCCAGAACGGCGCCAAGCAGGCCGCCGTCAAGGACAACATCAACTTCCTGTACTCGCACGACGACGAGGCCCAGCAGCAGGCCCAGCTGGTCGACGCGGCCGTCGACAAGAAGGTCGACGGGATCATCGTCACCCTGGCCAAGCCGGACGCCATGAAGGACGCCGTCGCCCGCGCGGAGAAGGCCGGCATCCCGGTGATCACCGTCAACTCCGGCTCCGCCGAGTCCAAGGCGTTCGGCGCGCTCACTCACATCGGCCAGGACGAGTCCGTCGCCGGTGAGGCCGTCGGCGAGGAGCTGAACAAGCGCGGCAGGAAGAAGGCGCTGTGCATCCTGCACGAGCAGGGCAACGTCGGCCATGAGCAGCGCTGCGCGGGCGTCGCCAAGACGTTCACCGGCAGCGTCCAGAACCTGTACGTCAACGGCACCAACATGCCCGACGTGCAGTCCGCGATCGAGGCCAAACTCCAGGCCGACCCGTCGGTCGACGCCGTCGTCACCCTGGGCGCCCCGTACGCCGACACCGCCGTCAAGGCCAAGCAGACCGCGGGCAGCAAGGCCGAGGTCGACACCTTCGACCTCAACGCCAAGGTCGCCGCCGGCCTCAAGGACGGCTCCCTGGGCTTCGCCGTCGACCAGCAGCCCTACCTCCAGGGCTACGAGGCCGTCGACCTGCTGTGGCTGTACAAGTACAACGACGACGTCCTGGGCGGCGGCCAGCCCGTTCTGACCGGCCCCCAGATCGTCACCAAGGACCAGGCGGCCCGGCTCCTCGACTACACCGAGCGGGGCACCCGATGAGCGCCGACGAGCGCCTTCTGGAGCGCTCCGCGCTGCGCAGGCTCCTGGGCCGGCCCGAACTCGGCTCGGTCGTCGGCGCCGTCGCGGTCTTCCTGTTCTTCGCGCTGACCGCGAGCAGCTTCCTGCGCCCGGAGAGCCTGTCGACCGTCCTGTACGCGTCGTCGACGATCGGCATCATGGCCGTCCCCGTCGCCCTGCTGATGATCGGCGGCGAGTTCGACCTGTCGGCCGGCGTCATGGTCACGTCGTCAGCATTGATCTCGTCCATGTTCAGCTACCAGATGACCGCGAACGTCTGGGTCGGCGTCGGGGTGTCCTTGCTGACGACCCTGGCGATCGGCGCTTTCAACGGCTTCGTGCTCACCCGTACAGGACTGCCGAGCTTCATCGTCACGCTCGGCACGTTTCTCATGTTGACCGGGTTGAATCTCGGCTTGACCAAGTTGATCGACGACACGGTCTCCACCAAGACGATCGCGGACATGCAGGGTTTCCCCAGCGCGCACGACCTGTTCGCCTCCACCCTCACGATCGGCGGCGTCGCCTTCAAGGTCACCATCCTGTGGTGGTTCGTCCTGGTCGCCCTCGCCTCCTGGATCCTGCTGCGCACCCGCGCGGGCAACTGGATCTTCGCCGTCGGCGGCAACGAGGACGCCGCGCGCGCGGTGGGCGTACCCGTCACGAGGACCAAGGTCGGCCTCTACATGGGCGTCGCCTTCGGCGCCTGGATCTCCGGCCAGCACCTGCTCTTCTCGTACGACGTCGTCCAGTCCGGCGAGGGCGTCGGCAACGAGCTGATCTACATCATCGCGGCCGTCATCGGCGGCTGTCTGATCACCGGCGGCTACGGCAGCGCCGTCGGCTCGGCGGTCGGCGCGCTCATCTTCGGCATGACCAGCAAGGGCATCGTCTTCGCCGAGTGGAACCCCGACTGGTTCAAGTTCTTCCTCGGGGCGATGCTGCTCCTCGCGACCCTGCTCAACACCTGGGTCCGCAAGCGCGCGGAGGCGAGCGCATGAGCGAGACGGACACCCGCACGGCCCTCGTGGAGCTGACCGACGTCAGCAAGCACTACGGCAACATCCGCGCGCTGGAGGGCGTCTCCCTGGCCGTCCACGCCGGGGAGATCACCTGCGTCCTCGGCGACAACGGCGCGGGCAAATCAACGTTGATCAAGATCATCGCCGGACTGCATCAACATGACGGCGGCACCGTCAACATTGACGGCGAATCAACCCGCCTCGCCTCCCCGCGCGACGCCCTGGACCGCGGCATCGCCACGGTCTACCAGGACCTCGCCGTCGTCGGCCTCATGCCGGTCTGGCGCAACTTCTTCCTCGGCTCCGAACCCCGCGTCGGCAAAGGCCCCTTCAAACGCCTCGACGTCGACCACATGCGCCGCACCACCCGCGCGGAACTCCTGCGCATGGGCATCGACCTGCGTGACGTCGATCAACCCATCGGCACACTGTCGGGCGGCGAGCGCCAGTGCGTCGCCATCGCCCGCGCGGTGCACTTCGGCGCCAAGGTCCTCGTCCTCGACGAACCGACGGCCGCCCTCGGCGTCAAACAGTCCGGCGTCGTCCTCAAGTACGTCGCCGCCGCCCGCGACGAAGGCCTGGGGGTGGTCCTCATCACACACAACCCCCACCACGCGTACCTGGTGGGCGACAGATTCGTCCTCCTGCGCCGGGGCGAACGCGTCGGCAACTACGAACGCCACGAGATCACCCTGGACGAACTGACCCGGCAGATGGCGGGCGGCAGCGACCTGGACGACCTGCGGCACGAACTCCAGAGGCGCTGAGGACGCCTAGAGTCGTACGCGCGCGGGGCCACCACCGGACCGCCACCCCGCGCGCGGGACCTCTCCCGCCCCGCTCGGCGCCCGGCGGACGCGTGCGGCAGAATCGAGCCCGATGAGCACCTACCGCGACTTCAGCGCCCCCATCGGCTCCCGCCGGGCCACCGTGCTGCGCACCGCAGGCACCCGAGAGCGTCGTTCCCACCTGACGGCGCCCCGGGTGCCGACGGTCGGCATCGACATCGGCGGCACCAAGGTGATGGCGGGCGTGGTCGACGCCGACGGCAACATCCTGGAGAAGGTCCGCACCGAGACCCCGGACAAGTCCAAGAGCCCCAAGGTCGTCGAGGACACCATCGTCGAACTGGTCCTGGACCTCTCCGACCGGCACGACGTGCACGCCGTCGGCATCGGCGCCGCCGGCTGGGTCGACGCCGACCGCAACCGCGTCCTGTTCGCCCCGCACCTGTCCTGGCGCAACGAACCCCTGCGCGACCGCCTCTCCGGCCGCCTCTCGGTGCCCGTCCTGGTCGACAACGACGCCAACACCGCCGCCTGGGCGGAGTGGCGCTTCGGCGCCGGACGCGGCGAGGACCACCTGGTCATGATCACCCTGGGCACCGGCATCGGCGGCGCGATCCTGGAGGACGGCCAGGTCAAGCGCGGCAAGTACGGCGTCGCCGGCGAGTTCGGGCACATGCAGGTCGTCCCCGGCGGCCACCGCTGCCCGTGCGGCAACCGCGGCTGCTGGGAGCAGTACAGCTCCGGCAACGCCCTGGTGCGCGAGGCCAGGGAGCTCGCCGCCGCCGACTCCCCGGTCGCGTACGGCATCCTGGAGCACGTCAAGGGGCAGATCGGCGACATCACCGGGCCGATGATCACCGAACTCGCGCGCGAGGGCGACGCGATGTGCATCGAGCTCCTCCAGGACATCGGCCAGTGGCTCGGCGTCGGCATCGCCAACCTGGCCGCCGCCCTCGACCCGTCGTGCTTCGTCATCGGCGGCGGCGTCTCGGCCGCCGACGACCTGCTCATCGCGCCCGCGCGGGACGCCTTCAAGCGCCAGCTCACCGGCCGCGGCTACCGCCCCGAGGCACGCATCGTGCGCGCGCAGCTCGGCCCCGAGGCCGGCATGGTCGGCGCCGCCGACCTCGCCCGCCTGGTCGCCCGCCGCTTCCGCCGCGCCAAGCGCCGCCGCGTGGAGCGCTACGAGCGCTACGAGCGGTCCGCCGAGGCCGCCCGCCGCATGCGGGACTCCGCATGACCGCCTCCCTGCCCCGCCAGGCCGCCCCGCCGGACGAGCCGCCCCGCCCGCCGGAGGACCGCCGCCACGTGGTCCGCCGCCGGGCGCTCACCCTGCTGATCATCGTCCTGCTCATCGGCGTCCCCGCCGGCTACCTGGTGATCTCCGCCGCGCAGAGCCGCGACAGCGGCAAGGACAAGGAAGCCAAGTACTCCGCGACCGGCCTCACCCTGGGCTGGCCCTCCCGCGTCCAGCGCCGCCTCTACCAGGTCCACATCCCGGACCCCTCGTACAAGGTCTCCTCCTACGAGACCAACAACTGGAGGACCAGCCGCCTCTACGTCCGCTTCCGCACCACCGCGGCCGGACTCGACACGTTCCTCAGGGACAGCGGCCTGACCCGCGCCGACCTGACCAAGGACCGCGTCACGATCAGCGCCCGCGACCAGAAGATCACCGGCTGGGACTTCACCGGCCCCTCCGCCGCGCACGGCGTCTGGTTCGGCCTCGTCAAGGAGCAGAAGAACCCCCAGCCGACCCTGGACGCCATGGTCAACACCGCGAACCCCGACGCACCCGTCGTGTACCTCGTCTCCCGCACCGCACCCTGAACGCCCGTACGACGCCCTCACAGCCCCGTACGACGCCCCGGGCACCCTCCCCGCCCGGACGGCCCGGACCGGCCCCGCAGCGGGCCACAGGCCCATTGTCAGACCCCGCCCGTAGAGTCGGAGACGACCGGAACGGACCGACAGGCGGGAGGTGAACGCAGCACATGACCACGGACCAGGTGCCCGCACGGCTCGCGGCCGTCTTCCTCCCCGCCTCCCCGCCCCGCCAGGGCCGCGTCGCCTTCTGGGACCCCACCGACGCCCCGCTCCCCGCCGCCGGCGACCCCACGGACCTGACCGTCGTACGACCCCACGGCGCGGCCTCCGTCCGCCGCCGGCCGACCCCGGCGATCACCCTGCCCGTCGACCGCGCGCTGCCCCTGCTCGTACAAGCCCGCCACGACCCCGCCGCCCACCCCGCGACCGCCTGCTGGGGCGCCGCCGCCCTGCACGCCCTGCGGCTCACCGCGCGCGGACGCCTGCTGCCCGGACTCACCCCGGCCGGCGAGGACGCCTGGCGCGCAGGCCCCCTCGACCCCGAAGACCTCACCCACCTCCGCGCCATCGCCGCCGCCCTGCCCTACGAAGGCCACGCCGTCCCGCTCCCCGGACCCGGACCACTGCGCCTGCCCGACCCCGAGACCCTGCTGCGGGCCTTCCTGGACGCCGTCGCCGACACCCTGCCCCGCACCCCGGCCGCACCCCACACCGTCGGCCGCCCCTTCGCCGCCCGCCCCCCGCAACGGCTGCCCGGCGCCCGCGACTGGGCCGCCGAGGTCGCCGCCGGACGCGACGCGGGCGTACGGATCTCCCTGCGCCTCGACCTGGCGGCGCACGACCTCTTCGACGACACCGAACAGGCCCACCGCGCGGGCGCCGCGATCGTCCAGGTGCACAGCCTCGCCGACCCCGCCCTCGTCACCGACGCGGCAGCCCTCTGGGCGGGCGCCGCCGACCCCGCCTTCGGACCCCGCGCGCGCGTGGACGCCGCCCTCGCCGTACGCCGCGCCGCCCGCGTCTGGCCCCCGCTGGCCCGCCTCGCCGACCAGGACGCGCCCGACGTCCTCGCCCTCACCGAGGAAGAGCTCGCCGACCTGCTGGGCCGGGCCGCGACCCGGCTCGCCGCCGCCGGGGTCGCCGTCCACTGGCCCCGCGACCTCGCCCAGGACCTCACCGCCACCGCCGTCGTCCGCCCCGCCCCCGGCTCCGCCACCGACGGCACCGGCTTCTTCGAGGGCGACGAACTCCTCACCTTCCGCTGGCAGCTGGCCCTCGGCGGCGACCCGCTCACCGAGGCCGAGATGGACGCCCTCGCCGAGGCCCACCGCCCCGTCGTACGCCTGCGCGACCAATGGGTCCTCGTCGACCCCGAACTGGTCCGCAAGGCCCGCAAGCGCGAACTCGGCCTGCTCGACCCGGTCGACGCGCTGTCCGCCGCCCTCACCGGCGCCGCCGAGGTCGACGGCGAGAGCGTCGAGGCCGTCCCCATGGGCGCCCTCGCGACCCTGCGCGACCGCCTCACGGCCGGACTGCGGCCCGCCGAACCCCCGCCAGGACTGCGCGCCACCCTGCGCGACTACCAGCTGCGCGGCCTCGCCTGGCTGGAGATGATGACCTCCCTGGGCCTCGGCGGCTGCCTCGCCGACGACATGGGCCTCGGCAAGACCGTCACCCTCATCGCCCTGCACCTGCGCCGCGCCCGCCCCGAACCCACCCTCGTGGTCTGCCCCGCCTCCCTCCTCGGCAACTGGCAGCGCGAGATCACCAAGTTCGCCCCCGGCGTCCCCGTCCGCCGCTTCCACGGCCCCGAACGCACCCTGGACGGCCTCACCGACGGCTTCGTCCTCACCACCTACGGCACCCTCCGCTCCGCCGTGCACACCCTCACCGAACGCCCCTGGGGCATGGTCGTCGCCGACGAGGCGCAGCACGTCAAGAACCCCTACTCCGCCACCGCCAAAGCCCTGCGCACCATCCCCGCGCCCGCGCGCGTGGCGCTCACCGGCACCCCCGTCGAGAACAACCTCTCCGAACTGTGGGCCCTCCTCGACTGGACCACCCCCGGACTCCTCGGCCCCCTCAAGGCCTTCCGCGCCCGCCACGCGCGCGCGGTGGAGAACGGCGAGGACCCCGAGGCCGCCGAACGCCTCGCCCGCCTCGTACGGCCCTTCCTGCTGCGCCGCAAGAAGTCCGACCCCGGGATCGTCCCCGAACTCCCGCCCAAGACCGAGACCGACCACCCCGTCCCGCTCACCCGCGAACAGGCAGCTCTGTACGAGGCCGTCGTACGTGAGTCGATGCTCGCCATCGAGACCTCCGACGGGATCGCGCGGCGCGGTCTCGTCCTCAAGCTGCTCGGGGCCCTCAAGCAGATCTGTGATCACCCCGCCCTCTACCTCAAGGAGGAGGCTGTCCTTAAGGGGGAGCCTGTTTCCTCGGTCCCCAAGGGGGAGGCCGCCGGCCCTGACCGTCTCACCGGCCGTTCCGGGAAACTCTCCCTCCTGGACGAGCTGTTGGACACCGTCCTAGCCGAGGACGGTTCCGCCCTCGTCTTCACCCAGTACGTCGGCATGGCCCGCCTGATCACCGCCCATCTCACCGCCCGCGCGGTCCCCGTCGACCTCCTGCACGGCGGCACACCCGTCCCCGAGCGCGAGCGCATGGTCGACCGCTTCCAGGCGGGTACGGTCCCCGTCCTCGTCCTCTCCCTCAAGGCGGCCGGCACCGGTCTGAACCTCACCCGCGCGGGGCACGTCATCCACGTCGACCGCTGGTGGAACCCGGCCGTCGAGGAGCAGGCCACCGACCGCGCCTACCGCATCGGCCAGACCCAGCCCGTCCAGGTCCACCGCCTCATCACCGAGGGCACCGTCGAGGACCGCATCAGCGACATGCTCGCCGGCAAGCGCGCCCTGGCCGACGCGATCCTCGGCGCCGGTGAGGCGTCCCTGACGGAACTCACCGACCGCGAGCTGTCGGACCTTGTGTCGCTGCGGAGGGAGGCGTGATGGGGGAGGAGACGTGCGGGGAGGGGTGCGTGGAGGGGCGTGCTGCGGAGGGCCGCGCGGAGGGGGGTTCCGCGCAGGCCGCGCGGGAGGCTCTGCGGGAGGCGTTGCGGGTGAAGGGCGGGAGGGCTGCGGGAGGGGGTCAGGCGTCCGGTGCGGGTGCGGGCACCGGTGCCGGTGTGGCGTGGGCGGAGGGCCGGGAGGCGGGTGCAGAGGGGGAGTGTGTGGGGGGTTGGGAGTCGGGTGCGGAGTGTGAGGCGGGTGCCGGGGACGGGGAGGCTCGGGAGACGGTCTGCGCGGACGAGGGTGGGGTGAGTCGGCCTGCGCGGCCCGGTGATGCCGCTCGTGCGGCTCTGCGGCAGGCGCTGGCCGCCCGGCGGGGGGTCGGGCAGGCGCAGTGGTCCGGGTCCGGGGAGCGGGACGGCGTGGCCTTCGTAGGGCAGGGCGGCGGCGATGGCGCGGAGGTGGGTGAGGTCTTCGGGGTCGAGGGGGCCTGCGCGCCAGGCGTCCTCGCCGGCCGGGGTGAGGTACGCGGGGTGGCCGGGGAGGCTTCTGGTGGGCGTCGGCGGGGCATGGGGGACCCGGCCCAGGGGGAGGGCCGTGCCGGGGGCGAGTCCGGAAGCGGCTCCGGAGGCGCGTCTGTGGGTGGTGACGGCGGCTCTGGGGGCGAGGGTGCTCGTACGGGCGGCGGGCCTGTCTCTGGATCGGGGCTCGGGTCCGGGCAGGGGGCTGTGTCCGAGTTGACGGCTGTCTCTGGGGCAGAGGCTGGATCAGGGTTGACGGCTGCCTCGGAGTCAACGGCTGATCCTGGGCCGACAGCCACCCTCGGGCCGACGGCTAATCCTGGGCTGACGGCCGCGTCTGGGCCGACGGCCATCCCTAGGGCGACGGCTGTGTCCGAGTTGACGGCTGTCCCTAGGGCGACGGTTGGATCAGGGGCGACGGCCGCCTCGGAGCTAACGGCTAACCCTGAGCCAACGGCTAACCCTGGGCCGACAGTCACCCCTGAGCCGACAGCCCCCCTTGGGACGACGGCTAACCCCGGGCTGACGGCCACCCTTGAGGCGACGGCCGCGTCCGGGCTGGCGGCCACCCCTGAGGTAACGCCTGTGTCCTGGCCGACGGTTGCCTCTGGTGAGACGGCTGTACCCGGGCCGACGGTCACCTCTGAGCCCAAGGGTGCGCCTGAGCTGACCGCTGCCTCTGAGGCAACAGCCACCTCCGGGGCCTCCGATGACGCCCCCCACCCCTCCCCCCGCCCCGCCGACCGCGCCCGCGAGGCCCTGCGTGCGGCCCGCGCCGAAGCGCGCAAGGAGGCCGAGGCGAAGGCGGCGCGCGGCACGCGGGGGAGGGCTCGCAGGGCACCGGCACCGGCACCGGCGGCGGTCGAGGGCGTGGCCGGGGAACGGGTACGGGACCTGAAGACATGGCTCGCCGGCGCTTTCCGGATGCCTCCGGAGGAGGAGCCCGAGGGAGTGCGCCTGGGGAACGAGGAGGGCGTTGCCGAAGAGGTGCGTTCCGGGCTGCCCGCCGACTGGCCGGAGGAGGCTCCGCGCGGGCCGGTCGTAGACAACTCCGGTACGGGGGAAGGTCGTTCGGACGCCGCCGACTCCGGTTCGCCGCGAGACACCCGGCCCAACCTGTCCACGCTGCCCGCCCGCGCGGGGAGCGTCGCGAATGCCCAAGAAGAGGGATCCGCCGACAACTCCGCCGCACCGCAAGAGATGTGGCCCACCCCGGCGACCCCGCCCACCAGGAAGGCACCCCGAGAGGACAGCGAGCCGTCCGCTGACAACTTCCCCGCGCGGGAGGGCCGTTCCCTCGGCCCCCTGGCGACTCCGCCTGCTCGAAACACCTTCCTCGGCGACACCCAGCAGCAGGTCGACAACCTCCCTGCGGGGGAAGGCCGTTCCCTTGAACGTCTGGCAACTCCGTCCGCCCGAACCGCTTTCCTTGGGGACGCTGAGCAGCCTGCTGACAACTTCCCCGCGCGGGAGGGCCGTTCCCTCGGCCCCCTGGCAACTCCACCCGCCCGAAACGCCTTCCTCAGTGACGCCGAGCAGCCCGCCGGCAACCTCCCCGCGCGGCAAGGCCGTTCCTCTGACGCCCAAGTGGCCCCCCTCGGCCAGAGCCCGCTCCCCGCAGCCGTCGAGCCGCCCACAAGCAACCCCCACCCGCAGGACGGCCGTCCCTCCAGCACTCCGGCGACCCAAAGCCCCCTCCCCGCACAAGACGCACCCCCAACCGGCGCCCCCAACCACCCCCCTGCCTACACCCCCCGCTCCATGGCCTCCCCCTCCCGGGACGGTGACCTCCGGCGTACCTTCCCCGCGTTCCCCGTCAAGGAAGCCCCGTTCGGGGGGACTTGGTGGGGGCGGGCCTGGGTGGAGGCTCTGGAGGGCGGGGCGCTGGACGGCAAGCGGCTGGCGCGTGGGCGCGGGTACGCGGAGGCCGGTCATGTCGACGCGATCACGGTGACCCCGGGGTCCGTGCTGGCGTACGTGCAGGGGAGCCGGCCGCGCCCGTACCGCGTGCAGGTGCGGCTGCGGACGTGGGGCGACGGGGACTGGGAGACGTTCCTCGCGGCGGCCGTCGAACGGCCGGGGCAGCTCGCCGCGCTGCTCGACAAGGAGATGCCGCGCACGCTGGCGGAGTGCGGGGTGCCGCTGCTGCCGGCCGCCGGTGAGCTGGAGCCGCAGTGCAGCTGCCCGGACCACGGCCGGCCCTGCAAGCACGCGGCGGCCCTCTGCTACCAGACCGCGCGCCTCCTCGACGCCGACCCCTTCGTGCTGCTCCTGCTGCGCGGCCGGGGCGAACGCGGCCTCCTGGACACGCTGGCCCGCCGCAGCGCCGCGCACGCGGCCCGCACCGCCCAGGACCGCGACCCGGCCGCGCTGCCGGGCGTACGGGCCGTCGACGTGCTCCGCGCGCAACGCCGCCTCCAGCCGCTGCCCCCGCCCGCACAGGCCCCGCGCCATCCCGAGCAGCCCCCGGCCTACCCGGCCGTCCCCGGCGGCCCGGACGCCTTCGCGCTGGACCAGCTCGCCACCGACGCCGCAGCCCGCGCGCACGCGTTGCTCGTCACCGGGGAGGACGAGATCGGCGCTCTCACGCTGTGGCAGGACGCCGTACGGCTCGCCGCCGCCCGCCCGGGCTCCGGCCTCACCGCCGCGACCCGCGCGCTGTACGCCTCCCTCGCCGCCGCGACCGGCAGCACCTCCGGCGACCTCGCGCGCGCGGTGGCCGCCTGGCGGCAGGGCGGACGTGAGGGCCTCGCCGCCCTGGAGGAGCCCTGGGACCCGCCGGCCGGCCGCTTCGACCGCGCCCGCCCGCTCCTCCTGGCCACCGGCCACCCCGCCTTCCGCCCCTGGCGCAACCACCTCACCCACCCCCAAGGCCACCTCCAGCTGCGCTACGGCCAGGACAACCTCTGGTACGCCTACGAGTCCGACCCGGGCGCCGACGACTGGTGGCCCCGGGGCACCCCGTCCTACGACCCGGTGGACGCCCTGGCCGCGACGACCCAGGCGTACGACCACTGATCCCGACGGGGGACGGAGAACCCGGGGTCGGACAACGTCCCTTAGGGGCAACCTCCCTTAGGGGCAACCTCTCTTAGGGGGGAGCGTCCCTTAAGGCAACCTCCCTTAGGGACGTTCCCCAGCTCCGGTAAGGGGCTCCCCCCATTCCCGGCGAGTACTACACCCCCCTACGCCGCCCCACCCACCCCCACCCCCCACATCGCCGTATGTCCGGTGAAGACCCTGTAGGGGTTCCCCGTACGTGTTGGGGTGATACGGCGGGGGAGCGCGAGGAGTTGGAGGGGGCCGTGGGCCGGGAGGCGCGTGGGGCGGTTAGCGTGGAGCGGTGAGTGAGACGAAGACCCCCACCCCCGTGACCGCCCTCCCCGCCGGGCCGATCCCGCAGGCCGCGCTCCCGGCCGGGCCCGCGAACGCGACCGCCACGTCGGCCGGCCCGATGACGCCGACCCCGACCATGCAGTACCGCTTCGACGGCCCCGAGGACGCTCCGGTGCTCATCCTGGGGCCCTCGCTCGGCACCACCTGGCACATGTGGGATCGGCAGATCCCCGAACTCACCAAGCAGTGGCGGGTGTTCCGCTTCGACCTGCCGGGGCACGGCGGCGCGCCCGCCTACCCGGCCGGGTCGGTCGCGGACCTGACCGGCCGGCTGCTGGCCACCCTGGACGCGCTCGGCGTCACCCGCTTCGGCTTCGCGGGCTGCGCGCTGGCCGGCGCGATCGGCATGGAACTGGCGCTGCGCCACCCGGAGCGGCTCGCGTCCCTCGCGCTGATCGCCTCCTCGCCGCGGTTCGGCACCGCCGACGAGTTCCGCCAGCGCGGCGTGATCGTCCGCACCAACGGCCTCGACCCGATCGCCCGCACCTCGCCCGACCGCTGGTTCACGGCCGGTTTCGCCGCCGCTCAGCCCGCGATCACCGACTGGGCGGTCCAGATGGTCAGGACGACCGATCCAGGCTGTTACATCGCCGCCTGCGAGGCTCTGGCGGCCTTCGACGTCCGGCCCGAGCTCGGCATGGTCGGCGTGCCCACGCTGGTCCTCGTCGGCTCCGACGACCAGGTCACCGGGCCCGCCGAGGCACGCACCCTGGTCGCGGGCATCCCGGACGCCCGCCTGGCCGTCGTACCCGGCGCCTCGCACCTGGTGCCGGTCGAGCAGCCCGCCGCCGTCACCGACCTCCTGGTGCGGCACTTCTCGACGGCCTGGCAGCCCGGTTACGACACCGGCCAGACCGCCGTCCCGGGTATCCCCGTGGTGCTCCCGCAGCAGGCCGCGCCGATCGCCGAGATCGCCACGGCCGCGCCCGTGGCCCCCGACCAGGTGATGGGCCGGCCCGACCCGTACGACGCGGGGCTGAAGGTCCGCCGCGAGGTGCTGGGGGACGCGCACGTCGACCGCGCGCTGTCCCAGGCCGACGAATTCTCCGGTGACTTCCAGGAGTTCATCACGCGCTACGCCTGGGGCGAGGTCTGGGACCGGCCCGGGCTCGACCGGCGCGCGCGCAGTTGCGTCACCCTCACCGCCCTGGTCGCGGGCGGCCACCTCGAAGAACTCGCCTTCCACACGCGCGCGGCCCTGCGCAACGGCCTCACCCCGGACGAGATCAAGGAGGTCCTCCTCCACGCCGCCGTCTACTGCGGGGTGCCCGCCGCCAACAGCGCCTTCCGCGTCGCCCAGCAGGTGATACGGGAGGAGACGACTCCCCAGGAGTGAGGGCCGGGGCCGGAGTCGGGGACCCTGCCCTTAGGGGTGGGGTTCGCCCTTAAGGGCAGGGATCAGGGCAGGGCTTGCCCCTAGCGGTGCCGGGGGCGGCATTTGCCCGGCTCTACGGAGCTGATCTGGTCGTTCATGCTGTACTGCGTGACGTTGCCTGTGAAGTTCCCGGCGATCTGTAGGCAGCGGCCCTTGAAGTCGACGTTGGTGTAGACCGCCCAGATCCGGCCCGTGTTGTTGCGCAGCGACGACGTGATGTTGTCGAAGTCCAGCGAGCCCAGCGCCAGCGAATCCTTCGGTCCGCGCACCCCGATCACGCGCCCGCCACCGTCGATGTTCTGGAACAGGCAGAAGTTGCGGCTCCCGCACCGGTCGTAGCCGGTCGCTCGGGGTGCCGCGGCGGCGGGCGGGGCCAGGGCGGTGAGGGCGAGCCCCGCCGCCATCGACAGACAGGCGGTCATGGTCCGCAGTTTCGACAGCTTCGACATGTCGTTCTCCCGTTGGATCGGTGCTGAGGCGCCGACCCTAGGCGTCCGCGTTCATTTGAATACGGAACATCGGGATCGTCCGGAAAAGAGCCAGTAAGGGCTTTCCCGTAGGGCCCCTAAGGGCTCCGGCCGCAACAGCGCCGCCACCCCGCCCCCACCCGCATCCCCCACAAGGGCTAGAGCCCGTACGGGTGCGCCCCCGATGCCGGACCGGAAACGTCCCCTCCGCCCCGGAGAGGCAGGATGGACCCATGACGAAGCTCACCAAGAAGTCGCACGCCTGCGTCCGCCTGGAGAAGGACGGCCGGACCCTCGTCCTGGACCCGGGTGTCTTCACCGAGCCGGACGCGGTGGACGGCGCCGACGCGATCCTGGTCACGCACGAGCACCCGGACCACTTCAGCGAGGCCCATCTGAGGACCGCCCTGGAGGCGAACCCCCAGGCGGAGATCTGGACGCTCCGCGCGGTCGCCGAACAGCTCACCGCGGCCTTCCCCGGGCGCGTGCACACCGTCGGCCTGGGCGACACGTTCACCGCCGCCGGGTTCGACGTCCAGGTCCACGGCGAACTGCACGCCGTCATCCACCCCGACCTCCCCCGCATCACCAACGTCGGCTACCTGATCGACGGCGGGCAGGTCTTCCACCCCGGGGACGCCCTCACCGTCCCCGACCACGCGGTGGACACCCTCCTGCTGCCGGTGATGGCCCCCTGGAGCAAGATCTCCGAAGTGATCGACTACGTCCGCGAGGTGAAGCCCGCGCGCGCGTACGACATCCACGACGCCCTCCTGACGGACCTCGCCCGGCCCGTCTACGACAACCAGATCGGCGCGCTGGGCGGTGCCCCGCACGAGCGGCTGGCGTCCGGGGAGAGCACCTCGCTGTGACTGTCAGTGGGGCCCGGTAGGTTGTGAGGCATGCGCATCGCGACCTGGAACGTGAACTCGATCACCGCCCGCCTGCCGAGGCTCCTGGCCTGGTTGGAGAGCAGCGGCACGGACGTGCTGTGTCTCCAGGAGGCCAAGCTGGCCGAGGACCAGTTCCCGTTCGAGGCCCTGCGCGAGGCCGGTTACGAGGCGGCGGTGAACGCCACGGGCCGGTGGAACGGCGTGGCGGTGCTCTCCCGCGTCGGCTTGGAGGACGTCGTCAAGGGCCTGCCCGGCGGGCCCGAGTACGACGGCGCCGAGGAGCCCCGCGCGGTGTCGGCGACCTGCGGTCCCGTGCGCGTGTGGTCGGTGTACGTGCCCAACGGCCGCGAGGTCGACCACGCGCACTACGCGTACAAGCTCCAGTGGTTCGAGGCCCTCAAGGCGGCCGTCGCGGGCGACGCCTCGGGTGCGCGCCCCTTCGCCGTCCTGGGCGACTACAACGTGGCCCCTACGGACGACGACGTCTACGACACGGCCGTCTTCGAGGGCCTCACGCACGTGACGCCCGCCGAGCGCGCCGCCCTCGCGGCCCTGCGCGAGACGGGCCTCACCGACGTCGTCCCCCGCCCCCTGAAGTACGACCACCCGTACACCTACTGGGACTACCGCCAGCTCGCCTTCCCCAAGAACCGGGGCATGCGCATCGACCTGGTCTACGGCAACGAGCCCTTCGCGCAGGCCGTCAAGGACGCCTACGTCGACCGCGAGGAGCGCAAGGGCAAGGGCGCCTCCGACCACGCCCCGGTCGTCGTCGACCTGGAGGTGTAGCCCCCAGCCCCCCCCAGCCCCCTCGGCCCCCGACCTCCTCCCCCTAGGTGACCGCCCCCTGCGCGCCTGTGGTGCGCACACCGGTGCGAATGTCACGCTGGGCGTATGAACATCCCGTTTCTGGGCAACAGGCGCAAGAACACGGAAGGGGCCGTGCGCGACGCCGACCCCGAGGGGGTGGCGGCGCTGCTCTCCGAGTGCGAACTGCTGCGCTCCCAGGCCCGGGAGGCGGGGGTCGGGCTCGACGACACCCCGGCCTCGCTGGAGGCGCTGGACCAGCTGCTGCCGCGCTGGCGCGACGACGAGGAGACGCTGCCCTGGCTCGGCAACGACGCCGGGCTCTACCTCGGCACGGTCATCGTCCGCACCCTCCCCGACGCCGTCTGGGCGCTGCACGGGGGCGGCGGGCCCGTCGTACGGCTCGCCTCCGGGCGGGAGTTCGACGTGGTGGCGGCGGGGCGGGAGTGGGCGGTCAGCGGTGTGCCGGAGCTGTCGCAGCTGTACGGGGAGGTCGCGGAGGGGTCCGAGGGGGTCAGGGGCGCTCGGGGGGCGACCCGTACGGGAGGTTAAATACGGCTTATGCCCGAAAAGTGCGTGTCGCGCCTTAACTCCCTCCCGGTGTGGATAGTTTGCGGCAACCACGACACAGCTGAGGAGCAGGGCTGCGTATGGCCGTCCATCCGTTGACCGGACCGCGAGACGTCGACACCCACGGCGGGCCGACCCGGCCCACGAGAGCCGGGCCCGCCGGGCACAGGTGGGGGGCGACCGAGCCATGATCGGTCTCGACTACGATGGATGGTTCGCCCCCAGGGCTCCTGGGCCTTAGGGGGCAGCAGTGCACCAGAGCCATACCCGGCCGGCCGCGTGGCCGGAGATCACTGCTCGCCCTGGCAGGGCCACCCGTGCGACCCGCGTACGACGGCCGTCCCTGCCGGCGAGGAGAAGGTCAGCCGCGCGCCGGGCGGGTTGTGCTCGATGCGGAGCGGGTCGAGCGGGTGTGCGGCGCATCGCCGACCGGCTTGCCGAGAGCGAGCGGGCCCTTGTCGTGCCAGACGCGGCAGGGGCGCCGCTCGTCTTGGCCGGTGCCAGGACAACTCACCTGAGAACTTCAGGACAACTCACTTGAGAGACACGGCGGTTCACTGCGCCCGAGGTGTTGTGCGGGGCGCGCTCGCGGGGTCCGGGTCGGCGAGCGGGGTACGCGCCGCGCGGGTCACGTCGGCGACGAGTTCGACCACATCAGGGCCGTACGCATGGGAGTTGACCACCTTCAGCAGCAGGGCGAAGGAGCCCTCGCCGTGTTTGCGGGCCAGGCGTTCGTGGTGGCGGGCGAGGTAGCGGGTGGCGGCCTGGTTGTCGATCGCGCGCTGGCCGCAGAAGAGGAACACCGGCCGGGTGCCGTGCCGTTCACCGGTCGTGAGCCGGGCCAGCAGGACGTACTCGGTGATGCCCGGGTCGAGGCGGTAGCGCTCGGCGCCGATCTGGAACGCCCCCCGGTCCGGGCCGGGTTCGGGGTCGACGTTCACCCGGAACCCCGGCAGCAGCGCCGACATATGGGCCAGCATCCGCCGATTTGACCCCGGCCCTCCGACGCAGAACTCGGTGCGCTCGCCGAACCCCTGCTGCACGGCGTCCTGCGTGACCACCTGGACGTTCGCCCCGCATTCCTTGATCAGCGCGGCCAGTTCGAGCAGCGCGAACACGTCGAAGCGGTGCACCGCGGGCTCGGCCGCCGCCGGGTCGCGGTTGACGACGAGCAGTGACTCGGAGTTCTCCGGCAGCCCGAAGAACGCCTGCTTGCGCCGCAGCCGGCGCCTCCACAGATACGTCCGCGCGAGCCACCCCAGGGCCGCGCTGATCCCGGCGGCCACCACGCCCAGGACGATGTTGCGCACGTCGTCGTTCATGGGCGCGCATGCTAGCGGCCGGACCGGGCGCGGGCGTACCCATGTTCGAGATGTGGCGGTCGTATGACGGTGCCCTGAATGCCCCTGTCGGCGCGGGGGCAATGTGGTTACAGTCGCGGACGGTCCTGATCTGGAGGTACTTGCGGATGCGGTTGCGTCGCCCTGTCGCGCGGAAACTGTCGGTGCTGGCGGTTTCCGCCACTGTGGTCTCGGTGGGGGCCGCGGCGCCACCCGCCGCACAGAGAACGGAAGTTCACAAATCCCCGGTCGCCGTGGGCTACGGCGGCGCCGTCTCCAGCGTCGACGCCGACGCCTCGGCCGCCGGCATCGAGGTGCTGAGGAAGGGCGGCAACGCGGTCGACGCGGCCGTCGCCACCGCCGCCGCGCTCGGCGTCACCGAGCCCTACTCGGCGGGCGTCGGCGGGGGCGGCTACTTCGTCTACTACGACGCCAAGTCCCGTACGGTGCACACGATCGACGGCCGCGAGACCGCGCCGCTCAGCGCCGACTCGGGGCTCTTCCTGGAGAACGGCAAGCCGCTCGCCTTCGCCGACGCCGTCAGCAGCGGCCTCAGCGTCGGCACCCCGGGCACCCCCGCCACCTGGGCCACCGCCCTGTCCAACTGGGGCTCGCAGCGCCTGAGTTCGGTGCTCAAGCCGGCCGAGCGGCTGGCCCGCGACGGGTTCACCGTCGACGACACCTTCCGCTCCCAGACGGCCGCCAACGAGACCCGCTTCCGCTACTTCCCGGCCACGGCCAAGCTGTTCCTGCCCGGCGGACAGCTCCCGGTGGTCGGCTCGACCTTCAAGAACCCCGATCTGGCCCGCACTTACCAGGAACTGGCCCGCAAGGGCGTCGGCGCGATCTATCAGGGCGACCTCGGCAAGGACATCGTCCGGACGGTCAACCACCCGCCCGTGGACCCGAGTTCGGGCTGGAACGCCCGTCCCGGAAAGCTCTCCGCCGCCGACCTCAAGGCCTACGGCGCCAAGCTCCAGGCGCCCACGAGGACGACGTACCGAGGGCTGAACGTCTACTCCATCGCGCCCTCCTCCTCCGGCGGCACCACCGTCGGCGAAGCCCTCAACATCCTTGAGAACACGGACCTTTCGAAGGCCGGCGAGGTGCAGTACCTGCACCGCTACATCGAGGCCAGCCGGATCGCGTTCGCCGACCGGGGCCGCTGGGTCGGCGACCCGGCCTTCGAGGACGTCCCCACCAAGCAGTTGCTTTCTCAGAAGTACGCGGACTCGCGGGCCTGCCTCATCAAGGACGACGCCGTCCTCACCAGCCCCGTCCCGCCCGGCGACCCGCGCCACCCGGCGGCCTGCGACGCCTCCGGCACGGCCGCGCCGACCACCTACGAGGGCGACAGCACCACGCACCTCACGGTCGCCGACAAGTGGGGCAACGTCGTGGCCTACACGCTCACCATCGAGCAGACCGGCGGCAGCGCCATCACCGTCCCCGGCCGCGGCTTCATCCTCAACAACGAGCTGACGGACTTCTCCTTCGCCCCGGCCAGCCCGGCCGTCCACGACCCGAACCTGCCCGGTCCCGGCAAGCGGCCCCGCTCGTCGATCTCGCCGACGATCGTGCTCGACAAGGCCAACAAGCCGGTGGTGGCGCTCGGTTCACCTGGCGGCGCGACCATCATCACCACCGTGCTCCAGGTCCTGACCGAGTTCCTCGACCGCGGGCTGCCGCTCGTCGACGCGATCGCCGCGCCACGCGCCAGCCAGCGCAACCAGGCCACCACCGAACTCGAACCGGGCCTGTACAACAGCGCGCTGAAGGGTCAACTCGAAGCGATCGGGCACAAGTTCACCCTGAACCCCGAGATCGGCGCCGCGACCGGCGTGCAGCGGCTGCCGGGCGGCAAGTGGCTCGCCGCCGCCGAGACCGTCCGCAGGGGCGGCGGTTCGGCGCAGGTGGTGAACCCGGCGCCTTAGTCCGACTCAGGCCGCTCGTACCGCACTTCGCTAGTCCAACTCAGGCCGCCCGCACCGCACTTCGCTCCGTCAGGACGCGCGGCCCCGCCGCGGTGATCGCCACCGTGTGTTCGGCGTGGGCCGCGCGGGAGCCGTCGTTCGTGCGCAGGGTCCAGCCGTCGGGGGCCTCGTGGTAGCCGTCCTCGCCGCTCGCGATCAGCATGGGCTCGATGGCGAGGACCATGCCGGGGCGCAGCAGCAGACCGCGGTGCGGGCGGCCCTCGTTGGGGACCGGCGGGTCCTCGTGCATCCGGCGGCCGATGCCGTGGCCGCCGAAGCCCTCGGGGATGCCGTAGCCGGCCTCGCGGCAGACCCGGCCGATCGCGTGCGCGATGTCGCCGACGCGGTTGCCTGCGGTCGCCGCCGCGATGCCGGCGGCCAGGGCACGTTCCGCCGTCCCGATCAGCCGGGTGTCGGCCGGGCGTGGGGTGCCGACGGTGAAGCTGAGCGCCGAGTCGCCCGCCCAGCCGCCCAGTTGGGCCCCGCAGTCGACGGAGAGCAGGTCGCCGTCGCGCAGCCGGTAGCCGGTCGGGATGCCGTGCACGATCGCGTCGTTCACGGACGCGCAGATCACCGCGGGGAACGGGGTCGGCGCGAAGGAGGGGCGGTAGCCGAGGAACGGTGAGCCCGCGCCCGCCGCGCGCAGCACCCCGCGCGCCACCTCGTCCAGCTCCAGCAGGGAGACGCCCACGTCGGCGGCGTCCCGCACGGCCGTCAGGGCGCGGGCGACCACCTGGCCCGCCGTGTACATCTTGTCGATCGACGCGTCCGTCTTCAGTTCCACCATGCCAATTACTATACCGGTATTAGAATGGGCGGCATGGTGCGCACCCCCTTGACCCCCGAAGAGCGCGAGCGCGGCGAGCGGCTCGGCAGACTGCTGCGCGAGGCCCGCGGCGGGCGGAGCATGACCGACGTCGCGGCGAGCGCCGGCGTCTCCGCCGAGACGCTCCGCAAGATCGAGACCGGCCGGGCGCCGACCCCGGCGTTCTTCACCGTCGCCGCGCTGGCCGGCGCGCTCGGCCTGTCCATGGACGAGCTGGCCGCGCGGTGCGCGCTCGCGGGGGTCGCCCTGTAGGAAGCTGTGCGGCCCCTGTGCGCTTCCCTCGCGTACGGCCCGCCCCGCGCTCTTCGCGTCCCCTTCGCAAACTCTTCGTAGCCGGTCCGTAACACGGCTGGTGTTTGCTGAGCCGCCGGAGTGTTGCGGCCGGCGGGAGTTGGGCGATGACTGTGGATCAGCTCCCGGAGCGGGTGCGGGAGTTCGTGGCCTACCTGGACGCCCTCATGGGGCGCTTGGACCAGGGCGCCGGCTGGTGCGGCGTGTTCTGGCAGCGCGACCCCGACGGGCTGCGCGCCTGCCTCGACGGCAGCGAACTGCCGCCCTGGGACGTGCTGGAGGCGCTGCTGCACGACGTGGCGACCGCATACGGCCCGGCCGCCGCCCGGCGCGAGGCCGAGCGGGCCCGCCCGCTGCACACCGCCGCCCTGCGCGCCCACGACGCCCGCCCCGGTGGCCGCGACGCCCTCGCCGACCGGCTCGACGTCATGCTCCGCGAACAGCGCTACGCGGCCGACCGGCAGGCCGAGTTGGGCCGCGCGCTCACCGCCGCGAGCGGCGCCGAGGAGGCCGAGGCGCTCCGCCTCGACCTCGCCTGGGCCCGCGACGACCACGAGCGCGCCACCGCCCGGTGCGCCGAACTCCGGCGCCGCATCGACGAGTTGGAGCGGTCCGCGCCGGAGCCCGCGAGCGGGCCGGCGCCGCCCGAGCCCGAGCCGGAACCCCAACTCCCCAAGCAGCGCAAGAAACGCCGGGGCGGTGCCCGGTTCGCCGGAGCCGCCGAGGAGGAGGACGCCGCCGCCGTCGCCGTACCCGAGACGGCTCCGCTGCCCGAGGCGCCGGCCGGGGGGCGGGGGGCGCGGTTCGGCGGGGCCGGGGGGCGCAAGGCGGCGGCGCGGGAGGCCGCGGCCGTGCCCGAGCGGGCGGCGGACGCGGGGGCTGTGCCGGAGACGGCCGAGGCGGTGCGGCGGCTGGTCGCGCTGCGCGCCGGGGGGCGCAGCGGGGAGGCGCACGCGCTCCTCGTCGAGCTGGCCGGCTGGCCCGCCGCGCGCATCCCGCTGCTCGCCGACGGGCTGCGGCGGGCCGGGCTCGGCGCCGACTGGACGACCCTGCTCTGGGAGACCGCCTCGCTCCCCGCCGACCGGCTCGTCGCCGCCGCCGACGCCCTGACCGGCGCGGGCCGCGCCGCCGACGGCGAGCAGATCCTGCGCCAGGGCGTCGCCCGGCCCGCAGGGGAGATCGGGGAGGCCGTACGGGACCTGGTCGGGGCCGGGCGGCGGCGCGAGGCACAGGCGCTGCTCGACGCGTACGTCCGGGTACGCACCCCCGAGGAGGCCGCCCGCAGCGCCGCCCCGGACCCGCAGACCCTCGTCCCCCTGCTGCTGCGCGCCGCGCAGGGCGTCTCCGACGAACGCCACTGGGACCTCGTCCACGCGCTGCGGGTGGCGGGGTTCGGGGGCTGAGGGAGGGGGCTGAGGGAGGGGCTACGCCATATGCCCCCCTTCGCCCCACCGGAGTGTGAAACGCGATCGACTCGGCGGGTTAACGGCGCCGGTCTTGGCAAGGGCGTCCCGGAGGCTTACGTTCGTGCCTCTACGGCCCGCTTTCTACGGGCGTAGAAGGCTCTGACGTCCCGTCGAAGGAGCAGCTCATGGCCAATGTCGTACGTGCCGCACTGGTCCAGGCCACCTGGACCGGTGACACCGCGTCCATGGTGGCGAAACACGAGGAGCACGCCAGGGAGGCGGCCAGACGGGGCGCCAAGATCATCGGTTTCCAGGAGGTCTTCAACGCGCCGTACTTCTGCCAGGTCCAGGAGCCCGAGCACTACCGCTGGGCCGAGCCGGTGCCGGACGGGCCGACGGTGAACCGGATGCGGGAGCTGGCGCGCGAGACCGGCATGGTGATCGTCGTCCCCGTCTTCGAGGTCGAGCAGAGCGGTTTCTACTACAACACCGCCGCCGTCATCGACGCCGACGGCAGCTACCTCGGCAAATATCGGAAACATCACATCCCGCAGGTCAAGGGGTTCTGGGAGAAGTACTACTTCAAGCCCGGCAACCTCGGCTGGCCCGTCTTCGACACAGCCGTCGGAAAGGTCGGCGTATACATCTGCTACGACCGCCACTTCCCCGAAGGCTGGCGCCAACTCGGGCTGAACGGCGCCCAGTTGGTCTACAACCCGTCGGCCACCTCACGCGGCCTCTCCGCCCACCTCTGGCAGCTGGAACAGCCCGCGGCGGCCGTCGCGAACGAGTACTTCGTGGCCGCCATCAACCGGGTCGGCCGCGAGGAGTACGGGGACGACGACTTCTACGGCACGTCTTACTTCGTCGATCCACGGGGACAGTTCGTGGGAGAGACCGCCGGCGACAAGGACGAGGAACTCGTCGTGCGCGACCTCGACTTCGACCTGATCGAGGACGTACGGCAGCAGTGGGCCTTCTACCGCGACCGCCGTCCCGACGCCTACGAAGGACTGGTGAAGCCGTGAGCGACCTGTACGCCCGCCACCGGGCCGTCCTGCCGGACTGGCTCGCGCTGTACTACGAGGAGCCGCTCGAGCTCACCCACGGGGAGGGCCGGCACGTCTGGGGCGCCGACGGCACCCGCTACCTCGACTTCTTCGGCGGCATCCTCACCACCATGACCGCGCACGCCCTGCCCGAGGTCACCAAGGCGGTCGCCGAACAGGCCGGCCGACTCATCCACTCCTCCACCCTGTACCTCAACCGCCCGATGGTCGAACTCGCCGAGCGCATCGCCCAGTTGAGCGGCATCCCGGACGCCCGCGTCTTCTTCACCAGCTCCGGCACCGAGGCCAACGACACCGCCCTGCTGCTCGCCACCGCCTACCGCCGCAGCAACACGGTCCTCGCGATGCGCAACAGCTACCACGGCCGCTCCTTCAGCACCGTCGGCATCACCGGCAACCGGGGCTGGTCCCCGACCTCCCTCTCCCCGCTCCAGACCCTGTACGTCCACGGCGGCGTCCGCACCCGGGGCCCCTACGCCCACCTCGACGACGACGCCTTCACCGCCGCCTGCGTCGACGACCTCAAAGACCTCCTCGGCCACACCCGCCCGCCCGCCGCGCTGATCGCCGAGCCGATCCAGGGCGTCGGCGGCTTCACCTCCCCGCCCGACGGCCTGTACGCCGCCTTCCGCGAGGTCCTGCGCGAGCGCGGCGTCCTGTGGATCGCCGACGAGGTGCAGACCGGCTGGGGCCGCACCGGCGACCACTTCTGGGGCTGGCAGGCACACGCCCGCAGCGGCCCGCCCGACCTCGTCACCTTCGCCAAGGGCATCGGCAACGGCATGTCCATCGGCGGCGTCATCGCCCGCGCCGAGATCATGAACTGCCTGGACTCCAACAGCATCTCGACGTTCGGCGGCACCCAGGTCACCATGGCCGCCGGGCTCGCCAACCTCACCTACCTGCTGGAACACGACCTCCAGGGCAACGCCCGGCGCGTCGGCGGACTGCTCACCGAACGGCTGCGGGCCGTCGGCGAACAGGACCCCGGAGTGCGGGAGGTGCGCGGGCGGGGCCTGATGATCGGGATCGAGCTGGTCAGGCCCGGCACCGACGAGGCCGACCCCGACCGGGCGGCGGCCGTCCTGGAGGCGGCGCGCGCGGGCGGGCTGCTGATCGGCAAGGGCGGCGGACACGCCACCAGCGCGCTGCGGATCGCACCGCCGCTGTCGCTGACCGTCGCGGAGGCCGAGGAAGGCGCCGCGATCTTGGAGAGCGCGCTCAGGAGTACGCGGTCACCGGAAACGGACGGCTCAGGAGCACGCGGTCACGCACGCTTCGGAGCACGCGGTAACGAACGCTAGGTAAGAGGTACGTCACATGACCACCACCTTGGAGCCCCTGGGCGGAATCGAGCCCCTGGAACCCGCTCTGTCGGTCCGTCAGGTCCTGTGCCTGGAACGGGTGTTGGCGGGCGAGCCCGAGGTGGTGGCCGGCGCCGGCGCGCTCGACCGGCCGGTGCGCTGGGTGCACGTCGCCGAGGCACCGGACGTCGGCGTCATGCTCACCGGCGGCGAAATGGTCCTCACCACCGGGGTGTTGCTCGCCGGCGACGACGACGCACAGGCCGAGTACATCCACTCCCTGTACCGCGCGGAGGCGGCGGCCGTCGTCCTCGGCCTCGGCCGCGCCTTCCCCGCCCCGCCGGACGCGATGCGCCGCGCCGCCGAACGCTGCGGACTGCCCCTCGTCGTCCTCCACCGCCCCTTCCCCTTCGCCGAGTTGACCGAAGAGGTGCAATCCCGCCTGGTCCGGCGCAAGTTCGCCGCCGTCAGCCTCTCGGAGTCGGTGCGCACCGCCCTCACCGCGCTCATCACCTCCGGCGCCCCCCTCGGCCGGCTCCTCGACAAGATCGCCCAGTACAGCGGCTGCCCGGTCGTCGTCACCAACCTCGCCCACCGCGTCCTCGCCACCGCGGGCGAGCGCTCCGCCGTCGACGACGTGCTGCGCGACTGGGAGCGCATCGCCCGGCAGGCCGGTGGCAGAGAGGGCGACGGCTGGGTCCGCGCCGAACTCGGCGGCCGGGGCGAACGCTGGGGCCAGATCGTGCTGTGCGGCTACCGGGGCAGCACCGCGGGCGGACGGCTCCTCGCCGACCGGGCCGCCGAGGCCCTCGTCCTGCACCGCATGCTCGGCACCGGCGCCACCTGGGAGGAGCAGTCCGCGCAGAGCCTGCTCACCGACCTCGTCTCCGGCGTCGTACCCGCCCGCCAGCTGCTGCCCCGGGCGCGGGCCGCCGGGCTGCCCGTCAACCGGCGGACCTTCGTGCCGCTCGCCGTGCGCGGCCGCGGGCCCGGTGAACTGGAGCGCACGCTACGGCTGTTGGGGCTGCCCGGGCTGGTCGCCGAACTCGCCGACGGGGTCACCGCCGTCCTCCTCAGCCTCGCCCGCGACCAGGACGCCGACGCCCTCGCCGAACACTTCGCCGCCCGCCTCGAAGCGGCGGTCGTCGCCTGCGCCGGACCCCGCACCGACTGGGACGACGTCCCCGCCGGACTGCGCGAGGCACGGCACGTCGCCGACGCCGTCGCCGACTCCGCCGGCGCCCTCGACCTCCCGGCCGTCGTCCGGCTGCGCGACGTCCATCTGCGGGGTCTCGTACGGCTGTTGCGCGACGACCCGCACGTACAGGCCTTCGCCGAACGGGAATTGGACGGGCTGCTCGGCGCCGGGGACGACGACCTGCTCGCCGTGCTGCGCACCTACCTCGCCACCGGGCGCAACAAGTCCCGCACCGCCCAGCTCCACCACGTCTCCCGGCCCGCCCTCTACCGCCGCCTCGAAGCGATACAGGCCCGCCTCGGCGTCGACCTCGACGACTTCGAACAGGCCGCCTCCGTGCACATCGCGCTCCTCGCGCACGACACACAGCAGCACTGACGCCACAAGGCGCGCGCAACAGCTCCGAAACACGGCACTACCTGGGAAAACGGCGGTGAAACATGGGCCGACGGACGCGTGACAGCGTGGCACGCGGCGCGCCCGCAGGCGTGACACGCTGCATCTCAAACCCGGCCGCGCGGCTTCCTAAGCTCCTGGGGCGGGCGTCAGAAGTTCCGTCTGCCCCGCGCCCGCCCTCCGGGCGGACGACGGCACTTCTGACGCCCGCCCCAGCACACCGAGCGACCGGAGGTCCCGATGAGCAGAGTGATCCGTGCCGCGATCTTCCAGACCGCCTGGACAGGCGACAAGGAGTCGATGATCCAGGTGCACGAGCAGGCGGTACGCGACGCCGCCGCCCAGGGCGCCCAAGTCCTGTGCTTCCAGGAGCTGTTCTACGGGCCGTACTTCTGCCAGGTCCAGGACCCGGCGTTCTACGAGTACGCCGAGAGCATCCCCGACGGACCGATCGTCAAGCGCTTCCAGGCACTTGCCAAGGAACACGGCATCGTCCTCGTCCTGCCGATGTACGAGGAGGAACAGCCCGGCGTCCTCTACAACACCGCCGCCGTCATCGACGCCGACGGCTCCTACCTGGGCAAGTACCGCAAGCACCACATCCCCCAAGTCAAGGGATTCTGGGAGAAGTTCTACTTCCGCCCCGGCAACGCGGGCTGGCCGATCTTCGACACCAAGGCCGGCAAGATCGGCGTCTACATCTGCTACGACCGCCACTTCCCCGAAGGCTGGCGGGCGTTGGGCCTCGCGGGCGCCGAGATCGTCTTCAACCCCTCGGCCACCTCCCGCGGACTCTCCTCCTACCTCTGGCAGTTGGAGCAGCCCGCGGCAGCCGCCGCCAACGAGTACTTCGTCGGCGCGATCAACCGCGTCGGCGTGGAGGAGCTCGGCGACAACGACTTCTACGGCACGTCGTACTTCGTCGACCCCGAGGCCCAGTTCGTCGGCGAGGTCGCCAGCGACAAGGAGAGCGAACTCGTCGTACGCGACCTCGACCTCGCCAAGCTGCGCGAGGTGCGCGACCGCTGGCAGTTCTACCGCGACCGGCGCACCGACGCGTACGGGCCGCTGACGGCTCCCTGAGGCGGGGCCCGCGCGGGTCCGGCGCCGAGGAGTCCGGGCCCGTGCGGGTGAATCCCGGCACCGGGTGAACTCCGGTAACCCCCTTCATTGTTGACAGGAGTCAGGGAGCAATGAGCAGTCGTACCGTCATCCGCGGCGGACTCGTCGTCACCGCGTCCGACGAGATCCACGCCGACGTCCTGATCGAGGACGGCCGCATCGCCGCCCTCGCCGCCTCCGGCACCGCCACCGCCGAGAGCTTCAGCGCGGACCGCGTCCTCGACGCCACCGGGAAGTACGTCATCCCCGGCGGCGTCGACGGCCACACGCACATGGAGATGCCGTTCGGCGGCACCACCGCTGCCGACACCTTCGAGACCGGCACCCGGGCCGCCGCCTGGGGCGGTACGACCACCATCGTCGACTTCGCCATCCAGAACGTCGGTGGCACCCTGCGCGAAGGGCTCGACGCCTGGCACGCCAAGGCCGAGGGCAAGTGCGCCATCGACTACGCCTTCCACATGATCGTCTCCGACGTCAACGACGGGACGCTCAAGGAGATGGACCTCCTCGTCGAGGAAGGCGTCACCTCCTTCAAGCAGTTCATGGCCTACCCCGGCGTCTTCTACAGCGACGACGGCCAGATCCTGCGCGCCATGCAGCGCTCCGCCGACAACGGCGGACTCATCATGATGCACGCCGAGAACGGCATCGCCATCGACGTACTCGTCGAACAGGCCCTCGCCCGCGGCGAACGCGACCCCCGCTACCACGGCGAGGTCCGCAAGGCCCTCCTGGAGGCCGAGGCCACCCACCGCGCGATCCGGCTCGCACAGGTCGCGGGCGCGCCCCTGTACGTCGTGCACGTCTCGGCCATGGAGGCAGTGGCCGAGCTGGCACGCGCCCGCGACGAAGGGCTCAACGTCTTCGGCGAGACCTGCCCGCAGTACCTGTTCCTGTCCACGGACAACCTCGCCGAACCGGACTTCGAGGGCGCAAAGTACGTGTGCAGCACGCCACTTCGGCCGCGAGAGCACCAGGCGAAGCTGTGGCAGGGGCTGCGCACCAACGACCTCCAGGTCGTCTCCACCGACCACTGCCCCTTCTGCTTCACGGGTCAAAAGGAGCTGGGGCGCGGGGACTTCTCCAAGATCCCCAACGGGCTTCCCGGCGTCGAGAACCGAATGGACCTCCTCCACCAGGGAGTTGTCGAGGGCCGCATCTCCCGCCGCCGCTGGATCGAGATCGCCTGCGCCACCCCGGCCCGCATGTTCGGCCTCTACCCGAAGAAGGGCACCATCGCCCCCGGCGCCGACGCCGACGTCGTCATCTACGACCCGCACGCCGAACAGACCATCTCCGCCGGCACCCACCACATGAACGTCGACTACTCGGCCTACGAAGGAAAGCGGATCACCGGACGCGTCGAGACGGTGCTCTCGCGCGGCGAACTCGTCATCACCGAGCGGGAGTACACCGGAAACGCCGGACACGGCGTCTACACCCCGCGCTCCACCTGTCAGTACCTCATCTAGGAGTGGCGCCCATGGACTTCGGACTTGTCCTCCAGACCGACCCGCCCGCCTCCAAGGTCATCGACCTGATGAAGCGGGCCGAAGCGAACGGCTTCACCTACGGCTGGACCTTCGACTCCGCCGTACTGTGGCAGGAACCGTTCGTGATCTACAGTCAGATCCTGTCCCAGACCAGCAAGTTGACGGTCGGCCCGATGGTCACCAACCCCGGCACCCGCACCTGGGAGGTCACCGCCTCCACCTTCGCCACCCTCAACGACATGTTCGGCAACCGCACCGTCTGCGGCATCGGCCGCGGCGACTCCGCGATGCGCGTCGCGGGCCGCACCCCCAACACCCTCGCCCGGATCAGCGAGGCCATGAAGGTCATCCGCGCCCTCGGCTCGGGCCACGAGGCCGACCTCGGCGGCGGCGCCGTCGTCAAGTTCCCCTGGATCAAGGACGACGCCCAACTCCCCGTCTGGATGGCCGCGTACGGGCCCAAGGCGCTGAAGATGACCGGCGAGGAAGCCGACGGATTCATCCTCCAGCTCGCCGACCTCTACCTCACCGAATACATGGTGAAAGCCGTCAAGGACGCCGCCGTCGCCGCCGGCCGCGACCCCGACGACGTCAAGATCTGCGTCGCCGCCCCCGCCTACGTCACCGCCGACGACTCACCCGAAGCCCTCGCCCACGCCCGCGAACAGTGCCGCTGGTTCGGCGGCATGGTCGGCAACCACGTCGCCGACCTCGTCGCCAAGTACGGCGAACACTCCGCCCAAGTCCCCGAAGAACTCACCGAATACATCAAGTCCCGCCAGAGCTACGACTATTCGCACCACGGCCGCAGCGGCAACCCCGACACCCAGTTCGTCCCCGACGAGATCGTCGACCGCTTCTGCCTCATCGGCCCCGTCGAACGGCATATCGAAAAGCTCAACGCCCTCCGGGCGCTGGGCGTCGACCAGTTCGCCGTCTACGACATGCACGACGCCCGGGAAACCGTCATCGACGCCTACGGCACCCAGGTCATCCCCGCCGTCAACGGCTAGCGGAACCTGGCCAGTTGGTCCATTGGTCGCCCCCTCCCGAGCCCGGTCCGGGAGGGGGTCAGGGCGCACCCCACGCGCGTCCCCCCGCACGCGCCGCCCGCACGGCCCTTCCCCGCCCCGCCTCCCCGAACGGCCTCGCCCATGACCGACACCGCCTCCACGGCCCCCGCCGGACCCCCGCCCCACCAAGTCACCCTCCCCGACGGCCGGGTCGAACTCGACCCCGCCGCACCCCCGCCCAGCGGCCCCTACGCCAACGAGGACCTGCTCCCCGTCCCCATCGCCAAACGCACCTGGACCACCTACAACTTCTCCGCCCTCTGGGTCGGCATGGCCCACAACACCGCCTCCTGGACGCTCGCCTCAGGACTCATCGCCGTCGGCATGGACTGGAAGCAGGCGGTGTTCACCATCGCCCTCGCCAACGTCATCGTCCTCGTACCCATGCTCCTCACCGGCCACGCCGGACCCAAGTACGGC
Source organism: Streptomyces sp. AMJ-169 (assembly GCF_055597585.1). Classification (NCBI taxonomy): domain Bacteria; kingdom Bacillati; phylum Actinomycetota; class Actinomycetes; order Kitasatosporales; family Streptomycetaceae; genus Streptomyces; species Streptomyces sp. AMJ-169. Next base: position 617,432 of record NZ_JBVLTJ010000001.1, read on the forward strand.
ATCCCCTTCCCCGTCTTCGCCCGCGCCTCCTTCGGCGTCCGCGGCGCCAACCTCCCCGCCGTCGTACGGGCGTTGGTCGCCTGCGGCTGGTTCGGCATCCAGACCTGGATCGGCGGCGAGGCCATCTTCTTCCTCGCCGGGAAACTCATCGGCAGCGGCTGGGCCGACGCAGGGAAGATCGGCGGCTACGCCTGGACCATGTGGCTGTCGTTCGCCATCTTCTGGGCCATCCAAGTCGCCATCATCTACCGGGGGATGGAGACCATCCGCCGGTTCGAGAACTGGGCCGCGCCCTTCGTCATCGTTGGCGCCGTCGTTATGCTCATCTGGATGAGCAACAAGGCAGGCGGATTCGGCCCGTTGCTCGACCAGCCCTCCAAACTCGGCTGGGGCGGCGACTTCTGGAAACTCTTCTGGCCCTCCCTCATGGGCATGATCGGCTTCTGGTCCACCCTCTCCCTGAACATCCCCGACTTCACCCGCTACGGCAGATCCCAGAAGGCCCAGACCCGCGGCCAGGCCTTCGGACTGCCCACCACCATGACCCTCTTCGCCCTGCTGTCCGTCCTCGTCACCTCCGGCTCGCAGGCCGTCTACGGCGAGACCATCTGGGACCCGGTCCAGCTCGCCGCCAAGACCGACAACGTCGTAGGACTCCTCTTCGCCCTCGTCACCGTCCTCGTCGCGACCCTCTCCGTCAACATCGCCGCCAACCTCGTCTCCCCGGCGTTCGACTTCTCCAACATCGCCCCCCGCAAGATCAGCTTCCGCGCCGGCGCCCTCGCGACCTGCGTCCTCGGCGTCCTGATCTTCCCCTGGAAGCTCTACTCCGACCCCCAGGGCTACATCTTCACCTGGCTCGGCCTCGTCGGCGGCCTCCTCGGCACCGTCGCCGGCATCCTCATCGCCGACTACTGGATCCTGCGCCGCGGCCGCCTCGACCTCACCGACCTCTACCGCCGCGAAGGCCGCTACTGGTACGACCGCGGCTGGAACTGGCGCGCCGTCGTCGCCTTCCTCGCGGGCGGCGTCCTCGCCGTCGGCGGCGCCAGCTTCAAACCGATCATCGACGGCCGCCCCATCCCCGCCCTGCAATCCCTCGCCGACTACGGCTGGGCGGTCGGACTCGGCACCTCGATGCTGCTCTACCTCGCCCTGATGACCCTCGCGAAGCCGAAGGAAGCACCCCAGGAGGCCTGACGACGGGAGCGGGGCCGGCGGTTCATCCCCGCCGGCCCCGCTGTCCTGCGTACGACGGCCTCAGCCCGCCGCGGAGTCCGAACTCGGGCTCGCCGCAGCGGAGTTGTCGGATCCACCGCCTTGCAGCGCGGCCATCGCCTCTTTCGCCGCCTTGATCGCGCCCTTGTTGATCGTGTCCGTGTCCGGCGCCTTCTTCGTCTCGAAGTCGCTGCCGTTGTACGTGATCACGACCAGCGCGTTCCCGGCCCGCGCGAACACCACGCCCTCACGTGTCTGCTGCTTGTCCTCCGTGGTCAGATTGACGACCGAATACCCCTCGTCCCCCAGCCCCGGCACCGCCCCGCCCCCACTCTTGTCCGCCACCCGCGCCTTGTACGACGTCCGCGCCGCCTCGTCGGAGTCCATGATCTCGAACGACACGTCGAGCCAGCGGTAGTCGTACCCCTTCAGCGCGTTCCACGAGCAGGTACGGCGGATCTTCGTGTCCGTCGACGGAATCTCCTTGCCGGCCGCCTTCGCCCCCGGCACCAGCGAGCCCAGCGTCCCCGCGGACACACTCCCGCACGGCGCCGGCGCCGCCGAATACTCCTTCGCCGCAGCCGCCGCACTCGGCGACGTGCCGTCCGCCGACTCGGATCTGGTCTGCTGGGTGTCCTTCGCCGCGGAATCCTCCGGAGTGGCAGGGGAGGAGGTCAGCATCCAGCCCGCACAGGCGAGCACGGCCACCGGGGAGATACGGGCGGTGAGAGCGAGCGGCAGGGGAAGAGAACGCACAGGCGCACTTCTTTTGGGGGGAAGGGTGCGGAGAGGAGTCCGCACTGCGGACAACGGGACGCCAGTTTCACACGACTCCCTGTGGGGCGGAAGTGTGAACTCGCTGAGTGGCTGTGTGGTGACGGGGGATGGGGTTTGGCGGGGGTGGGGCGGGTGGGGTGACTGCGCAGTCATGTCAGCGCAGTCATGACTACGTAGACATGGCAGCGTAGTCATGTCAGCGCAGTCATGTCAGCGCAGTCATGTTTACGCAGTCATGTCTGCGCAGTCACACCGCCCCCCACCCCCCGCCTACTGCGTCGGCAGTACCACCGACGCCGTCCGAAGGGCTGACGACGATGTCGGTGCCGGGGTCTAGGGTGCGGGCATGGACGGGCGACGAGTCTTGCGCAGGGAACTCGCCGACGCTGCCTTCGCGGTCGCGCGGGCAGGGTGTCCGGGGTTTGTGGCGGTCGGGGTCGCGGTGTTCCTGGCCGGGTGGGCGACGGGCCGTCCCGGTACGGCGCTGCTGCTGGCGGGCTGGTTCCTGGGGGCGCTGGCAGCAGGGATCGCCGTCCGTGAGCGGCGGGAGTGTGTGCGGCAGGCGGAGCGGCGGGTGCTGGCGGAGGAACGGGCGCGCGAGGAGGCGTCGTTGCGCCGGGCGGGTGAGGAACGGCTGCGGGTCGCGCGGGAGTTGCACGAGTCACTGACCCACAGCGTCTCCGTCGTCCGGCTCCAGGCGGGTGTCGCGGCGCATCTCGCCCGCAAGCGGGGCGAGGAGGTGCCGCCCGCCCTGTTGGCCATCGAGGAGGCCGGCGGTGACGCCCTGCGCGCGTTGCGCGCCACGCTGGGGGAGCTGCGGGCCGACGAGCCCGCGAGCCCGCCCACGCTGCTCCTCGAACGCGCCCGCGCGGCCGGGCTCGCCGCCAGCCTGACCGTCACCGGCGAGGAACGCCCCCTCGCCCCGGCCGTCGAGCGCGCCGTCCGCCGCATCGTCCAGGAGGCCCTCGCCAACGCCGCCCGGCACGCGGCGGGCGCCAGGGTGGACGTACGGCTGGACTACGGCGCCGACGCACTGGCGATCCGTGTGGACGACGACGGTCTCGCCGACCCCGCGCGCCCGCCCCGGCCGGGCGGCGGGCTCACCGGGATGCGTGAGCGGGCGGCGGCCCTGTGCGGCACTTTGCACGCGGCCCCGCGCGCGGGAGGCGGCTTCTCGGTGTGGGCCGAACTTCCCTTGGAGGAGGGGGCGTTCGCCCGCGCGGAGTCGGCTCGACCTGTGTGCCCCTGGCCCGCCGCACCCCGGTCATATGATGATCGGCGGACCATGAGGCGCGCGAACTAGCGAGGTGCGAGATGCAGTTCACCACCCGTCCGACGCTCCAAGGCACCTTCGGCATGGTGTCCTCCACGCACTGGCTGGCCTCCCAATCGGCGATGGCCGTCCTGGAGGACGGCGGCAACGCCTACGACGCGGCCGTGGCGGGCGCCTTCGTGCTGCACGTCGTCGAACCGCACCTCAACGGGCCCGCGGGCGAGGTCCCCGTCCTGCTGGCCCCGGCCGGCGGCGAGGTGCGGGTCCTGTGCGGCCAGGGTGTGGCCCCGGCGGGCGCCACGGTCGCGCACTACAAGGAGCTCGGCCTGAGCCTCGTCCCCGGAACGGGCCCCCTCGCGGCGGCCGTCCCGGGCGCGTTCGACGCCTGGATGCTCCTCCTCAAGGACTACGGCACCAAGTCCCTGGCGGACGTCCTGAAGTACGCCATCGGGTACGCCGAGGACGGGCACGCGCCTGTGGAGAACGTCGGTAACGCCGTCGAGTCCGTGCGGGAGCTCTTCGAGACGGAGTGGACGTCCTCGGCGGACGTCTACCTCCCCGGCGGCCACCCGCCCCGCCCCGGCGAGCTGCTGCGCAACCCCGCCCTGGCCGCGACCTGGCGCCGCCTCCTGGACGAGGTCGCGTCGACAGTCGGCCGGGAGGCCCAGATCGACGCCGCGCGCGAGGTGTGGCGCTCCGGCTTCATCGCCGAGGCCCTCGTACGGCAGTCCGCCCGCCCCACCATGGACACCAGCGGCGAGCGCCACACCGGCACCCTCACGGCCGCCGACCTGGCCTCCTGGTCGGCGACCTACGAGGCCCCGGTGTCGTACGACTGGAACGGCTGGACCGTCTGCAAGGCGGGCCCCTGGAGCCAGGGTCCCGCCTTCCTCCAGCAGCTCGCCCTGCTGCCGCCGGAGCTGCCCGAGTACGGGTCCGCCGAGTACGTCCATCTGCTGGTCGAGGGCTGCAAGCTCGCCATGGCCGACCGTGAGGCCTGGTACGGCGACGCGGCCGACGTGCCCCTGGGGGAGCTGCTGTCGGACGCGTACAACGCCGAGCGACGCGCCCTGGTGGGCGACAAGGCGTCGTACGACCTCAGGCCGGGCGCCCCTGGCGGGCGGGAGCCGCGGATCAGTGAGCACGCGCGCGTGGTCGTCGACGAGGACCCTTCGTTCAACCCTCTGGGTGTGGGGGAGCCGACGGTCGGCTCGGACGGGTTCACCCGGGGTGACACCTGCCATCTGGACGTCGTCGACCGCTGGGGCAACATGATCGCGGCCACCCCCAGTGGCGGCTGGCTCCAGTCGAACCCGGTCGTGCCCGAGCTGGGCTTCCCCCTGGGCACCCGGCTCCAGATGGCCTGGCTGGAGGAGGGCCTGCCGAACTCGCTGACGCCCGGGCGCCGCCCCCGTACGACCCTCACCCCGTCGATCGCCCTCAAGGACGGCGTCCCTGTGCTGGCCTTCGGCACCCCGGGAGGCGACCAGCAGGACCAGTGGCAGGTGCACTTCTTCCTCGCCGTCGCCCTGCGCGCGCACGCGCGGGGCGGACTCGACCTCCAGGGCGCCGTCGACGCGCCCAACTGGCACAACGACTCCTTCCCCAGCTCGTTCTACCCGCGCGGGACGCGGCCCGGCAGTGTCACCGTCGAGTCCCGGATGCCCGCCGAGGCCGTCGAGGAGCTGCGCCGGCGCGGCCATGACGTCACCCTCGGCGGCCCCTGGTCGGAGGGGCGGCTGTGCGCGGTCGCGCGCGACCCGAGGACCGGGGTGCTGTCGGCGGCGGCCAACCCGCGCGGGATGCAGGGCTACGCCGTCGGACGCTGATCCAGGTCACGGCGGCCCCGGCTCTTCATCCGCATTCCACCCGTGATGCACCGGCCGGGCGTGGATTGTCAGTGGGGCGTGCTCTCATGGACACATGATCGAAGACATGGAAACCATCGAGGAGTTTCTCGCCGGGCACGCGTCCGACGTCGAGGAAGCGGTCCGCAAGGCCGCCGCGACCGAGATCATGCCCCGCTTCCGCAGCCTCGGGGCCGACGACGTGGACCAGAAGGCGGGGCCGCACGACCTGGTGACGGACGCCGACCGCCTCGCCGAGCGCTACCTCACCGAGACCCTGGGCGCGCTGCTGCCCGGCTCGGTCGTCGTCGGCGAGGAAGCGGTCCACGCCGACCCGGCGGTGTACGACGCGATACAGGGCGACGCCTTCGTGTGGATCGTCGACCCGGTCGACGGCACCCGCCAGTTCGTCCACGGCGACGACGGCTTCTGCACGCTGGTGGCGCTCGCCCGGCGCGGCACCCTCCTCGCGTCCTGGACCTACGCCCCCGCCCGCGACCAGCTCGCCACGGCCGTACGCGGGCGCGGGGCCCACCTGAACGGCGTGCCGCTGCGCGCGGGCAGCCCGGCGCCCGGCAGCGACCTCAGGGTGGCCTGCTCCCACCCCGACTACACGACCGACGAGCAGAAGGCCGCCCTGCGCGCCCTGTGGACCGACGGCGTCGCCCCGCGCGCGTGTGGTTCCGCGGGCCTGGAGTACCTCGCCCTCGCGCGCGGGGAGTCCGACGCCACCGCCTTCTCCTGGGAGGCCGCCTGGGACCACGCGGCGGGCATCCTCCTCGTCGAGGAGGCGGGCGGCGCCCACCTGACCCTCACCGGCGAGCCCTTCCGTATCACCGGGGGCAACGCACTGCCGTTCACGGCCGCGCGGGACGCGGAGACGGCCCGGCGGGTGATCGGGTACCTGACAGGGGAAGGCGCGTAGCACCTCCCGACGCCCGGCCCCCGGTCCCGAGCCCCCGCCTCACCCCGCCCCCACGGCACTGTCACACCCCCGTCATATCCTGGCCTCAGGTGGCCGTCCGGCTGACGATAGGGGTCCGAAGTGGCGTCGATGTTCGATGCGGTGGTGGTGGGGGCAGGGCCCAACGGGCTGACCGCCGCTGTGGAGTTGGCGCGCCGGGGGTTCTCCGTCGGGCTGTTCGAGGCTAAGAGCGCGGTGGGGGGCGGCGCGCGCACGGAGGAGCTGACGCTGCCGGGGTTCCTGCACGACCCGTGCTCGGCCGCCCACCCCCTCGGCGTCAACTCGCCCGCCTTCCGCGCCCTCCCGCTGGACCGCTACGGCCTGGAGTGGCTGCACTCCGAGCTCCCCATGGCGCACCCCTTCCCGGACGGCTCGGCGGCCGTCCTCGCGCGCTCGGTGGCCGAGACGGCCGCCTCCTTCGGCCCGCGCGACGCGGGCGCCTACCGCCGCCTCGTGGAGCCGTTCCTGCCCCGCTGGGACGCCCTGGTGCGCGACTTCATGTCCCTGCCGCTGACCGCGCTGCCCCGCGACCCGGTCACCCTGGCCCGCTTCGGCCTGGCCGGACTGCCCCCGTCGGCCTGGCTGACCCGCCGCTTCCGCGACGAACCCGCGAAGACCCTCTTCGCCGGCCTCGTGGCCCACGTCATGGCCCCGCTGACCGGCTTCGCCACCGGTGCGATCGGCCTGGTCTTCGCGCTCGCCGCGCACGCGCGCGGGTGGCCCGTCGCACGCGGCGGCTCCCAGGCGATCTCCGACGCCCTCGCCGCCTACCTCAAGGACCTCGGCGGCGAGATCCACACCGACTACGAGGTCAAGCGGCTCGACGACCTCCCGCCCGCGCGCGCGTACGTCTTCGACACCTCCCCGACCGCCCTCGCGCGGATCGCCGGATTCGGCGGCTACTACGACAACTACCGTTACGGCCCCGGGGTGTTCAAGGTCGACTACGCGCTCGACGGCCCGGTCCCCTGGACCGCGCCCGAGGCCCGCACGGCGACGACCGTGCAGATCGGCGCCGACAGCAAGGAGATCGGCACCGCCCTGCGCGCGGTCTCCCGCGAGAACCGCGCCCCCGACAAGCCCTTCATGATCACCGTCCAGCCCAGCATCGTCGACCCCTCCCGCGCGCCCGAGGGCAAGCAGGTCTTCTGGGCGTACGGCCACGTCCCCAGCGGCTGGACCGGCGACCTCACGGACGTCCTCGAACGCCAACTGGAGCGCTTCGCCCCGGGGTTCCGCGACCGCGTCCTCGCCCGCGCGACCTTCGGCCCGCCCCAGCTCGCCGTCCGCAACGCCAACTACGTCGGCGGCGACATCGGCACCGGCGCGGTCTCCGGCCTCCAGGTCCTGCTGCGCCCCAAGCTGACGCTCTCCCCGTACACCACACCGCACCCGGCGGTCTTCATCTGCTCCTCGGCCACCCCGCCCGGCCCGGGCGTCCACGGCATGTCGGGGCACAACGCGGCGAAGGCCGTCTGGCGCCGCCTCAGACAACAGGGCTGACCCGTGCGGGAGTTGGCACACCCCACGCACCGGATCTTCTGAAGCGGCACGGACTCTTCTGGAAACGGATAAACGGTGAGTAAAGTGCCCGCATGGATGATCGGAGAGCGGCACCGCACGCCAACCCCCGGTCGGAGGCCCGGTTCTCGGACGTCGTACGGCTGGTCAGGGCCCCCGCGGCCCTGAGCGTCCCGGGCGACGTGCTCGCCGGAGCGGCTGCCGCCGGAACCCCCTGGACCCCGCGCGCGCTGGGCGCGACCGCGTCGTCGGTGTGCCTGTACTGGGCCGGGATGGCGCTCAACGACTACGCCGACGCGGCGGTCGACGCCGTCGAGCGCCCCGCCCGTCCGGTCCCCTCGGGCCGCGTGCCGCGCCGTACCGCGCTCGCCGTCGCGACCGGCCTGACCGCCGCCGGGATCGGCCTCAGCGCCCTCACAGCGGGCCGCCGCGGCCTCCTGGGCACGCTCCCGCTGGCGGCCTGCGTCTGGGCCTACGACCTGGGCCTGAAGGCCACCCCGGCAGGACCCGCCGCCATGGCGGGCGCCCGCGCGCTGGACGTCCTCACCGGCGCTCTCGCCACCACCCCGGGCACCCCGGCCGCCACCGCCCTGCGCCGCGCCGCCGCCCCGGCCGCGCTGATCGGCGTCCACACGTACACGCTCACCGCACTGAGCCGCCACGAGATCGCGGGCGCCCCCGCGCGGCTGCCCGCCTCGACCTTCGCCGTCTCCACGGCCACCGCCCTGGCGACGGCCGCGCGGCCGGTGGTACAGGCGGCGCGGGCGGTGCAGGGGAGCGCGGAGGGCGGGGGCGTACGCGGGGCGGCCGGAACCGGCGTACGAGGCGCGGCCCGCCTCTTCGCGAAGACCCCCGCAGAGAGGCGTACGACCGTCCGCGCCGCCGCGCTCGTCGCCGGGGCCGCCGCCCTCACCTACCTCGGCTCGTACGGCAGCGCCCAGCTCAAGGCCGTGCGCGCGCCCTCCGGGGAGAACGTACGGGGCGCCGTAGGGGCCGGCATTCTCGCGCTGATGCCGCTCCAGGCGGCGCTCACCGCGCGCGCGGGGGCGCCCGGCGCGGCGGTCGCCCTAGGTGTCGCGCACCCGCTCGCCAAGCGGCTCGCCCGGCGCATCTCACCCACCTGACCTCAACTCCCCTCTCTTTGGAGCGTATTCGCCTCAACACGCCCCCGCGTCGCGCCCCGTGCGCCGGCGGAAATCGGCGGGCAATACCGAACAAAAATGGAAACGGACGCACGAACAGCGCAAACGGCGGACACGGTTACAGCGACCGGGCGACGAGCCGACGACCTCGATCAGAAGGCCTGACCATGCGCATCTTCGACCCGCACATCCATATGACGTCCCGCACCACCGACGACTACGAGGCCATGTACGACGCCGGCGTACGCGCCCTCGTCGAACCCGCCTTCTGGCTGGGCCAGCCCCGCACCTCGCCGGAGAGCTTCCACGACTACTTCGACTCCCTGCTCGGCTGGGAGCCTTACCGCGCGGCCCAGTTCGGCATCCGCCACCACTGCACGATCGCCCTCAACCCGAAAGAGGCCAACGACCCGCGCTGCGTACCGGTGTTGGACGACCTGGACCGCTATCTGGCCAAGGACGGCGTCGTCGCGGTCGGGGAGATCGGGTACGACTCGATGACCCCGGCGGAGGACGAGGCGCTGGCCCGTCAGCTCCAACTCGCCCTGGAACACGGCCTTCCGGCGCTGGTGCACACCCCGCACCGGGACAAGGCGGCCGGCACTAGGCGCACTCTCGACGTCGTCCGTGAGTCGGGCATCGACCCCGCGCTGGTCGTGCTGGACCACCTGAACGAACTCACGGTCGCGATGGCTCTCGACAGCGGCTGCTGGGCCGGGTTCTCGATCTATCCGAGGACCAAGATGAGCGAGGACCGCATGGTCGCGATCCTCCGCGACTACGGGACCGACCGGGTGCTGGTCAACTCGGCGGCGGACTGGGGGCGTTCGGATCCGCTGAAGACGCGGCGCACGGCGGACGCGATGCTGGCCGCCGGGTTCGGGGCGGACGCCGTGGACAAGGTGATGTGGCGCAACCCGGTCGCGTTCTACGGCCAGAGCGGGCGCCTCGACCTTGAGGACATCAAGCCCGACGACACGGCCCTGTTCGAGGGCAACTCCGTCAAGCGCGGAGGGGAGTGAACGCCCCGTGCGGCTACGGCACTTCGACGGTACGACCGTCCACCTCGGCTATTGCAGCAACGTCCATCAGGCGGAGGACCTTGCCGGGGTCGTCGCCCAACTCGCCCGGTACGCCGAGCCGGTGCGCGAACGGCTCGGTGTGGACCGGCTCGGCATCGGGTTGTGGCTCGCCCGGGACGTCGTAACCGAACTCGTCGGCGACGAGGCGCAGTTGGCCAGGCTGCGGGAGGAACTGCGGCTGCGCGGGCTGGAGACGGTCACCCTCAACGCCTTCCCGTACGCCGGGTTCCACCGCGAGGTCGTCAAGAAGCAGGTGTACCTGCCCGATTGGGCCGACGAGGCACGGCTGGCCCACACCCTCGACTGCGCCCGCGTGCTCGCCGCGCTGCTGCCCGAGGACGCCGTACGGGGCAGCGTCTCCACGCTCCCGCTGGCCTGGCGCACCCCCTGGCCGGCCGAGCGGGCCGGCGCCGCCCGCCGCGCGCTGGATCAACTGGCCGCCGGGCTCGCCGGGATCGAGGCCGGTACGGGACGCCGGGTGCGGGTCGGGTTCGAGCCCGAGCCGGGGTGTGTCATCGAGACCACCGCGCAGGCCGCCGAGCAACTCGGCGGTCTCGACCCCGAGTTCCTCGGCGTCTGTCTCGACGCCTGCCATCTGGCCGTGCAGTTCGAGGAACCGGCCGCCGCCCTCGCCCGCCTCGCCGCCGCCGGTCTGCCCGTCGTCAAACTCCAGGCGTCCAGCGCGATCGAGGCCGTCCGCCCGGCCGATCCGGACGCCCGCGCGGCCCTGGAACGGCTCGCCGAACCGCGTTTCCTGCACCAGACCCGTACCGTCCGCGCGGGCGAGGTCATCGGCGCCGACGACCTGCCCGACGCCCTCTCCGGCGCCCTGCCCGCCGACGGGCCCTGGCGGGTGCACTTCCACGCGCCCCTGCACGCCGCACCCGAACCGCCGTTGCGCACCACCTCCGGCCAACTCGCCGACGTGCTGGCTGAGTTGTTCGCGGGCCCGGACGCGCTGTGCGACCACGTCGAGGTCGAGACGTACACCTGGTCCGTCCTGCCCGCTCCGCCCGCCGACCTCCCCGGCGGGATCGCCGCCGAACTCGACTGGGCGCACGGGCAGTTGACCGGACTCGGACTGAAAGACACCGACCTTGTGGAGGAACGTCCGTGAAGAAGCGCCTCGTCGTCCTCGACATCGTCGGCCTCACCCCCGCGCTGCTGCGCCACATGCCGTCCGTCGCCGCCCTCGGCGAACGCGGCTCCCGCGCGCGCCTCGACACCGTGCTGCCCGCGGTGACCTGCACGGTGCAGTCGACCCTGCTGACCGGCGAACTCCCTTCCGTGCACGGCGCGGTGGCCAACGGCTGGTACTTCCGTGACGTCGGCGACGTCCTGCTGTGGCGCCAGCACAACGCGCTGGTCGGCGGCGAGAAGATCTGGGAGACCGCCCGCAGGACGGACCCCGACTACACCGTGGCCAACGTCTGCTGGTGGTACGCCATGGGCGCCGACGTCGACTGGACGGTCACCCCGCGCCCGGTCTACTACTCCGACGGCCGCAAAGAACCGGACTGCTACACCTGGCCGCCCTCCCTGCACGACGAACTCACCACCAGGCTGGGCCCGTTCCCCCTCTTCACATACTGGGGCCCCAACGCCGGCCTCCCCTCCACCCGGTGGATCCTCGGCGCGGCCCGCCAGATCTTCGACGAGAAACAGCCCGACCTCACCCTCGTCTACGTCCCCCACCTCGACTACGAACCCCAGCGCACCGGCCCCGACTCGCCCCAGACGGCCGCCGAGGCGCGCCAACTCGACGCCGCATTGGGCCCGTTGATCGACCACTTCCTCAAAGCGGGCGCCACGGTCGTCGCGCTCAGCGAGTACGGGGTCGCCCCCGTCTCCCGCCCGGTCGACATCAACCGCGCCCTGCGCCGCGCCGGACTCCTGGAGGTCCACACCCAGGACGGCATGGAATACCTCGACCCCTGGACCTCCCGCGCCTTCGCCGTCGCCGACCACCAGATCGCCCACATCTACGTCCGCGACCCGGCGGACGTCCCGAAGGTGGCCGAGCTGATCGGCCAACTGGAAGGTGTGGACGCCGTGTTGGACGAGGAGGGAAAGAAGGAACACGGCCTCGATCACGAACGTTCAGGGGAACTGATCGCCGTAGCGGGGCCCGACGCCTGGTTCACGTACTACTACTGGCTCGACGACGACCACGCCCCCGACTTCGCCCGCCAGGTCGAGATCCACCGCAAACCCGGCTACGACCCCGCCGAGTTGCTGTACGACGACACCGTCCCGGCCGTGAAGCTGCGCGCCATCGGCTCGGTCCTGCGCAAGAAACTCGGCTTCCGCTACCGCATCCGGACCGTCCCGCTGGACCCCGGCGGAGTGCGGGGCAGCCATGGCCGGCTCCCCGACCGGCCCGAGTACGCGCCCGTACTCCTGTGCTCCGAAAGGGAGTTGGACCGGGAGTCGTACGCGGTGACCGAGGTCAAGTCGCTGCTGCTGAGCCTGGCGGGACGGACCGCCCCCGACTCACCCGAGCCGGAAGCGGCGCCCGTATAGGAAATCCGGGCAACTCCGGTACCGGAGTTGGTAGAAACAGGGTCATGACGACACTGACCTTCGTGCGCGGCGACATCACCGAACAGTCGGCCGACGCCATCGTCAACGCGGCCAACTCCTCGCTGCTCGGCGGCGGTGGCGTCGACGGCGCCATCCACCGCCGGGGCGGCCCGGCCATCCTGGAGGACTGCCGCAGACTCCGCGCCTCCCACTATGGGAAGGGCCTGGCGACCGGCCAGGCCGTCGCCACCACCGCCGGTCTCCTGAAGGCCCGTTGGGTGATCCACACCGTAGGCCCGGTGTACAGCACGACCGAGGACCGCTCCGCCCAACTCGCCTCCTGCTACCGCGAGTCCCTGCGCATCGCGGCCTAACTCGGCGCCCGCACGGTCGCGTTCACCGCGCGGGCGTGAGGAGGTTCAACCGCTCACGCCCGCACCTCAGTTGGGCGCAGCCGTCATCGCTCGCACCCGTGGAGCTTCGCCCCTTGTGAGCCGTCCTCACCCCTCAATACGGTGAGCCGTCCAGAACGACGTCAGATCCACGCTCGTCGCCGCCTGTGCCGCCGCCTTGAACTCGGCGGTCGTGGACACCCCGTACCAGTGCGAACTCGCGTAACTCTTCAGCAAGTCGGCCATCGCCGTGTCGCCGATGGTCCGGCGCAGTTCGTGCAGCGCGCACTTGCCGTAGCCGTAGACGACCGTGCTGTAGCGCGAGGAGTGGGCGTCCCAGTACGCCATCGAGTTGGTGATCTTCTCGGCCGACGAGGCCCAGGAGACGCTGCTCCAGCAGCCCGCGCCGGTCTTGCCGAGGGCGAGGTCGGTGGAGTAGTCGGTGAACGACTCGTCCAGCCAAGGGGAGTTGTACTCGTCGTCGCCGACGATGCCGTACCACCACTGGTGCCCGATCTCGTGCGTGAGCGCGGTCGTGCTGATGACGTCGAGGACGAAACCGGGGTACTCCATGCCGCCGAACCAGAAGTTGTCGTCGATGACGGCGTCCAACTCGCCGTAGGGGTAGGCCCCGTAGCGTGCCGCGTGGGCGTCGACGGCGGTCTTGGCGGTGCTCAGCATCGACTGGGCGTTCGCCGAGCTGACGCCGGAGACGGAGTAGACGTTGACCGGTACGCCGCCCGGCGAGGTCCCGGAGATCTTCGTGAACGGACCCGAAGCCCAGGCGAAATCACGGACGTTGGAGGCGGTCGCCGTGGTGACCGTACGGCCGCTCGTGCCCGGGGCGTCGGCCGAGGTGCCGGTGGCCGGGACCAGCAGGGTGCTGGGGTGGTCGAGGGTCACCCGGAAGTCGGAGGCGACGGAGTAGAACGACTCCCCGTTGTTCGTGTACGGGTCCAGATGCCAGCCGGAGCCGTCGTGCACCGCCAGTACGGGCAGCGCGTTGCCGACGAAGCTGTACGCGCCGTCGTACCCGAAACGGTCCACGCCGCTGGGTACGCTGATCCCCAAGTCGAAGCCCACCGTGGCTTTCTGACCCTGCGTCAGAGGAGTGGTGAGCGTGATCGGCAGGGCCGTGCAGGAGACCGCGAGGGTGCCCGCCGTGCCGCCGGTGACGTTCGTGACCGTGATCGGCGGGGCGGAGCAGGTGCCGTGCGCGTTGTCCCACAGCCGCAGGTACACCTGGGTCAGCGGGTCGGCGGAGGTGTTGGTGAAGGTCACGCTCTCGTGGCCGGTCCAGACCCGGCCGTTCGCGTCGCTGCTGAGGCTCACCGTGTAGGACGGGGCGGCCGGCGTGCGGGTGGAGTCGGCGGCGTGCGCCTCGGCGGTGGAGAGCGAGAAGAGCGCGGCCAGCGCGGCGAGGGCGGCGGCGATGCGGGGGGTGGGTTTCACTCGTACTCCTTCGGGGCGGCCGGGGGGTCGGCCCGCGCGGTGGCCGCCGCCGGTCAAGGTGTGGGGGTCGCGGGCCGGGTCGCAGCCTGACATGTCTGACGCGTACATGCCATCCAGGGCAGGTAAAGTCATATCGTCACGCTCACATCCGTCCACACTGCCCTGTGCGGCGGGCTTAACCCCCGGCGACCCGCGCGGGAGACACCCGCGTAATCAGCCCTCCGTAGTGTCTCTGAGGCTCTCACCAGGCCGAACGTCAGACAGAAGGGGGTGCCCGTGCCGGATTCGCCGACCGTCGGCGCGACCGAGGTGCGCACGGTCTGCTCGTACTGCGGGGTCGGCTGCGGCATGGTCCTCGACATCGGCCTCGGGCCCGACGGCCGCCGCAGTGTCCTCAAGGCGTCCGGCGACAAGGAGCACCCCGCGAACCACGGCCGGCTGTGCACCAAGGGCGCGACGACGGCCGACATGCTGGCCGCGCCCGGCCGGCTCGCCGCCGCCCTCGTCCGCGCCGAGCGGGGCGCCGAACCGCGCCCCGCGCCGGTCGCGGAGGCGGTCGCGCAGACGGCGCGGCGGCTGCGCGCGATCGTCGACGAACACGGCCCCGACTCCGTCGCCCTCTACGTCTCCGGGCAACTCGGCCTGGAGGCACAGTACTTGGCGAACAAGCTCGTCAAGGGCTATCTGCGGTCCAACCAGATCGAGTCCAACTCGCGGCTGTGCATGGCGAGCGCGGGCACCGGCTACAAGCTGTCGCTGGGCGCCGACGGCCCGCCGGGGTCGTACGACGACCTCGACAAGGCGGACGTCTTCCTCGTCATCGGCTCCAACATGGCCGACTGCCACCCCATCCTCTTCCTGCGCATGATGGACCGGATCAAGTCGTCCGGCGCGAAACTGATCGTCGTCGACCCGCGCCGCACCGCCACCGCCGCGAAAGCCGACCTGTTCCTCCAGGTCAGACCGGGCACCGACCTCGCCCTCCTCAACGGACTGCTGCGGCTGCTGGTCGAAGACGGCTCCACGGACCCGGAGTTCATCGCCGCGTACACCGAAGGCTGGGAGGCGATGCCGGAGTTGCTCGCCGACTACCCGCCGGACACGGTCGCGGAGCTGACCGGCGTCCCGGAGGCCGACCTGCGCGAGGCGGCCCGGCTCATCGGCGCGGCCGGCGAGTGGACCAGCTGCTGGACGATGGGCCTCAACCAGTCCACGCACGGCACCTGGAACACCAACGCCCTGATCAACCTGCACCTCGCGACCGGCGCGATCTGCCGCCCCGGCAGCGGCCCGTTCTCCCTCACCGGCCAGCCCAACGCCATGGGCGGACGCGAAATGGGTTACATGGGACCGGGGTTGCCCGGCCAGCGCTCCGTACTCGCCGCCGCCGACCGGGAGTTCACCGAGAAACTGTGGGGACTCGAACCCGGCGCGATCCGGGCCGACGGCGTCGGCAAGGGAACCGTCGAGATGTTCCGCCGGATGGCCGACGGCGAGATCAAGGCCTGCTGGATCATCTGCACCAACCCGGTCGCCTCCGTCGCCAACCGCAGAACCGTGATCGAAGGTCTGGAGCGGGCCGAACTCGTCGTCGTCCAGGACGTGTTCACCGAGACCGAGACCGTCGCGTACGCCGACATCGTCCTCCCCGGCACCCTGTGGACCGAGACCGAGGGCGTCCTCATCAACAGCGAACGCAACCTCACCCTCGCCGCCCCCGCCGCCGACCCGCCCGGCGAGGCGACCGCCGACTGGCGGCTCATCGCCGACGTCGCGTGCGCGATGGGGTACGCGAGCGGCTTCACGTACGGCAGCGCCGAGGAGATCTTCGAGGAGCTCAAAGGCGCCCACAACCCGGCAACCGGCTACGACCTGCGGGGAGTTACGTACGACCGGCTGCGCGAGACGCCCGTGCAGTGGCCGGCCGCGCCCGGCGGCCCCGACCGCAACCCCATCCGGTACGTCCGCCCCGACGGCACCCTGTCTTTCCCGACTCCCTCCGGCCGAGCCGTCTTTCACGCCCGCCCGCACATCCCACCGGCCGAAATGCCCGACGACGACTACCCGTTCGTCCTCAACACCGGACGGCTCCAGCATCAGTGGCACACGCTCACCAAGACGGGCAAGGTCGCCAAGCTCAACAAGCTGAATCCCGGGCCGTTCGTCGAGATCCATCCCGAGGACGCGGATCAACTCGGGCTGGTGGAGGGCGATTCGGTGGAGGTCGCCTCGCGGCGGGGGCGGGCCGTGCTGCCCGCCGTCGTCACCGACCGGGTGCGGAAGGGGAGTTGCTTCGCGCCGTTCCATTGGAACGATCTCTTCGGGGAGTATCTGAGCGTCAACGCGGTCAGTAGCGATGCGGTGGATCCGTTGTCGTTCCAGCCTGAACTCAAGGTGTGCGCGGTGTCGTTGACGAAGGTGTCGGGGGCGGTGCGGGTGCGGGTGCCGGGGGAGGTGTCGGCTGTGGGAGCCGGGGCGGCCTTGCCGGCGGAGCAGCCCTCGCCCCTGGCCCCTGGCCAACTCCAGTCCTCCGCAGCCCTGTTCGGCATAGACCCCACCCCACCCCCCGTCCTCACCGACACCGAACGCCACTACCTGCTCGGCTTCCTGGCGGCCATCCCCTCCGGCGCCCCCGGAGTCCCCGTACTCCCGCCCGACGCCCCCTTCAGCCCCGAGCACGCCCTATGGGTGAACGGCACGCTGGCGGGCCTGTATTCACGCACGACCTCCCAGACCGTCCAGCCCGCGCCACCCCCCACCGTCACCCGGCAGATCGTGATCCTCTGGGCCTCCCAGACCGGCAACGCAGAAGAGTTCGCCGCCTCAACTGCCGCTCACCTCACGGCCGGAGGCCACCCCGCGTCCCTCGTCCCCATGGACCAGGCCGACCCCGCGACCCTCCCCGCCGACGCCGACCTGCTCCTCATCACCAGCACTTTCGGCGACGGCGACGCCCCCGACAACGGCGCCGGCTTCTGGGCCGGCCTCACCGCCCCCGAGGCCGCCCGCCTGGAGGGCCGCCGGTACGCGGTGCTGGCCTTCGGCGACTCGTCGTACGACGACTTCTGCGGGCACGGGCGCCGACTCGACGACCGGATGGGCGAGTTGGGGGCGGTACGGCTCGCGCCGCGGACGGACTGCGAGCCGGATTATGAGACTCGGGCGCAGGAGTGGCTGGAGCGGGTGGAGGGGGCGCTCAAGGAGGAGACGGGGTCAACAGGAGGGCTGCCGAGCGGAGTTGAGCAGCCGAAGACGACCGGACCACTCACGAGAGCCGAACCGCGCACGACGCCCGAACCACTCACCGGAGCCGCACAGCCCACCCGCTCCACCCCCACCCCCATCACCGCCCGCCTCATAGGCAACGACCTGCTCAGCGGCCCAGGTTCGGCCAAGGAGGTGCGCCGGTTCACCTTCGACACGCGGGGCGCCGAGACCCTGTTCACCTACGAGGCCGGTGACGCGCTCGGCGTGCGCCCGCTCAACTCACCGGCCCTGGTGGAGGAATGGCTCGCGGTGACCGGAATCGGCGCGCAGACGGTCGTACGCGTGGACGGTGTCGGTGAAGTCCCCTTCGAGGACGCCCTGTTGAGGCATCTGGACATCACCCGGGTCACCGCGTCCCTGCTGCGCTTCGCCGCCGACCGGACCCGTGACCCGCGTGAGCTGCGCAAGCTGCTGCGGCCGGACAACAAGGACGAGCTGGCGAAGTGGTCGTGGGGGCGCCAAGCGGTGGACGTGGTGGGGGAGTTGGGGGTGCGGGCGCAGGCCCAGGAGTGGGTGCGGACGCTCGGCCGGCTGCGTCCCCGCCTGTACTCGATATCGTCGAGCCCCCTCAGCGACCCGGACCTCGTCTCCGTCACCGTCTCGGTCGTCCGCTACGAGAACCGTGCAGGACGCCCCCGCCAGGGCGTCTGCTCCCCGTTCCTCGCGGACGCCGCGCCCGGCACCGAGGTCGCCGTCCACGTCCAGCGCTCCCCGCACTTCCGCCCGCCCGCCGACCCGGCCACCCCCATGGTGATGGTCGGCCCCGGCACCGGCGTCGCCCCCTTCGTCGGCTTCCTCCACGAACGCCGCGCCCGCGGCCACCGCGCCCCCAACTGGCTCCTGTTCGGCGAACAGCACCGCGCGACCGACTTCTACTACGAGACCGAACTGGCCTCCCTCCGCACCGACGGCACCCTCACCCGCCTCGACACCGCCTTCTCCCGCGACCAGCGCGCGAAGGTCTACGTCCAGGACCGGATGCGCGAACACGGCCCCCAACTCTGGTCCTGGCTCCAGGAAGGCGCCCACTTCTACGTCTGCGGCGACGCCTCCCGCATGGCCAAGGACGTCGACCGGGCCCTACGCGACATCGCGACCCTCCACGGCGGCCTCGGCGAGGAGGAGGCGACGGCGTACCTCAAGCAACTCGCGGCGGAGAGGCGGTATGTGCGGGACGTGTACTGACCGGGCCCCGGCGTACAGAAACCGCTCACACCCGATCAAGCCCCCGTCAATACCGCAGGTACGCCCCCCACCCGCCCCTAACGTCAACCTCGCAATCCCCCAGGACACAAGAGGAAGACACCCCCATGAGCACCACCACCGAGGCCGAGAACGGCCGTCTGGCCGACGCCAGGGCGAAGGACATCATCCGGTTCCGGACGGCGAAGGGCGCCGATCTGACGACCCGGAACAACCCCTACCTCGCCTGGCAGCGCGACCGCGAACAGGCCGAACTGTGGCCGTACTTCCGCCGCTACGACACCGCGCTCACCCCGCGCGCCACGGCGGTCTCGGACCGGGGGATCGTCACCAGTGGTCCCAACTTCGGCGGCCAGGACTACCTTTCGCTCACCGCCCACCCCGCGATCCTCGACGCCGCCCACCAAGCCCTGCGCGACTACGGGCCGTTGACGGCCGGATCGCCCGCGCTCGGCGGGGGCAATCCGCTCAGCAGAGCCCTGGAGGCCGGCATAGGCCAGGCGCTGCGCACCGAGCACGTGATGCTGTTCCCGACGGGATGGGCGTCGGGGTTCGGGACGATCCGGGCGCTGCTGCACCGGGGCGACCACATCCTGCTGGACAAGCTGTCGCACGACTCGCTGCGCCAGGGAGCCCAAGCCAGCGGCGCCACGGTCGAGTTCTTCCGGCATCTCGACAACGACGCGGTCCGCCGGCACCTCAAGGGCATCCGCGCCGCCGACACCGAACACGCGGTGCTGGTCGTCACCGAGGGCGTCTTCTCGATGGACTCCGACACCCCTCAGCTCGCCGAACTCCTGAAGATCTGCCGGGAGTTCGGGGCCCAGCTGATGGTCGACGTCGCGCACGACTTCGGCGCCATGGGGGAACACGGCGGCGGCCAGCCGGAGTTGCACGGCGTCCTCGGGCAAGTCGACTTCGTGGTCGGCGCGTTCTCGAAGACGTTCGCGACGACCGGCGGCTTCCTCGCCACCCGCTCCGCCTCGGCGCTCGCGTACGTGCGGATGTTCGGCGGCCCGCAGACGTTCTCCAGCGCCATCACCCCGGTCCAGACGGCGGTCGCGCTGGCCGCCCTGGACGTCGTCACCTCGCCCGAAGGGGCCCGGCGCCGGGCGGCGGTGCTGGCGAACGCGGCCCGGCTGCGCGACGGGCTCACCGCGCGGGGGCTCGACGTCATGGGCGACGTGGTCTGCCCGGTCGTCCCCGTCCTCATCGGCGACACCCCGGCCGGCCGCACCGCCTCCGGGCTGATCGCCCGCGCGGGGCTCATCGCGCACCTCGTCGAGCAGCCCGCCGTCGCCTCCGACGCGGCCCGCTTCCGGCTCCAGGTCATGGCGGGGCACAGCGCGGACGACATCGACGCGGCGGTCGGCATCCTCGACACGTGCATCCGCGAGGCCCGCGAGACGGCGGCCGCGCCGCGCGCGTGAACCCGGGCCCCGCGAAAGGCCACGCGACTTTGCGAGGTGATTGCCTCGGCCGTACTCGGGATTTAGGGTGACCCTGGCTCAGGAGCCACCGGTCCACCAGCAGTATGCCCACGTCCCGGCGGCCAACGACCCTCGGGACAAGCGGAATTGACGGACCATCAGATCGGCCCGCACCGCCGTACTGTCCGCCCCGAGGAAGGCCACGCCCATGCCGCACCCGCACCTGCCCATGGACGCCCCGGACCCGGCGCGGCGGCCCGCCGTCAGCCGCCGCCGGCTGCTGGAGGGCTCGGCCGCCGCCCTCGGCGCCCTCGCCCTCCCGGCGTCGGCGCCCGCGGCGGCCGGCACGAGAGCCGCGCCCGGCGCCACACCCCCCGAGTGGAACGGCCGCATCGACCTCTTCCGCGTCGGCACCGAACCCCCGCACACCACCCTCATGCCTTACGCCGGCCTCCGGCAGGCCCTCGCCGCCGACCGCACCGACTCCCCGTACCGCCTCAGCCTCGACGGCACCTGGAAGTTCGCGTACGCCGACCGCCCCGACGACCGCGACCCCGACTTCCACCGCACCGACCTCGACGACAAGGACTGGGAGACGATCCCCGTCCCCTCGGTCTGGCAGCGGCACGGCCACGACTTCCCCATCTACGTCAACATCACGTACCCCTACTGGGGCCCGAACGGCCTAGAGGAGAACCCCCAACCGCCCGCCGCACCGACCCGCTACAACCCCGTCGGCCAGTACCGCCGCACCTTCACCCTCCCGCCCGGCTGGACCGGCCGCCGCACCTTCCTGCACTTCGAGGGCGTCAAGTCCGCGCACTACGTGTGGATCAACGGCCGACTCGTGGGCTACAGCGAGGACTCGTACACCCCCGCCGAGTACGACATCACCCCGCACCTGAGAGCGGGCGGCAACCAGATCGCCGTCGAGGTCTACCGCTACTCCGACGGCGACTGGCTGGAGGACCAGGACATGATCCGCCTCAGCGGCATCTTCCGCTCGGTCCACCTCTACTCGACACCACCCGTCCGGCTGCGTGACTTCAAGCTGGAAACCCCGTTGGCGGAGGGCTACACAAAGGCGTCCCTGTCGGTCACGGCGAGCGTCCGCGCCTACGACACCACCCGGGGCACCCACACCGTCGACGCGATGCTGTACGACGCCCAGGGCCACCCCGTCTGGCCGCGCCCCCTCAGCCTGCGCGCCGACGTGACGGCGCCGGGCGCCGACGTCACCGTCACCGCCGCGAGAGCCGTCCCCGCCCCGCGCCTGTGGTCCGCCGAGGACCCCTACCTCTACACGGCCGTCCTCCAACTCCGCGACCCGGCCGGGGAGATCGTCGAAACCCTCTCCCACCGCGTCGGCCTGCGCGAATTCGCCCTGAAAGACGGGCTGATGCGCATCAACGGCAGACCGGTCTCCCTGCGCGGCACCAACCGCCACGAGACACACCCCGACCGCGGCACCGCCCTCACCCGCGCGGACCTCGTCAAGGACCTGCGGATCATCAAACAGCTCAACATGAACTCGGTCCGCACCTCCCACTACCCCAACAACCCGCAGTGGTACGAACTCGCCGACGAATACGGCCTCTACCTCGTCGACGAGACCAACCTCGAAACCCACGGCATTCGCGGCCAGTACCCAGGCGACCACCCCGACTGGAGCGCCGCCTGCGTCGCCCGCGCCCAGAACATGGTCCACCGCGACAAGAACCACGCCTCGGTGGTCATCTGGTCCCTCGGCAACGAGGCGGGCGGCGGAAAGACGTTCGTGAACATGCACGACTGGATCAAGTCGTACGACACCACCCGCGTCGTCCAGTACGAGGGCGACGACCGCCCCGGCATCAGCGACATCCGCTCCCGGATGTACGAGACGCCCGCCCGCGTCGAGGCCCGCGCCAAGGACACCGCCGACACCCGGCCGTACGTGATGATCGAGTACTGCCATGCCATGGGCAACTCGAACGGCAACTTCACGAAGTACTGGGACCTGGTGCGCCGCCACGACGTCCTCCAGGGCGGCTGGATCTGGGACTTCGTCGACCAGACCCTCACCGAACCCACCCCGGTCCGCCAACTCCTCACCGAAGAGGGGCCGTTGCGGCTGCGCGGCGAACTCATGTCGTCCGCAGGGGAGTTCACCCGAGCCAAGGGCGTCTCCGGCGCCACCGTCTTCCCCCGCCACCCCGGCCTCGATCTCACCGGCTCCCTCACCCTCGAAGCCTGGATCACCCCGAGGACGACCGGCTACCACCAGCCGATCATCGCCAAGGGCGACACCCAGTACGCGCTCGAACAGACCGACCAGAACCTGGAGTTCTTCATCCACGGCGACGGTCAATGGGCCCGCGCCAGCTGGCAGTTGCCCGCCGACTGGACCGGCCGCGAACACCACGTGGCAGGCGTCTTCGACGCCGACGCGGGCACCCTCACCCTGTACGTCGACGGCACGGTCCGCGCCACCCGCACCACCACCCGCCACCCCACGAGCAACACCGCGCCCCTCGCCCTCGCCAACGACACCGACAACCACACCCGCGAGTTCAGCGGCACGGTCCGCCGCGCCCGCGTCTACGCCCGCGCCCTGGGCGCCGCCGAACTCGCCTCCACCGCAAGAGGCCCGGCGGACAAGGGAGTTCGCCTCTGGTTCGACGCGGCCACGGTGAGCCGCACCGAGAAGAGGCCCGCGCAGAAGACGTACTTCGCGTACGGCGGCGACTGGGGCGACCTCCCCAACGACGGCAGCTTCGTCGCCGACGGCGTCATCACCGCCGACCGGGGCCACACCGGCAAAGCCGCCGAGGTCAAACGCGTCTACCAGCAGATCGGCGTCACGGCGGGCAGCACGCCGGACGCGGTCACCCTCGTCAACGAACACCTCTTCACCAACCTCCGTGACTTCGACGGGAGTTGGACCCTCGTCGCCGACGGCGAACCCGTCCAGAAGGGCAAGCTCGGCCGCGCCCAGCTCGACGTGGCGCCGCTGACCAGCAAGGCGATCACGATCCCGCTGAAACTCCCCGCCAGGCCGGCCCCCGGAGCCGAGTACTTCCTCCAACTCGCCTTCACCCTCAAGGAGTCCACGCTCTGGGCCGACGCCGGCCACGAGGTCGCCCGCGCCCAACTCCCCCTGGCCGCAGGCAGCCCGGCGGTAACACCGGTTCCCCTGAAGGAAGTTCCGGCCCTCACCCACACCGAGTCCGCGAGGTCCGTCACGGTCGAGGGCGGCAACTTCACGGTCGTCGTCGACAAGCAGACCGGCGTCATCACCTCGTACGTCGTCGACGGCGCGCCCCTCCTCGTCTCCGGGCCCGCCCCCAACTTCTGGCGGGCGCCCACCGACAACGACAAGGGCAACGGGCAGCACGTCCGCAACCAGACCTGGCGGGACGCGGGCACCCGGCGCAAGGTCACCGGCGTCACCGTGCGCGCGCTGGGCGGGCGGGCCGTCGAGATCAAGGTCGCCGGGACCCTGCCGACGGCCACGCAGTCGTCGTACACGACCGTCTATACGGTGTTCGGGAACGCCGAGGTCAAGGTCGATCATACGCTGCGGCCGGGGGCGGGGCTGCCGTACCTCCCGGAGGTGGGGAGTCTGCTGGTGCTGCCCGCGCGGCTGGAGCAGCTGCACTACTACGGGCGGGGGCCCGAGGAGAATCACTGGGACCGCAACAGCGGTACGGACGTGGGGCGTTGGGGCGGGAGTGTGAGCGGGCAGTGGACGCCGTACATCCGGCCGCAGGAGAACGGGAACAAGACCGACGTGCGGTGGGCGGCGCTCACCGACGGGCGCGGGCGCGGGCTGCTGGTGACGGGGGAGCCGCTGGTGGAGATCAACGCCTCGCACCACACGCCGGAGGACCTGTCGGCGGGCGTGCGGCACGATTATCAGCTCACGCCGCGCGCCGAGGTCGTGCTGCGGGTCGCGTACCGGCAGATGGGCGTCGGCGGCGACAACAGCTGGGGCGCGCACACCCACGACGAGTACAAGCTGTTCGCTGACCGTGACTACGCGTACACCTACCGGCTGCGGCCCCTGACGTCCGTCGCGGAGGCGACGGCCCTGTCCCGGCGGCCGACTGCCACTGCCTAGCCGCAGGCCGCGCGAGGTCCATGTCGGATTTCCGCCAGCCGAAACCCCGGGCGGTGGGCATCCTGGAGTCATGCACAACGGGATGCACACCGACCGGGAGCGCTGCGTACGCGCGGTCCGGTCCAAGGACGAGAGGTTCGACGGCTGGTTCTTCACGGCGGTCACGACCACCGGCATCTACTGCCGGCCCAGCTGCCCCGTCGTCCCGCCGAAGCCCCAGAACATGACCTTCTACCCGAGCGCGGCGGCCTGCCAGCAGGCCGGGTTCCGGGCCTGCAAACGCTGCCGGCCCGACACGAGCCCGGGTTCGCCGGAGTGGAACCAGCGCGCCGACACGGTCGCCCGCGCGATGCGGCTGATCGCGGACGGCGTCGTCGACCGCGAGGGCGTCCCCGGCCTCGCCGCCCGCCTCGGCTACAGCGCCCGCCAGGTCGAACGCCAACTCCGCGCCGAACTCGGCGCCGGACCCCTGGCGTTGGCCCGCGCCCAGCGCGCCGAGACGGCCCGGCTCCTCATCGAGACCAGTCAACTCCCCATGGCGGACGTCGCGTTCGCCGCCGGGTTCGCCTCGGTCCGCGCCTTCAACGAGACCGTCCGTGAGGTCTTCGCCCTCTCCCCGACCGAACTGCGCACCCGCGCCCCGCAGTCGACGACGACCCCGGGCACCCTCCAACTCCGGCTGCCCTTCCGCGCCCCGCTCACCCCGGACAACCTGTTCGGCCACCTCGCCGCCACCGCCGTACCCGGCGTCGAGGAATGGCGCGCCGGCGCGTTCCGCCGCACCCTGCGGCTCCCGTACGGCCATGGCGTCGTCGCGCTCACCCCGCACCCCGACCACATCGCCTGCCGCCTCGCCCTCAGCGACCTGCGCGACCTGACCGTCGCCACCAGCCGCTGCCGCCGCATGCTCGACCTCGACGCCGACCCGGTCGCCGTCGACGAACGGCTGCGCACCGACCCCCAACTCGCCCCGCTGGTAGACAAATCACCCGGGCGGCGGGTGCCGCGTACGGTCGACGAGGCCGAGTTCGCGATCCGCGCCGTCCTCGGCCAGCAGGTCTCCACGGCCGCCGCCCGCACCCACGCCGCCCGCCTCGTCACCGCCCACGGCGACCCGGTGGCCGACCCCGAAGGCGGCCTCACCCACCTCTTCCCGACCCCCGAGGCGCTCGCGGACCTCGACCCCGAGACCCTCGCGATGCCCCGCACCCGCCGCACCACCTTCACCACCCTCGTCTCCCAACTCGCCTCCGGAGCACTCCACTTGGGCCCCGACAGCGACTGGGACCGCACCCGCGCCGCCCTGCTGGAGCTGCCCGGGTTCGGCCCCTGGACCGTCGACGTCATCGCCATGCGCGCCCTCGGCGACCCCGACGCCTTCCTCCCCACCGACCTCGGAATCCGGCGCGCCGCACAGGAGTTGGGGCTGCCCGCCACCCCGGCGGCGCTCACGGCCCGCGCGGCGGCCTGGCGGCCCTGGCGGGCGTACGCCGTCCAGTACCTGTGGGCGACCGACGACCATCCCATCAACTCCCTGCCCGCATGAGCCCGTTATCTGCTAGGACACCTCTCATGAAGCAGCACAAAGTCATGGAAAGCCCCTACGGGCCGCTCACCCTCGTCGCCGACGACGGGGTCCTGTGCGGCCTCTACATGACCGACCAGCGCCACCGCCCGCCCGAGGAGAGCTTCGGCCCGCGCGCCGACGACGCCTTCGGGGCGGCCGAGGAACAGCTGGAGGCCTACTTCGACGGCGAGTTGAAGGAGTTCACCCTCCAACTCCGGCTGCACGGAACGGACTTCCAGCGGTCCGTCTGGGAACAGCTGTGCGCGATCCCCTACGGCGAGACCCGCGGCTACGGCGAACTCGCCGGGCTCCTCGGCAACCCCAACGCCTCCCGCGCGGTGGGCCTCGCCAACGGCAAGAACCCGATCAGCATCATCGTCCCCTGCCATCGGGTCGTCGGGGCGTCCGGGGATCTCACCGGGTACGGCGGCGGGCTGGGGCGGAAGAGGCGGTTGCTGGACTTCGAGCGGGGGGTGGGGGAGGGGTTGTTCTAGGGGGGCGTGTTCCGGAGGGGCGGTCGCCCATAGGGAAGCGCTCACCTATAGGGAGCCGCTCACCTATAGGAGGCCGCTCAGCCATGGGGCGCGCTCACCCCACCCGCACCCCGTCCTCCAGCTCCGCCACTCCCGCCCCCGCCGCCAGCGAGTCCAGCCCCGCCAGTACCCGCAGCCCCAGCGAACCCGGCAGCAGCGCGGTCAGCTCCTCGCGGGGGACCAGGCGCCAGGACAGCAGCTCCTCCTCCTGGAGGCGGATCGACTTCAGGTCCTCCTCGGTGAGGACGCCGCCGTCGTACAGGTAGGCCGCGATCGGCGGGCGGGCCGGGCCGCGGACCCAGTCGACCGCGAGCAGCCGGCCCAGTTCGCGGTCCAGGCCGATCTCCTCCAGGGTCTCCCGGCGCGCGCCCGCGCGGGGCGACTCCCCGGTGTCCGACTCGACCGTGCCGCCCGGAAGCGCCCACCCCTCACGGTAGTTGGGCTCCACGAGCAGCACCCGCCCCTCGGCGTCGCGCAGGAGGGCGGCGGCGCCGGCGAGGACGCGGGGGAGGGAGGCGATGTACTCGGCGTAGTCAGGAGTGCTCATGGCTGAAGCGTAACCAGGCGGGCCGGAAGACGTCGGGTGCGCCGAACTGGCATGCAGCGGCCGTGAGTTGGTTCGCCGGGTCCGGCGCCCGCGCACAGCCGCCGCTCAGCCTTCGGGCGGGGCATGACGGCGGCGGCGTCCGCCGGTTAAGGTCACTGCGGCCCGACCGGTCGGCAGCAAGGGGATGGGAACAGGTGGCGGAGGCTTCGGACAAGGGCACGCGCGTGCTCGTGGCGGCGGACAAGTTCAAGGGCTCACTGACGGCCGTGGAGGTCGCCGAGCGGGTCACGGCGGGGCTGCGCAGGGTCGTACCGGACGTCGAGGTCGAGGCACTGCCGGTGGCCGACGGCGGCGACGGCACGGTCGCGGCGGCCGTCGAGGCCGGCTTCGTACGGCACGAGGTGCGGGTCGCGGGCCCCCTCGGCAACGAGGTGGGCGCGGCGTTCGCGCTGCGCGGTGACACCGCCGTCGTCGAGATGGCCGAGGCCAGCGGCTTGCAGCGGCTGCCTGCCGGGGTGTTCGCGCCGCTCACCGCCTCCACTTACGGCGCCGGTGAACTCCTGCGGGCCGCGCTCGACGCGGGCGCCCGGAGCATCGTCTTCGGCGTCGGCGGCAGCGCCACCACCGACGGCGGCGCCGGGATGCTGACCGCGCTCGGCGCGCGGTTCCTCGACGCCGACGGCGAACCGGTCGCCCCGGGCGGCGGCGGCCTCACCGACCTCGCGCGCGCTGACCTCAGCGGCCTCGACCCCCGGCTGAAGACGGTGACGCTCACCCTCGCGAGCGACGTCGACAACCCGCTCACCGGCCCCAAGGGCGCGCCCGCGGTCTACGGCCCGCAGAAGGGAGCCTCCCCGGACGACGTCGAACTCCTCGACGCGGCGCTCACCCGGTTCGTGGCCGTCCTGGAGGAGGCCGTCGGCCCGAGTGCCGCCGAACTCGCCTCGGCGCCCGGCGCGGGCGCGGCCGGCGGCATCGGGTACGGCGCGCTGCTGCTGGGCGCTCGGTTCCGCTCCGGGATCGAGATCATGCTGGACGTCCTCGGCTTCGCACCGGCGCTGGAGCGGGCGGATCTGGTCATCACCGGGGAGGGGTCCCTGGACGCGCAGACGCTGCACGGCAAGGCTCCGGCGGGGGTCGCCGCCGCCGCGCGCGCCGCCGGGAAGGACGTCGTCGCCGTCTGCGGGCGGCTCGCGCTGTCCCCGGAGGCTCTCGCGGGCGCCGGGATCTCGCGGGCGTACCCGTTGACCGAGGTCGAGCCGGATGTCTCGCTGTGCATCGCGGAGGCGGGGCCGATCCTGGAGAGGGTGGCGGAGCGGATCGCCAGGGACAGGTTGATCTGAACGCCGGGTTCGTTGACGGGCTCGTACATATTGACGGTCTCGTACACGTTGACCGTATTGATCAGCTTGTGCACATTGAGGCCCCCGTACACATTGATGGCCCCGTACATACGAAAGCGCCCCGGATCAATGTCCGGGGCGCTTTCGTCGTACCGAAGGGCTACGGCAGCTGGGCCGTCCGTGCCTCGCGGCGGTTGCCGCGGAAGTTGTTCACCCGGCGGGCCGTGGCGAACAGCGGGATGACCGCGCCCATGACGAGCTGCAACGCGCAGCCGGTCTGGAGCAGCAGCTGGCCGCCGGGGGCGCCGAAGGCCCAGGCCGCCAGAAGGCCCATGGCCAGGACGATCCACGACAGCATCGCGCCCGCGAGCGGACCGCGCGGCTTGGGGTACTCGACGCGGCTCACCATCAGCCAGGCGGTGCCGATGATCGCCAGAACCGTCGCCACGAACGGCAGCTCCAGCAGCACGATCGCCACGACCGTCAGCGCGCCGAACGGCGACGGCATGCCCTGGAACATCCCGTTCGCGGGCGTCACGCACGAGAAGCGCGCGAGTCTGAGCACCACGGCGAGCAGCACCACGACCGCGCCGACCGCGGC
Organism: Streptomyces sp. AMJ-169; assembly: GCF_055597585.1. Lineage (NCBI taxonomy): Bacteria > Bacillati > Actinomycetota > Actinomycetes > Kitasatosporales > Streptomycetaceae > Streptomyces > Streptomyces sp. AMJ-169. The sequence goes on from NZ_JBVLTJ010000001.1 coordinate 646,216, forward strand.
CACCCGCTGATGCGCGTCGCTGGCGACCATGCCGTACACCAGGACGAAGTACGCCGGGGCCAGGCCGAAGCTGATCAGGTCGGAGAGGTTGTCCAGCTCCGCGCCCATCGGGGACGAGCGCAGCTTGCGCGCGACGAGGCCGTCGAACAGGTCGAAGACGGCCGCGCACAGCATCAGGATGACGGCGGTGGCCGCGCTGCTGCGGGCCATCCCGCTCTCCTGGCTGCCCGTGAGGTGCGGGATCAGGATGCCGGTGGTGGTGAAGTACACCGCCATGAAGCCGCAGGTCGCGTTGCCGAGCGTGAGGGCGTCCGCTATCGACAGCCGGAGCGAGAGGGGCATCTCCTCCTCTTCGTCCGCCTCATCGGCCTCCGGCACCCAGCCGGTCTGTGTCTCAGGGTCAATCACGGTCAAGACGAGTCACCCCCGCCACGGTCTTCTGCCCGACCTCGACGGCGACCTCCAGCCCCTCGGGCAGGTAGACGTCGACGCGCGAGCCGAACCGGATGAGGCCGATGCGCTCGCCCTGCTCGACCTTCGTGCCCTCGGGGACGTAGGGGACGATGCGGCGGGCGACGGTACCGGCGATCTGGATCATCTCGATGTCGCCGAGCTCGGTGTCGAAGTGCCAGACGACGCGCTCGTTGTTCTCGCTCTCCTTGTTGAACGCCGGGACGAAGCCGCCGGGGACGTGCTCCACCGACGTCACCTGGCCGGCGAGGGGCGCGCGGTTGACGTGGACGTTGAGCGGGCTCATGAAGATCGCGACCCGGGTGCGTCCGTCCTTCCACGGCATGATGCTCTGCACCACACCGTCGGCGGGGGAGATGACCCGGCCCGAGGCGATCTCGCGCTCGGGGTCGCGGAAGAACCACAGCATGCCCGCCGCGAGCGCGGTGGCGGGCACGGCGACGGCCTTCGCGGCGCCCGAGCGGCGGGCGCGCAGAAGGCTGACGGCTGCGGTGGCGACGGTCGGGAGTAGCCACGGCGATGCTCCGCGCGCAAGGCGTACGCCGGCGAGGCTGTCGCGAGGTGCAGAGGTTTGGCTGTGGGGCATGGATGACCTTCGTAGCGGATGATGCCGCGCTCTGATCGGGGGACGGCGGCTTTCCGGCGATCGTAGCGGTTCACGACCACAACTGGGTAAGCCAGGAAGACGAGTCGGGGGCCGAGAGCGATGGACAGGGTGTGACCTTCTTCTCGAAGAAAACACCCCCAATCGGGACATCTAGCCGTGGAACCGATACTCTTCGAGCAACCTGCGCCCGATGATCATTTTCTGGATCTCGGCGGTGCCTTCACCGATCAGGAGCATCGGCGCCTCGCGGTACAGACGCTCGATCTCGTACTCCTTGGAGAAGCCGTAACCGCCGTGGATCCGGAAGGCGTCCTCGACCACTTCCTTGCAGTATTCGGAGGCGAGGTACTTCGCCATTCCGGCCTCAAGGTCGTTTCGCTCGCCCGAGTCCTTTTTGCGTGCCGCATTGACCATCATCGCATGGGCGGCCTCGACCTTGGTAGCCATCTCCGCGAGCTTGAACTGGATCGCCTGGTGCTGCGCGATCGGCTTGCCGAAGGTCTGGCGCTGCTGGGCGTACCCGATGCCGAGCTCGAAGGCGCGCTGGGCGACACCGCAGCCGCGCGCCGCCACGTTGACGCGGCCGACCTCCACGCCGTCCATCATTTGGTAAAAACCTCGGCCGGTGACGCCCCCGAGGACACGGTCCGCGGGCAGCCGCAGCCCGTCCATGAGCATCTCGGTGGTGTCGACGCCCTTGTACCCCATCTTGTCGATCTTCCCGGGGATCGTGAGCCCTTGGCGGACCTGGCCGAACCCGGGTTCCTTCTCGATGAGGAAGGTCGTCATCGACTTGTGCGGCGCGGTCCCCTCAGGGTGTCCCTCGTCGCTGCGCACGAGGACGGCGACCAGGGACGACGTCCCGCCGTTGGTGAGCCACATCTTCTGCCCCGTGAGGACGTACTCGTCGCCCTCCCTGACGGCCTTGGAGGTGATCGCCGAGACGTCCGAGCCGAGCCCCGGCTCCGACATCGAGAAGGCCCCGCGTACGTCCCCTGCGGCCATCCTGGGCAGGAAGTGCTCCTTCTGCTCCGGAGTGCCGTGCTGCTTGAGCATGTACGCGACGATGAAATGCGTGTTGATGATCCCGGAGACCGACATCCAGCCCCGGGCGATCTCCTCCACGCACAGGGCGTACGTCAGCAGCGACTCGCCCAGACCGCCGTACTCCTCGGGGATCATCAGACCGAAGAGGCCCAGTTCCTTGAGGCCGTCGACGATCTGCTGGGGGTATTCGTCGCGGTGCTCCAGCTCGGTCGCGACGGGGATGATCTCTTTGTCGACGAAGTCACGGACGGTGGAGAGGATCTCCTGCTGTACGTCCGTGAGGCCGGCCGTCTGCGCGAGGCGTGCCATGTGCTTCAGCCCTCCTGAAGTTCCGGGCGGCCGGGCTGCTCGCCGCCGCGCTCCTTGATGTAGGTGGCCGTCGGCACCATGACCTTGCGGCGGAACACGCACACCAGGGTGCCGTCCTGCTTGTAGCCCTTGGTCTCGACGTGGACGATGCCCCGGTCGTCCTTGGACTTCGACGGGCGCTTGTCCAGGACGGTCGTCTCGCCGTAGAGGGTGTCCCCGTGGAACGTCGGCGCGACGTGCCGCAGCGACTCGATCTCCAGGTTGGCGATCGCCTTGCCGGAGACGTCCGGGACGGACATGCCGAGCAGCAGGGAGTAGATGTAGTTGCCGACCACCACGTTCTTGCCGAAGTCGGTCGTCCGCTCGGCGTAGTGGGCGTCCATGTGGAGCGGGTGGTGGTTCATGGTGAGGAGGCAGAAGAGGTGGTCGTCGTACTCGGTGACCGTCTTGCCGGGCCAGTGCTTGTACACCGCGCCGATCTCGAACTCCTCGTAGGTGCGCCCGAATCGCATGGGTCTCAAGCCTCCGGGATCTCGAACGTGGAGGTGCGGGTCAGGCCGGCCGCGCGGCCCTTGCCGGAGATGACCAGCGCCATCTTGCGGCTCGCCTCGTCGATCATCTCGTCGCCGAGCATCGCCGAGCCCTTCTTGCCGCCGGCCTCGGATGTGCAGTAGTCGTACGCGTCCAGGATCAGCTCGGCGTGGTCGAAGTCCTCCTGGGAGGGGGAGAAGACCTCGTTGGCGGCGTCGACCTGGCCGGGGTGCAGGACCCACTTGCCGTCGAAGCCGAGGGCGGCGGCGCGGCCGGCGACCTCGCGGAAGCCGTCGACGTCGCGGATCTGGAGGTAGGGGCCGTCGATCGCCTGGAGGTCGTTGGCGCGGGCCGCCATCAAGATCTTCATCAGGATGTAGTGGTAGGCGTCGGCCGGGTAGCCGGGGGGCTGTTCGCCGACGACGAGCGTCTTCATGTTGATCGACGCCATGAAGTCGGCCGGACCGAAGATGATCGTCTCAATACGTTGACTGGCTTGAGCGATCTCATTGACATTATTGAGTCCCTGGGCATTCTCGATCTGCGCCTCAATACCGATGCGGCCGACCTCGAAGCCCATGGTCTTCTCGATCTGCGTCAACAGGAGGTCCAGGGCGACGACCTGCTGGGCGTTCTGCACCTTGGGCAGCATGATGCAGTCAAGGTTCTGGCCCGCGCCCTCGACGACCGTGACGACATCCCGGTACGTCCACTCGGTCGTCCAGTCGTTGACGCGCACGACCCTCGTCTTGCCCGTCCAGTCACCCTCGTTGAGGAACTTGACGATGGTGTGCCGCGCCTCCGGCTTCGCGAGCGGCGCGCACGCGTCCTCCAGGTCCAGGAAGACCTGGTCCGCGGGGAGCCCTTGGGCCTTCTCCAGAAAGCGGGGGTTGCTTCCGGGGACGGCCAGACAAGAGCGCCGGGGGCGAAGGCGATTAAGGGGGTGTGCGGCGGAGCCGCTCGTTGAAAGGGTGGTGGTGGGAGACGGGCGGGCGGTCATGCGGGGACCTCCAGGGGGTCGAGCTTGTTCGCGGTGCGGATCTCGTCGACGATGCGGCCGATGATGCCGGTGATGTCGAAGTCCTTCGGGGTGAAGACGGCGGCCACTCCGGCGGCCCTGAGCTGCTCGGCGTCACCATTCGGGATGATGCCACCGGCGATCACGGGGATGTCTGTGGCACCGGCCACACGCAGCCGTTCCAGGACATCGGGCACCAGCTGGGCGTGCGACCCGGACAGGATCGACAGCCCGACCGCGTGCACGTCCTCGGCGAGCGCCGCGTCCACGATCTGCTCGGGCGTCAGCCGGATCCCCTGGTACACCACCTCGAAGCCGGCGTCCCGCGCGCGTACGGCGATCTGCTCGGCCCCGTTGGAGTGCCCGTCCAGCCCCGGCTTGCCGACCAGGAACCGCAGCTTGCCGACGCCCATCTCCTTCGCCGTGCGGTCGACCCGCTCCCGTACGCCGGCCATGGCCGAACCCGCCTCGGCCGGGACCGCGACGGGCGCCGACGAGACGCCTGTGGGCGCCCGGAACTCGCCGAACACCTCGCGCAGGGCGCCCGCCCACTCGCCGGTCGTCACTCCGGAGCGGGCGCACTCCAAGGTGGCCTCCATGAGGTTCTCCGTGCCCTGGGCGGCCTCCTTGAGCCGGTCGAGGGCCTGGCGGACGGTCGGGTAGTGGAACGGGTCGCCCATGCCCTGGCGGTCGGAGGACTCCTGACGCGTCGTACGCCATGTGTCGATGGCCGACACGACGCGTTCCTCGACAGCTGGATCAACTGTCTGGATCGCTTGATCGAGGTCGGACGTCAAGGGATTGGGCTCGGTCGTATTGAATATATTGACGCCCACGATCTTCTCTTGACCGGACTCAATACGAGCCCGGCGTTCCGCGTGCGACGACACCAGCTGCGACTTCAGGTACCCGGACTCCACGGCGGCCATCGCGCCGCCCATCTCCTCGATCCGCGCCATCTCCGCGAGCGAGTCCGCGACCAGCTCGCCGACCTTCGCCTCGATCACGTGCGAGCCCGCGAAGACGTCCTCGTACTCCAGCAGGTCGCTCTCGTGCGCCAGGACCTGCTGGATGCGCAGCGACCACTGCTGGTCCCAGGGGCGCGGCAGCCCCAGCGCCTCGTTCCACGCCGGCAGCTGCACGGCCCGCGCGCGGGCGTCCTTCGAGAGGGTCACCGCGAGCATCTCCAGCACGATCCGCTGGACGTTGTTCTCCGGCTGCGCCTCCGTCAGCCCCAGCGAGTTGACCTGGACGCCGTAGCGGAACCGGCGCTGCTTGGCGTCCTCGATGCCGTAGCGCTCCCGGGTGACCTGGTCCCAGATGCGGGAGAACGCCCGCATCTTGCACATCTCCTCGATGAACCGGACACCCGCGTTGACGAAGAACGAGATCCGGCCGACGACCTGGCCGAACCGCTCGACGGGTACCTGGCCCGAGTCACGCACGGCGTCCAGGACGGCGATCGCCGTGGACATCGCGTAGGCGATCTCCTGGACCGGCGTCGCCCCCGCCTCCTGGAGGTGATAGCTGCATATGTTGATCGGGTTCCACTTGGGGATGTGGTTGACCGTGTAACAGATCATGTCCGTCGTCAGCCGCAGCGACGGCCCCGGCGGGAACACGTGCGTCCCGCGCGAGAGGTACTCCTTGACGATGTCGTTCTGCGTCGTCCCCTGGAGCAGGGCGACGTCCGCGCCCTGCTCCTCGGCGACGACCTGGTAGAGCGCCAGCAGCCACATGGCGGTCGCGTTGATCGTCATCGAGGTGTTCATCTGCTCCAGCGGGATGTCCTGGAACAGCCGCCGCATATCACCCAGATGGGCGACCGGCACCCCGACCCGGCCGACCTCGCCGCGCGCGAGGACGTGGTCGGGGTCGTAACCGGTCTGGGTCGGCAGGTCGAAGGCGACCGACAGGCCCGTCTGCCCCTTGGCGAGATTGCGCCGGTACAGCTCGTTGGACGCCTCGGCGGTGGAGTGGCCGGCGTACGTGCGCATGAGCCACGGCCGGTCCTTCTTCCGCTCGCCGTCAGTGGTCTGACGCTCAGTCATCTGTTGATCCCGGTGTCTCAGACGTTGCGGAAACGGTTGATGGCGTCAATGTGTTGATCGCGCTTGGCCTGGTCGCGCACACCGAGGCCTTCCCCGGGCGCCAGGCACAGGACGCCGACCTTGCCCTGGTGGAGGTTGCGGTGGACGTCGTACGCGGCCTGGCCGGTCTCCTCCAGGGCGTACACCTTCGACAGCGTCGGGTGGATCTTGCCCTTCGCGACCAGGCGGTTGGCCTCCCAGGCCTCGCGGTAGTTGGCGAAGTGGGAGCCGATGATGCGCTTCAGGGACATCCACAGGTAGCGGTTGTCGTACTCGTGGCGGTAGCCGGAGGTCGAGGCGCAGGTGACGATCGTGCCGCCCTTGCGGGTGACGTACACGCTCGCGCCGAACGTCTCGCGGCCCGGGTGCTCGAAGACGATGTCGACGTCCTCGCCGCCCGTCAGCTCCCGGATGCGCTTGCCGAACCGCTTCCACTCGCGCGGGTCCTGGGTGTGCTCGTCCCGCCAGAACTTGTAGTCCTCGGCGGTCCGGTCGATGATCGCCTCCGCGCCCATCCGCCGGCAGATCTCCGCCTTCCGGGGGCTGGAGACGACACAGATCGGCGTCGCGCCGCCCGCGAGCGCGAACTGCGTGGCGTACGACCCGAGTCCGCCGCTGGCGCCCCAGATGAGGACGTTGTCGCCCTGCTTCATCCCGGCGCCGTTGCGCGAGACCAGCTGCCGGTACGCCGTCGAGTTGACGAGCCCCGGGGAGGCGGCCTCCTCCCAGCTCAAGTGGGCGGGCTTGGGCATGAGTTGGTTCGACTTGACCAGCGCGATCTCCGCGAGCCCGCCGAAGTTCGTCTCGAAGCCCCAGATCCGCTGCTCGGGGTCGAGCATCGTGTCGTTGTGCCCGTCGCTGGACTCCAGCTCGACGCTCAGGCAGTGCGCGACGACCTCGTCGCCGGGCTTCCACGCGTTGACGCCGGGCCCGGTGCGCAGCACGACGCCCGCGAGGTCGGAGCCGATGACGTGATAGGGCAGGTCGTGACGCTTCGTCAACTCGCTGACCTTGCCGTACCGTTCGAGGAATCCGAAGGTCGACAGCGGCTCGAAGATGGACGTCCACACGGAGTTGTAGTTCACCGAGGACGCCATGACGGCCACCAGGGCTTCTCCGGGGCCGAGTTCGGGCACGGGCACCTCGTCCAGGTGCAGCGACTTGCGCGGGTCCTTGTCGCGGGTCTGCATCCCCGCGAACATCTCCGTCTCGTCCTTGTGCACGGTGATCGCCCGGTACGACTCGGGCAGCGGCAGCGCGGCGAAGTCGGCCGGCGCCGAGTCCGGCGACTGGATCGCGTCCAGGATGTCCTTCACGGTCACGGTGTTGCCTCCGGCGGTGTGCGCCCTTGAGGGAAAGGGCGCGGTGAGGGTTACGGCTTGGCGGTGCGGCGGCGCTTTGTGGCGCGGGAGGTTGCCTGTGACGCAGGCGTCCGGATGTGCGGCAAGTGGTGCGCGGGGACAGCCGGCGGACGGCGGTTCACCGTCGCGCCGGTCACCCGGACGACTTCAAGGTATGGCACTGCGTGTCGCACGGCAAGGCACTGGGTGCCAGGAATTATGCTCAGGTGAAATCTTTACTTGACAAGTGAGCGATGATCGATCAAGTGGGGGTGGAGAGGTGCCTGAAAACGGGTCCTGACATGGCAAAACGGCCACCCGTGGGGGTGGCCGTCATCACAAGGGGGGCTCGCCGCGTCCGCCGAGGGGCGTCTGCCAGGGAGGGGCGTCTGCCGGGAGGCGGGGTCGCTCAGCGCTCCTTGAGTGCCTGCTCGATGGCGCGCATGACCTCGTCCAGCGGGGCGTCCGTGCGGGCGACCGTCACCAGGACCTCGCCGTGCGCGGAGAGCGCCGCCGGGGACGGTGCGGGCGAGGCGGTGCGGCCGGCGCCGATACCGGTGCCGAAGGTGCGGCGCACGATCGCGAACGCGTGGTCCAGCTGCGCCTCCACGTCACCCTGGCCGTCCGCGCGCAGCCAGCGCCGCAGCACATGGTTGTGCGCGGTGACCACGGCCGACGCGGCGACCTCCGCCAGCAGCGGCTCGTCGCCCGCCTCGTCGTCGTGCGCGTGCTCGTCGAAGTGGCCGAGGAGATAGCGGGTGAACAGGCGCTCGTAGCGGGCCACGGACGCGATCTCCGCCTCGCGCAGGGTGGGCACCTCGCGCGTCAGCTTGTAGCGGGCGATCGAGATCTCCGGGCGTGCCGCGTACATCTTCATGACTTCCTTGATGCCGCGGCACACGGTGTCGAGCGGGTGCTCGTGCGCCGGGGCCGCGTTCAGGACGGCCTCCGCGCGGATCAAGGTGTCGTCGTGGTCGGGGAAGATCGCCTCTTCCTTGGAGCGGAAGTGACGGAAGAACGTACGGCGCGCGACCCCGGCCGCGGCCGCGATCTCGTCGACGGTGGTCGCCTCGTACCCCTTGGTCGCGAACAGCTCCATTGCGGCAGCCGCCAGCTCTCGGCGCATCTTGAGCCGCTGGGCCGCGGCACGGCTGCCCGCGGCGCTCTCCGGCGCGTCGGACGGGGTACGGGAGGACTTGGCGGGCTGGGACATGACCCGAAAGTACTGCATGCGCGCAGCTCGATGCGCAGGTCCGGTCCCTGAGGCCCGCGTCAGCGCCTCGCGTGCTCGCGGAAGCCGCGGCCCGTCTTGCGGCCGAGGCAGCCCGCGGCGACCAGGTGCTCCAGGAGCGGGGCCGGGGCGAGGCCCGGGTCGCGGAACTCGCGGTGCAGGACCTTCTCGATCGCCAGGGAGACGTCCAGGCCGACGACGTCCAGGAGCTCGAAGGGGCCCATGGGGTAGCCGCCGCCCAGCTTCATCGCCGCGTCAATGTCGTCAAGAGATGCATAGTGCTCCTGCACCATCTTGATCGCGTTGTTGAGGTACGGGAAAAGCAGGGCGTTCACGATGAAACCTGCACGGTCTGCACAGTGGACGGCATGTTTCTTGATCGATCCACATATCCCGTCAACAGTTGACCGGACGTCGTCCCCGGTCAACACGGTGCAGACGACCTCAACCAGCTTCATGGCCGGCGCCGGATTGAAGAAGTGCATCCCGATGACGTCCTGGGGCCGCGACGTCGCCCGCGCGCACGCGATCACCGGCAACGACGACGTGGTCGTCGCGAGCACCGCCCCCGGCTTGCACACCTTGTCCAGCGCCGCGAACAGCTGCCGCTTGACCTCCAGGTCCTCGGCGACCGCCTCCACCGCCAGGTCGACGTCGGCGAAGGCGTCGTAGGAACCGGCCGGAGTGATCCGCTCCAGCGCCCGCGCGGCCGTCTCGGCGCTCAGCCGCCCCTTGTCGACGGAACGGGCGAGGGAGGCGCCGACGCGGGCCTTGGCGGTGTGGGCCTTCTCCACGCCGCGGGCGGCCAGGACGACGTCGTACCCGGCCTTCGCGAAGACCTCGGCGATGCCGGACGCCATCGTCCCGGACCCGGCGACGCCGACCGCGCGCACCTCGCGGGCGGGCGCGGAGAAGGCGCCCGGAGCCGGGGTGAGGGCGTCGGGGACGACGGCCGCGCCGCCGGGGGAGGCGTAGGTGTAGAAGCCGCGGCCCGCCTTGCGGCCCGTCAGGCCCGCCTCGGCGAGCTGGCGCAGGATCGGCGCCGGGGCGTGCAGCCGGTCGTGGGAGGCGGCGTACAGGGCGTCCAGGACCGTGCGCGCGGTGTCGACGCCGATCAGGTCGAGCAGCGCCAGCGGGCCCATCGGCAGCCCGCAGCCCAGCCGCATCGCCGCGTCGATGTCCTCGCGGGAGGCGTACTTCGCCTCGTACATCGCGGCGGCCTGGTTGAGGTAGCCGAACAGCAGCCCGTCCGCGACGAACCCCGGCCGGTCGCCGACCGCCACCGGCTCCTTGCCCAGCTCCAGCGCGAGCCCGGTCACGGCGGCGACGGCGTCCGGCGCGGTCAGCACCGACGAGACCACCTCCACCAGCCTCATCGCGGGCGCAGGGTTGAAGAAGTGCAGCCCCAGCACCCGCTCGGGCCGCGCGGAGTCGGCGGCCAGCCGCGTCACGGACAGCGCGTTGGTCCCCGTCGCGAGCACGGTGTCCGCCCGCACGATGCCGTCCAGCGCGCGGAAGATCTCCTGCTTGGTCTCGTACGACTCCGGCGCGACCTCGATGACCAGGTCGGCGTCGGCGGCCTCCCGCAGATCGGTGCCGGTACGCACGCGCGCGAGAGCCTGCGCGCGCTGCTCCTCGGTGAGTTTGCCGCGGGCGACCGCGCGGGCGGTGGCGTGCTCCAGGGCTGCCGTGCAGCGGGCGGCCTGGGCGGCGCTGATGTCGACGCCGATCACCTCGCGGCCGGCCAGGGCGAGGACTTCGGCGATGCCGGTGCCCATGGTGCCGAGGCCGACGACCGCGACCGTGCGCAGGGGCGTGCGGGGGGACAGGGGAGGGGCCATGGAGGGACTCCAGGATGAGAAGAGTGACGTCTGGGAGGGCGCGAGGTGCGCCGAGGGGGCGCGCGGGGCGCGTGATGCGCGGGTGTCGACCGGGCTGTCGAGCGCACACGCCCGGGTGGCTGCCGCCGGGGCGGGCGGCGCGGGCACCAGGGCCCGTCCGGCCGTACGGCGGCGGATCGTCCGACCGGCCCTGTCCCCAGGCCGGGTCGCGCTGCCCGGTACACGCACATGCACCGGTGACCGTGGCGGCTGCGTCACCAGGCCGCCACGAGGGAATACCTGCGGGAGGGTGTCCCGCTCGTCTGAGCTTAACCCGTGGGTAACGAGCGCGCCAGACCCGGGAGTCGACGGACTCCGGCGACTTCGCCAACGGCCTGCCTCACGGGGCGTACCCCGCCTACGCTCGGCCCCATGGACGAAGAGTTGCGATCACTCACGGAGCGCTTACGGGCGGAGTCGGGGGGCGGCGCCGCCTTCGAACGGCTCGCGGCCACCGAGGACCCCGACGCGCTGGCCGCCGTCCTCACCGCGCCCGGACAGCCCCTGTGGGCCCGTGAGTCGGCCGCCTTCCGGCTGGGCCTGGCCGGCGACCGGCGGGCCTTCGAGTCCCTCGTCCTGCTCCTCAACCACCGCGACCCCCCGCGCTGCGCGTCCGCCGCCCACGCCCTGGCCCGCCTCGGCGACCCCCGCACGGCCCGCGCGGCGGCGGCCCTCGCGACCAACGAACTCCGCGTCGCCTACGCCCTCCACCCGGTCCGCCTGCTGACCGAGCTGAGGGCCCCGGAGTCGGTCCCCGCCCTCATCACCACCCTCCAGCGGCGGCTGAGCCCCCACGACCCCTACAAGCGCGTCGCCCTCGCGTGCGTGGAGGGCCTGGGCGTCCTCGGTGACGGCCGGGCCCGCGCGGTGCTCCGGCAGGCCCTGGCGCATCCGGCGTTGGCGGAGGCGGCGGTGCGGGCGCTGGGGAGGATTCCGGCGGAGCGGTAGGTGGCGTCGTAGGGAGCTGGGGCGTCGGGTCGGTGTCGGGGGCGGTCGGTTGCCTGTGCGGCCATCATGCCGCACGGGTCTGACAACGCTCCCTCGGCGCCGGGCGGGGCCGGTGTTCCGGCCGGGGAGGCCCGGCCGGACGGGGTTCAGCCCCGGAAGCCCAGCAGCCCGTGCAGCGCCGCCCCGCGGGACGCCGTCGAAGCCGCTTTCGCGGTCAGCGGCTCGGGGTCGGGCAGGGCCGCGCAGACGGCGTCGACGCCACCGGAACCGCGCGGGACCGTGCCGTTCGCCAGGTACGCCGCCAGGTGCTTGTCGAGGCAGGCGTTGCCGCTCAGCGTGATGCCGTGGTTGCCGCCGCCCTCCTCGACGACGAGGCTGGAGCCGCGCAGCAGCGAGTGCACCCGCGCGCCGCCCTCGTACGGGGTCGCCGCGTCGTTCGTCGCCTGGAACAGCAGGGCCGGCGGCAGCTCGGCGTTGGCTACGTCCACCGGGCGCAGCGACTTGACCGGCCAGAACGCGCACGGCGCGTTGTACCAGGCGTTGTTCCAGGTCATGAACGGGGCCTTCTCGTACAGCGCCCAGCTGTCGGCCCGCCACTGCCCCCAGTCGCGCGGCCAGGCGGCGTCGCGGCACTGGATGGCGCCGTAGACGCTGTAGCCGTTGTCGCCGGAGGCGTCGACCGCGCCCAGGTTCTCGTACGCCTCGACGAGCGGTTCGGCGTTCTTGGTGTTCACGTACGCCGCGAACGCCTCGGCGAGATAGGGCCAGTAGCCGTTGAAGTAGCCGCCCGGGAGGTAGGTGTCCTCCAGCTCCGAGGCGCCCACCTTGCCGTCGGCCGGCTTCTTCAGCAGCGCCGCGCGCATCGCGTACCACTTGGCCTCGACCTTCGCGGGGTCGGTGCCGAGGTGGTAGGTGGTGTCGTACTTGGCGATCCAGGCCATCAGCGCGCGGTGGCGGTCGTTGAAGGCGACGTCCTGGTTGAGGTTGTCGTCGTACCAGACGCCTGTGGGGTCGACGATCGAGTCCAGCACCAGGCGCCGCACGCGCTCCGGGTACAGCTTCGCGTAGACCGCGCCCAGGTAGGTGCCGTACGAGTAGCCGAAGTAGTTCAGCTTGGGCGCGCCGGTGGCCCGGCGGATCGCGTCCAGGTCGCGGGCGGTGCTGAGGGTGTCGATGTACGGCAGGACCTTGGCGTACTTCTTGCCGCAGGCCTGGGCGAAGTCCCGCGCGCGCGTGAGGTTGGCCTTCTCGACGGCCCGGGTGACCGGTACCGAGTCGGGGCGCACCGGGGTGAAGTGGCCGGGCGCGCAGTCGAGTGCGGGGGTGCTCTTGCCGACGCCGCGCGGGTCGAAGCCGATGACGTCGTACTGGGCGGCGACGTCCTTGGGGAGGTTCTTCGCGACGAACCCGGCGAGGGTCAGCCCGCTGCCGCCGGGGCCGCCGGGGTTGACCAGGAGGGGGCCCTGGGAGGTCTTCGCGGTGTGCTCGATGCGGGACAGCGCGAGGGTGATCTGCTGCCCGCGCGGGTTGGCGTGGTCCAGGGGCACCTTCAGGGAGGCGCACTGGAGCGACGGGTAGTTGGTCGTACCGCAGCTCTTCCAGGTGAGCGAGGCCGCGGGGGCGGGCTGTGGTGCGGCGGCCTCGACGGGCGCGGCGGTGAGCGTCGCGGCCACGATCGCGCCGGCGCCGCACAGTACGGCTGCGCGTTTTCTCATGGAGCCTCCCAGGGGTGGAGGGTGGACGGACCGTGTGGGTCACGGGTCCCGCCGCATCGTCCCGGGAAGCGCCGCCGGAAGAACCTGTTCCGGTGATAGTTGACCCGATTGCGTCGCCGGATGCCCTCGAACGCGGTCAGATCAGGCTGAGTTGGACCGGACCGGACGGTTCGGACTCCTCCGCGCGCGCGGGTTGCGGTGTCCGGCGGGGCATCCCCCCGCGCGCGGGGCCGATGCCGTACTCCTGCGCCAGCTCGTGCACCTGACGGGTGATGCGGCGCTGGTACCACTTGGGCGCGTAGGCGCCGTCCGCGTACAGCCGCTCGTAACGCGTCACCAGGGAGGGGTGTTCGCGGGCGAGCCAGCTCATGAACCACTCGCGCGCGCCCGTGCGCAGGTGCAGCACCAGCGGTGTCACGGACGTGGCGCCCGCGGCGGCGATCGCCCGTACCGTGTCGCGCAGTTGGGCCGGGTGATCGCTCAGGAACGGGATCACCGGGGCCATCAGCACCCCGCAGCCGAGCCCGGCGTCCGACAGGGCGCGCACGGCGTCCAGGCGGCGCTCGGGGGCCGGGGTGCCCGGCTCCACGGTGCGCCACAGCCGTTCGTCGGTGAAGCCGACCGACAGGGAGACGCCGACGTCGGTCACCTCGGCGGCCCGCCGCAGCAGGTCGAGGTCGCGCAGGATCAGCGTGCCCTTGGTGAGGATCGAGAACGGGTTGGCGTGCTCGGTCAGGGCGGTGAGGATGCCCGGCATCAACCGGTAGCGGCCCTCGGCCCGTTGGTAGCAGTCGACATTGGTGCCCATCGCGACGTGCTCGCCCCGCCAGCGCGGCGAGGCCAGTTCGCGGCGCAGCACCTCCGGGGCGTTCACCTTGACGACGATCTGGGTGTCGAAGCCGATCCCGGTGTCGAGGTCCAGATAGCTGTGGGAGCGGCGGGCGAAGCAGTACACGCACGCGTGCGTGCAGCCCCGGTAGGGGTTCACCGTCCATTCGAACGGCATACGGGAGGCGCCCGGCACCCGGTTGAGCACCGAGCGGGCCCTGACCTCGTGGAAGGTCATGCCGCGGAACTCGGGCGTGTCGAAGGTACGGGTGGTCACCGCGTCCGCGCGGAACAGCGCGGGGCTGTCCGCGCGGCCGTGCTCGTCGGGCTCCTGGGTGAGGTTCTGCCAGCGCATGAACGCCTCCTCGGTAGCGCTGGCCACAGAATAGAACACTTGTTCCCATGATCGTGCGCGTGCCGTTTCCGCTCGCTTTGGGACCCCCGATTTGGGTGGCCGACCGGCGGGGTGGTTGGCTTGACCCGATCCCGAGAAACAGGCCCTGGAGGAACTCATGGCGCAGGTCGAGGCCACCACCGAGCGCGTCGTCGCGGCGGACCCGGAGACGGTGTTCGACACGCTCGCCGACTACAGCGGCAGCCGCGCGAAGGTGCTGCCCGAGCAGTTCAGCGAGTACGAGGTGCGCGAGGGCGGCGACGGCGAGGGCACCCTCGTCCACTGGCGGCTCCAGGCCACCAGCAAGCGCGTGCGCGACTGCCTCCTGGAGGTCACCGAGCCCGCCGACGGCGAGCTCGTCGAGAAGGACCGCAACTCCTCCATGGTCACCGTCTGGCGCGTCACCCCGGCCGGCGAGGGCAAGTCCCGCGTCGTCGTCACCACCACCTGGCAGGGCGCCGGCGGCATCGGCGGCTTCTTCGAGAAGACCTTCGCCCCCAAGGGCCTCGGCCGCATCTACGACGCCCTCCTCGCCAAGCTCGCCGCCGAGGTCGAGAAGTAGAAGCAGGGCAGAACCAACGCGCGACCGGGGGGACAAGTTCCCCCGGTTCACCGTTCGTTGACCGTTTTCACCGGTTCGAGTGGAACTCCACCCGAACCTGGGCGGCGCCGTAACTCGTCGCGTTCGCCGGGAGTTGTCGCTTTACGCGGGAAGTGTGCGAAAGGCGCGACGAGGGGAGCGGCACGTGGGCGGGATCACTCTGGTGCAGGACGGGCCGGCCATCGCGCCGCCCCCTCCGCCCGCCCGCACGGCGCCGAAGGAGCGGGCCGACGGCCTCAGCCCCCGCCGGGTGCGCCTGGTCTTCGTCGGCCTCATGCTCGCGCTGCTGCTCGCGGCGCTGGAGCAGATGATCGTCGCGACCGCCCTGCCCAAGATCGTCGGCGAACTGCACGGCCTGGACCGGATGTCCTGGGCCGTCACCGCCTACCTGCTCACCTCGACGGTCGGCCTGCCCGTCTACGGCAAGCTCGGCGACCTCCTCGGCCGCAAAGGCGTCTTCCAGTTCGCCATCGTCGTCTTCGTCATCGGCTCCGCCCTCGCCGGCCGCGCGCAGACCATGGACCAGCTCATCGCCTTCCGCGCGGTGCAGGGCGTCGGCGCGGGCGGGCTGATGATCGGGGTCCAGGCGATCATCGCCGACATCGTCCCGCCCCGGGAGCGCGGCCGGTACATGGGCCTGATCGGCGGCGCCTTCGGCCTCGCCTCCGTCGCGGGCCCGCTGCTCGGCGGCTACTTCACCGACCACCTCTCCTGGCGCTGGTGCTTCTACGTCAACGTCCCCTTCGGCCTGGTCACCCTCGCCGTCGTCACCGCCGTCCTCAAGCTCCCCAAGCCCGCCGCGCGCGCCCGGCTCGACGTGCTGGGCATCCTGCTGCTGGCCACGCTCTCCACCTGCCTGGTGCTCCTGACCAGCTGGGGCGGCACCGAGTACGCGTGGGGCTCGCGCACCATCGTCGGCCTCGGCGCCGGCGCCGTCCTCGCGAGCCTGCTGTTCGCCGTCGTCGAACACCGCGCGGCCGAACCCCTCATGCCGCTCAGGCTGTTCAGGGACTCCGTCTTCAACCTCAGCGGCCTCATCGGGCTCGTCATCGGCGTCGCCCTCTTCGGCGCCGCCAGCTATCTGCCGACCTTCCTCCAGATGGTCGACGGCGCCAGCGCCACCGAGTCCGGGCTGCTGATGCTGCCCATGATGGCGGGCGTCGTCGGCGCCTCCGTCGTCTGCGGCCAGCTCATCAGCCGCACCGGCCGCTACCGCCTGTACCCCCTCCTCGGCAGCCTCCTCGCCACCCTCGGCATGTGGCTGCTGTCGCGCCTGGAGGCCGACACACCCCGGCTGCACTACAGCCTCTGGATGGCCGTCCTCGGCGCCGGCATCGGCCTCGTGATGCCCGTCCTGGTCCTCGCCGTGCAGAACTCGGTGCGCCCCGCCGACCTCGGCACCGCCACCAGCGCCAACAACTACTTCCGCCAGATCGGCGGCAGCGTCGGCGCCGCGATCTTCGGCACCCTCTTCGCCGACCGGCTCACCGCCGCCCTGCGCGAGCGCCTCCCCGCGCACGCGGGCCTGCCCGACGCCGAGTCGCTCACCCCGCAGCTCGTCCACGCGCTGCCCCCGGCCCTGCGCGACGCCTACATCCGCGCCTACGCCGACGCCATGCCGAGGGTCTTCCTCTACCTCGTGCCGGTCCTCGCCCTCGGCCTGGTCCTCGCCTTCTTCCTCAAGGAGAAACCCCTCGTGTCCCACGACGAGACCGAGACCCGCCAGTACGCCCTGCCCCCGGCCCGCGCGGCGTACGGCGCCGGCGTCCCCGTCTGCGGCACCGTCCAGCACCCCGACGGCACCGTCGTCCCGCGCGCGGCCCTCACCCTCATCGACGTCTCGGGACACCAGATCGGCCGCGGCGCCAGCGGCGAGGACGGCCGCTACGCCCTGTCGACGCCCGGGACCGGCTCCTACGTCCTCATCGCCGCCGCCGGCGGGCACCAGCCGCAGGCCGTCTCCGTCACCGTCGGCGAACGCCCCGTCGACCTGGACATCGTCCTGGGCGGCGCCGGACGCCTCGCGGGCAGCGTGCGCACCGCCGACGGCGCACCCGTGCCGGACGCCACCGTCACCCTCACCAACGTGCACGGCGAGGTCGTCGCCGCCACCCGCAGCGGGCGCGAGGGCGGCTACGTCATCACCGAGCTGATCGCCGGCGAGTACACCCTCGCCGCCAGCGCGCCCGCGTTCCGGCCCACCGCCCTGCCGGTCACCGTCCAGCAGGCCCGCGAGACCCGCCAGGACATCGAGCTCTCCGGCGGCGCGGTCCTGCGCGGCACCGTCCGCGCGGGCGGCGGCCGGCCCGTCGAGGACGCGCGCGTCACCCTCCTCGACGCCGCGGGCAACGTCGTCGACACCCTCACCACAGGCCCCGACGGCACCTTCCGCTTCATCGACCTCTCCTCCGGCGAGTACACCGTCATCGCCGCCGGATACCCCCCGGTCGCCACCGTCCTCCAGGTCGCCGGCGGCGGCCGTACGGAACGCGACCTCCAGCTCGGGCACGAGGACTGAGAGGGGCGGCCGGGATGCGCGGGAGCCGGTGGACGAGGGACGGCCTTCAGGGCCGTACGGCCCCCGCGCGGGCGGCCGTACCGCGGCTCCTCCCGCGGGCGGACGCCAGGCGCGCATGGGGGCGCACGGTGGCGACCAATTCCCGTATTGCCGCACATCCCGGCCCGCCGCCCCCGTACGGTGGTGGCTGCGGGACAGATCTTGCGAAGCTCTGGGGAGAGAGGGCCTGGGCCATGGACCGTGGCACGGAGCGGGACGCGCCCCCGGGCAGCGGTGAGGCGGACGGGGCCGCGGGGCGGATCCCGCTCGCCGTCGTCCTGGTCGACCGGGACGGACTCGTCTCCCACTGGAGCAGCGGCGCCCGCAAGCTCTTCGGCGTCCCCAAGGAGGACGCCATCGGCGAGGCCGCCCTCGACCTGCTGCCCGTCGCGGGCGCCCTCCACGACCCCGAGGACACCCCCGCGTACGACGGCCTCGACGGCTACGACGGATTCGGCCCCGGCCTCGACACCTCGCTCGACGGCCGCTCCGGCTACCGTTCGGCGGGCCGCGCGCGGCTGACCGTACCGGGGCAGGGCCGCGCGGACGTGCTCTGGTGGGCCTATCCGCTCGTCGGCCCAGGACGCGAACGCCTCCTGGTGCTCGCCGCCGACGCGGCAGGCCTGGACGGCGACGGCACCGCCCTGCGGATCGCCCCCAACTTCGCCCTGCACACCGACTTCCCCGGCGCCGAGGACCTCGCGCGCGGGCTGCCCGAGATCCTGCCCAGCATGAGCGTCGGGGAGAGCGCCCGCATCGTCTCCCAGGTCCTCGAACTCGGCTACCCCGTCCTGGAGTTCAGCCAGAACGAACGGGTGCCCGTCACCCCCGACTGGGGCGTCTCGCGGCGCACCGAACGCAAGGCGCGCAAGGAACGCGCCGCCCGCGCGGTCGCCGAGGGGCTGCCGCTGCCCGAGGGGCAGACCGACGAGGGCGAGGACCTGGAGTACCTCGCCGTGCGCGAGCGCCTGGAGTTCCTCAACGAGGTCAGCGGCCGTATCGGCACCTCCCTCGACCTCTCCAGGACCATCCTGGAGGTCAGCCGGGCCGTCGTACCGCGCTTCACCGACGTCGCCGGGACCTATCTGCGCGAACAGGTCGTCGCCGGTGAGGGGTTCGCCGAGGGCGTGCCCGACACGCGCACGATGTGGCACCGGGTCGCCGTCGAGCACACCGACGAACCCGGCCGCTGGGACGACGTCGTCCCGGTCGGCGAGGCCATGCCCTTCCCGGCGCACACGCCGTTCTTCCAGTGCATGACCACCGGCGAGCCCGTCCTGGTGCCGCGCATCAGCGAACAGATGGGGCACGCGATCGCCTCGCAGTTCGAGAAGCGCGACATCCGGCCCCTGATCAGCCACCGGTCGATGCTCGTCGTCCCGCTGAAGGCGCGCAACGTCGTCCTGGGGTTCATGATCCTGCTGCGCCACCCCGAGCGCGTCGAGTTCAACGACATGGACCGCGTCACTGGCGCCGAACTCGCCGCCCGCGCGGGGCTCGTGCTCGACAACGCGCGCATGTACACGCTCCAGGAGTCGGTCGCCGAGACCCTCCAGGACAGCATGCTGCCGCACATCCCCGCGCGCCTCGCGGGCTGCGACATCGCCACCCGCTACCTGCCCGGCACCCAGCTCGGCCGCATCGGCGGTGACTGGTTCGACGCGGTCAAACTCCCCGGCGCGCGCACGGCGTTCGTCGTCGGCGACGTCATGGGACACGGCCTCGGCTCCGCCGCCAAGATGGGCCAGCTGCGCACCGCGATCCAGACGATGGCGGGCCTCGACCTGCCGCCCGCCCAACTCCTGCGCAACTTCGACGACTTGGCGCAACGCCTGGGCGGCGACTACCTCGCGACCTGCCTGTACGCCGTCTACGACCCGATCGCGAGCGAACTGCACATCGCCAACGCGGGCCACATCCCGCCCGTGCTGGTGCGCGGACTCGACGGGCGCGGTGAACTCCTGGACGTGCCCACGGGCGCGCCGGTCGGGGTCGGCGGGGTGCCCTTCGAGGCGGTACGGGTGCCGGTCGAACCGGGCGACCGGCTGGTGATGTGCACCGACGGGCTCGTCGAGGTCCGCGGCGAGGACATCGGCGTCGGCCTGGAGGCGCTGTGCGAGTCCGCCGCGCACCCGGCGGCCTCCATGGACGACGCCTGCGACACGATCATCCGTGCGCTCAACCCGCGCGGGGGCCGCAAGGACGACGTCGCCCTCCTCATGGCCCGCCTCAACGGCGTCGAGCCCGACGATGTCGCCGAATGGCGGCTGCCCCTCGACCCCGCCGAGGTCCCGCGCGCCCGCGCGGTGGTGCGTGAACAGCTCCACGAATGGGGCCTCGCGCGCCTGGCCGACACCACCGAGCAGATGGTCAGCGAGCTGGTCACCAACGCCGTACGGCACTCCCACGCGCGGCCGGTCGTGCTGCGGCTGGTGCGCGGGGAGACGCTGCTGTGCGAGGTCGACGACGACGATCACGAGCTGCCGACACTGCTGAGCGCCGGGCCGCTGGACGTGGAGGGGCGGGGGCTGAGAGTGGTGAGCACGCTCGCGCGGGAGTGGGGCGCGAGCCGGTCGGGGGCGGGGAAGACGGTGTGGTTCGAGATGACGCTGCGGAGGCGGTGAGGGGGTAAAGGGCTTGGGGGATTGGGGAGTTGGGGTGGGTGCGGTGACGGGGTGAGAGGCGCGCGGAGGGGGCCGGTGCGCCGGGACGGCGCGTGGCTTCTGGGGGTGCGCGGTGTCGTAGGGGCGCCGGGGGCGCACGACGGCGCACGTTTTCCTGGACGAGGCGTGAAGGTTGTATGCGGGGCGCTTGTGGGGGCGGACGGGGAGCGGTAGACCGTACCCGCCCGTCACTTACGGCGGTCCGCCGCGCACTCTGGGGAGCTGGCATGAGCGTGACACAACGGTACCGGGAGTCCTGGGAAGGCTTCTGGCGCGAGGCCTCCGACGAACCCGGGGCCGTGTTCTGGGACGCCGAACCCGCCGTCACGGCCGGCCTCCACCTCGCCCTGTTCACCCCTTACCTCACCGACCCCGCCCTGCCCCTCGTCGACCTGGGCTGCGGCAACGGCACCCAGACCCGCTTCCTCGCCGACCGGCTGCGCCACGTGATCGGAGTCGACCTCGCCGAGGCCGCCCTCCGTCACGCCCGCCGCGCGGACCCCGCCGCCCGCGCGTCGTACCGCCCGCTGGACGCCGCCGAGCCCGGCGCCGCCGAGACCCTCCACGCCGAGCTGGGCGACGTCAACGTCTACATGCGGGGCGTGCTCCACCAGTGCGCGCCGCAGGACCGCCAGCCCCTCGTGGACGCCATAGCCGCCCTCCTGGGCGCCCGCGGCCGGGCCTTCCTGGTCGAACCCTCCGAGGCCGCCGGCGCGGTCCTCGGCGGCCTCGCGCAGGGCCCCGCGGGCCCGCCCCCGAAACTCGCCCCGGTCCTCCGCCACGGCATCGCCCCCGCAGAGGTCCCCGACGAGGCCGTCCCCACTCACCTCGACACCGCCGGCCTCACCGCCCTCGCCTCCGGCGACCTGCCCCTGACGACGACCGAGCACACCGCCGACGGCACGCTCATCGTGCTGCCCTCGCGATGGGTCATCGCGGGCAGGGCGGGCTGAGGCGCCTTCTGGGTCTGTGATCCGTGTCCCTAGGTGGTACGGATCACAGACCCAGGGGTGAGCGCTTCACCGGGTGGTTGTGCGTACCACCCGCCGACGGCCGGGACCCGGATGCGAGGATGAGGCGCCATGACTGCCGGGTGGTGCGCACGCACAGGACGGGCCGCGATGTTCGCGGCCGTCTGCGTGCTGCTCGCCGCGCTGAGCCACGTCACCATGTCCGGCGCCGGCGTCCCCGCCTGGGTGCTCGGCGCCGGGTTCCTCGTGACCGGGGCGCTCGGGTGGTGCCTGGCCGGGCCGGGCGAGCGGGGAGTGCCGTTCGTCGTGGCGGGTGTGGTCGGGGCGCAGGCCGCGCTGCACTGGGGGTTCGGGGCGGTGCAGTCCGCGGTGGGGAGCGTGGGGGGTGCCGGTGGGGGTGCGGCTGACTGCGTAGACATGTCTGACTGCGGAGTCATGTCGCAGGTCATGGGCGTGGGCGTGCCTGACAGCGCAGTCATGTCCGGCGCCATGTCCATGTCTGACACCGCAGTCATCTCCTCCTCGCACGCCATGCACATGGCTGACTCTGTAGTCATGCCGCACGGGATGCTGCTCGCCCACCTGCTGGCCGCGCTGCTGTGCGGGCTGTGGCTGGCGTGCGGTGAGCGGGCGGTGTTCCGGATCCTGCGGGCCGTGGCGGCGCGGCTGGTGGAGCCGCTGCGGCTGGCGCTGGCCGTGCCGGTGGCGCCGGAGCGGCCGGGCGTGGCGGGCCGGCGCGGGCGGTCCGCGCGGGCGCCGCGCAGGCTGTTGCTCGCGTGTGCGCTGACGTCTCGGGGACCGCCGCTGGGGGCCGCTGCCGCTTGACGGCAGCCGGTGTCCCGGGCCGCCCCTGTGCGCCCTGGGCCGCGGCCGTACGCCTTCGGGCGGGGCCGCGTCTTCCCCCTTTCGCCCGGTGCCCCGCGCGCGTGCGTGGCGGGCCGGGTGTGATCCGAGAAGGACACGACACGTGACTCTCTCCACGCTGCCCGTGCCGTCCCCGTCGACCGTTCCTGCGGCGGACGCTTCGATCACCGCGTGGGCGTTGTCCGCGCGGGACGGCGATCCGGTGGCCGTCGACCGGTGGGTGCGGGCGCTGCACCGGGACGTGCTGCGGTACGTCCTGTATCTGAGCGCCGATCCGCAGGGCGCCGACGACCTGGTCCAGGACACCTTCGTGCGGGCGCTGGGGAGCCTGCACCGGTTCGAGGGGCGGTCCTCCGCGCGCGTGTGGCTGCTGGCGATCGCCCGGCGGGCGGTGGTCGACAGTCACCGCCGGGCGGCGGTACGGCCCCGGGTGTGCGACTCCGCTGCGTGGGAGGCGGTGGTGGCGCCCGGGTTCGAGGAGGGGGTGGCGCTGGCCGACCTGCTGGCGGCGCTGCCCCGGGAGCGGCGGGAGGCGTTCGTGCTGACGCAGGTGGCCGGGTGGTCGTACGAGGAGGTGGCCGGGTGGTGCGGGTGTCCGGTGGGGACCGTGCGGTCCCGGGTCGCCCGGGCGCGCGCCACGCTGGCCGAAGAGCTGACGGCCGGCCGCGCGGAGGACGCCGTGGCGTAACGTGACGCCTCATGAAGATCCTGATCAGCGCGGACATGGAGGGTGCCACCGGGGTCACCTGGCCGGCGGACGTGCTGCCGGGGACCCCGCAGTGGGAGCGGTGCCGGGGGATGTTCACCTCGGACGTCGACGCGGCCGTGCGCGGCTTCTTCGACGGCGGGGTTGATCAAGTGTTGATCAACGAGGCGCACTGGACGATGCGCAACCTGTTGCTGGAACGTCTTGACGAGCGGGCCGAGATGTTGACCGGTCGTCATAAGTCCCTGTCCATGGTTGAGGGAGTCCAGTACGACGACGTTGATGGCATCGCGTTCATCGGGTATCACGCGGGCGCCGGCATGGAAGGCGTCCTCGCCCACACCTACCTCGCCAACTCCATCACCGGCGTGTGGCTCAACGACGTGCGCGCGAGCGAAGGGCTGCTCAACGCGCACGTCGTCGCCGAGTACGGCGTCCCGGTCGTCCTGGTCACCGGGGACGACGTCGCCTGCGAGGACGCCCTGGGCTACGCCCCGGAAGCGCTGAAGGTCGCCGTCAAGGACCACGTGTCGCGGTACGCCGCCGTGTGCCGCACACCCGCGCGGACCGCCGCCGACATCCGTGCGGCGGCGCGCGAGGCGGTGGGGCTCGCGGGGCGCAGGGCACCGGTCGACGCCGGCCCGTACACGGTCGCCGTGGAGTTCGACGCGGAGCACCTGGCGGCGGCCGTGACCGTGGTGCCCGGTGTGACGCGAGTGGGGGAGCGCAAGGTGGCGTACACGAGTGAGCGCATGTACGACGGCATCCGCACGTTCAAGGCGGTCACCACGATCGCCTCGGCGGCGATCGAGGAGCAATATGGCTGACCAGCAGTCCCGGGACGAGGTCGTGCGGTTCACCTCCGACCTGATCCGTTTCGACACCACCAACAGAGGCGGCGGCGACTGCCGTGAGCGGCCCGCCGCCGAGTACGCGGCCGAGCGGCTCGCCGAGGCCGGCCTGGAGCCGGTCCTGCTGGAGCGCACGCCGGGGCGCGCGAACGTCGTCGCGCGCATCGAGGGCACCGACCCGTCCGCCGCCGCGCTGCTCGTCCACGGGCACCTGGACGTCGTCCCCGCACAGGCCGACGACTGGAGCGTGCACCCGTTCTCGGGCGAGGTCCGCGACGGGGTCGTGTGGGGGCGCGGGGCCGTCGACATGAAGAACATGGACGCGATGGTCCTCGCCGTCGCCCGGTCCTGGGCACGTGAGGGGGTACGGCCGCGCAGGGACGTCGTCATCGCCTTCACCGCCGACGAGGAGGCGAGCGCCGAGGACGGCGCCGGGTTCCTCGCCGACGAGCACCCCGGGCTCTTCGAGGGCTGCACGGAGGGCATCAGCGAGTCCGGCGCGTTCACCTTCCACGACGGCACCGGACGCGAGATCTACCCCATCGCGGCGGGCGAACGCGGCACCGGCTGGCTGAAGTTGACCGCGCGGGGCCGCGCCGGGCACGGCTCCAAGGTGAACCACGAGAACGCCGTCACCCGGCTCGCGGGTGCGATCACGCGGATCGGCGAGCACGAGTGGCCCGCCCGGCTCACCCCCACCGTGCGCGCCGCGCTCACCGAACTCGCCGCGCTCTACGGCATCGAGCCCGACCTCGACGACGTCGACCTGCTCCTGGAGAAGCTCGGACCGGCCGCGAAGCTCGTCGAGGCGACCGTCCGCAACAGTGCCAACCCGACGATGCTGGACGCCGGTTACAAGGTCAACGTGATCCCCGGCGAGGCCGTCGCCTACGTCGACGGACGCTATCTCGCGGGCACCGAGGACGAGTTCACGGCGACACTGGACCGGCTCACCGGACCCGACGTCGACTGGGAGTTCCACCACCGCGAAGTCGCCCTCCAGGCACCCCTGGACACCCCGACCTACGCCAAACTGCGGGTGGCCGTACGGGAGTTCGCGCCCGAGGGGCACACGGTGCCATACTGCATGTCCGGCGGCACCGACGCCAAGCAGTTCTCCCGCATCGGCGTCGTCACCTACGGTTTCGCCCCGCTGAAGCTGCCCGAAGGCCTCGACTACCAGGCCCTGTTCCACGGCGTCGACGAGCGAGTCCCCGTCGAGGCACTGCACTTCGGCGTCGACGTCCTCGACCGCTTTCTGCGCACCGCATGAACACCCGCCTCCCGTACGGAAGTTGGCCGTCCCCGGTGACGGCCGCGCTCGCCGCCGCGCACGACGGGCGGCCCGACCACGTCGCCTTCGTCGGTGACGAGGTGTGGTGGACCGCGCCCCGCCCCGCCGAGGCCGGCCGCCGCACTCTGATGCGCCGCCGCGCCGACGGCACCGAGGAGTCCGTCCTGCCCGCCCCGTGGAACGTGCGCAACCGCGTGCACGAGTACGGCGGCCGGCCGTGGGCCGGGACCGTCCACGAGGGCCAACTCCTCGTTGTCTTCAGCCACTTCGCCGACCAGCGGCTCTACCGTCACGACGGGGACGGCGACCCCCGGCCCCTCACCCCCGTCTCCGAGGTGGGCGGCGGGCTGCGCTGGTCCGATCCGGTGCTGCTGCCCGGGCGGGGTGAAGTCTGGTGCGTGCTGGAGGAGTTCACCGGCGCGGGGCCGACCGACGTGCGGCGCGTCCTGGCCGCCGTACCGCTGGACGGGTCGGCCGCGCACGACCGGGGGGCCGTGCGTGAACTCACCGACGACACAAGGCGGTTCGTGTCCGGGCCGGTGCTGTCGCCGGACGGGCTGCGGGTGGCGTGGCTGGCCTGGGAACATCCCCGGATGCCGTGGGACGGGACCGAACTGCTGGTCGCCGACGTGGACGCGCTCACCGCACCTCAGGTCGTCGCCGGGGGAGCGCGGGAGTCGGTCGCGCAGGTCGAATGGGCCCCGGACGGCGGGCTGTTGTACGTGTCCGACCGCAGCGGCTGGTGGAACCTCTACCGGGACGGACGCCCGCTGTGCCCGCGCGAGGAGGAGTTCGGCGGGGCGCTGTGGAAACTCGGGCAGCGGTGGTTCGCGCCGCTGGCGGACGGGACGGTCGCCGTCGTCCACGGCAAGGGCGCCGCAGGGCTCGGTGTGCTCGACCCCGGCAGCGGGCGGATCGCCGAACTCGTCGGCCCCTGGACCGAGTTCGCCGCCACCCTCGCCGTGCGCGGCGGCCGGGTGATCGGCGTCGGGGCCGGTCCTGAGCGCGGGTACGAGGTCGTCGAGCTGGACACCGGGCAGGGGCGGGCGCGGGCGATCGGGGCCGTGCACACCGACGTCGTGGACCCCGGCTGCTGTCCGCGGCCGGTCGCGCGCGTCTTCGCCGGACCCGGCGGCCGGGAGATCCACGCCACCGTGTACCCGCCGCGCCACCCCGAACACACCGCACCTGAAGGGGAGTTGCCGCCCTACGTCGTGTGGGCGCACGGCGGGCCGACCGACCGGGCGCCGCTCGTCCTCGACCTGGAGATCGCCTACTTCACCTCGCGCGGCATCGGGGTCGTGGAGGTCGACTACGGCGGGTCCACCGGGTACGGGCGGGCGTACCGCGAGCGGCTGCGCGGGCGGTGGGGCGTGGTGGACGTCGAGGACTGCGCGGCCGTCGCCCGCGCGCTCGGCGAGGAGGGCGCGGCCGACCCGCGACGGCTCGCGATCCGCGGCGGCAGCGCCGGAGGCTGGACCGCCGCCGCCTCGCTGACCAGCACCGACGTCTACGCCTGCGCGTCGATCAGCTACCCCGTCCTCGACCCCGTCGGCTTCGCGGACGGCGGCACGCACGACATGGAGTCCCGCTATCTCGACGGCCTGATCGGCCCGTACGACGAGGTGCCCGAGCGGTACGCCGAACGCTCGCCCGTCGCCCGCGCGGACGCCGTCTCCGTGCCGTTCCTGCTGCTCCAGGGGCTCGACGACGTCATCTGCCCGCCCGAGCAGTGCGAACGCTTCCTCGCCCGGGTGCGGGGCGTGCCGCACGCGTACCTCACCTTCGAGGGCGAAGGGCACGGATTCCGCAAGGAGTTGACGAACGTGCGCGCGCTGGAGGCCGAACTGTCCCTGTACGCCCAGGTGTTCGGGGTGGACGCGCCCGGGGTGCCGAGGCTGGAGCTGTCCTCCTGAGCGCCGCCCGCCGCCCGAGCGCCCCGGACCTCCGGCGCACGAACGACCTTGGAGCTGACCCGAGTTGAACGAGCTGACCCGTCCCGCCCGCCTCGTCCCCGGCGACCGTGTCGCGGTCGTCGCCCCCAGCGGCCCGGTGCCGCAGGAGCGGCTCGAGGCCGGGCTCGACGTCCTGCGCGGCTGGGACCTGGACGTCGTCGTCATGCCTCATGTCCTCGACCGGCACCGGGAGTTCCCCTACCTCGCGGGCCAAGACGCGGACCGGGCCGCCGACTTCCAGCGCGCCTGGTGCGACCCGTCCGTCGCCGCGGTGCTGTGCGCACGCGGCGGGTACGGCACGCAGCGCATGGCGGACCTGCTCGACTGGACGGCGTTGCGAGCGGCCGGTCCGAAGGTGCTCGTCGGGTTCAGCGACATCACCGCGCTGCACGAGGCGTTCGCCGCCCGCCTCGGCCTCGTCACCCTGCACGGGCCCATGACGGCCGCCCTCGACTTCCTGAAGAACGCCCGCGCCCAGGACCACCTCAGGGCCACGCTGATGGCCCCGGAGACGGTCCGCACCCTCACCGCGACCGGCGGCGGTGCCCTTGTCGGCGGCCGGGCCCGGGGCGTCCTGCGCGGCGGCTGCCTCAGCCTCCTCGCCGCCGAACTGGGCACCCCGCACGCCCGTCCCGCCGTACCCGGCGCGCTGCTGTGCCTGGAGGACGTCGGTGAGGAGACCTACCGGCTGGACCGCTACCTCACCCAGCTGCTGCGCGCCGGGGCGCTCGACGGGGTGCGGGGGGTGCTGCTCGGGTCCTGGGCGGAGTGCGACGACTACGCGCTCGTCCGCGCGATGCTGGCCGACCGGCTCGGGGGGCTCGGGGTGCCGGTCGTCGAGGAGTTCGGGTTCGGGCACGGTCCGGGGGCGCTGACGATCCCGTTCGGGGTGGCGGCGGAGCTGGACGCCGACGCGGGGACGCTGACCTTGGACGCGCCGGCGCTGCGGTGAGGCGTGCGCTCCGGCGCGCGGAACGGGATGCGCTCCAGCGTGCGCCTCGGCGTGAGGTTCTCGCGCGCGCCCGCATGCACGCCCCACCCATACCCCGGCGCGTGGCCCAACCCGTACCCCGGGCGTGCGGCCCACCCGCGCTCCGGCGTGCGGACCGGGCGTGACCGGCGCACCCTGGTCGCATGAGCCCGAAGACGGCCTCCGAGAGCGGGGCGAAGAAGGGGGCCCGCGGTCTGTTCACGCCGGGGCGGATCACCGTCGTGGTGCTGGCCGTGCTCGCCCTGGTCTTCATCTTCGAGAACACCCGCGCCACCAAGATCCGGCTGCTGGTCCCCGAGGTCACGATGCCCCTGTGGACGGCGCTGCTGGCCACGGCCGCCGTGGGGGCGGTGTGCGGGGCGTACTTCGTGCGCAGGCGCCGCTAGCGGCTCAGGCGGGGCCAGGGAGCCCCGGGCCCGGCCGGCGGCGCCGAACGGTCCGCCAGGGCCGTCGTACGCTGGGGCGATGCCGCACACCGAGCGTTATCTCGCCGAGGGACCCCGCGTGGGGATACGTCATTTCACCTACGCGGACGGCGCGGAGTTCACCGCGCGGGTGCGCGAGAGCAAGGCGCTGCACCACCCGTGGCTGTTCCCGCCCGACAGCCGCGACGCGTACACGGCGTACGCCGCGCGGCTGATCGAGGACCCTACGAAGGCCGGTTTCCTGGTGTGCGCCAAGGACGACGGGTCGATCGCCGGGTTCATCAACATCAACAACATCGTCGAGGGCGCCTTCCAGTGCGGCGCGCTCGGGTACGGCGCCTTCGCGCACGCGGCCGGGCGCGGGCTGATGCGGGAGGGCCTGGGGCTGGTCGTACGGCACGCGTTCGGGCCGATGCGGCTGCACCGGCTGGAGATCAACGTGCAGCCCGGCAACACCGCGTCCGTCGCCCTCGCGCGGGGCGCCGGTTTCCGCAGGGAGGGGCTCTCGCCGAAGATGCTCTACGTCGACGGCGCCTGGCGCGACCACGAGCGGTGGGCGATCACCGCCGAGATGCCGGTTTCCGGTTGACCTTCATGGTGTCGAGATCGGTGACCGTGGAGCGCAGCCGGGCGAAACCGTAGCCCCGCGCGGTCAACGCGCTCTCCGCGCGGTCCTCCGCGATCGCCCCGGCCATCTCCTCGCCGTCCGCCGCGTCGGAGACGACGACGTACCGCATCGAGAAGTGCTTCAGCGGGCGCGCCTCGTACGTCAGGGTGCCCTCCTCGGTGAAGCGCATGCTCGCGAGCCCATGATCCGGTGCCGCGGCGAGGAGGCGGTCCCTGGCCTCGTCGGTGAGCGCGTCCCAGGTGCCCCGGACGATCACCCGGTAGGTGTGCTGCTCGGTCATCGGCTTCCCTCCGTCTTCGCGCGCCGGAGCGTGCGCCGGCGCCGGACGACTCTACGGCGGGCGCGGCGGACGGCACCCGGAATTTCGGTGCTCATGCCTTTGCGCAATCCTGACCTGCGACTCCTCTGGCGGGGGCGGCAGGCGGCGGGTTCCATGGGGAAGCGTGACCACGATCCGCAGCACCACCGTGACGCTGCCCGCCGCCCCGTTCGGTCCCGACAATCCGCTGCCGCGTCTGGCGCCGCTCCCCGAGGCGCCGTGGGACGAACGCGAGCGCGGGCCGTATCCGGTGCGGGTCCGCGACGGGTACGAACGGGCGCGCGCGTTACAGGACCTGTCCGCGCTGGTCGTCGAGAACGACCGGCTGACGGCCACCGTCCTGCCCGGCCTCGGCGGCCGGATCGCCTCCCTCGTCCACCGGCCCACGGGACGCGAACTCCTGTACCGCAACCCGGTGTTGCAGCCGGCCGCCCTCGGGCCCGACGGCGTCTGGTGCGCGGGCGGCCTCGTCTGGGACCTCGGCGCCCTCTCCTGCGCGCCCGTGCACGCGGCCCGCGTCACCGCCCCCGACGGCGGCCCGATGCTGCGGCTGTGGGAGTGGGAACGCGTCCATGACCTGCCGTTCCAGGTCGACTTGTGGCTGCCGGACGGCTCCGACTTCCTGTACGCCGCCGTCCGCGTCCGCAACCCCCATGAGAAACCTGTCCAGTTGACCTGGTGGTCGCGCGCGGCCGTCCCCGAGGAACGGACCGTCCTCGCCCCGGCCGACGAGCTCCGCCTCTCCGCCGGACCACGGCCCCAGACCGGCATCGTTCCGCGCCAACTCCCTTGCGCGGAGCACGGGTTCTACGGTTTTCCGGCCGACCGGCGCCGCTGGGTCGCCGCCCTCGACGCCGACGGGCAGGGGCTCGTACAGACGTCCACCGACGGGCTGCCCGGCCGGACGCTGTTCGCGTGGGGGAGCGGTCGCGGCGGCCGGCGCTGGCAGGAGTGGCTGACCGGTCCGGACGGCGGCGGCCACGCCGAACTCCGCGCCGGACTCGCCCGCACGCCCCGGGACCGGGTACGGCTCGCGGCGGAGAGCGAGGTGTCCTGGCTGGAGGCGTACGGCTCGCTCCAATCCCCGCTCGCGGAAGGCGAATCGGGGGTCGGGAAGCGGCTCACGGCGGCCCTGCCCCGGCAGGCCGTCGACGCGGCGTACGCGGCCTGGAAGCCGTACGCCGACGCCGAACCGGTGGAGCCGCTCGCCGTCGGCTCCGGCTGGGGCGCGCTCGAAGTGCTGCGCGCCGACTGGAAGTTGCCGGGGACACCGTTCCCCGAGTCCACGCTGGGCGAACTCCAGGAGCCCTGGCGGGAGTTGCTGCGCACCGGTGCCCTCCCCGAGCCGCGCCGGGTCCGGCCGCCCGGGGAGACGCTGGTCGCCTCGCACTGGCGGGACATGCTGGAGAACGCGCCCGCCGTCCCGTGCGCCGAGTACCACCTGGGCGTCGCCCAATGGCACGCCGGCGACCGCGCCCAGGCGGTGCGCAGCTGGGAACGGGCGCTGCAACTCGCCCCGTCCGTCTGGCCGTTGCTGCGCTGCCTCGCCGTCGCCGACCGGGAGAGCGGGCACCGGGAGCGGGCCGCCGACCGGTACGCCGACGCCTTCGACGACCTGTGCCGCGAGCGGCGCGACAGCGGCGAGGCGTGGACCGCCGCCACCGCCGCGCTGGGCCGCGAGACGATCGCCGCCCTGCTCGCCGTACGGCGCACGGCAGTTGCGCGCGGCGTGTGGGAGCGGCTGCGCCCCGAGACCCGGGCGCGCGGCCGATTCCGGCTCCTGGAGGCCGAGTTGCTGCTCGCCGAGGGCCACCGCGAGGCCGCCCGCGCGGTGCTCGCGGAAGGGGTCGAGGTGGCCGATCTGCGGGTGGGGGACGATGTACTGGAGTGGCTGTGGGAGCGGTGCGGGGAAGGGGAGTTGCCGGAGGCGTACGACTTCCGGGTGCGGTGAAAGGGGGGGCCGGCCGAAGCGGTGCGGCTTCCGGAGGCGGGAGTGGCGGCGGCTTCCGGAGGCGCTGGGACGGTCCCCGGCGGATGCTTCGCGCCCCCGGTGACGCGTCTCTACTTCCGGCAGAGGATCTCACCATGCAAGACGCAGAACCACGCGTCCTCCTGCCGCCCCCACTCCCGCCACGCCTCCGCGATCGCCTCCAGCTCGTCCTGGGTGGCGTGGCCGCCCTCGGTCGCGCGGGCGGCGTAGGAGGAGGTGACCGTGCGGTCCGCCCACAGGCCGCTCCACCACGCGCGCTCCTCCTCGGTGGCGAACGTCCAGTTCCCCGAGGTGGCCGTGACGTCCGTGAAACCCGCCGCCAGCGCCCAGGACTTCAGCCGCCGCCCCGCGTCCGGCTCGCCCCCGTTGGCGCGGGCCACCCGGCGGTACAGGTCGGACCAGGCGTCCATGCCGGCCGAGGCCGGGTACCAGATCATGCCCGCGTAGTCCGCGTCGCGGACGGCGAGGTAACCGCCCGGCTTGGTCACCCGGCGCATCTCGCGCAGGGCCTGCACCGGGTCGCCGACGTGCTGGAGGACCTGGTGGGCGTGGACGACGCAGAACGTGTCGTCGGCGTAGTCCAGATCGTGGACGTCGGCGACCGCGAAGTCGACGTTGGCCAGGCCCCGTCCGGCGGCGGTGGCGCGGGCCTGGTCCAGGACTTCGGGGGCCCGGTCGACGCCCGTGACGTGGCCGTCGGGGACCAGGGCCGCCAGGTCGGCGGTGATGGTGCCGGGGCCGCAGCCGATGTCGAGGACCTTCATGTGCGGTTTCAGCGAACTCAGCAGGTATCCCGCCGAGTTGGCGGCGGTCCGCCGGGTGTGGGACCGCAGCACCGACTCGTGGTGGCCGTGCGTGTAGACGGCCGTCTCGTGCGCCTTCGACATGGCTGTGCTCCTTCGCGTCGCCGTACGCCGCGGAGGCCTGGCGGGGCTCCGGGCGCTGTTCCTCCACCGTACGCGCGTGGCCGTATCGTGAGATAGATCGTTCCGAATCGTGGACTGACTAGGTGTCAGGGGCATCCCTTAAGGGGCGCGCGGGACGGCGTACCCGGTAATGCATTTGCATCGATGTGGCAGGTCAGGGACATTTCCTGTATGGGACATCTGGAAGCCGCGCACCTTGAGCACTACCTCCCCGACGGGAGGGCGTTGCTCGGCGACGTGTCCTTCCGGGTCGGCGAGGGGGCCGTCGTCGCCCTGGTCGGGCCGAACGGGGCGGGCAAGACGACGCTGCTGCGGCTGCTGTCCGGTGAGTTGAAGCCGCACGGCGGGAGTGTCGCCGTGGGCGGCGGGCTCGGGGTGATGCGGCAGTTCGTGGGGTCCGTGCGGGACGAGTCGACCGTGCGCGACCTGCTGGTCTCCGTCGCCGCGCCGCGCATCAGGGAGGCCGCCGAGGCCGTCGACCGCGCGGAGCACGCGCTGATGACCGTCGACGACGAGGCCGCGCAACTGGGCTACGCGCAGGCGCTCGCCGACTGGGCCGAGGCGCGCGGCTACGAGGCGGAGACCCTGTGGGACGTGTGCACGACGGCCGCGCTCGGGGTGCCGTTCGAGCAGGCCCAGTGGCGGCAGGTGCGCACGCTGTCCGGCGGTGAGCAGAAGCGGCTGGTGCTGGAGGCGCTGCTGCGCGGCACCGACGAGGTCCTGCTGCTCGACGAGCCGGACAACTACCTCGACGTGCCCGGCAAACGGTGGCTGGAGGAGCGGCTGAAGGAGACGCGCAAGACGGTGCTGTTCGTCTCCCACGACCGTGAACTCCTCTCCCGCGCGGCCGAGAAGATCGTCTCCCTGGAGCCGGGTCCGGCCGGCGCGGACGCGTGGGTGCACGGCGGCGGGTTCGGCACCTTCCACGACGCGCGGCGCGAACGCTTCGCCCGCTTCGAGGAGTTGCGCCGCCGCTGGGACGAAAAGCACGCCCAGCTCAAGAAGTTGGTCCTCAACCTGCGCCAAGCAGCCGCCGTCAGCCATGAGATGGCCTCCCGGTACGCCGCCGCCCAGACCAGGCTGCGCAAGTTCGAGGAGGCGGGCCCGCCGCCGGAGCCGCCGCGCGAGCAGGACATCAAGATGCGCATCAAGGGCGGCCGTACCGGCGTGAGAGCCGTCACCTGCAAGGGACTTGAGCTGACCGGGCTGATGCGGCCGTTCGACCTGGAGGTGTTCTACGGCGAGCGCGTCGCCGTCCTCGGCTCCAACGGCTCCGGCAAGTCGCACTTCCTGCGGCTGCTCGCCGGGGACACCGTGGCGCACACGGGCGAGTGGAAGCTCGGCGCGCGGGTCGTCGCCGGACACTTCGCGCAGACCCACGCCCACCCCGAGCTCCAGGGGCGCGCGCTGCTGGACATCCTGTGGCAGGAGCACGCCCAGGACCGGGGCGCGGCGATGTCCCGGCTGCGCCGCTACGAGCTGACCCAGCAGGCCGAGCAGTCCTTCGACAGGCTCTCCGGCGGCCAGCAGGCCCGCTTCCAGATCCTCCTGCTGGAGCTTCAGGGCGTCACCGCGCTCCTGCTGGACGAGCCCACCGACAACCTCGACCTGGAGTCCGCCGAGGCCCTCCAGGAGGGCCTGGAGGCCTTCGACGGCACTGTCCTGTCGGTCACCCACGACCGCTGGTTCGCGCGCTCCTTCGACCGCTTCCTGGTCTTCGGCAGCGACGGCAAGGTGCGCGAGACGCCGGAGCCGGTGTGGGACGAGCGGCGGGTGGAGCGGGCGCGGTAGGGGGCGCCGGGCGTGGCAGGGGGCGCGGCAGGGGGCGCGAAAGGGGGCGTGTCGGGCCGGGCGGGGGTGCGCGGTCCGTCGTCGTGTGACGTCGGTGACCCGCCCGTCCGCGGGGGCGCGGCGGGTGTTTGTGCGGCGGGGGCCGGGGCAGGCGGTTCTACGTGCCTCGGACCGGAGGCACGTCCGTGGGGGACCTCGCGCCGCGGCCTTCCGGCAGAGCTGTCCGCGCCGTGCGCGCGCCCCTCGGTGAACCGTCCAACCCTCAGCATCCGCAAGGGAGTTGCGACGCACCATGCAGAACCGAGCGAGCGTGAGGCACCATCCGCACGACGACGCGCCCGACACCGCCCAGGACTTCCGCCGGCTCGCGACGCTGCCGGCCGGACCGCGCCGCGACCTGCTGCGCGCCCAGATCGTCGAGGCCTGGCTGCCGATGGCCGACCGCCTCGCCGGGCGGTTCCGCAACCGGGGCGAGAGCTTCGAGGACCTGAAACAGGTCGCCGCCCTCGGTCTCGTCAAGGCCGTCGACCGTTACGACCCCGCGCGCGGGAACGCGTTCGAGAGCTACGCCGTGCCGACCGTCACCGGCGAGATCAAACGGCACTTCCGCGACCACCTGTGGACCCTGCACGTCCCGCGCCGCGTCCAAGAGCTGCGCAACCGGGTCCGCTCCGCCTGCCAGGACCTCGCCCAGGACCCCTCAGGAAGCCGCCCGACGGTCGCCGAGATCGCCGTACGGGCCCGGCTGAGCGAGGAGGACGTCCGGGCCGGCCTGGAGGCCCTGGACAGCTTCACCGCGCTGTCCCTCGACGCCGAGCCGCCCGGCGCCGAAGGGTCCTCCCTCGGCGACGTCCTGGGCTCGCCCGACCCGGCCCTCGACACGGTCGTCGACCGCGAGGCCGTCAAGGGGCGGCTGGCGGCGCTGCCCGAGCGGGAGCGGGCGATCCTGTACATGCGGTTCTTCGACGACATGACCCAGCGGCGCATCGCGGAACGGCTGGGCATCTCCCAGATGCACGTCTCCCGGCTGATCAGCCGGTGCTGCGCGCGCGTGCGGGAGGAGGTGCTGGGGGAGGTGGCTTAAGGGAGGGGTTTTCGCGGGGGAGTCGGGGTGGACCGGCGGGGCCTTTGGCGGGCGCCCGCGCGGGGTGCTGATGAAGTACCGCGCGGAGTGCTGGTGAGGCGCCGCGCGGGATGCCCGGCGAGGCGTCCCCTGGGGAGCCGGGCAGGAGTCCAGTGGGCCTCCTATGGGGCGTCCAGCGGGCGTCCAGCGGGCCTCCTATGGGGCGTCGTTCACCCGGTCGGGTTCCCCGGTTGCCGCCAAACGTGGGCACGCGCGCGCGGCATGCGGCCTTACGGGCTGTGATGGGTGTACGTCAGCCCCCGCGCGCCCTAGGAGTCCCATGCGCCGCCGCCCTGTCCGTGCCCTGTCCGTCGCGGTGGTCGTCTGCGGTGCGCTCGCCGCGATACCGGCTGCCGCCGTCGCCGACCCCGCCGCCGAGGTCGGTCCGGCGTCCGTCCCGCCGGGCGGCAGCGTCACCGTCACGGTCCGCTGCGACACGCTCCCCGGTACGGCCCCGGCGACCATCGACGCCACGTCGCAGGCGTTCGCCGACGGCACCGTGCGGCTGCCCCGGGTGCCCGGCGAGGACGGGGCCGCCTACCGGGGCACCGCGCGGGTCGCCGGCCCCGGGGAGTTCCTCGACGTCGACGGCAAGGGGCCCGACTCGGCCTGGACCGTCGACGGGACGTGCCCCGGTGCGAAGGGCGGTCCCGGGCGGCCCTGGAGCGCCACGTTCGACGTCCCGCGCGTGGGCGGCGCCGGACCCGCCCCCTGTCCGCCGCCGCGCGCATGGCAGCAGCCCGGACCGGCCGAGCCCCCCAGGAACGACTCCTGCGCCGGCCCTTCGGTCCAGTACGGCGTCCAGGCCGGCTCGGGCGGCACCTTCACGGACTCCGTCCCCGCCCTGGCCGCCGGGGGCCTGCTGATCGCCGGGGCCTTCGGTGCAGCCGCCCACCGCCTGCTGCGCCGCCGCTCCTCGCCGGACGCCTGAAACGGCATGGGGCCCGGACCGGGTGGCGTGGGGGGAAGCGGGGGGTGGGGTGGGGCTGGGGGCGGTCCGGGGCGCGTGAAGGGGCCTGGGAGCGCCGAGGGCGGTTCCGGGCGCGTGCGGGGGGCCGGCGGGCCAGGGAGCGCCGAAGGAGGCGGCCGTCCGCAGAACTCCGGAGGGCCGGAGAACGGCTCCAGTGCGGCCATGGGGGCCGGGCCGCACGAGGGCACCGGCGGGGGCGGCTCTGGAGGGCCGGGCGGTGCGGGAGGCGCCAGGGGTGGTCTTGAGGGTCCCGCACGGGCGAGCGGCGCCGGAGGACCAGGTGACGGCTTCGGTGCGGCCACCGGGCACGGGCCCGTCCGGTACGGGCCCGCTCCGCCCGGGGACGGGCTTCCTGTGGGGGACGGGCTCGCTCGGGTGCTGGCGGGGGCCGCCGTGCGGGCGGGGGCCGAGCCGGTGGGGGGTGGGGTGCGGCTGCTGGAGGCCGCGTGCGGGTACTGGGAGCGGCGGGGGACGGTCGTCTCGCCCGCGCGCGTGGCCGCCGGGCCCGGGGCGCCCTCGCTGCTGCTGGCGCTGACCGCCGCGCTCGGCGGGGACGTCCTGGTGCCGCGGCCTTGCGCGGCCTGGTGGGCGCCTTACGCGCGGCTCCTCGGGCAGCCGGTGTTCCATGTGGCCACGCCCGCCGAGTGCGGGGGCGTGCCGGACGCGGCGGCGCTGCTGGAGACCGTGCGGCGGGTGCGTGCCGAAGGGGGTGACCCGCGGCTGCTGGTGCTGTCCGTGGCCGACGATCCGACGGCGACCGTCGCTCCCCCGGAGGTGGTCCACGAGGCCGTGGAGGCGGCCGTGGGGGAGGGGCTGCTCCTGGTCAGCGACGAGACCTGGAGCGACACCGTGCACGCCCCGCACGACACCGTCCTGGTCAGCCCGGCCGAGATGCTGCCCGAGCAGGTCTGCGTGGTCAGCGACCTGGCCGGCTGGGCGCTCCCCGAGGGCTGGCCCGCCGCCGTCGCCCGCTTCCCCGGCACGGACACCGGGGACGACCTCCACGCGCGCGTGCTGGATGTCCTCACCGCACTCGGCGCGCGCGTGGCGACACCGGTCGCCGCAGCCGCCGCGCACGCGCTGGACGAACCCGAGGACATCACCACGCGCGCGCGGGACGTCGTACGGCTGCACGCGCGCGTGGCCGGGGCCGCGCACCAGGCTGTCGTCGGGGCGGGCGCCCTGGCCCGGCCGCCGCAGGCCGGGCGGCATCTGTACGCCGACCTCGGACCGCTGCGGCCCGCGCTCGCCGCGCGCGGGGTCGGGGACGCGCAGGACCTGGAGGAGTACCTCACCGCCCGGCTCGGCATGCCCGCGCCGGGCGGCCACCGCTTCGGGGACGACCTGGGGGCACTGCGCGTACGGCTGTCCACGGGCCCCCTGCTGGGCGCCACCGGCACCGAGCGCGCGGAATGCCTCACCTCACCCTCGCCGTTGGAACTGCCACACGTGCAACGCGCGTTGAACCTTCTGAGGTCGGTCTTCGACGATCTCCGCGACGACGCTCAGCGATGGGAGCCTCCTCGATGACGCAGCAGTCCGAGTCGACCACGTCCACGACCACGCGGGACGCCGGGGCGCCGGCCGCCCCGCCGCCGTACGCGCCCCCGCGCCCGCCGCTTGCCGCGCCCCGCCCGCTGGGGGAGCGCCGGGTCTGGCCACGCGCCTTCCACGACCGGCTGACCGCCCCGCTGCCCGGCCTGAAAGCCATGGCCCGCTTCGCCCGAGAGGGCTCGATACGGCCCGGCGGACAAGGTCTCGCCGACGTCCCCCGACTGCCCGTCACCCTCGGGACGCCGCCCCGCGTGGACGCCCGCACGATCGCCGTCACATGGGCGGGGCACGCCAGTTGGGTGGTGGGCGTCGGCGGGCTGACCGTGCTGACCGACCCCGTGTGGTCGCGCCGCATCCTCGGCACACCCGCGCGGATCACGCCCGTCGGCGTCCCCTGGGAGGCGCTGCCCCCGGTCGACGCCGTCGTCATCAGCCACAACCACTACGACCACCTGGACGCCCCCACCCTGCGCCGCCTCCCGCGCGACACCCCGGTGTTCGTGCCGGCCGGGCTCGGCCGCTGGTTCCACCGCAGGCGCTTCACGCGCGTGACGGAGCTCGACTGGTGGGAGGCCGCCGAACTCTCCGGCGTACGCTTCGACTTCGTACCGGCCCACCACTGGTCCAAGCGCTCCCTGACCGACACCTGCCGCTCCCTGTGGGGCGGCTGGGTGCTCACCGCGCCCGACGGCGGGCGCGTGTACTTCGCCGGGGACACCGGCTACGGCCACTGGTTCGCGCGCATCGGGCAGCGCTACCCGGGCATCGACCTCGCCCTGCTGCCCATCGGCGCCTACGACCCGCGCTGGTGGCTCAGCGACGTCCACTGCGACCCCGAGGAGGCCGTACGCGCCGCGCGGGACGTCGGTGCGC
Source organism: Streptomyces sp. AMJ-169 (assembly GCF_055597585.1). Lineage (NCBI taxonomy): Bacteria > Bacillati > Actinomycetota > Actinomycetes > Kitasatosporales > Streptomycetaceae > Streptomyces > Streptomyces sp. AMJ-169. The sequence continues at coordinate 684,677 of NZ_JBVLTJ010000001.1, forward strand.
GCAGGATGGCGCCGATGCACTGGGGGACGTTCGTCCTGTCCGCAGAGCCCGTCCTGGAGCCCCTCACGCGCGTGCGGGCCGCCTGGGAGGGGGCCGGGTTCGACCGGGGCGACCTGTGGGACCTGCCGATCGGCGGCTCACGGACGCTCGACCGGGAGGACCGGGAGGACGCCGGCAACGTCAACCTGCTTCAGCCGACGGCGGACTGAGGGAGCGTCAGGAAGGGGGTCAGGTCGTACGCGTCCCCCGCGCCCTGCGCCACAGCACCGGGGCCGCGCTGATCACCACGGTCAGCGCGACCGCGGCGACCACGCCCTCCCAGGGCTCCGGGAACAGGGAGCCGCCCAGGACGCCGATCAGCTGGTAGGTCGCCGCCCAGGCGAGGCAGGCGGGGAGGTTGCCGCGCACGAAGCGGCGCAGGGGCCAGCCCGCGAGGAGGCAGGCCAGCATCACCGGGATACGGCCCGCGGGCACCAGCCGGGACAGCACCAGGACGGCCACATTGTGCTCGGCCAGCTGTTCCTGGGCCTTCGCCAGCCGCTCCTCGGGCGCCCGCGCGCGGATCGCCTCCAGCCAGCGTGAGCCGTTGCGTGAGCGCATCCCGCGCATCCCCAGCCAGTACAGCGCCGCGTCCCCGCAGAACGCCGCCAGGGACGCCGTCACGAACACCAGGGCCATCGCGAAGGGCGCCGTCTGATGGAACGCCACCACGGCCGCCGAACTCACCAGCGCGCCCGTCGGCACGACCGGCACCAGCGCCCCGAACAGCACCAGCAGGAACAGCGACGGATAGCCGATCGCCTGCTGCGTCGACTCGGTCGACGGGGACGTCGCCGTCGCCGCGTGCACGCCGGCCGCCAGCCACAGCCACTTCACCGGGCCACCCCCACTGGCCGCTCCCGTCTCACCAGGCCACCCCCGCCGACCGTCCCCGTCTCACCGCGCGACCTCCGGGCGCACGCTCTGCCCGTGCCCCAGCCGGTGCACGCTCACCCCGGGCGCGCGCCGGGCCGCCAGGCGTACGAACTCCTCGCCGGGCGCATGGAATTCGTGGGGGCGCACGGCGTCCATGCCGATCGGCCAGTACGTCCCGTAGTGCACCGGCACCGCGCTGCGCGCCCCCAGGCGCGCGAGCGCCTCGGCCGCGCGCCCCGCGTCCAGATGCCCCTCCCCGAGGTACGGGCCCCAGCCGCCGACCGGCAGCAGCGCCACGTCCACCGGGCCGACCTCCTCGGCCATCGCGTCGAACAGCCCGGTGTCCCCGGCGAAGTACGTACGGGCCTCGCCCTCGACGACGTACCCCAGCGCGGGCGCGCGTTGCGGGCCGACCGGCAGGCGCCGGCCGTCGTGCCGGGCCGGCACCGCGCGCACGCGCACGGGACCCACCGCCACCTCGTCGCCCGGCTCCAGCTCCGTCAGCTCCAGGTGGGACAGCCGGCGCAGCCCGGGGACCGCGCGCGGTGCGCCCCGGGGGACCAGCAGGCGGGTGCCCGGCGCGAGCCGCGCCAGGGAGGGGATGTGCAGATGATCGGAGTGCAGATGGGAGACCAGCGCGACATCCGCGCGCGCGGCCCGCGGCGGCGGCACCGCGCCCCGGCGGCGCCTGAGATGCGCGAGCCTGCGCGCGAACAGGGGGTCGGTCAAGAGGCGTACGTGCGAATCCTCGATCGTGCAGGTGGCATGACCCCACCAGGTGATCTCCACCGGCACTCCCATGCCTCCTTCGCGCGACTCCCCCGAAGCCTACGGGCAGGAGTAGGGTCGGCGGCGAAACCCGGAGGTGAGGGGGCGCCATGGGAGGACCGGTCCGCGTCGTTCGTGCCATCCGCGTGACGGCCATCGCGAGCCTGACGCCGCTCGAAGAACTGGACGCCGACCCCTTCCTCGTGGACACCCGCACCCAGCACGCGATCTGCGCCCGCTGGGCCGAGGAGCGCGGCTACACCGTCGTACGCGAACTCGTGGTGCGCGGGCTGCGGGCCGATCACTGTGTGCTGTGGGACGGCGTGCGGGCCGGCGGGGATCTGTTCGTCGCGCCCAGCCGGCGGGTCCTGGAGAGCGCCCTGTCGTCGGTCGAGGAGTTCACCGCCGAGTGCGCCCGGCGCGGGGTCAGGGTCGAGACCGTGGGGGGCGCGGAACCGGCGTACGACGCGCAGATGAAGGCCTGCGTGCACCGGCGGCTGTCGATGCCGACGGCCGGGTACGACGGCCGCTAGCCCAGAAGATACGGCGGTTTTGGGACACGGCGCCGGGCGTTGTCAGTGCCGTGTGACAGGCTTGACGACATGGAGAGCGGAGGGCGCCTGCGCAAGGCCGCGAGTCAGATCGGACGCAGTGTCGTGGTGTGGGCGGCGTCCACAGTGACCATGCTCGTGCTCGCCGGGATCCTGCCCGACTTCCGCCTCCAGTCCGACGACGGCGACAGCGCGACCCGCATCGCCGTCACGGCCGCCGCGGGCGCCGGCGTCTTCGGCGTGCTGTCCGCCCTCGTGTGGCCGCTCCTCGTCCGCCTGCTGCTGCTCGTCCCCGCGCTCGTCCTCGGCCTGCTGGTGTTCGCGCTCAACGGCTCGCTGCTGCTGGTCGCGCTGCGCCTCAACCCCTCCGGGCAGGGCGCCGCCGCCCCCGAGACCGCCGTCATCGTCGCCGCCGTGATGTCGGCCGTCGCCTCCGCGACCGGCGGCGCGCTCGCCGTGCGCGACGACGACGCCTACCGCCGCCGTCTCTACCGCCTCTCCGACCGCCGCCGCAGAGGCGGCCCCGCCGCCCCGGCGACCCCCGGGACGGTCTTCCTCCAACTCGACGGCGTGGGCCATGACTTGCTGCGCGCCGCCGCCCACACCGGCGTGATGCCGACCGTCGGCCGCTGGCTCGACGACACCGGCGGCAGCCACCGCCTCACCCCCTGGCGCACCGACTGGTCCAGCCAGACCGGTGCCAGCCAGCTCGGCATCCTCCACGGCTCCAGCTTCGACGTACCGGCCTTCCGCTGGTACGAGAAGGACACCCGCGAGGTCATGGTCTGCAACCGGCCCACCAGCGCCGCCGAACTCCAGCGCCGCGCGGTCGAGCGCACGCGGGACGCCGGCCTGCTCTCCGCCGACGGCGCGAGCCGCGGCAACCTGTTCGGCGGCGGCGCCGACGAACAGGCCCTCGTCCTGTCCATCGCCGCCCGCCGCCGGCGCGAGACCCGCTCCCGCGACGGCTACTTCGCCTACTTCTCCGACCCCGCCAACGCGGTGCGCACCGCCCTGTCCTTCGGCGCCGAGGTCGCCCGCGAGATCGGCCAGTCCACCCGCGCGCGGGTGCGCGGCCGGGGCCCGCGCGTGAGCCGCGGCGGGCTCTACCCGCTGGTGCGGGCGTTCGCGACGGTCGTCGAACGCGACGTCGTGGTCGCCGCCGTGACCGGCGACATGCTCGCCGGGCGCACCTCCGTCTACGCCGACCTCGTCGCCTACGACGAAGTCGCCCACCATTCCGGCCCGTTGAGCTCCGACGCCGAGAAGGTCCTCGCCCGCCTCGACCGCTGTCTCGCCCTCATCGAGAAGGTCGCCGAGCACGCCCCGCGCCCGTACCGCATCGTCGTCCTCTCCGACCACGGCCAGAGCCCCGGGGAGACCTTCCAGGCCCGCTTCGGGCTGACGCTCGGCGACCTCGTGCGCGCGGGCTGCGGGCTGCCCGTGTCGCGCCGCGCGGTGGGGGTCCCCCCAGGCTTTCGGCTCTGGGGGAGGACCCACAGCGGCGCCGAGGCGCGGGCCGCCGTCCGCGCGGCGCTGCGCCGGCCCGTCGAGGAGCACGGCGAACGGCACCGGCCCTCACGCCGCTCCGAGCCGGTCGTGCTGGCCTCCGGGAACCTCGGCCTCATCTCCTTCCCGGCCGTCCCGCACCGCATGACCAGGGAAGAGATCGACGCCCGCCACCCGGCCCTGCTGACCACCCTCGCCAACCACCCCGGCATCGGCTTCCTCCTGGTCCGCAGCGAAGAACATGGCGGCGTCGTCCTCGGGTCGTACGGTGCCGAAGTCCCGGTCGACCGGCTGGAGGACGGCCACGGGCCGCTCGCCCCCTTCGGCCCCGGCGCCGCCCACGCGGTGCGCCGCACGCACTCCTTCCCGCACACCGCCGACATCATGGTCAACTCCTTCCACGACCCCGCCGGCGGCGAAGTCCTCGCCTTCGAGGAGCAGATCGGCTCCCACGGGGGGCTCGGCGGCGCCCAGGGCAAGCCGTTCCTGCTCTCCCCGCGCGTGCTGTCCGAGCCGGTCGGGGTGGGCGGGGAACTGGTCGGCGCGGAGCAGGTGCACGAGGTGCTGCGGCGGTGGCTCGCGGAGGCGGGCGGGCCGCAGATACCGGTTCCGGCCGGCGAGGGGCGCGGGCGCGCGGACGAGGGCGGGCGCGCGGACGAGGACCGGCGGGTGGCCTAGGACGCCGACAGGGTCGTATCCGTCAGGCCGCGCGGTGGCCGGACGCCGAAGTGCCGTATCGCGTAGACCGTTTCGCGACTGGCGTGGACGTGCTACGCGCCGCGGCGGGGAGTGTGATCGGATGGGGGCACGGCATCCGGGAACGGGGCCGACGCGACAGCGAAAGGGAAGAAACATGGCCACCACGCGCACCGCACACACCGTATGGAACGGCAGCCTTATGGAGGGTGAGGGCGAGGTCTCCCTCGACTCCTCCGGCGTCGGCACGTACGCGGTGTCCTGGCCGTCGCGCGCCGAGCAGGCGAACGGCAAGACCAGCCCCGAGGAGCTGATCGCCGCCGCGCACTCCAGCTGCTTCTCCATGGCCCTCTCGCACGGCCTGACCGGCGCCGGCACCCCGCCCACCCGGCTGGAGACCAAGGCCGACGTCACCTTCCAGCCCGGCACCGGCATCACCGGCATCCACCTCACCGTCCGCGGCGAGGTCCCCGGCCTCGACGCGGAGGGCTTCGCCGCCGCGGCCGAGGACGCCAAGAAGAACTGCCCCGTGAGCCAGGCCCTCGCGGGCACGACGATCACGCTGACGGTCGAGTCGGCCTGACCCGAGGGCTGACCGACGGCACGGCCCGAGCGCGCGGCACCTTCCCGGGGACCGGGGGAGGAGCCGCGCGCTTCGCCGTACGCCGCCCCTGCTTGCCGGCCGGCGCGCGCCCCCGCGCCGCACGCTGACCAGCCCCCTCCGCCCCACGCCCCCCACCTGACCTGCGCCGCCCCACGCCCCCTTGACAACCCCCCGCTCAAGTTTTGTGCTGGAAGCAGCAGGCTCCCTGGTGGAAGGGGACGGTCATGGGACGGCCGGTCGGGATCGATCTGGGGACGACGAACTCGGTGGTGGCGGTGCTGGAGGGCGGCGAGCCCACGGTCGTCGCGAACGCGGAGGGCGCGCGGACCACGCCCTCGGTGGTGGCGTTCGCGAAGAACGGCGAGGTGCTCGTCGGGGAGGTCGCCAAACGGCAGGCGGTGACGAACGTCGACCGCACCGCGCGGTCCGTGAAACGGCATATGGGGGACGGGAGTTGGCGCTTCCCGGAGCAGGGGGCCGTGGACGGGCAGCGGTACCGCGCGCAGGAACTCTCCGCGCGGGTGCTGCAAAAACTCAAGCGGGACGCCGAGGCGTACCTCGGCGAGAACGTCACCGACGCCGTCATCACCGTCCCCGCCTACTTCGACGACAGTCAGCGGCAGGCCACCAAGGAGGCCGGGGAGATCGCCGGGCTGAAGGTGCTGCGGATCGTCAACGAGCCGACGGCGGCGGCGCTGGCGTACGGGCTCGACCGGGGCGACGAGCAGACCGTGCTGGTCTTCGACCTCGGCGGCGGCACCTTCGACGTGTCGCTCCTGGAGATCGGCGACGGCGTGATCGAGGTCAAGGCGACCAACGGGGACACGGCACTGGGCGGGGACGACTGGGACCAGCGGGTCGTGGAGCACCTTGTAAAGCGCTTTAAAAGCCAGTACGGCGTCGATCTCGGCCGGGACCGGATGGCGCTCCAGCGGCTGCGCGAGGGCGCCGAGAAGGCGAAGATCGAGCTGTCGTCGTCGACCGAGACCAACGTCAACCTGCCGTACATCACCGCCTCCGCCGAAGGCCCGCTGCACCTCGACGAGAAGCTGACGCGGGCCCAGTTCCAGGAGCTGACCGCCGATCTGCTCGACCGCTGCCGGGCCCCCTTCCACCAGGCGGTCAAGGACGCCAAGGTGACCCTCTCCGCGATCGACCACGTCATCCTGGTCGGCGGCTCGACCCGGATGCCCGCGGTGAGCGACCTGGTGCGGGAGCTGACTGGCAAGGACCCGCACAAGGGGGTCAACCCCGACGAGGTCGTCGCCCTCGGCGCCGCGCTCCAGGCGGGCGTCATCCGCGGCGACGTCAAGGACGTGCTCCTCCTCGACGTCACCCCGCTGTCCCTCGGGATCGAGACCAAGGGCGGCATCATGACCAAGCTCATCGAGCGCAACACCACGATCCCCACCCGGCGTTCGGAGATCTTCACCACCGCCGACGACAACCAGCCCTCCGTCGGCATCCAGGTCTACCAAGGGGAACGGGAGATCGCCGCGTACAACAAGAAGCTCGGCGTCTTCGACCTCACCGGGCTGCCGCCCGCCCCGCGCGGGGTGCCGCAGATCGAGGTCGCCTTCGACATCGACGCCGACGGGATCATGCACGTCTCCGCGAAGGACCTCGGCACCGGGCGCGTGCAGAAGATGACCGTCACCGGGGGTTCCGCGCTGCCCAAGGACGACATCGACCGCATGATGCGCGAGGCGGAGCAGTACGCGGACGACGACCGGCGGCGCCGGGAGAGCGTCGAGACCCGCAATCAGGCCGAGCAACTCGTGTACCAGACCGACAAGTTCCTGCGGGACAACGAGGGGAGCGTGCCGGCCGAGACGCAGGCGGAGGTGCGGGCCGCCGCCGACGAGCTGAAGGCCCTCCTCGCCGCGGAGACGGACACGGCCGCGCTGCGCACCGGTATCGAGAGGCTGTCGGCGGTCAGCCAGCGGATGGGACAGGCGATGTACGAACGGGCCCGGCAGCAGGGCGGCGCCGAAGGGCAGGGCACCCATCAGGAGACCTCGCGGCAGGACGCTCCGCAGGACGACGTCGTGGACGCGGAGATCGTGGACGACGAGAAGGGCGGCCGGGGCGGGACGGCTTAGGCGAACGCCCTCACGATCGGATCCGAACGCCCTCACGATCGGATCCGCCCCGCCGAGCGCACCCTCACGGCCGGGGCTGGATCCCTTAGGCCGAATGCCCCGATGATCAGGGACAACCCCTATATCTCGGGCCCCGCGAACCTGCGTACAGTGGCCGAAACGGTGTGAACAGGGGGCAGAGATGAGCATGCGGGAGCGGTCCGGGGGACCGGCCGGGGCCGAAGAGATGATCGCCGAGGCACGCAAGGCGTTCTTCGTGATGTTCGCCTTCGTCGCCGTCGTATGGCTGATCCAGCTGGCCAACTTCGCGGACGACTACGGGCTCTCGCGGGAGTACGGTGTCGTCTCCGGGGACCTCGGCGCGCTGCCGCACCTCCTCACCGCGCCGTTCCTGCACTGGAACTGGGCGCATCTGGAGAGCAATTCGGGCCCGCTGTTCGTCTTCGGGTTCCTCGCGGCGTACCGGGGCGTCGGCCGTTTCCTGCTGCTGAGCCTGCTCGTCGCGGTGACCAGCGGCATGGCGGTCTGGCTGTTCCAGGCGCAGGGCACGGCGACGGTCGGCGCGAGCGGGCTGATCTTCGGCTACTTCGGTTACGTCGTCGTACGCGGCCTCTTCGACCGGCATCTCGTCGACAGCCTGATCGGCCTGGTGATGGGCGCGTCCTTCGCGTACCTGCTGACCGTCGCCGTCCCCGGCACCCCCGGTGTCAGCTGGCTCGCCCACCTCGGCGGACTGCTCGGCGGCCTCGCGGGGGCATGGCTGCTGCGCGACCGGCGCGCACAGCGCGAACGCCTCCCGAAGCAGCAGGCCCAGCCGACACTCCCCGACACCGCCGCCCGCACCTCACTCCCACCCGCCGCAACTCCGCCGGACGGCTCCCGGGCCGACCTGCACAAGGAACTCCGAGACCTGGGACTGCTGTGACGAACGCCCAGAGCAAGTCGGCCCGTGCAGCGAACACCCGGGGCACGCCGGCCCGTTCCGGAGCTGCTGTAGCCAACGCCCAGAGCATGTCGGCCAGTTCCGGAGCCGCCATGGACAACACCCAGAGCACACCGGCCCGTTCCGGAGCCGCCATGCCCGACCCCCGCACCACATCAGCCCCCCGACCCCCCGCGCGATCATGACCCGCTCCTGGACCCTGCCCGCCCTGTTCGCCCTCTGCGGAGCGGCCCCCGCAGCCCTGCTGCTCGGCAGAGGAAACCCCGGCGCAGCCGCAGTACTGCTCCTCGCGTTCCTCGCGCTCGCGGCGCTGCACTCGCCGCTGATCTTCCCGAGACCGGTCGACGCGGCGGAGGCCCGGCGCCGCAGTGCCGCCGACGGGCAGCCGGTCGTCTTCTGGCGGCCGGGCTGCAAGTACTGCATACGCCTGCGCCTCCGACTGGGCCGGGACGCGAGCCGGTTGCACTGGGTCGACATCTGGCGGGACCCGGCGGGAGCTGAGGCGGTGCGGGCGGCCAACGGCGGCGACGAGACCGTACCGACCGTCGTCATAGCCGGCCGGCCGCACACCAACCCTGAGCCCGGATGGGTCAGGGGCCGGCTCAGTAACCGTCCCTGATCTCCCGCAGGATCTCCCGGGTGCGCTGGGCCGACGCCGCGTGGGTCGTCATGTGGTCCAGGACCTCCAGGTGCGCCGAGACCTCCTTGCGGGAGTCCAGGTAGAGGGCGCCGGTGAGGTATTCGGTGACGACCATGTCGGGGAGTTCGGGTTCGGCGAAGCGGAAGAGGGAGAAGGGGGCGTACGTGCCGGGGTGCGGGCCCGCCGCGAACTCGGCGACCTGCAAGGTCACCCGGTCGCGTTCGGTGTACTTCAGCAGCCGGTCCAACTGGTCGCGCATGACGGAGCTGTCGATGCTGACGGGCCGGCGCAGCGCGGTCTCGTCCAGGATCGCCCACAGGTGGGGCGGGTCGGGGCGGTCCAGGAGCTTCTGCCGGGCCATGCGCAGGGTCACATGGCGTTCGATCGTCTCCGGGACGCTCTGCCCGACCGTCCCCGCCTCGAGCACGGCCCGCGCGTAGCGTTCCGTCTGGAGCAGCCCGGGCACGAAGTGCGGCTCGTACGAGCGGATCATCCTGGCCGCGCCCTCCAGGCTGACGTACAGGCTGAACCACTCGGGCAGCACGTCGTGGAAGCGCTGCCACCAGCCGGGCCGGTTGGCGTCCTCGGCGAGCATGATGAACGCGGCGGCCTCGTCGGCCGGGACGCCGTAGGTGTCCAGCAGGACCTGGACGTACGGGATCTTCAGGGCGACCTCGGCGGTCTCCATCCGCCGTACGGTCGCCGCGGCCACCCGCAGCGCGCGGGCCGCCTCCTCGCGGCTGAGACTCGCCGTCTCCCGCAGCTCCTGCAACCGTTTCCCGAGCACCACCTGACCCACGGTGGGAGCGGGTCGCCGCTCACTCACGCCACGCCTCCCCTACGCGTCGAGAACTGTGTGCAGTGTGTCATGTTCCGATGGAGGACTCACGGGTACGGAACGAGTCGATTAGGCGTGATCGTGACGTCTCGCAAGATGGATATCAAGACAGCGTCGACCGAAGATACTCGACCGTCGCCGGGTCCGCCGGGAGGAAGGTCTCCACGGCCAGTTCGGCGACCGTCACGTCCATCGGGGTGTTGAACGTCGCGATCGACGACACGAACGACAGCGCCCGGCCGCCGAGTTCGACGCGCAGCGGCAACGCGAACGGCGGCGCCGGGTCCCCGTCCGGAGCGGAGCCGCCCCGCGCCAGTGGATACGCCGCCACCTCCTCGTACAGCTCCCGCAGCCGCGCCGAGCGGTGCAGGGCGAGCTGGCGTTCCATCTGGTGCAGCAAGTGCCCTCGCCACTCAGGGAGGTTGAGGATGCGCCGGGCGAGGCCCTCGGGGTGCAGGGTGAGGCGCATCGCGTTCAGCGGCGGGACGAGGAGGTGTCCGGGTACGCCCTCCAGGAGCGCGGTGATGCCCCGGTTGGCGGCGACGACGTCGTACCCGCCGTCCACGACCAGCGCGGGATACGGCTCGTAGCCGCGGATCAGCTGCTCCAGGCCGGTGCGCAGGGAGTCCAGTTCGGCCAGCGGGGTCTCCGGGTAGTGCGGGGCGTAACCCGCCGCCAGCAGAAGGGAGTTGCGCTCGCGGACCGGCACCTCCAGGTGCTCGGCGAGCCGCAGCACCATCTCCTCGCTGGGCCGCGCCCGGCCCGTCTCGACGAAGCTGATGTGCCGCGCCGAGGAGTCCGCGCGCAGCGCCAGTTCCAGCTGACTGACCCGCCGCCGCTCCCGCCAGGCCCGCAGCAGCGGACCCACGCCCCGGCCGGAGGGGGTGGGGGTGGGACTGTCGGTGCCGGTCGGGAGAATGGTCATGGGTACGACCGTAACCAGGACGCCGGGCCGGGGAGCGCCGTACCGCTAGGCCGCAGCAACGATTCTCCGACGAGAGGTATGGGTCGATGACCGAGCAATGGAGCCCGCGCGGGCTGTCCTTCGAGGCTGAGGCGGGGTACCGGGCACGGGTGCGTGGCACGCTGCTCGGCGGCGCCGTCGGGGACGCGCTCGGCTACCCGATCGAGTTCCTTTCCCTGGACCGCATCCGCAGCGCCCACGGCCCGCAGGGCGTGACCGGCTACGTCGCCGAGCCCCGCGTCAGCGACGACACCCAGATGACCCTCTTCACCGTCGAGGGCCTCCTCCAGGCCCGCGCCGGCATGCGCCAGGGCACCCTCCCGCCGGGCAGCGAGATCGGACACGTGCGCTGGGCCTACGACCGCTGGCTGCACACCCAGCGCGTCACGGCCCCCGACGGCGGTCCCGTGTACGACGGCCCCGCCGGCGGACTGGTCGAGGAGCCCTGGCTGTACGCCCGCCGCGCGCCCGGCAACGCCTGCCTCTCCGGGCTCACCCTCGCCCATGTCCCCTCCGGGCAGGGCGTGTTGGGCCGTCCCGGGCCGGTCAACTCCGACTCCAAGGGCTGCGGGACGGTGATGCGCTCGGCGCCCTTCGGGCTCACCGGCGACGATCCGCGCACCGCGTTCTTCCAGGCCGCGTACTGTGCGCAGATCACCCACGGCCACCCCACCGGCTACTACGCGGCCGGCGCGCTCGCCGCGATCGTCGCCCACCTCCTGCGCGGGGAGTCCCTCGAAGGCGCCGTCCTGCGCACCCTGCGGCTGCTGGCCTCCTTCCCCGGGCACCAGGAGACGACCGCCGCGCTGGAGCGGGCCCTCGATCTGAGCGGGACCGCCGACGCCGCGACCGTGGAGAAGCTCGGCGCCGGCTGGATCGCCGAGGAGGCCCTCGCGATCGGCGTGTACGCGGCCCTGGCAGAGCCCGACGCCGGGCGCGCGCTGCTGCTGTCGGTGAACCACTCCGGCGACTGCGACTCCACCGGGTCGATCTGCGGGAACATCCTGGGGGCGATGCACGGGGACCAGGGGCTGCCGGCGGCTTGGGTGGAACAGGTGGAGGGACGGGCGCGGATCGCCGCGCTGGCCGATGATTTCGCGGCGGAGTGCACGGGGAGGACGGCCGCGCCGGTCTGGCCGGCGGCTTGAGGCGGGGCGACGGGGAGGGGGCGGGCCTGGTTGAGCTGAGCTTGGCCGGGCCGGGCCTGGCTGGGCCGGCTTGGGCTTGGGCGAGCTGGGCCGAGCCGGCGGGCCGAGCTGTGCCGGCTTCAGCTGGGGCGGGCTGCGCTGAGCCGGCGGGGCCGGCGGGGCCGGCGTCGAGTGGGTGGCGGCCCGGTTCGCGTGGCACGCTGAAGGTGTGCGGTGCCGGAAGGCGCACGCGCCGTGCCGAGTGCCGCTGAGGAAGGGAGCCGGGACATGGCCGTCGAACCGCTGTCCGACAAGGAGACCGAGGAGCGGCTGGCCGAGTTGCCCGGCTGGTCCGTCGTCGCGGGCCGGCTGACCCGCGCCTACCGGCTCCCCTCCCACTTCGCCGCAGCCGCCTTCGTCGTCCATGTGGCCCAGGTCCAGGACGAGTTGAACCATCACTCGGACCTGGGGCTGGGCTACAGCACGGTGACCCTCGCGGTGCAGACCCACGACGCCGGGGGCGCGTTGACCCACCTGGACTTCGAACTCGCCCGCAGAGTCGAGGAGTTGGCGCCGACGCACGGGGCAGGCTGACCTCGCAGAGGGGGTGACGGCGTGCTCGACTACGAGAAGGAAGCCGAGCGGTACGACGAGCTGCGCGGCGGCGAGCCTCGCGCGCAGGCGGCGGCACGGGCGGTGCTGGGGCTGCTGCCGGAGGGGGTGCGCGGCCTGCTCGACCTGGGGTGCGGTACGGGGATCGTGACGCGGAGGCTGGCGGCGGGGATACGGGGGACCGGCCCGGCGGCGCTGCCGGAGACGGTCCGCCCGGCACCGCAGCGGGGCAGCTCTCCGGTGACGCCGCCCCAAGTCACCGGCACCGCCGCCCCTCCGGCACCCCCGCCCCAAGTCACCGGCGCCGACCTCACCCCCGCCATGGCCCGCCTCGCCGCCGCCCGTCTCCCCGGCCGCATCCTCCTCGCCGACAGCCGTCAACTCCCCTTCCCCGACGCCGCGTTCGACGCCGTCACTAGTGTCTGGCTGCTGCACCTCCTCCCCGCCCCGGACGACGTGCGCCGCACCCTCGCCGAGTGCGCGCGTGTCCTGCGGCCCGGCGGGACGTACGTCACGACCGTCGACAAGGGCGCCGCCCACAACGTCGGCAGCGACATCGACGCCGTTCTCGCCGACCGTCCGCCGACCCGCGTCACCGACACCTCCGCGCAGGTCGAGGCGTACGCCGCCGAGGTGGGCCTGCGGCCGGCCGGGGAGGCGAGGTTCACCGGGCACGGACAGGGCCGCAGCCCCCGCCGGACGCTCACCGATCTGCGCCGGGGCTGGTTCATGACGCTGCCGCCGGGACACCCGCTGGCGGAGGAGTTCGCCCGCCGGCTGGAGGAGCTGCCGGACCAGGAACGGGCGCGGGGGGAACCGGAGTTCAGGGTGCGGGCGTTCAGGAAGGAGGGGTGAGTAAGCACCCCCAGTCCCTCCTTGAGCAAGCCCCAAAACTTTCGCCCCCCTTTGCGAGAACCCCCCACCCCCGCCCCCGGAAACTTTCGCACCCCCCACCACCCCCTCCCACCCCTTGAATTCCCCCGCCCCGCCAACCCCATACTTCCCGGCGGCAGCTGACACACCGACAGCGGCCCACCCCCTCCGGGAGGTACCCCCACATGCAGCGCACGCGCCCCCGCATCGCCCTCTTGGCAGCAACCGCCCTGACCATCACCGGACTTGTCACCCTCACCCCGCACGAAGCGGCGGCAGCCACCGCCCGGCAGGTCGAGGCGCTGGACCGGGGTGTGGTGAGCGTCCACACCGACAGCGGCAACCTGGTCAGCTGGCGCTGGCTCGGCACCGACCCCGACAGCGTCTCCTTCAACATCTACCGCGCCGGCACGAAGGTCAACTCGGCGCCCGTCACCGGCTCGACGAACTACTTCCACTCAGGCGCCCCCGCCCAGGCCGACTACACGGTCCGCGCGATCGTCAACGGCACCGAGCAGTCCGACTCCGTGCACGCGGTCCAACTCCGCACCGGCTACAAGGACATACCGATCTCCCCACCGCCGGGCGGCACCACCCCGGACGGCGTCGCCTACACCTATGAGGCGGGCGACGCCTCGGTCGGCGACCTCGACGGCGACGGCGCCCTGGACCTCGTCCTCAAATGGCAGCCCACCAACGCCAAGGACAACTCCCAGTCCGGCTACACCGGAAACACCATCCTGGACGGCATCAAGCTGGACGGCACCCGCCTGTGGCGGATCGACCTGGGCCGCAACATCCGCTCCGGCGCGCACTACACGCAGTTCCAGGTGTACGACTACGACGGCGACGGCAAGGCCGAGATGGCGGTGAAGACCGCCGACGGCACGGCCGACGGCGCCGGCACGGTCATCGGCAACTCCTCGGCGGACTACCGCAATTCGAGCGGATACGTGCTCTCAGGACCGGAGTACCTGACCATGTTCAATGGCCAGACGGGCCGCGCGATGCAGACGGTCGACTACGTCCCCGCGCGCGGCACGGTCTCCTCCTGGGGCGACTCCTACGGCAACCGCGTGGACCGCTTCCTCGCCGGCACCGCCTACCTCGACGGCGCCCGCCCCTCCCTGATCATGGCGCGCGGCTACTACACGCGGACCGTGATCGCCGCCTGGGACTGGCGCGGCGGCGCCTTCACCCGCCGCTGGACCTTCGACACCAACTCCTCGACCAACACGGGCAAGGGCTACGACGGCCAGGGCAACCACCAGCTGTCGGTCGCGGACGTCGACGGCGACGGCAAGGACGAGATCGTCTACGGCGCCATGGCGGTCGACGACAACGGCAACGCCCTGTGGACCACGAGGAACGGGCACGGCGACGCCCTGCACGTCGGCGATCTCGACCCGTCCCGCGCGGGGTTGGAGGTGTTCAAGGTCGACGAGGACAGCTCGAAACCGTCGTCCTACCTCGCCGACGCGCGCACCGGGCAGGTCATCTGGTCCACCCCCGCGAACGGCGACAACGGACGGGGCGTCGCCGGGGACATCTGGGCCGGCAGCGCGGGCGCCGAGTCCTGGTCGGCGGCCGAGAGCGGCGTACGCGACCCGAAGGGAAACGTCGTCGCGGCCCGCAAGCCCTCCAGCACCAACTTCCTTTCCTGGTGGGACGGTGACCCGGTCCGTGAACTCCTCGACGGCACTCACATCGACAAGTACGGCCCCACCGCCGACACCCGCCTCCTGACCGCCTCCGGCGTCCACTCCAACAACGGCACCAAGGCCACCCCGTCCTTCTCCGGCGACCTCCTCGGCGACTGGCGCGAGGAGGTCGTCTGGCCGACGGCGGACAACACGGCCCTGCGCGTCTACTCGACCCCCTACGAGACCACGACGAGAATCACCACCCTCCTCCACGACACGATGTACCGGACCGCCCTCGCCTGGCAGAACACCGCCTACAACCAGCCCCCGCACCCCAGCTTCTTCATCGGCGACGGCATGGCCACCGCACCCCGCCCGGCCGTCTACACGCCCTGATCACACGGAAGTTGAGCGGCCGTCAGGACGACGGCCGCTCTTCTCCGCGCTCAACTCACCGTGCAGCTCTGGTCCCCGACCTTGAACACCGTCGGTCTCCCGTTCGTCCCCGGCGAGTTGCCCGTGAAGCCGAAGCTCACCGACGCGCCCGCCGCCACGCCCGCGTTCCAGGTGACGTTCCTCGCCGTCACCGCCGAACCCGTCTGCGTGTACTCGGCGTTCCAGATCGACGCGACGGTCTGGGAGCTGGGGAAGGTCCAGCCCAGGGTCCATGAAGTCCAGGCGCCGCTACCGGTGTTGGTGAGTTTGACGTCCGCCTGGAAGCCGCCGGACCACTCGTTGGTGACCGTGTACGTCACGGCACAGGCGCCCGCAGGGGTAGTGGGGTCACCACTGCCGCCCCCACCGCCACCGGCGTCCGACGTGTCGCCGTAGATCACACCCCGCCCGTTCGTGGCGACGTACACCCGGCCGTACACCCGGGGGTCGCCCGTGATCGCGCCGCCGGTCCAACCCCACTGGTGGGCATCGTCGTTGAGTCGCGTCCAGCTCGCGCCCTTGTCCGTCGAGCGGAAGATGCCGCGTACGCCGCCGATCTTCGCGCTGGTGTACAGGGCCTGGTAGGAGGCGCCCGTCGCGGCCTTGCCGAAGCCGATGGTGTCGGCCTGGTCGACGTTCGTGAGCTTGGTGAAGGTCGCGCCGCCGTCCGTGGAGTGCCACAGCCCGTACGCGCCGCCCTCCGCCCCGCCGGCCAGCCAGACGTCGCCCTTCGTGCCCGGCAGCGCCTTGAAGCGGACGGTGTCGCCCGCCGGCAGGCCGGTGGAAGCGGTCGCCGTGAAGGTCGCGCCGCCGTCCGAACTCACGTAGAACTTGCCGGACTTGAAGCCGTAGAAGGTCTTCGCGTCCACGCGGTCCGACTCGACGGCCGCACCCGCCGGGATGCCCGCCGACGCCTGCCAGGAGGTGCCGAAACCGGTGGTGTACCGCACGCCGGTGCCCTGCGGGGACCACACGAAGCGGCTGCCGTCGGCCGCCGCCGCGACCGTTCCGCCGCCGCTCACGCCCGAAGGGTCAGTCCCCGCGAACCAGTTGGCGCCGTTGTCGGTCGAAAAGGCCACGTGCGCACCGGAGTCGACGTTGCCGACGCGCACGACCGTGTTCGGGTTGGTCTCGGCGAAGTCGAGGCTGGTGGTCGTCGTGAAGTTCGGCTGCGTGAACATCATCGGCGGCACGGCCGTCAGACTCGTGTGCCGGAACCCGCCGATGTCACCGAGCGCGCTCAGCAGCGGCGCCCCGGACGGCGGTGACGCGAGGTCGTTGACGGCCGTCTCCTCCAGGCCCTGCACCATGGGCTTGACGGTGATCTGGCCGCCGGTGTCCCAGTTCCCCAGGTTCTCCGTGCCGTAGACCGTCGCGCCCGTCCCGTACATCATGCGCGCCGAGTTGAACGGGTCGATCTCCAACGCCTCGGTCATCCAGCCGAGTTTGGGCGTCTGCTCGGGCGGCGAGGGGTTCGCGCCCCACGTCAGCCAGGGCACGGACGACACGTCCATGGTGAAGCGGTTGGCGCGGCTGGGGTACGACGTGTAGTCCCACGCCTTCGTCCAGGTCGCCCCGCTGTCGGTGGAGCGGAAGATCAGGGTGTCCGGCCACCAGGAGCTGTACCCGGTCGCCATGAGGGTCCCCGGTTTCTGCCGGTCGACCGTCAGTCCGCTGAAGCCGTAGTAGGTGTCGGCCTCCGCGACGGGGCTGATGTCCGTCCAGGTCCCGCTCGCCGTCGCGTACCGCCACAACTGGCCCTTGCCGCCGTCGTACGGGCCGCCCTTGTCGCTGTACGCGAGGTACAGGTAGCCGTTCGACGCGTCCAGCACGCCTTTGTGCGCGAGGTGTCCGGTCGGCTGGCCGGCGAGGCGGGACCAGGTCGCGCCCGCGTCCGTCGAGCGGTACACCGCGTTGTCCTTGTCGGCGACCCCGACGTAGATGGTGCGCGTCGCGTTGCCCGCCGTCCCCGTCGACTCGTCGAACGTCACCCACACGACGCCCTGGTTGTCGGAGGCGTACCCGCTCGTGTCCGTCGAATCCTGCACGTAATTACCGACGTTGGGGAAGTTCGCGACCTGCGCCCAGGTCACCCCCGCGTCCGTCGAACGCCACAGGCCCTTGCCGCTCGGTGCGCCCAGGTACAGGACGCTGTCGCGATTGGGGTCGACGGCGAGCCGCTCGCCCATGCCCCGGCCCGGCATGTTGCCGCCCAGCTTGAACGGCAGGTCCGTCTTCTGCCAGGTCGCGCCCCGGTCGCCGGAGCGCAGCACCGCCCCGTTGCCCGGGTCCCAGCTGTTGGTGTACATGCCGACGGCGGCGTACACCTTGTTCGCGTCGACCGGGTCGGCCGCCAGGCTCGCCACCCCCGTGTGCCCCCAGTCGGCCCAGCCGACCGAGTCCAGCAGCGGTGTCCAGGTCTTCGTCGACTCCTGCCAGCGGTAGGCGCCGCCGATGTCGGTACGCGCGTAGGCGAGGTTCTTCTCCTTGCGGCTGAAGACGATCCCGGGGACGAAGCCGCCGCCGTCGATCCGGGCGTTCTTCCAGGTGTACGACTCCGCCGCGAGCGCCGATCCGGGAGCGTCGGCGGAGAGCGCGGGCGGGGCGCCGGCCAGCAGACCGGCGGCCAGCGCCAGCACGGCGGTGAGGATGCGGGTTCTTCGCACGGTGGGGGTTTCCTTCCTCGTGCGGCCATGTGGGGGGGGAACGAGGGGCGACGACCGGGCGGCCCCCTGTGCGGGTGGGGGCCGCCCGGCGCGGTACGCGGACGCTCCGGCCCGGCGGTCCGGGCCTTCAGCGGGGACTATTCGAGGAGTTCCGCGTACGAGCCCATGGCCAAGGCGATGTCCGCCTGGGCCCAGAACCGGTGGTACGTGAACGACGGCGCCGCGCCGCCCGCCAAGTAGGCCTGGATCTTCGACCAGTTGGGGTCGTTCTTGTAGAAGGACCGCAGGGAGGCGAACGTCGAGGACGAGTTGATCGCGTCGCCGTTCGGCATCGTCCCGCTCCAGCCGCTCGGTACGTAGACCGGGTCGCCGAAGCGCTTGTAGTCGGCCCGGGTCTCCGGGACCGCGATGCCGAGGGCGTCGGAGTAGTTCGACCACATGCCGTCCAGCAGCGCCTTCGCGACCGTCTTCGAGGCCGTGTCACCGGACTTGGCGCCGTAGTAGGTCAGCGTCTTCGCGAACGCGGCGGCGACTCCGACGTCGTTCGTGTAGTCGACGACCGAGACGTGAAGTCCCGTGTTGGCGCCCGGACTTGACGCGTTCCAGGTATCGGGCTGGCCGGACCAGGAGAGCGTCGAGGGGAAGCGGTAGGTGCCGTCGGGGTTGACCGTGGTCTGCGACAGCGCCCAGCTCACCCACTTGTCCAGCACGGCCTTGGCCTGCGCGTTGCCGGTCTGCTGGTAGTACTCCGCGACCCGCTCCATCGACCACGCCTGGAAGCCGAACCACTGGTTCGACGGCGGGTCGTGGTAGACGGGCTGCTCGTCGTAGAACATGCCGTAGAACGTCGACTTCCCGGCCGGGGGAGTGGCGTAGCGCCCCGCCCAGCTGTTGGTCGCGCCGCCCGCGATGGCGCCCTCGTTCGACTGGAGCCAGCGGTAGAACTCCAGCTGCCGGGTCAGCGAGGTCGCCCAATCCGCCTGCCCTGTCGCCGACTTGGGCTTCAGGTCGGCGTAGGAGCTGAGCGCGTAGGCCGCGAGCGGGTTCTGGTAGCCGCCGTGGACATGGCTGGAGCCGATCCGCCAGGCCCAGCCCGCCGAGGTGTCGGTCGCGCCGCCCCAGGCGTAGTACCAGGACATCAGATAGTGCGAGGAGTTCTTGCCCGAGCCGGCCGCGCACGCGCTCGGACCGACACAACTGCCGATCTTCTTGAAGTACTTGTCGTACATCGAGTAGCGCAGATAGTCGCCCATCTTCGCCGCCTTGCCGACGGTCGCGGAGACGTCGGCGCCCTTGCCCTGCTGCTTCGCCCACAGGTCGGCCCAGTACGCGGCCTGCACGGCGCGCGCGTCGGCGTCCGGGGCGTCGGTGAACTTCCACTGCTTGGCGTAGGAGCTGTCACCGGTGAACAGGTCCAGATACCCGTTCGTGCCGCCGTACTTGAACTGGTCGCAGGTCGGCTGCGGCACGGTCTCCCACACCGACTCCTGCGCCCCGCGCTGGAAGGTGTTGATGTACGAGGGTCCCGTGGCCGTCGGTCCAGCCTCGCACTTGCCGGGGCCGTTGCCGTAGCCGTAGGTGTTGTCGACGTCCTGGAGCCAGTGCATGCCGTAGACGTCGTCGGTGCCGTACGCGGACTTCAGCTCGGCCGCGATCGGGTCCTGGCCGACCGGGACCGACGGGTCCAGGCGCGCCGGGTACTCGTTCGGGGTGTCCAGCTCGGGCGCGTAGGTCGCCGGTTTCGACGCGGTGTAGAAGGAGTTGGTGGGCTGGTCGGCGTGGGTGGGGATCATGTACTTCTCCATGAGGTCCCACGCGCCGTTGAACTTGCTCCAGTCACCGGTGATCTTGCCGTACATCGCCTGGAGCCACAGCAGATAGCTGTACGCCTCGGACGTGGTCTCGTGCCCCTGGTCGGGGGCCTCCA
Organism: Streptomyces sp. AMJ-169; assembly: GCF_055597585.1. Lineage (NCBI taxonomy): Bacteria > Bacillati > Actinomycetota > Actinomycetes > Kitasatosporales > Streptomycetaceae > Streptomyces > Streptomyces sp. AMJ-169. Next base: position 704,490 of record NZ_JBVLTJ010000001.1, read on the forward strand.
CGATCAGCGTCTCCACCGAGTGGTACGGGATGCCCTCCGGCGAGAAGTAGCCGTTCGCCGGGTTGGTGATCTTCCCGTACAGCTCCAGGAAACGGGCGTCGTACGTCTTCTGGCCGGCGATCTGGGTGACCGTCACCGTCGCCTTGGCGAGGCCCGTGGCCGTCGAATCGAACGTGGCCGCTCCGGTTCCGGTGGCCGCCGCCGTGACCGTCACCGGCTGCGCGGTGGACCAGTTCGACGGGGTGAACGTCAGCGCCGCGCCGCCGGTGACCGTGAGGCCCGTGTTGCCGCCGGTGCGCGCGGTCGCGACCGTCACGTTCGACGCCGGCTGGGTGGAGAGACGGACCGTGTACGTGCCCGTCTTGCCCTGCTGGACGGCGAGTTGGGACGCCGACGCGACGACCGCCGGGCCCGAGGCGACGGTGATGCCGACCGGCGTCGAGGTGCCGGCCGCGCCCAGGCTGTCGTACGCCTTCGCCAGGAGGGAGTGACTGCCCACGGACAAGCCGGTGGCGGAGAAGGTGTAGGGGGCGGTGGTGTCCGTGCCCAGGAGGGTCGTGTCGTCGTAGAACTCGACCTTCGAGATCGTCGCGTTGTCCGCCGCCGCTGCCGTCGCCGCGAGCGGGACCGCGTCGCCCTGGGTGTAGATCGCGCCCGCCGCCGGGCTGGTCAGGACGGTGATCGGGGGCTGGTGCGCGCCCACGCACGGGGTGCCGTTGAGCGAGAAACCGGTGGGGGCGGTGTTGGTGCCGGTGTAGGTGAACTGGGCGCCCGTCGTCACCGCCGCGCCCGCCGCGATGTTCGCGTTGTAGGTGGCGCTCTGTACGGAGACGGCGGTGCCGGACTGCGACCAGGTCCCGTTCCAGCCGCTGGTCAGCTTCTGGTTGCCGGCGTAGGAGTAGCCGAGCGTCCAGCCGTTGATGGCGTCCGTGCCCCGGTTGGTGATCGTGAGGTCGGCGGTGAAACCGCTGCCCCAGTCGTTCGTCTTGTAGTCGACGCTGCACTGAAGTGCCGCCGCCTGTGCGGGAGTTGTGAGCGTGCTCAGGCCGGCGAGCGGCAGTGCGAACGCCGCCACCACGGCTGTCCACCAGCGCCGCGTTCTGCGGCGCCTGAGGGTCTGGGTCATGTGCTGGTCCCTCCTTGCGGCTCGGGGAGGTGGGGGGAGGAGCAACAAGCCTTGAACCAGTGGGAGCGCTCCCATAGTGCGGACGGGGGTTCGGGTGGTCAAGGTGTTCGAAGAGTCGAAAAGATTCGACGGGTGTTCGGCCGGGGAAAGTCTGTGCCTCCCCTGTTCTTCCCAGGGACTTGACGCTAGCTTCGGTGTCACCAGTGGGAGCGATTCCATCAGTCGACACGTCTGTCGCGACGTGTCTGACCTGCGAGGAGTCGCTCTAGTGAGACATCCCGCGCGTTCCCTGATCCTCGCTGTGGCAGGCGTCGGCGCCCTCGTCGCCGGGGTCCTGCTGCCGAGCCTTCCGGCACGGGCCGCCGCACCCGCGCCCGCACTGCATGTGTCCGGCGACAAGCTCGTCGACGACACCGGGGCCGCCCGCCGGCTGCTCGGGGTCAACCGGTCCGGCGGCGAGTTCATGTGTGTGCAGGGGCGCGGCATCTGGGACGGGCCGGTCGACGACGCCGCGCTCCGGGCGATCGCCGACTGGAAGGCGAACACCGTCCGCATCCCGCTCAACGAGGAGTGCTGGCTGGGGCTTTCGAACATCCAGTCCGCGTACGGCGGCGCGAACTACGTGAACGCCGTCAAGGACCTCGTGGCCCGCGTGAAGGCGCACGGCATGACGCCGGTCGTCGAACTCCACTGGACCTACGGGCAGTACACGGGCAACTCGGCCGGCTGCTCCGACGTCCACGCCAGCTGCCAGAAGCCGATGCCCGACGCCCAGTACACCCCGGGCTTCTGGACGTCGGTCGCGAACACCTTCAAGAGTGACCCGGCGGTCGTCCTCGACCTCTTCAACGAGCCCTACCCGGACCGCGCCACGTCCACCACCGCCCAGGCCTGGCAGTGCTGGCGCGACGGCGGCAGCTGCCCCGGCATCGGCTACCAGGTCGCCGGAATGCAGCAGTTGGTCGACGCGGTCCGCGCCACCGGCGCCCGCAACGTGATCCTCGCGGGCGGGCTCGCCTACTCCAACGACCTGAGCCAGTGGCTCACTTACCGGCCACGCGACCCCACCGGCAATCTCGCCGCCGCCTGGCACGGCTACAACTTCAACACCTGTTCCAGTGAAGCCTGCTGGAACTCCGCCCTCGCCCCCGTCGCCGCCCAAGTCCCGCTGGTGGCCGGGGAGATCGGGGAGAACACCTGCTCGCACGGGTTCGTCGACCGGGTCATGAAGTGGTTCGACGACCGCGGGCTGTCGTACCTGGGCTGGACCTGGAACGCATGGGACTGCGCCTCCGGTCCGTCCCTGATCACGAGTTACGACGGGACACCCACCGCGTACGGCACCGGGCTGCGCGACCGGCTGCGCGCCCAGAACGGATGACACACCGGAAATATCCGCTAGCAGACAAGGAAACCCGCACTCATGAGCCGTAGCAGAACAGCGTTGCTCGCCGCGCTGGCGCTCGTCGCCGGCGCGTCCGGGACCGCACTGGCGGTGGCCCCGCAGGGCAGCGAGATCACCGCGATCCCGTGCAGCGTGGACTACCAGGTGCAGAACCAGTGGAGCACCGGCTTCACCGCCAACGTCACCGTCACCAACAACAGCGCCGCCAAGAGCAGTTGGCAGCTGAAGTGGGGCTACGCCGGCAACCAGCAGATCACCAGCGGCTGGAGCGCCCAGGTCAGCCAGTCGGGCCAGGCCGTCACCGCCGCCAACGAGACCTACAACGGCTCGCTGCCGACCGGGAGTTCGGTCAGCTTCGGGTTCCAGGCCTCCTACAGCGGCAGCAACGCCGTGCCCACCACCTTCACGCTCGACGGCGTCACCTGCAACGTCGACGACGGCGGCGGCACCACCACCCCGCCGCCGACCGGCCCGGGCACCCCCTCCACCAAGGTCGACAACCCGTACGCGGGCGCCAAGGTGTACGTCAACCCCGAATGGGCGGCGCACGCCAACGCCGAACCCGGCGGCTCACGGGTCTCGGGCCAGCCGACCGGCGTCTGGCTCGACCGGATCGCCGCGATCAACGGCGTCAACGGCGGCATGGGCCTGCGCGCCCACCTCGACGCGGCCCTCGCCCAGAAGGGCAGCGGCGAAGAGGTCATCCAGCTGGTCATCTACGACCTCCCAGGCCGTGACTGCGCCGCCCTCGCCTCCAACGGCGAACTCGGCCCGACGGAGATCGACAAGTACAAGACGCAGTTCATCGACCCGATCGCCGCGATCCTCGCCGACCCCAAGTACGCGAGCCTGCGCATCGTCAACACCGTCGAGATCGACTCGCTGCCCAACCTCGTCACCAACACCGGCAGCAGCGCCACCGCGACCGCGGCCTGCAACACGATGAAGGCGAACGGCAACTACGTCAACGGCGTCGGCTACGCGCTCGCCAAGCTCGGCGCGATCGCCAACGTCTACAACTACATCGACGCCGGCCACCACGGCTGGCTCGGCTGGGACGACAACTTCGCCCCCGCCGCCCAGCTCTTCTACCAGGCCGCCAACGCCCAGGGCGCGACGGTCGACGACGTCCAGGGCTTCATCACCAACACCGCCAACTACAGCGCCCTGAAGGAGAACAACTTCACCATCAACGACACCGTGGGCGGCACGTCCGTACGGCAGTCGAAGTGGGTGGACTGGAACCGGTACGTCGACGAGCTGTCGTACGCGCAGGCCTTCCGCAACCAGCTGATCTCGGCCGGCTTCCGGTCCAATATCGGCATGCTGATCGACACCTCCCGCAACGGCTGGGGCGGCAGCGCGCGGCCGGCCGGTCCGGGCGCGCAGACCAACGTGGACACCTACGTCGACGGCGGGCGCTACGACCGCCGTATCCACGTCGGGAACTGGTGCAACCAGTCCGGGGCCGGTCTCGGTGAACGCCCGCAGGCCGCTCCCGCCGCCGGGATCGACGCCTACGTCTGGATGAAGCCTCCGGGCGAGTCCGACGGGTCGTCCACCGCCATCGCCAACGACGAGGGCAAGGGCTTCGACCGCATGTGCGACCCGACGTACACCGGCAACCCGCGCAACAACAACCACATGTCCGGGGCGCTGTCGAACGCGCCGCTGGCCGGGCACTGGTTCTCCGCGCAGTTCCAGCAGCTGATGCAGAACGCGTACCCGCCGCTCGGCTGACCTTCCCCCGGCCCGCCGGGGCCTCCCCTTCGCCCCGGCGGGCCGCCCGGGCGGTACGGTCCGGCCGCTTCCCCACGAGAGGAGCGGCCGGATCTCCGCTTTTTTGCCGGTACGGCAACAGAAGTGGCCCCTTCCCCGTGTGCCGCCGCACGCTGGCGGCATCCACGGACGAGAGGCTGGGGGCCATGGCACACACGCATGACACCGACATCGACTGGGCCGCGATGGCGGAGCACCTCGAGGCGCAGGCCGAGCTGTACGCGCCGCTGTACGAGCGGGCACTGGCCTGGCTCGGCAAGGAGATCACCGACCCGGGCCTGGTCGTGGACGCCGGCAGCGGCCCGGGCGTCGTCGCCTGCCTGTTCGCCGAGGAGTTCCCCGGCGCCCGGGTGGTCGCCGCCGACGGCTCCGCGCCCCTGCTGCACCGGGCCGCCGAACGGGCCCAACGGCTCGGCTACGGCGACCGGTTCGCCACTCTCCACGGTGAACTCCCCGGGCTGCTGGCCAAGTTGGAGTACCCGGCGGATCTCATCTGGGCCGGCAACAGCCTCCACCACCTCGGCGACCAGCGCGCCGCGCTCGCCGCCTGCGCCGAACGGCTCGCCCCCGGCGGGACGTTGGCGGTCATGGAGGGCGGGCTGCCGACCCGGTTCCTCCCGCGCGACCTCGGCTTCGGCCGCCCCGGCCTCGAGTCCCGCCTCGACGCGCACGCCACCGAGTGGTTCGCGAAGATGCGCGCCGACCTGCCGGGAACGGTCGGCGAGCGGGAGGACTGGGCCGCGCTGCTCACGTCGGCCGGCCTCAAGGGCGCCCGCACCCGCAGCTTCCTCCTCGACCTCCCGGCCCCCGCCTCCGACCGGGCCCGCGCGCACGCGGCCCAACTTCTGGGCAGGCTGCGGGAGTCGACGGCGGAACTCATCGACGAGGAGGACCGCACGACGCTGGACCGGCTGCTCGACCCGGCGGACCCGGAGAGCGTGCACCGGAGGGCGGATCTGTATGTGCTGACGGCACGGACGGTGCATACGGCGGTCAAGCCGGCTTAGCCCAGGCCGACTTGAGTGACGGGACATGAAAAAGGCGGGCCCCTCCATCGGGCCCGCCTCTTCGGCTCACGCCTCTTCGGCGCTCAACTCAGCCCGGCTCAGGCCATGTTGAACTCAGCCGGGTTCGGTCCGATCCGCCGGTCCTCGTTCAGCGCGCTGATCGCCGCCAGATCCTCGGTGTCCAGAGCGAAGTCGAAGACCTCGATGTTCTCCTTGATCCGGGACGGCGTCACGGACTTGGGGATCACGACGTTGCCGAGCTGGAGGTGCCAGCGCAGCACGATCTGGGCCGGGGTGCGATTGTGCTTCTGGCCGATCGCGACGATCGCCGGCACCTCCAGGAGCCCCTTGCCCTGGCCGAGCGGCGACCACGCCTCGGTGGCGATGCCCTGCTCGGCGTGCAGCTCGCGCAGCTCGTGCTGCTGGAGGTGCGGGTGCAGCTCGATCTGGTTGACCGCGGGGATGACCGAGGTCTCGTCGAGCAGCCTGCGCAGGTGCTCGGGGTGGAAGTTGGAGACGCCGATCGCCTTGACGCGGCCGTCGGCGTACAGCTTCTCGAACGCCTTGTACGTGTCGGTGTACAGGTCACGGGCCGGGGTCGGCCAGTGGATCAGGTACAGGTCGACGTAGTCGAGGCCCAGCTTGGCCAGCGAGGTGTCGAACGCGCGCAGGGTCGTGTCGTAGCCCTGGTCGGAGTTCCACAGCTTGGTGGTGACGAAGACGTCCTCGCGGGCCACGCCCGAGGCCGCGATGGCCTTGCCGGTGCCCTCCTCGTTGCCGTAGATCGCGGCTGTGTCGATGCTGCGGTACCCGGCCTCCAGGGCGGTGGCGACCGCGCGCTCCGCCTCGTCGTCCGGCACCTGCCACACACCGAAGCCCAGCTGGGGCATCTCGACGCCGTTGTTGAGGATGATCGGGGGGACCTTGCTGCTCACGCGCTCATGATCCTTCGGTTGTCCGTCATGGGGTTCTCCCATCGTCAACGATCACCGTACGCGCCGCATTCCTGTCCCGGGGCTCAAGGTCCGGACCGGTACAGGGCGTCGACCTCTTTCGCACAGGCGTTCTCGATGGCCTTGCGCTTCAGCTTCAGCGACGGGGTCAGCAGCCCGTGCTCCTCGGTGAACGGCTGGGCGAGGATGCGGAACGTGCGGATCGCCTCGGCCTGGGAGACGAGGGTGTTGGCGGCGACGACGGCCCGGCGCACCTCCGCCTCCAAGTCGGCGTCGCGCACCACCTCTTGGAGGTCCGCCCGCGGTTTGCCGCGCATCTCCAGCCAGTGCTCGACGGCCTCGGGGTCGAGGGTGACGAGGGCGGCGACGAAGGGGCGGTCGTTGCCGACGACGATGCACTGGGCGACCAGCGGATGGTCGCGCACCCGCTCCTCCAGCTGGCCGGGCGAGACGCTCTTGCCGCCGGAGGTGACGAGGATCTCCTTCTTGCGGCCGGTCAGCGTGAGGAAGCCGTCCTCGTCGAGGGTGCCGAGGTCGCCGGTGGCGAGCCAGCCGTCGTGCAGGGCCTCGTCGGTCGCCTTGGGGTTGTTGAGGTAGCCCTGGAAGACGTTGTCGCCGCGCAGCCAGACCTCGCCGTCGTCCGCGATGTGCACGGTCATGCCGGGGATGGGCCGGCCGACGCTGCCGTAGCGGGTGCGGCCGGGCGGGTTGGCGCACGCGGCGGCGGTCGACTCGGTGAGGCCGTAGCCCTCGTAGATCTGGACGCCCGCGCCCGCGAAGAACAGGCCGAGGCGGCGGTCCATCGAGGAGCCGCCGGACATCGCGTGCCGCACCTGGCCGCCGAGCGCGGCCCGCATCTTCGCGTACACCAGCTTGTCGAAGAACTGGTGCTGGAGGCGCAGGCCGGCGGAAGGGCCCGGCCCCTTGCCCCAGGCCTTCGCCTCGACGGCGTCCGCGTACGCGACGGCCACCTCGACCGCCTTCTCGAACGGGCCCGACCTGCCCTCGCGTTCGGCGGTGCGGCGGGCGGCGCGGAAGACCTTCTCGAAGATGTACGGGACGGCGAGGAAGAACGTCGGCCGGAACGTCGCGAGGTCCGGCAGCAGGGCTGCGGCGCTCAGCTGCGGCTGATGCCCGAAGCGGACCCGGCCGCGCACCGCCGCGACCTGCACCATCCGGCCGAAGACGTGCGCCAGCGGCAGGATCAGCAGCGTCGCCGCCTCGTCGCCGCGCCGGGAGCGGAAGACCGGCTCCCAGCACTCGATCACGGTGTCCGCCTCGACCATGAAGTTCCCGTGCGTGACCACACAGCCCTTCGGGCGGCCGGTCGTCCCCGAGGTGTAGATGACGCTGGCCACCGAGTCCGGGGTGACGGCCTCGCGGTGGCGGTGCACGACGTCGTCGTCGAGGTGCGCGCCGGCGTCGTACAGCTCCTGGACCGCGCCCGCGTCGAGCTGCCACAGCTCGCGCAGGGCGGGGAGGCGGTCGATGACGGTGGCGATCGTCATCGCGTGGTCCTCGGTCTCGACGACCGCCGCCGTGCACTCGCTGTCGTACAGCATCCAGGCGCACTGCTCGGCGGACGACGTCGGGTAGACGGGGACGACCTGGGCGCCGATCGTCCACAGGGCGTAGTCGAAGAGCGTCCACTCGTAGCGGGTGCGGGACATGATCGCGACGCGGTCGCCGAAGCGGATGCCCCGCGCGAGCAGGCCCTTGGCGAGGGCGAGGACCTCGTCGCGGAACTCGGCGGCGGTCACGTCCCGCCAGCGGCCCGCGGCGTCCTTGCGGCCGAGCGCCACGGCCTTGGGCTCGGCGGCGGCCCGCTGGTAGACGCTGTCGGCGAGGCCGCCGACGGGCGGTGCCAACGGCAACGCAGGGTTGGAGAATTCGCGCACACCCGCACCCCGTTCTGTTTCGCCCCGTCTGTTTCCGGCCGTACGGCGCCGTGAAAGCTACCCCACAGGGAGGCGGGGTGGGAGGGGTCCGCACACCGGGCGGTCCGTCCGTACGGGCCGGGCGGCGGCGGAAATAAGGGGTGCAACGGGAGGGAGCGGGCGCGGAACCGGCGGTTCGGTAAGTTTCGGCGGCCCGATCTCCACGGAATCTGCCCGTGAGCGGGCGCCGGTCAGCGCCGGTGCAGCCGGTCCCCGCCGCTCAGGATCGCCGTGGCCAGCGCGTCGGCGGCGCCGTGCGTGCCGTGCGCGGGGCGGGCGCCGTGCACGAGGACGAAGTCGACGGCGCCCAGCTCCGGCAGCCCGGCCCGCTCGGGGACGCGGACGAGGCCCGGCGGGATCAGGCCCCGGGAGTGCGCCATCACGCCGAGCCCCGCGCGGGCGGCGGCGATCAGGCCGTTCAGGCTGCCGCTGGTGCACGCGATCCGCCACGCCCGGCCCTGGCGCTCCAGCGCTTCGAGGGCGAGGGCGCGGGTGATGCCGGGCGGCGGATACACGATCAGCGGCAGGGGCCGCTCGGGGTCCAGGCGCAGCCGCTCGGCGCCGATCCACACCAGCTCGTCCCGCCACACCGGCTCGCCGCGCGGATCCTCCGGGCGCCGCTTGGCCAGCACCAAGTCCAGCTTCCCGGCGGCCAGTTGCTCGTGCAGCGTGCCGGACAGCTCGACCGTCAGCTCCAGGTCGACCTCCGGGTGGGCGTGCCGGAAGCTCTCCAGGATCTCCGGCAGCCGGGTCAGCACGAAGTCCTCGGACGCCCCGAAGCGCAGCCGGCCGCGCAGCCGGGTGCCGGTGAAGAAGGCGGTCGCCTGCTCGTGCACGGTCAGGATGCGGCGGGCGAAGCCGAGCATGGCCTCGCCGTCCTCGGTCAGCTCCACGGAGTGGGTGTCCCGGGCGAAGAGGGTGCGCCCGGTCGCCGTCTCCAGGCGCCGCACGTGCTGGCTGACGGTGGACTGGCGCAGGCCCAGCCGGCGGGCGGCCTGGGTGAAGCTCAGGGTCTGGGCGACCGCGAGGAAGGTGCGCAGCTGGGCGGGGTCGTACATGCCGGTCATCGTAAAGCGTGATGACAGTGAGAGTGGTGTGACGGATTCCCGATCACGGTGAAGGAGAGGACGATGGAGAGGGGCACTCCAGCCCCGGGAACGTCCTCGCGGGCGTTTCGACGACACCGTACGAAAACAGCACGTCACCGTACGGACACAGCACGTGGAGCACCGTGAAACGCCTGCACTGGCCGTCCTGGATGCCGGTCGACCCCTTCATCGTCCTGCTGCTGTGCACGGTCGGGATCGCCGCGCTCCTCCCGGCGCGGGGCGGCGCGGCGGACGTGGCCTCCGGGGTCTCGACGTGGGCGATCGCCTTCCTCTTCTTCCTCTACGGCGCCCGGCTCTCCACCCGCGAGGCCGTCGACGGGCTGCGCCACTGGCGGCTCCATGTCACCGTCCTGGCCTGCACGTTCGTCGTCTTCCCGCTGCTGGGCCTGGCCGCGCGCGGGCTGGTGCCGACCCTGCTGACCCAGCCGCTGTACGAGGGGCTGCTGTTCCTGACGCTGGTGCCGTCGACCATCCAGTCGTCGATCGCCTTCACGTCGATGGCGCGCGGCAACGTTCCGGCGGCGATCTGCGCGGGCTCCTTCTCCTCGCTGATCGGCATCGTCCTCACCCCGCTGCTGGCGGCGGCGCTGCTCGGCAGCAGCGGCGGCGGGTTCTCCGCGCACTCGCTGCTGGAGATCGTGCTCCAGCTGCTGGTGCCGTTCCTCGCCGGGCAGGTGGCGCGGCGCTGGATCAGCGGGTTCCTGGACCGGCACAAGGTGATCCTCAAGGTCGTCGACCGGGGGTCCATCCTGCTCGTCGTCTACACGGCGTTCAGCGAGGGCATGGTCCAGGGGATCTGGCATCAGGTGAGCCCGGCGCGGCTGGGGGCGCTGATGGGGGTGGAGGCCGTGATCCTCGCGGTGATGCTGGCGCTGACCTGGTACGGAGGGAAGGCGCTGGGGTTCGGGCGGGGGGACCGGGTCGCGATCCAGTTCGCGGGGTCGAAGAAGTCCCTCGCGTCCGGGCTGCCGATGGCGAGTGTGCTGTTCGGGGCGCACGCGTCGCTGGCGGTGCTGCCGTTGATGCTGTTCCACCAGATGCAGTTGATGGTGTGCGCGGTGATCGCCAAGCGGCGGGCGGGGGACGCGGTGGAGGCGCCGGCGGCTGCCGGGGCGCGGGAGCGGGAGGCCGTGGACGCGGTCCGCCGGTGAGGGGGCTTTTTCCGACGCCGGCGGCCTTACGCCGTCGTGGCCGCCCCGCTCAGCACCACCCGCTCCGCGCCCGCGTACACGTTCATCGACGCGCCCCGCAGGAAGCCGACCAGCGTCAGGCCCGTCTCCGCCGCGAGGTCGACGGCCAGGGAGGACGGGGCGGAGACGGCGGCCAGCACCGGGATGCCCGCCATGACGGCCTTCTGCGCCAGCTCGAAGGACGCGCGGCCGGAGACCAGCAAAATGGCGCGGGACAGCGGGAGTTGGCCGCTCTGCAAGGCTCGGCCGACCAGCTTGTCGACGGCGTTGTGCCGGCCCACGTCCTCGCGGACGTCCAGGAGTTCGCCTTCTTCGCTGAAGAGGGCGGCGGCGTGGAGTCCGCCGGTGCGGTCGAAGACCCTTTGCGCCGCGCGGAGTTGATCGGGGAGCGCGGCGAGGAGCGCGGGGTCGACGCGGACCGGGGGCGTGTCGGCGAGGGGCCAGTGGGCCGTCGTACGGACCGCGTCGAGGCTGGCCTTGCCGCAGAGGCCGCAGGACGACGTCGTATAGACGTTCCGTTCGAGGGTGATGTCGGGGAGGGTGACGTGCGGGGAGGTGCGGACGTCCACGACGTTGTAGGTGTTGGAACCTCCCCCAAGCTCTCCGAGCAGGGCGGTACCCCCATCCGTTGCGCCCGCGCAGTAGACGATGTTCTGGAGGTCCCCGGCGTGGGCCAGGACGCCCTCGCTCACGAGGAAGCCGGCGGCCAGGGCGAAGTCGTCGCCCGGGGTGCGCATGGTGATGGCCAGCGGCTTGCCGTTGAGGCGGATCTCCATGGGCTCTTCGGCGACCAGGGTGTCGGGGCGGGACGAGACGGCCCCGTCACGGATGCGGATCACTTTGCGGCGTTCGGTGACTCGTCCCATGCCGTCCATTGTCGCTCATGACCGTTCGGCGCACTCCGGATACCGTTCACCGCATACGGTCGGCACGCGACTTCTCAACTCCCTTGCGCATTCCTACCGTCCCGGATCATGAGTCCCCCCGTAGCACCGCCGGGCTGGAGCCGCTGGCTGGTTCCGCCCGCCGCTCTGTCCGTCCATCTCTCCATCGGCCAGGCCTATGCCTGGAGCGTCTTCAAGCCGCCGCTGGAGTCCGCGCTGGGCCTCAGCGGTACGCAGAGCGCGCTGCCGTTCCAGCTGGCCATCGTCATGCTCGGGCTGTCCGCGGCGTTCGGCGGCACCCTCGTCGAACGCAACGGCCCGCGCTGGGCGATGACCGTCGCCCTGGTCTGCTTCTCCAGCGGTTTCCTGCTGTCGGCGCTCGGCGCCGCGACCGAGCAGTACTGGCTGATCGTGCTCGGTTACGGGTTCGTCGGCGGCATCGGGCTCGGCATCGGGTACATCTCGCCGGTCTCCACGCTGATCAAGTGGTTCCCGGATCGGCCCGGGATGGCGACCGGGATCGCCATCATGGGGTTCGGCGGCGGGGCGCTGATCGCCTCGCCGTGGTCGGCGCAGATGCTGGCGTCGTTCGGCTCGGACAGCAAGGGCATCGCACTGGCGTTCCTCGTGCACGGGCTCTCGTACGCCGTGTTCATGTCGCTCGGGGTGCTGCTGGTGCGGGTGCCGCGCGGGAATACGGGGGAGATTTCCGCCGCCGCGCTCACCGGTCCGCAGGTTTCCGCGAACACCGCTGTGCGGACACCCCAGTTCTGGTGTCTGTGGGTCGTCCTCTGTATGAATGTGACGGCCGGGATCGGCATTCTGGAGAAAGCCGCCCCGATGATCACGGACTTCTTTTCCGGGACCTCCCAGGTGGTGTCCGCGACGGCCGCCGCCGGTTTTGTCGCACTGCTTTCCGCCGCCAATATGGCGGGCCGTATCGGCTGGTCATCGGCCTCCGACCGGATCGGGCGCAAGAACATCTACCGCGTCTATCTGGGCGCCGGGGCAGTGATGTACGCGCTGATAGCGGCTTTCGGCGACTCCTCGAAACCGCTGTTCGTGCTCTGCGCGCTGGTGATCCTTTCCTTCTACGGCGGCGGATTCGCCACCGTGCCCGCCTATCTGAAGGACCTGTTCGGTACCTATCAGGTGGGCGCGATCCACGGGCGGCTGCTGACGGCGTGGTCGACGGCCGGGGTGCTCGGGCCGCTGATCGTCAACTGGATCGCGGACCGGCAGAAGAGCGCCGGGAAACACGGCGCCGATCTGTACGGCGTCTCTTTTCTCATCATGATCGGGCTGCTCGTGATCGGTTTCATCGCCAATGAGCTGGTTCGCCCTGTTCATCCCCGTCATCAGGTAGATGCCCAGAAGGAGGCCGTCGATGTCGGAGCCCGACAAGAGCCCGAGTCCGCCTGACCGCCGGCCGCTGATCGCTTTCGCCTGGCTGTGGGTGGGCGCCCCGCTCGCCTACGGCCTCTATGAACTCGTGCAGAAAGCCACGAAACTCTTTACCGGATAGTTGCCCGCGGCCCGGCGGCGATGGTGGCGCTGAGTTGTTCGGGCGTCCGAGGTTCTGCGGGAAGCCGACAACCGGAGGGCTTTATTCCTGTCACTTCGGCTGTCGCCTACCCGTCAGTCACTGATCAGACTGGGGAATCCCGCTACCCACGGCAACGAGGGGACCCTCAGATGAACGGCTCGCGCATCGCCGCTCTCGGCCACTACCAGCCCGCCAAGGTGCTCACCAACGAGGACCTGGCGGGCATGGTCGACACCAGCGACGAGTGGATCACCTCGCGGGTGGGCATCCGCACCCGCCATATCGCCGGACCCGACGAACCCGTCGACGAGCTCGCCGCGCACGCCGCCGCCAAGGCGCTCGCCACGGCCGGCCTGGTGCCCGCCGACATCGACCTCGTGCTGGTCGCCACCTCCACGGCGATCGACCGCTCGCCGAACATGGCCGCCCGGGTCGCGGCCCGGCTCGGGGTGCCGGGACCGGCCGCGATGGACATCAACGTCGTGTGCGCCGGGTTCACCCACGCCCTCGCGACCGCCGACCACATCGTGCGCGCCGGGGCCGCGCGCCGGGCGCTGGTCATCGGCGCCGACAAGATGTCCGAGGTCGCCGACTGGACCGACCGCACGGTCTGCGTCCTCATGGGCGACGGCGCCGGCGCGGCCGTCGTCGAGGCCGCCGAGACGCCCGGGATCGCGCCCGTGCTGTGGGGCTCGGTGCCGGAGATGAAGCACGCCGTGCGCATCGAGGGGACGCCGCCGCGGTTCGCGCAGGAGGGGCAGAGCGTCTACCGCTGGGCGACGACGCAGCTGCCGCCGCTCGCCCGGCAGGCCTGCGAGCGGGCGGGCGTGACGCCCGAGGAGCTGGCCGCGGTGGTGCTGCACCAGGCGAACCTGCGGATCATCGAGCCGCTCGCGGAGAAGATCGGGGCGGTCAACGCGGTCGTCGCGCGCGATGTCTCCGAGTCCGGGAACACCTCGGCCGCGAGCATTCCGCTGGCCTTCTCCAAGCTGGTCGAGCAGGGGGCGGTCAGGACCGGGGACCCCGTGCTGCTGTTCGGGTTCGGCGGGAACCTGTCGTACGCGGGACAGGTGGTGCGGTGCCCGTGAACCTGTGAGTCCCCGGGTGCGCCGTAGACTGTAGACGAAAGACAATCGATACTGGGCTTTCCGGTGCCGCCGGTCTTCGGCGGGTGCACAGGAGGGGAACCGCGATGTTGTCGACAGGTCTGCCACACGGCTCGGTGCCCCGGCTGGAGCGGCCGGGTCCGCTGCGCGACCGGGTCTACGAGGCGCTGCTCGAACTGATCATCACCCGCGCGCTGCGGCCCGGCCAGCATCTCGTCGAGAGCGAGCTCGCCGGGCACCTCGGGGTGTCGCGGCAGCCGGTGCGTGAGGCGTTGCAGCGGCTGAACAGCGAGGGGTGGGTGGATCTGCGGCCCGCGCAGGGGGCGTTCGTGCACGAGCCGACGGAGGAGGAGGCCGACCAACTCCTCACCGTCCGCACGCTGCTGGAGGCCGAGGCGGCCCGGCTCGCCGCCGCCGCGCCCAGCGAGAGCGGGCTCGCGCGGCTGCGGGAGATCCAGGAGCAGGGGGTCGCGGCCGTGGCCCGGGACGATGTGGATTCCGCCGTCGCCCTCAACGCCCGTTTCCACGCGACCATCATGGAGCTGGCCGGCAACACCGTCCTCGCCGAGCTGGCGGACCAGGTGGAGCGGCGGGTGCGGTGGTACTACACGCCGGTCGCGCGGCAGCGGGGGCAGAAGTCGTGGGACGAGCACAGCGAGCTGATCGCCGCGATCGCCTCCGGGGCGCAGGAGTTGGCGACGCGGTTGATGCGGGAGCATACGGAGCATACGCGGAGCTCGTATCACGAGCGGGAGAAGTGAGGGGCGCCCTGACCGGGGGCTTCTCGGCTGAGCGGCGCCGGCTGAAGGTGCGCCGGCTGAGCGGCGCCGGCTGAAGGGGTGCCCAACTCCCCTCAGGGCAGAGTAGGTTCCTCCCGCGCCCCCGCTATCTGCACCCAGACCCCCATCTCCTGCTGCTCTATCCGCGTGACGGCGGCGGCCAGACAGCGGTCCCGCGTCTCGGGGTCGCCGTAGGGATCGGCGCCGGTGCGGTACAGCCGCCGCTCCGCCTCGACCGCCTCGCGGGCCTGGCTGAAGCGGAGATAGTCGTCCTGCCAGTGGAAGACCGAGCGCAGCCCGGTCAGTACGACGACCACGGCGCCCAGCACCGCCGGGACCTTGGCGTCACCGGGGGCCAGCACCGCCGCCACCGGCACCGCCGCCGCGAACAGCAGCTGGAGCGACTCCGACAGCCGGTAGAAACGGCGGGCCCTGGCCGCCGCCTGCCGGTACCACTCGTACGAGCCGTTCGCGAGGCCCATCGCGTAGCCCGGACCCTCCCCCGCCGCTGTCACCTGCGTCATCCGCGCTCCCCCCGGAACGTCCACGCCGTCTCTGATCTCCAGAGTAGCGGCGGGCACCGACAACGCCACCGCCCTTTCTTTGTCCTCTCAGTGGAGAAAGTGTGCGGCAATCCGTGCACAAGTTCTTCCCAGGTTCGGCGCCCGCTGCTACGTTCCCTTCGAAAGCCCGCGGCGGACGGCCGGGCCGAGGCAGGGAGGGGCACGTGAGACGGATGACCGCACGGCCCGCCAACCCTCACCAGGCCCGCCTGCTGCGGCTGTTGCGCGACAGCGGACCCAACTCCCGGGCCCAGCTGGGTGATCTGGTCGACCTCTCGCGGTCCAAGCTGGCCGTCGAGGTGGACCGGCTGCTGGAGACGGGACTGGTCGTCGCCGACGGCCTCGCCGCCTCCCGGGGCGGACGCCGCTCACACAATGTGCGGCTCAACCCCGAACTCCGTTTCCTGGGCGTCGACATCGGTGCGACCTCGGTCGATGTCGCCGTCACCAACGCCGAGTTGGAGATCCTCGGCCACCTCAACCAACCACTCGACGTCCGGGAGGGGCCGGTCGCCGTCTTCGAGCAAGTCCTCGCCATGACCGCCAAGTTGAGGGCGACCGGGCTGGCCGAAGGCATCGACGGCGCCGGGATCGGCGTACCCGGTCCGGTCCGTTTCCCCGAGGGCGTGCCGGTCGCGCCGCCGATCATGCCGGGCTGGGACGGCTTCCCCGTGCGGGAGGCGCTCAGCCAGGAGCTCGGCTGTCCGGTGATGGTCGACAACGACGTGAACCTGATGGCGATGGGGGAGCAGCACGCCGGGGTGGCCCGGACCGTGGGCGACTTCCTCTGCGTCAAGATCGGCACCGGCATCGGGTGCGGGATCGTCGTCGGCGGCCAGGTCTACCGGGGGACGACCGGCAGCGCGGGCGACATCGGGCACATCCAGGCCGTGCCCGACGGCCGGCCCTGCGCCTGCGGCAACCGGGGCTGTCTGGAGGCCTACTTCAGCGGCGCCGCGCTGGCCAGGGACGCGACGGAGGCGGCCCGGCAGGGGCTGTCCGCCGTCCTCGCCGGCCGGCTCGCCGCGGCCGGCCACCTCACCGCCGTCGACGTGGCCCAGGCCGCCGTCGCCGGGGACACCGTCGCCCAGGAGCTGATCCGGGAGGGCGGCGGCCGGGTCGGCCAGGTCATCGCCGGGCTCGTCTCCTTCTTCAACCCCGGCCTGGTGGTGATCGGCGGCGGGGTGACCGGCCTCGGCCACACCCTGCTCGCCGCGATCCGCACCCAGGTCTACCGCCAGTCGCTGCCGCTCGCCACCGGCAACCTCCCCATCGTCCTGGGGGAGCTGGGACCCACCGCCGGGGTGATCGGGGCGGCGCGGCTGATCAGCGATCACTTGTTCTCGCCCGCTTAGAGCCGCAGGTCCAGCGCCAACCGCCTTGTCCAGCACGCCTGTTCAGCTCGGGCGCGCCCGTATGGAGCGCCCTCGCCCCAGCACGCCCTGAAACCGGCCCCGCATGTCCGCCGAGGGGAAACATGGCACCACAACCACCGCTGCTCACCATGTCCGGCATCACCAAGTCGTTCCCCGGAGTCCGGGCCCTGGACGGCGTCGACCTCGACGTCCAGGCCGGTGAAGTGCACTGTCTGCTGGGCCAGAACGGCGCCGGGAAGTCCACCCTCATCAAGATCCTGGCCGGCGCCCACCAGCCCGACGGCGGCGAGATCCGCTGGCGCGGCGAGCCGGTCGCCCTGCGCTCGCCGGTCGCCGCGATGCGCCTCGGCGTCGCCACCATCTACCAGGAACTCGACCTGGTGGAGCACCTGTCGGTGGCCGAGAACGTCTACCTCGGCCATGAACCGACGGCCGCCGGGTTCGTCGTGCGCAGGAAGAGCGCGCAGACCTCAACCGCCGCCCTGCTGAAGCGACTCGGGCATCCCGAGGTCGATCCGGGGCGGCTGGTGGGGGAGTTGTCGGCGGCGCACCGGCAGATCGTCTCCATGGCGCGGGCGTTGTCGCACGACGTGCGGCTGATCGTGATGGACGAACCGTCGGCCGCGCTCGACCCCGACGAGGTCGACAACCTCTTCCGGATCGTCGGCGCGCTCACCGCGGCCGGGGTCGCCGTCGTGTACATCTCGCACCGGCTGGAGGAGATCCGGCGGATCGGCGACCGGGTGACGGTGCTGAAGGACGGCCGGGCCGTCGCGGGCGGGCTGCCCGCCAAGTCGACGCCCACCCAAGAGGTCGTCGCGCTGATGACGGGCCGCAGCGTCCCGTACGTCTTCCCGCCCCGGCCCGAGCGGCCGGCCGCCGGACCGCCGGTGCTGAAGGTCCAAGGGCTCGCCAGGCAAGGGGAGTTCGAGGCCGTCGACCTGGAGGTGCGGGCCGGGGAGATCGTCGGACTCGCCGGGCTCGTCGGCTCCGGGCGCTCGGAGATCCTGGAGACCGTGTACGGGGCGCGCCGGCCGAGCGCCGGTCAAGTCCTCGTCGACGGGCGGCCGTTGAAGCCGGGGAGCGTACCCGCCGCCGTCCGCGCCGGGCTCGGGCTGGCCCCCGAGGAGCGCAAGGCGCAGGCGCTGCTGATGCTCCAGTCCGTCACCGGAAACGTCTCCGTCTCCTCCCTCTCCCGCTTCGCGCGGGCCGGCTGGATCGACCGGGGCGCCGAGCGGGGGGCGGCGCGGGCGGCGACCCGTGAACTCTCCCTGCGGCCCGACGATCCGTCGGTCGCCGTGCGCACGCTCTCCGGCGGCAACCAGCAGAAGGCGGTGCTCGCGCGCTGGCTGCTGCGCGGCTGCAAGGTGCTGCTCCTGGACGAGCCGACGCGCGGCGTCGACGTCGGAGCGCGCGCCGAACTCTACGCCGTCGTACGGCGGTTGGCGGCCGAAGGGCTCGCCGTGCTGCTGGTCTCCAGTGAGGTCCCCGAGGTGCTCGGCCTCGCCGACCGCGTCCTGGTCCTGCGCGAGGGCCGCGTCGTCCATCAGGCGCCCGCCCGCGAACTCGACGAACACCGTGTCCTCGACCTCGTCATGGAAGGAAGCCCCGCGTCATGACGCAGCCCGTCTCCCCGCCGCGAGGCAGCACCGGCAAGATGCCCGCGACGTCCCAAGTCCCGCTCTGGAAGGGCCTGTTGGCCCGCACCGACGTGCGTACGCTGTCCCTGGTCGGGGTGCTCGCCGTCCTCGTCGTGATCGGCGGGATCACCAAGCCCGACGAGTTCCTCGACACCCGCAACCTCCAACTCGTCCTCACCCAGGCCTCGGTGATCGGTGTCGTCACCGTCGGCATGACCTTCGTCATCACCTCCGGCGGCATCGACCTGTCGGTCGGCGCGATCGTCGCCCTGGCCTCCGTATGGGCGACGACGGTCGCCACCCAGGAGTACGGCTTCCTCGGCATCCTCTTCACGGCGGTGGTCGTCGGGGTCGGCTGCGGACTCGTCAACGGCCTGCTCGTCGCGTACGGCGCGATGGTCCCCTTCATCGCCACACTCGCCATGCTGGCCTCGGCGCGCGGGCTCGCCCTCCAGATCACCGACGGGCGCACGCAGATCGTCACCGTCGACGGGGTGCTGAAGCTCGGCGAGCGCGACTCCTACGTCCTCGGCATCCCGCCGCTCGTCCTCGTCTTCGCACTCGTGACGATTCTGGGCTGGCTGGTGCTGAACCGGACCACCTTCGGGCGGCGCACCCTCGCCGTCGGCGGCAACCCGGAGGCGGCGCGGCTCGCCGGCATCGACGTCCGCCGCCAGCGGCTGTACCTCTACCTGCTGTCCGGGCTCGCCTGCGGCATCGCCGCCTTCATGCTGATCATCCTGTCCGGGTCGGGCCAGAACACCAACGGCAACCTCTACGAACTCGATGCCATCGCCGCCGCGATCATCGGCGGCACCCTGCTCAGCGGGGGGCGCGGCACCATCACCGGGTCCGTGCTCGGCGTCCTGATCTTCACCACGATCACCAACATCTTCGCCCTGAACAACCTCCAGAGCGACGTCCAGCAGATCGCCAAGGGCGCGATCATCGTCGCCGCCGTACTGGTCCAGCGCCGTAGCGCGCACTCCGTCTGAGGGACGGGCCGTACCTACTGACGAAAGGGCTTCCCCGCCATGTCACATCTCCCCAGCCGCAGAGGACTGCTCTTCGGCACCGCCGCGGTCTCCGCCACGGCCGTCCTCGCGAGTTGCACCAGCAACGACACCGGCGGCGACGCGCAGACCGCCGGCAGCGCCCAGCCCGCCGCCGACGACCAGCCCGGGAAGAAGGTCACGATCGGGTTCGCCGGACCGCAGGCCGACCACGGCTGGCTCAACGCGATCAACGACAACGCCAAGAAGCGCGCCCAGCGCTACTCCGACGTCACGCTGGAGATCACCGAGGGCTCCAACGACACCGCGCAGCAGATCGGGCAGATCGAGACCCTCATCAACAAGAAGGTCGACGTCCTCGTCGTACTGCCCGCCGACGGCAAGGCCCTCACCCAGGTCGGGCTCAAGGCGATGCGGGCCGGCATCCCCGTCGTCAACCTCGACCGGGTCTTCAACACCCCGCAGGCGTACCGGTGCTGGATCGGCGGCGACAACTACGGCATGGGGCTGAACGCCGGGCACTACATCGGCGAGAAGCTGAAGGACAAGGCGGGCGCGAAGGTCGTCGAACTCGCCGGCATCGACAACCTGGAACTGACCCGGCAGCGCACGCAGGGCTTCGACGACGCCCTCAAGAATTACCCGAACATCCGCAAGGTCGCCCGTCAGGCCGCCGACTTCACCGTCGAGTCCGGGCAGGCCAAGATGGCCCAACTCCTCCAGGCCCAGCCGCAGTTCGACGCGCTGTGGAACCACGACGACGACCAGGGCGTGGGCGCGCTGCGGGCCGTGGAGCAGGCCGGCCGCAGCGACTTCCTGATGGTCGGCGGGGCCGGCGCGCTCTCCGCCTTCCAGGCCATCAAGCGCGACGACGGCGTCATGAAGGCGACCGTCCTGTACCCGCCGACGATGGCCGCCTCCGCGATCGACCTCGCCCGCGCGCTCGGCCAGGGCAAGGGCATCGGCGGCCTCGCGGAGTTCGAGATCCCCTCCTCGCTGACGCTGTACTCGGCCGTGGTCGACAAGACGAACGTCGACCAGTACATGTCCACCGGCTTCAGGTGACAGAGCCGGTCGGCCGGTTGACGGCTCCGGCCCGCCGGTTGACGGCTCCGGCCCGCACCCCCCACCGCGCGCACCACGACGAGGAGGACCACCGTATGGAAGACCCGCAGCAGCCGGCCGGAGCCGATCCCGTTCCCGAACTCCGTGTGGGCATGGTCGGTTACGCCTTCATGGGCGCCGCCCACTCCCAGGGCTGGCGCACCGCGGGCCGCGTCTTCGACCTGCCGCTGAACCCGGTCATGACGGCGGTCTGCGGCCGGGACGCGGACGGCGTGCGGCGGGCCGCCGGCCGGCACGGGTGGGCGTCCGCCGAGACCGACTGGCGGGAGCTGATCGCGCGGGACGACATCGACCTCGTCGACATCTGCACCCCGGGCGACAGCCACGCGGAGATCGCGCTGGCCGCGCTCGCCGCCGGGAAGCACGTGCTGTGCGAGAAGCCGCTCGCCAACACCGTCGCCGAGGCCGAGGAGATGACGCGGGCGGCCGAAGCGGCGTACGGGCGCGGCCAGTTGGCGATGGTCGGGTTCAACTACCGCCGGGTGCCCGCCACTTCCCTGGCCCGCCGGATGGTCGCCGACGGCCGCCTCGGCGCCCTGCGGCACGTACGGGTGACGTACCTCCAGGACTGGCTCGTCGACCCGCAGGCCCCGCTCACCTGGCGGCTGCGCAAGGAGCTCGCCGGCTCCGGCGCCCTCGGTGACCTCGGCGCCCATGTCGTCGACCTGGCCCAGTACTTGGCGGGCGAACACCTCGCCGGGGTCTCCGCGCTCACCGAGACGTTCGTCCGCAGGCGCCCGCTCCCGGGCGGCGCCGCGCGCGGGCTCAGCGCGACGGCGGCGGCCGGCACGGGGACCGTCACCGTCGACGACGCCGCCCTGTTCACCGCCCGGTTCTCCTCCGGCGCCCTCGCCTCCTTCGAGGCGACCCGCTACGCCACCGGCCGCAAGAACGCCTTGACCATCGAACTCAACGGCGAGAAAGGCTCGTTGACGTTCGACCTGGAGCGGCTGAACGAACTCTGGTTCCACGACGCCACCACCCCGGACACCGAGGCGGGCTTCCGTCGCATCCTTGTCACCGAGCCCGGCCACCCCTACCTCGACGCCTGGTGGCCGCCGGGCCACGGACTCGGCTACGAGCACACCTTCGTGCACCAGGCCCGCGACCTGGTGCACGCGATCGCCGAACACCGCCCGCCCGAGCCGTCGTTCGCCGACGGACTCCAGGTGCAGCGGGTGCTGGCGGCGGTCGAGGAGAGTGCCGAGAAGAACTCCGTCTATACGCCGATCGCCTGACCGACTGTTTTAGGAGTGCGCATGCCCCGCCCGTTCACCCTGTTCACCGGCCAGTGGGCGGACCTGCCCCTGGAGGAGGTCTGCCGGCTCGCCCGTGACTTCGGCTACGACGGACTCGAACTCGCCTGCTGGGGCGACCACTTCGAGGTCGACAAGGCCCTCGCCGACACCGCGTACGTCGACTCGCGCCACCAACTCCTCGACAAGTACGGCCTGAAGTGCTGGGCGATCTCCAACCACCTGGTGGGACAGGCCGTCTGCGACGCCATCATCGACCAGCGCCACCAGGCGATCCTCCCGCCCGAGGTGTGGGGCGACGGCGACCCCGAAGGCGTACGGCAGCGCGCGGCGGCCCGGATGCGCGACACCGCGCGGGCGGCGGCGGCCTTCGGCGTCGACACCGTCGTCGGCTTCACCGGCTCCGCGATCTGGCACCTCGTCGCCATGTTCCCGCCCGCCCCGGAGTCGATGATCGAGGCCGGCTACGACGACTTCGCCGCCCGCTGGAACCCGGTCCTGGACGTCTTCGACGCCGAGGGGGTGCGCTTCGCCCACGAGGTCCACCCCAGCGAGATCGCCTACGACTACTGGACAACTCACCGCGCACTGGAGGCCGTTGACCACCGGCGGGCCTTCGGGCTGAACTTCGACCCCTCGCACTTCGTGTGGCAGGACCTCGACCCGGTCGGCTTCCTCTGGGACTTCCGCGACCGGATCTACCACGTCGACTGCAAGGAGGCCCGCAAGCGGCTCGACGGGCGCAACGGACGGCTCGGCTCGCACCTGCCGTGGGGCGACCCCCGGCGCGGCTGGGACTTCGTCTCCGCCGGACACGGCGACGTGCCCTGGGAGGACGTCTTCCGCATGCTGCGCTCTATCGACTACCAGGGCCCCATCTCGGTCGAGTGGGAGGACGCCGGCATGGACCGGCTCCAGGGCGCCCCCGAGGCGCTGGTCCGCCTGAAGACCTTCGACTACGAGCCCCCGTCGGCCTCTTTCGACGCGGCCTTCTCCAACTGACCTTCACCCGACGTCATATGGCGTGACGTCAGAAACTCTCCCCAGCTTCCGGGATGACGGCGCATCCCGGCGTACGCACCCGCCCGCACCACCCGTACCACGCTGGAGGCACCCGTGCACGGGAACGACCCCACGACCGCCAGAACCCTCGAACCAAGACGCCGCCCCGCCTGGCGCCGGGCCGTCGCACTGCTCAGCGGCGCCCTGCTCGCCGGGGCGTCGCTCACCC
This sequence comes from Streptomyces sp. AMJ-169, assembly GCF_055597585.1. NCBI lineage: Bacteria > Bacillati > Actinomycetota > Actinomycetes > Kitasatosporales > Streptomycetaceae > Streptomyces > Streptomyces sp. AMJ-169. The sequence goes on from NZ_JBVLTJ010000001.1 coordinate 727,515, forward strand.
TGACCACCCCCCACGCCGGTGCGTCCGTCACCGGCGAGAGCCCCCAACTCGCTTCCGCGGCCGAGGACTTCCAGCAGGTCACCCTCGCCAAGGGGGAGGCGGAGGTCGGCGAGCCCATGTCGCTCGCCGTCCTCCCCGACCGCTCCGTCCTGCACACCTCGCGCGACGGCGAACTGCGCCGCACCGACGCGGCCGGCAACACCCGCCTCATCGGCAAGCTCGACGTCTACTCCCACGACGAAGAGGGCCTCCAAGGCATCGGCGTGGACCCGCAGTTCAGCTCCAACCGCTTCATCTACCTCTACTACGCACCCAAGTTGAACACCCCGGCGGGCGACGCCCCGGAGAACGGCACCGCCGCCGACTTCGCGCCCTTCGACGGCGTCAACCGCCTCTCCCGGTTCACGCTCGACACCGACGGCACCCTGAACACCGCCAGCGAGAAGCAGATCCTCGACGTCCCCGCCTCCCGCGGCCTGTGCTGCCACGTCGGCGGCGACATCGACTTCGACGCGGCCGGCAACCTGTACCTGTCGACGGGCGACGACACCAACCCCTTCCAGTCCGACGGCTACACCCCGATCGACCAGCGCGCGGGCCGCAACCCCGCCTTCGACGCCCGCCGTTCGGCCGGCAACACCAACGACCTGCGCGGCAAGATCCTGCGTATCAAGGTCGGCGCCGACGGCTCCTACGCCATACCCGACGGCAACCTCTTCGCCCCCGGCACCGCGAAGACCCGCCCCGAGATCTACGCGATGGGCTTCAGAAACCCGTTCCGCTTCAGCGTCGACCAGGCCACCGGCATCCTCTACGTCGGCGACTACGGCCCCGACGCGGGCGCCGCCGACCCGGCCCGCGGCCCCGGCGGACAGGTCGAGTTCAACCGCGTCACCGGCCCCGGCAACTACGGCTGGCCGTTCTGCGCCGGCGCCAACGACCCTTACGTGGACTACGACTTCGGGACGAAGACGTCCGGCGCGGCCTTCGACTGCGCCGCCCCGAAGAACACCTCCCCGCACAACACCGGCCTCGTCGACCTGCCCCCGGCCGTACCCGCGTGGATCCCCTACGACGGCCCGTCCGTACCGGAGTTCGGCGACGGCTCCGAGTCCCCGATGGGCGGCCCCGTCTACCACTACGACGCCGCGCTCGACTCACCGGTGAAGTTCCCCGAAGCCTACGACGGCGACTTCTTCGCCGGGGAGTTCGGCCGCCGCTGGATCAAACGCATCACCAGCGACGCGAACGGCACCGTCCAGGCCATCAACGACATCCCCTGGTCCGGCACCCAGGTGATGGACATGGCGTTCGGGCCCGACGGCGCCCTGTACGTCCTCGACTACGGCACCGCCTGGTTCGGCGGCGACGAGCACTCCGCGCTCTACCGCATCGAGAACGCCACCGACGGCCACTCGCCGGTCGCCCGGGCGACGGCCAACAGGACGTCCGGACAAGCCCCGTTGAGGGTGACGTTCTCCTCCGCCGGGACCACCGACCAGGACGGCGACCCTCTCACCCACCGCTGGGACTTCGGCGACGGCGGCAGCTCGACGGCCGCGAACCCGACGCACACCTACCGCAAGAACGGCACCTATACCGCCACGTTGACCGCGGAGGACCCCTCCGGGCGGACCGGCAGCGCCGGCGTGCAGATCGTCGTAGGGAACACCGCGCCGACCGTTGTCCTCCAAACCCCCCTGGACGGGCAGCTGTTCAGCTTCGGGGACGCCATCCCGTTCAAGGTGAGGGTCACCGACCCCGAGGACGGCAAGCGCATCGACTGCGCCAAGGTCACCGTCCGGTTCATCCTCGGCCACGACAGCCACGGCCACCCGATCACCTCGGCGACCGGCTGCTCCGGCACCCTCCAGACCAGCGCCGACGGCGGACACGACCCGAACGCCAACATCTTCGGCGTGCTCGACGCCGAGTACACCGACAACGGGGGCGGCGGCCAGGCCCCGCTCACCTCGCACGCCCAGAGCGTCCTCCAGCCCCGCCACCGGCAGGCCGAGCACTACTCCGATTCCCTTGGTGTGAAGGTGACTTCACGGGCCGGCGCGAACGGTGCCAAGACCGTCGGCGGCATCGAGAACGGCGACTGGATCTCCTTCACCCCGTACGCGCTGCGCGGCGCCACCTCGGTCACCGCCCGCATCGCCTCCCAAGGCGCGGGCGGCACCCTGGAGTTCAGGGCCGGCTCCCCGAAGGGCACCCTCCTCGGCACGGCCAAGGTACCGGTCACGGGCGGCTGGGAGACCTACCAGGACGTCACCGCGAAACTCTCCCGCACCCCCAAGGGCACGACCGGGCTGTACCTCGTCTTCAAGGGCCGCAGCGGTCAACCCCTGTACGAGATAGACGACTTCACCTTCACGACGAGCTGAGCGGAGGCCCCCATGATGCGCGTGACCGTCGCGATCGCGGGTGCCGCCCTGCTCCTCGGCGCCCTCGCCCAGCCGGCCCCCGCCGCCCAGAGCGCCACCCCCCGCATCCTCGTCTTCACCAAGACCACCGCCTACCGCCACGACTCCATCCCCGACGCCGTCACCGCCCTGCGCCAACTCGGCCTGAGAACAGGCGCGTTCAAGGTGGAGGCGACCGAGGACGCGAACGTCTTCACCCGAACCGGCCTGCGCCGCTACGCCGCCGTCACCTTCCTCTCCACCACCGGCGACGTCCTCAACGAGGCCCAACAGACCGCGTTCGAGGGGTACATACGCCACGGCGGCGCCTTCGTCGGCATCCACGCCGCCGCCGACACCGAGTACGACTGGCCGTTCTACGGTGGCCTCGTCGGCGCCTATTTCCGCACCCACCCGGCGATCCAGCCGGCCGACGTCACCGTCGAGGACCGCGCCCACCCGGCCACCGCGTCGCTGCCGCCGACCTGGAACCGGACCGACGAGTGGTACGACTTCCACGCCAACCCCCGTTCCGGAGTACGGGTGTTGGCCTCCCTCGACGAGTCGTCGTACACGGGAGGGAGCATGAACGGCGACCATCCGATCGCCTGGTGCCAGACCTACCGGGGCGGACGCTCCTTCTACACCGCCGCCGGCCACACCAAGGAGTCCTACGCCGACCCCGTGTACCTGCGGCACCTGCTCGGCGGCATCCGCTGGGCGACCGGCGCCGCACAGGCCGACTGCCGCCCCGAGAACGGCTACACCCCTTTGTTCGACGGGAGTTCGCTGGAGGGCTGGCGACAGGCGGGCCCCGGCTCGTTCACCCTCGCCGCCGACGGCACCCTCACCTCGTCCGGCGGGATGGGCCTGCTCTGGTACGCCGGACGGAGCTTCGGCGCGTACTCGCTGAAGCTCGACTGGAGGATGACCGGCGACTCCAACTCCGGTGTGTTCGTGGGCTTTCCGCCCTCCGACGACCCCTGGTCGGCCGTCGACCACGGCTACGAGACACAGATCGACGCCACCGACACCCCCGACCGCACCACCGGCGCCGTGTACGGATTCCAGTCGGCCGACCTGAAACGGCGTGACCGCGCGCTGAATCCGGCGGGGGAGTGGAACACGTACGAGATCCGGGTGGAGGGCGAGCGGCTGCGCGTCTGGCTCAACGGCGTGCGGATCAACGACTTCACCAACCGCGACCCGGCGCGCAGCCTGCGCGACGGACACATCGGGCTACAGAACCACGGGCCCGGCGACGAGGTGTCGTTCCGTAACGTGCGCGTCAAAGAGCTGCCCGCCAGGGCGAATTGACCGGCGGCGGGCGGGGGACGCCGTACTCCCGCCCGCCGTCACCTCCCCGCGGCACAAGGCACGCCATGTGGTGCTTGTCCACCGGTCCCGGTAAGAATCACCGCGCAAGGTACGAACTCGCTTGAGCAGCAAGGAGATTGCCATGCCCGCGCCCCTGTCTCCCTCCTCCTCCCGCGTGGGCGTCTGGCTGATCGGCGCCCGCGGCTCCGTCGCCACCACGGCCGTCGCGGGCTGCGCCGCCGTCACGGCGGGGCTGCGCCCACCGACCGGACTCGTCACGGAGACACCCCCGTTCGCCGGCGCGGGCCTGCCCGCCCTCACCTCCCTCGTCTTCGGCGGCCACGACGTCACCGACACCCCCCTGCCCAAACGCGCCGAGGAACTCGCCGCCCAAGGCGTCATCCCACCCGGCCTGCCCGCCGCAGTCCTGCCCGAACTCGCCCTGGCGGAACGGGAGATCAGGCCCGGCGGCCCGCTGCCCGGCGACACCCGCACCGACTCCGCGCTGATCGCCGCCTTCGCCGCCGACATCGAGGACTTCGTACGCCGCGGCGGGCTCGACCGCGCGGTCGTCGTCAACGTCGCCTCCACCGAACCGGCCCCCAACGGCCCCGAGATGCCCCCGAGTTCGCTGTACGCGGCGGCGGCCCTGCGCGCGGGCTGCCCCTACGTCAACTTCACCCCCTCGACCGGCCTGCACCACCCCTCCCTCGCCGCCCCGGCCGAGGCGAGCGGGCTCCCGTACGGCGGGCGCGACGGCAAGACCGGGCAGACGCTGCTGCGGTCCGTCCTCGGCCCGATGTTCAGCCGCCGCGCGCTGACCGTGCGCGCCTGGTCCGGCGTGAACCTCCTGGGCGGCGGGGACGGCGCCGCCCTCGCCGACCCCGCCGCCGCGGCGGCCAAGTCGGCAGGAAAGGAACGGGTGTTGGCCGACACCCTGGGCACGGCCCCCGAGGGCCAGGTCCACATCGACGACGTCCCCGCGCTCGGGGACTGGAAGACCGCCTGGGACCACATCGCCTTCGAGGGCTTCCTCGGCACCCGCATGACCCTCCAGACCACCTGGCAGGGCGCCGACTCCGCCCTCGCCGCCCCCCTGATCCTGGACCTGGCCCGCCTCCTGTCCCGCGCCCACGAACGCGAAGTCTCGGGCCCGGTCGCCGAGTTGGCGTTCTTCTTCAAGGATCCGGTGGGGGAGGCGGCCGGGGGGCTGGAGGAACAGTGGGGGGAACTGGTGCGGTTCGCTCGGGGGTTGGGGGAGGGGGCGTGAGTGGGGGGCGGGGTGCGGGAGTTGGGGGTTCGAGTGAGGGTCGAGGTACGGGAGTTGGAGGTTCGAGTGTCGGGCGGGGTGCGGGAGTTGGGGGAGAGGGCTTGCGTCAGGGGGCGGGAGTCGGAGGTGCGGGCGTGAACGCGAGTTCGGGGGCTGCCGCAACTCCGGTCGCTCCGGCGGCCGTTGCCGTACAGCACGCGCAGCCCCCGTCCCCGTACCCGCTCCGCTTCGGCTACGGCACCAACGGGCTGGCCGATCTGCGGCTGGACGAAGCGCTGGGGCTGCTCGCCGAGTTGGGGTACGACGGGGTCGGGCTGACGCTCGATCACATGCATCTGGACCCGCTGGCACCGGACCTCGCGGAGCGGACCCGGCGGCTGGCGCGGCGGCTCGACGCGCTGGGGCTGGGGGTGACCGTGGAGACGGGCGCGCGGTACGTCCTCGACCCGCGCCGCAAGCACGGCCCCTCGCTGCTCGACCCGTCGGACGCCGACCGGGCCCGGCGGACCGACCTGCTGATCAGGGCCGTCGACGTCGCCGCCGGCCTCGGCGCGCACGCCGTGCACTGCTTCAGCGGCGTCCTGCCCGCCGGCACCGCCGAGGACACCGCGTGGAAGCGGCTCGCGGAAGCGCTCGTACCCGTACTGGACGCCTGCGCGGCAGCCGGGGTCCCGCTGGCGGTCGAGCCCGAGCCGGGGCATCTGGTGGGGACGCTCGCCGACTTCCACCGTCTGCGCGAGTCGCTGGACGGCCCCGAACTCCTGGGCCTCACCCTCGACTTGGGCCACTGCCAATGCCTGGAACCCCTCCCACCCGCCGACTGCGTCCGCGCCGCCGCCCCTTGGCTGCGCCACGTCCAGATCGAGGACATGCGCCGGGGCGTCCACGAGCATCTGCCGTTCGGCGAGGGCGAGATGGACTTCCCGCCGATCCTCACGGCGCTGACGGAGAGCGGGTACCGGGGCTTGACGGTGGTCGAACTCCCTCGCCATTCCCATGCGGGGCCGCGGTATGCGGCTGAGTCGTTGCGGTTCCTGCGGGGGGCGGCGGGAGCGGATGCGGGGGCGGCTGGGGCAGCGGCTTCAGCTTGGGCGCCGGCTTCGGCTTCGGATGGGGGAGTGTGATGACCGGCGGGGAGGGGCGGGAGGCGGCGCCCGGGGCTCGCTGTCACGGAGGGCTGGCCCGCGCCGTCCGCGCCCGCCGCGACGAACGCACCCGCTCCCAGGAACCTGCCCGTTCCGTGCACCCGCGCGGGGCCGGCCTCGGGAGGGCGCGCGTAATGGCCGGCGGGGAGGGGCTGGGTGCGGCGGGGGCCTGTGTCCAAGGAGGACCAGCGCACGCCGTCCGTGCCCGCCGTCAGGAACGGGCCTGCCCTGTCCGCGCCCGCTCCCAGGAGCCGCCCGGTTCGTGCACCCGCGCGGGGCTGGTTCTGGGGGGGAGAGAGTGATGGCCGGTGAGGAGGGGCTCCCGGGACTCGCTGTCAGGAACCCGCCTGGTTCGTGCACCGGCGCGGCGTCGGTTCCGGAAAGGGGCGCGTGATGGCCGGTGGGAAGAGGTTGGGCGCGATGCCTGGGACTCGCTGTCAGGAACCCGCCCGGTCTGTGCACTGGCGCGGCGTCGGCTTCAGAAAGGGGCGTGTGATGACCGGTCGGGAGAGGCCGGGGGCGACGCCCAGGGCTCGCCGTCAGGAACCGGCCCGTACCGCTCACCGCGCGGCGCCCAGCTCGCAAGGGAGCCCCCGATGACGCGCCCCCGCACAGACCCCCTCACCCCCGTGGCTCCCCTCGACGGCCTCACCGACCCCGCCCGCACCTGGCTCGCCCACGCCCTGACCGCCGCCGCCACACCCCCAACTCCCGGCCAACTCCCGCCCTGGGAACGCCACTTCGCCGAAGCCGCCCGCCGCTGCGGCCCCGCGTACGCCGACGCCGTCCGCGTCCTCCTCCTGCGCGCCGCCGGCGCCGGCCCGGACGCGCTCGCCCGGACGTACTCCCGGGGCACGGCGGCCGAACGCCGGGCCGTCCTGCGCGCGTTGCCCCACCTCGTGCCCGGCCCCGACGCCGTCCCGCTGGTCGAGGACGCGCTGCGCACCAACGACACGACCCTGATCGCCGCCGCGCTCGGCCCGTACGCCGCCCGCCACCTGGACCCCCACGCCTGGCGGCACGCGGTCCTGAAGTGCCTGTTCACCGAGGTACCCGTGCACGAGGTGGCCGACCTGGAACGACGGGCCACCGGCGACACCGAACTGGCCCGGATGCTGCGCGACCAGGCAGCCGAACGCACAGCGGCGAGCCGTGAGGTCCCGCCGGACCTGCACCGCGTACTGGCCTTCGCGGAGCGCGCTCCGACCGCAGAAGGGACAGCCGCCTCGCCCTCGGGAGAGCCTCCGGCCTCAGAGGAATCCCCGACCCCCTCAGAGAAACCTCCGACCCTGGGAGAGCCCCCAGCCTCAAGGAAACCCCCGGCCCCGGCAGAGAACCCCAACCCGGCAGAAACCCCGGCCTCCAAACAACCCCCGCCCCCGACAGAGCCCCCGCCCCCGAAAGCACCCCCACCCCCGGCCAACACCCCCCACCCCCACAGGACGGAGTCCTGATGCGCTTCCGGCACCCCGACGGCTCCACCATCCACCTCGCGTACTGCACCAACGTCCACCCCGCCGAAACCCTCGACGGCGTCCTGGCCCAACTGCGCGACCACTGCGCCCCCGTACGCCGCAGGCTCGGCCGAGACCGGCTCGGTATCGGGCTGTGGCTCGCCCGGGGCGCCGCGCACACCTTGGACACCGACCCCGCAGCCCTGCGCACACTGCGCGCCGCTCTGGACCGGCGCGGCCTGGAGGTCGTCACCCTCAACGGCTTCCCGTACGACGGATTCGGCGCCGAAGAGGTGAAGTACCGCGTGTACGAGCCCGATTGGGCCGACCCGGACCGCCTGGAGTACACGACAGCTTTGGCGCGCGTCCTGACGGGGCTGCTGCCCGACGACGTCAGCGAGGGCAGCGTCTCGACGTTGCCGCTGGGCTGGCGCACGGCCTGGGACGCGGCCAGGGACGCCACCGCCCGCACCGCCCTGCGCACCCTCGCCGCCCGCCTGGACGCGCTGGCCGACCTCACCGGCCGCTCGGTCCGCGTCGGCCTGGAACCCGAGCCGGGCTGCGCGATCGAGACCACCGCCGACGCCCTCGCCCCGCTCGCCGCGATCGACCGCCCGCGCATCGGGATCTGCGTCGACACCTGCCACCTCGCCACCTCCTTCGAGGACCCCGACACCGCCCTGGACGCCCTCGCCGCCGCCGCGACGCCCGTCGTCAAAGCCCAGTTGTCGGCCGCCCTGCACGCCGAGCACCCGGACCGGCCCGCCGTACGCGAGGCGCTCGCCGCCTTCGCCGAACCGCGCTTCCTGCACCAGACCCGCGCCCGCACGCGGGACGCGCTGCACGGCACCGACGACCTCGGCGAAGCCCTCACCACCGGCGCCCTCCCGCAGGACACGCCCTGGCGCTCCCACTTCCACGTCCCCCTGCACGCGACCCCCTCCGCGCCGCTCACCTCCACGCTCCCCGTCCTGCGCGCCGCCCTCACCCGCCTGGTCGGCGGCCCGCGTCCGCTCACCCGGCACCTGGAGGTCGAGACCTACACCTGGCGGACCCTCCCGCCGGAGCTGCGCCCGCGCACCCGCGCCCAGCTCGCCGACGGCATCGCCGCCGAACTCGCCCTCGCCCGCGACCTCCTGACCGACCTGGGCCTCAAAGAACTCCCCTGAAGGCCCCGGCACCTCCGGGATCCCCGATACCTCAGGGACCCCCTGGACCCACCGAACCCTCCCGAGCCACCGCAGCCCTGGGACCTTCCCGAGCCACCGCAGCCACTTCGCCCACCGCATCCGCCCCACCCCCTTCCCGAACCCCCCGCACCGACCCGCTCACGACCACTCACCCCGCACAACGCCCACCGAATCCGAGGAGTTCCCCGCATGAGCCGCAAACCGCACATCGACGACGAATTCGCCCACCGCCTCAGCAGACGGGGCATGCTGGGCGTCGCCGCAGGCACCACCGCCGCCGCCCTGATCGGCGCCGCCGCGACCCCGGCGACGGCCGCCCCCGGCACCGCGGCGGCGCCCGCGACCGGTTCCGCAGCCGGTTCCGCCACCGCCACCACCTCCGCCGGCCGGGGCCGCCCCGTCCTGCCCCCCGGCCGCCTCGGCATCCAGCTCTACAGCCTCCGCGACAAGGTCTCCACCCTCGGCTTCGCCCCCGTCTTCGCCGAGCTGGAGCGGTACGGCTACGACGAGGTCGAGTTCGCCGGCTACACCCAGGGCTCGGCCGGCCCGATCACCCTGGCCCAGCTGAAGCGGCTGGCCAGGAACCACGGCCTGAACCCGATAGGCAGCCACGTCGGCTACTACTCCGCCGACCCGAACGCCTACACGTTCGCCCAGAACCTGAACAAGGTCCTCGACGAGGCCCAGGCCCTCGGCCTCAAGCACATCGGCACGGCGGCGGGGCCGTTCCGCTACGGCACCACCGTGGACGCCGTCAAGCGGGCGGCCGAGGAGTTCAACGTCTACGGGGCGGCGGCCCGCGCGCGCGGGATGAAGTTCTACCAGCACAACCACTCGGAGGAGTTCGGCTTCGCCTCCGACAACCCCAAGGTCCGCCTGTACGACGTCCTCCTCAGGGAGACCGATCCCCGCCTGGTCTACCTGGAGATGGACATCTTCTGGGCGTACGCGGGCCAGTTCCGCTTCTCGAAGCGCCCCGACGGCAGGCCCGCCCCCTTCGAGCCGCTCGACTACGTCCTCAGACAGCCGCACCGCTATCCGCTGTTCCACGTCAAGGACGGCGTGAACGACTCGGCGAACCCCTACGGCTACCGGATGACCGACGTCGGCGACGGTGACATCGACTACCAGCGCTTCATCTCCGCCGTCACCCGCCTGCGCGGCGAACGCCTCGCCCACCACTGGCAGGCCGAACACGACCAGCCCGCCGACCCCTTCACCTTCGCCCGCAGATCCAGCGCCCACCTGCACTCCCTGCGCGAGAACTGCTGACCCACGCGCGGGAAGGCCCCCCGAAGCCGGACCCGGGGGGCCTTCCCATGTACCTCACGCGCGCGGAGCGCCCGCCCGCACACACCTCTACGCGCGCGGAGCGTCCTTCCCCGCCGTCCGCCCCGGCTGCCGCAGCAGCAGCGCGATGACCGCCGCCACCATGGACACCCCGCCGGCCAGCGCGTACGCGCCGTCGTAGCCCCAGTCGGCGACGACCAGGGAGCCGAGGCCCCCGCCGAAAAGGCCGCTGACGAGCTTGCCGCTGTAGACGAGGCCGTAGTTGGAGGCGTTGTAGTTCTCGCCGAAGTAGTCCGGGGTGAGCGCGGCGAACAGCGGGTAGAAGGCGCCGCCGCCGAAGCCGGACAGGAACGCGAAGAACAGGAACAGGCCCTCGCTGTGGACGTCACCGGCCCAGATGACGCCGAACTGGGCGAGCCCCAGGACGACGATGACGAACACCAGGGTCGACTTGCGGCCCCACCGGTCGGACAGCCAGCCCACGACGCCGCGCCCGACACCGTTGACGACCGCCATGACGCCCATGGAGGACGCGGCGACGAGCGGCCCGAAGCCGACCTCCTTCGCGTAGTCGACCTGGAAGGAGATACCGAAGATCGACACCCCCGCGGTCATGACGATCGACAGCCACATCAGGGGCAGCATCCCGGTACGGATCGCCTCCTTGGGGGTGAACTGCTTCACCGCGGGAGGGTTCTTCGAGAGGCTCGCCGCCGGCTTGCCGTCCCCCGAGGTGGCGAGCGGGTCGACGTCGGCGGGCCACCAGTTCTTCGGCGGGTCCTTGAAGAAGTACGCGCACGCGAAGACGACGATCAGGATGTAGAAGCCGATGAGGTCCAGGATCCGCTGGTAATTGCCGGTGTCGAACGCGTAGTTGAAGACGAAGATGAACGGCAGCGACCCGTAGGCGAAGCCGCCGTTGACGAACCCCGTGCGCGCGCCGCGCCGTTCGGGGAACCACTTGCCGACCATGTTGATGCAGGTCGCGTAGACCAGCCCGGCCCCGATCCCGCCGAGCACCCCGAAGCCCAGGACGGCCAGCAGGACGCTTCTCAGATGCGCGAGGGATAAAAACCCCAAGAGGCACATCACGGAGCCCGCGTACATGGCTTTACGGGCCGTCAGGAGGCCTCTCTCGCGCAGCCAGCCGGCCGGGAAGGCGACGCCGGCCTGGAAGAAGACCCAGATGCTGAGGATCCAGAAGGTGTTGGACTGCGTCCAGCCGTGCGCGCGGGACAGGGTGTCCTCCGCGGAGCCGTACGCGTACTCGAAGACGCTGATCGCCATCATGGCGAGCCAGGGCAGGTAGACCATGAGCCGGCGGGAGTGGCCGAGGATGTCCCGGTCGGTCTCGCCCACGCGGTAGACGCGGCCCAGGGCGTCGGTGATCTCACGGTGGGAACGGGTGCCGTGCGGTGTGGAGGAGGAGCGTGTCGCGTAGGGATCTGCCGTCATGTCAGACCAATTCCTTAACCGTTCGCGGATCGGGAACGTGCGACGACGGGCCGGCCGGGGCCGGCCCGTCACGTCAGGAGCCGCCGCTCCCCAGCAGTCCGGCCGCCCGCGCCCACCGGTACTTCGCGCCGAGCACGGCGACGGGCTTCTCGGTCGTGTACGGGTAGGCGACGACGCCCCGCTCGAAGAGGTACTGGCAGGCCTCCTCGACCTCGACGTCGCCCGCCAGGGACGCCACGACCGGCTTGACGATCCCGCGCTCCCGGAACTCGGCCACCACGCGCGCGGTCAGCTCCGCGAACACCATCGGGGGAGTGACGATGGTGTGCCAGTAACCGAGCACCAGCGCGTGCACGCGCGGGTCCTCAAGTCCGAGCCGGATCGTCGCCTCGTACGTCGACGGCGGCTCGCCCCCGGTGATGTCCACGGGGTTGCCCGCGGCCCCGAACGGGGGGATGAACCGGCGGAACGCCGCGTCCAGGTCCGGCGGGATCTCCATCAGGGACAGCCCGTTGTCGGTGACGGCGTCCGACAGCAGCACCCCGCTGCCGCCGGCGCCGGTGATGATGACGACGTTGTCACCCTGCGGAGCGGGCAGCACCGGCAACGCGCGCGCGTACTCCAGCATGTCGTTCAGCCCGGGCGCCCGGATGACGCCGGCCTGGCGCAGGATGTCGTCGTACACGGCGTCGTCGCCCGCCAGCGCGCCCGTGTGCGAACCGGCCGCCTTGGCGCCCGCCGCCGTGCGGCCGGCCTTCAGGACGACGACGGGCTTCTTCGGGACCGTCGCCCGCGCGGCCTCGACGAACGCCCGGCCGTCCTTGAGGTCCTCCAGGTGCATCGCGATGCACTCGGTGTGCGGGTCCTCCCCGAACCAGGTCAGCAGGTCGTCCTCGTCGAGGTCCGACTTGTTGCCCAGGCCGACGATCGCCGACACCCCCGTACGCGTGGTGCGCGCGAACCCCAGGATGGCCATCCCGATGCCGCCCGACTGCGAGGTCAGCGCCACCCCGCCCTTGACGTCGTACGGCGTGCAGAACGTCGCGCACAGGTCGTGCCAGGTCGAGTAGTAGCCGTAGATGTTCGGCCCCAGCAGGCGCACGCCGTGCCGTTCGGCGATCTCCACGATCTCGTCCTGGAGGGCGTGTTCGCCGGTCTCCGCGAAACCCGACGGGATCAGCACCGCGTTGGGGATGCCCTTGCGGCCGACCTCCTCCAGGGCGGCGGCGACGAACCGCGCGGGGATCGCGAACACCGCGACGTCCACCTCGCCGGGGACGTCCCCGATGCTGCGGTACGCCTTGCGGCCCAGGATGTCGTCGGCCTTCGGGTTGACCGGGTGGATGTCCCCCGCGAACCCGCCGTCGACCAGGTTGCGCATCACCGAGTTGCCGATCTTGCCCTGCTCGTTGGAGGCCCCGATCACCGCGACCGCGCGGGGCTGCATCAGCCGCCGCATCGAGGCGAGGATCTCCGCGCGCGTGTAGCGGCGCCGCTCCTTCACCGGCGCCCCGGAGAGGATGATCCGGATGTCGGCGGCCAGGGCGCCCTCCGGGGTCGCGATCACCGGGTTGAGGTCCACCTCGGCGATCTCCGGGAAGTCCGCGACCAGTCGGGACACCCGCCGGATCTGCTCGGCGACGGCCCACCGGTCCACGCCGGGCCGCCCGCGCACCCCGCGCAGCACCTCCGCCGCGCGGATCGAGTCCAGCATCCCGAGCGCCTCCTCGGCGCTCACCGGGGCCAGCCGGAACGTGACGTCCTTGAGGACCTCGACGAGCACCCCGCCGAGCCCGAACGCCACGACCTTCCCGAACGTCGGATCGGTGACCGCCCCGACGATCACCTCCTGCCCCTGCGGCAGCAGTTCCTGGACCTGCACCCCTTCGATGCGCGCGTCCGCACGGTACGCGCGCGCGTTGTCGACGATCCCGTGGAACGCCTCCCGTACGGCGGCGGCCCCCTCGACCCCGACGACGACCCCGCCGGCCTCCGTCTTGTGCAGGATGTCCGGCGAGACGATCTTCATGACGACGGGCCCGCCGAACCGCGCGGCGGCGGCCACCGCCTCCTCGACGTCCCGCGCGATCTCCTCGCCCGGTACGGCGATCCCGTACGCGTCGGCGACCGTCTTGCCCTCCGGCGCCGTCAGCGCCGTCCGCCCCTCGGCGCGCACGGTGTCCAGCACCGCCCGCACCACCGCAGTCCTGTCCTCGGCCATCACCTCAGATCACCCCGTCCGACTTCAGCAGGACCAGCTCCTCGGGCCGAAGGCCCAGCTCGCCGGTGTAGATCTCGTCGTTGTGCTCACCGAGCAGCGGTGAACTGCTCACCTCCACGGGCGAGTCGGACAGCTTCAGCGGGCTGCCGACGGTCACGAACTCACCGCGCCGCGGATGGGGGACCCGGACGATCATCTCGTTGGCGACGAGCGACTCGTCCTCGATGATCTCCTTGGTCGACAGGATCGGCCCGCACGGGACGCCCCGGCCGTTCAGCTGCTCCAGGACCTCCCACTTGGGCAGCGTCGACGACCACTCCTCGATCAGCTGGAACATCTTGTTCAGCTTCGGCAGCCGCGCCTTCGGGGTCGCCCACTCGGGGTCGTCGGCCAGCTCCGGCCGCCCGATCAGCTCGGCGATCGGCCGCCAGCCGACGGGCTGCACGATCACGTACACGTAGTCGTTCGGCCCGCCCGGCGCGCACTTCACCGCCCACCCCGGCTGGCCCCCGCCGGACGCGTTTCCGGAGCGGGGAACTTCGGTGCCGAAGTCGTCGTTGGGGTATTCAGAGAGCGGCCCTCGTGCCAGGCGCTGCTGGTCCCTCAGCTTCACCCGGCACAGGTTGAGTACAGCGTGCTGCATGGCCACGTTGACCCGCTGACCTCGCCCGGTTTTCTCGCGCTGGAACAACGCAGCGAGAATCCCCGCCACGGCGTGGACCCCCGTCCCCGAGTCCCCGATCTGGGCTCCCGTCGCCAGCGGCGGCCCGTCCTCGAAACCGGTGGTCGACATCGACCCGCCCATCGCCTGGGCGACGACCTCATAGGCCTTGAAGTCGGTGTACGGACCGTCCCCGAACCCCTTGATGGAGGCGTAGACGATGCGTGGATTGATCTCCTTGATGCGTTCCCAGGTGAACCCCATCCGGTCCACCGCGCCCGGGCCGAAGTTCTCGACCATGACGTCCGAGCGCCGGATCAGCTCGGTCAGCAGCTCCTTGCCGCGCGCGGTCTTGGTGTTGAGGGTGATGCTGCGCTTGTTGCAGTTCAGCATCGTGAAGTACAGCGAGTCGGCGTCCGGCAGGTCACGCAGCTGCCCGCGCGTGATGTCCCCGGTCGGCGCCTCCAGCTTCACCACGTCCGCGCCGAGCCAGGCCAGCAGCTGGGTCGCCGAGGGGCCGGACTGGACGTGGGTCATGTCGAGGACGCGGATGCCCTCAAGTGCCCTGGTGGTCATGGCCGTCCCCTCACTTGTACATGGTCTGGTTCATGGTTCCGGGGGCGTACGCGTCCGGGTCGACCCAGACGTTGATCAGCGACGGCTTGCCCGACTCCCGCGCCCGCTGGAGCGCCGGCCCGATGTCGGCGGGGTCGCGGACCTCCTCGCCGTAGCCGCCGAGCATCCGCGCGAACTGGTCGTAGTGGACGTCCCCGAGGGTGTTGCCGACCCGCTCGCGCTCCTGGCCGTACTTGCGGGCCTGGCCGTAACGGATCTGGTTCATCGAGGAGTTGTTGCCGACGATGCCGACGAACGGCAGGTCGTAGCGGACCAGGGTCTCGAAGTCCCAGCCGGTCAGGGAGAACGCGCCGTCCCCGAAGAGCGCGACGACCTCCTTGTCGGGCCGGGCCTGCTTCGCGGCGAGCACGAAGGGGACACCGACGCCCAGGGTGCCCAGCGGCCCCGGGTCCATCCAGTGCCCGGGCGACTTGGGCTGGACGACCTGCCCGGAGAACGTCACGATGTCGCCGCCGTCCCCGATGTAGATCGAGTCCTCGGTGAGGAAGTCGTTGATCTCGCTGACCAGCCGGTACGGGTGGATCGGCGAGGCGTCCGAACGCAGCTGCGGCAGCCGCTTGTCGAGCGCCGCCTGCTCCACCGCGCGCAGCTCGTCCAGCCACTCCTTGCGCAGCGCCGCGCCCCCGTTCAGCCGCCCGGACGCCGCCTCGGCCACCGAGGCGAGGACCAGCCCCGCGTCGCCGACGATCCCCAGGTCGACGTCCCGGTTCTTGCCGACGGTGCGGTAGTCCAGGTCGATCTGCACGACCGTCGCGTCCGGCGACAGCCGCTTGCCGTAACCCATGCGGAAGTCGAACGGGGTCCCGACGATCACGATGACGTCGGCGTTCGAGAAGGCGTAGCGCCGCGACAGCTGGAAGTGGTGCGGATCGCCCGGCGGCAGCGTGCCGCGCCCCGCGCCGTTCATGTACGCCGGGACGTTCAGGGTGCGCACGAGGTCGATCGCCGCGTCGGTGCCCCGGGTCGTCCACACCTGGCTGCCCAGCAGGATCGCCGGCTTGCGGGCGTGCACCAGCAGGTCGGCGAGCTTCTCGACCGCCTCGGGGTCACCGGCCGAGCGGGTCGAGGCGCGGTAGGCGCCCGGCTTCGGCACCCGCGCCTTGTCCACCGGCACGCGCGCGTCCAGGACGTCGCGCGGGATCTCCAGGAAGGACGGTCCGGGGGCGCCGTGGTAGCACTCGCGGAACGCCATCGACACCATGTCCGCCGCGCGCGCGGTGTCCGGCACGGTCGCCGCGAACTTCGTGATCGGCGCCATCATGTCGACGTGCGGCAGATCCTGGAGCGAGCCCATCTTGTGCTGGGTGAGCGCCCCTTGGCCGCCGATCAGCAGCATCGGCGACTCCGCGCGGAAGGCGTTCGCGACGCCGGTCACCGCGTCGGTCGTGCCCGGTCCGGCGGTGACGACCGCGCAGCCCGGCTTGCCCGTCAGCCGCGCGTAGCCGTCGGCCGCGTGGGCGGCGACCTGCTCATGGCGGACGTCGACGACCTCTATCCCCTCGTCGACGCAGCCGTCGTAGATGTCGATGATGTGGCCGCCGCACAGGGTGTAGATGCGGTCGACGCCCTCGGCCTTGAGCGCCTTGGCGACGAGGTGGCCGCCGGAAACCGTGTCCTGAATGTCCTCGGGCATGCGGAATCTGTTCCTTCGTACGGGGTGGGAAGGGCGTATGCCGTAGATTGCATACAGTCGACGAATTACTGTATGAGGCTTGTTATCCCGCATCCGGCGGATGGTGTCCAGAGGGTGTGCGGCAGTTTCGGACATCCGGGTTCCGGGGGCCGGAAGGGGTCTGTGCGGGGTGGCTCTTCGGGGGGTGCGGCGTCGTCGTGTCGCGCACTGAGGCCGCCAACTCGCCTGAAGGGGCAGGGAGGATCGGGTGTCGGTTCGGTGGTCGGGCGGTGGTGAAAGTCCAGGTGGAGGCCGGCGGCGGGGGTGAAGCGGGCGACGTACGCCTGGTGTCCGGCCTGGCGGCCGGTGGGGTCGCTGGGGCGGCAGAGCTTTTGGCGGGCGTCGGTGACGTTCCGGTGAGGCTGTGGCGAGTGTTCGTCGGTGCGGGTGCACTCCTCGTCGGGATGGAATCCGCTCGCGCGTGATCAGGAGGGCCGGATCTTGGCGTTCTGCGGTGAGGTCGCTCTTGACGACAACACCGGTCTCGGGCAGGGGTGTTGGGGGCTCTTCGGTGGGGTCTGGCTGATCCGGCGGAGCGCGTGACCGGCGCCGAGGGCATGAAGCGCGCTCACCGGATGCTTGCGGTCGTCGGGGAGATCGGCGGGGACGCGGAGGGGCGGGCCTCCGGCCGCATCGGCAAACCCGTCGTCGCCTGCCTCGCCGGATTCACCGCCCCCGAGCGGGATGGGGCGCCTGAACTGGTGCTGAGCCGGGCCCGGAAGGCCTCCTGTGACCGTTCGGTCACGCACCGTGGCCACCGCCCCCGGCCTGCGGATACGTAGGTGAAACGCACTCCGAAACCTTGGTATTGTTGTCCATGTCGCCGCGGGGAACACCCCGCGAACGACAGACACCTTGTCCGGGTGGCGGAATGGCAGACGCGCTAGCTTGAGGTGCTAGTGCCCTTTATCGGGCGTGGGGGTTCAAGTCCCCCCTCGGACACCAGCAGAGACCCCAGTCAATCTGGGGTCTTTCTGTTTCTCGGGGTGCGGCGTGACCAAGCGGGTGACCAACGGCGGAGCGAATCCCCGCGTTGTCAGTGGCGGCACTTACTGTGCATTCATGGAAGCAACCGCAGGAGAGCCCAAGGCCGTCGCGCTGTATCACGACATGCGGGTCGAAGAGGACTTCACCAAGTGCGCCACCCGTCTTTTCTCGATCCTCCAGAAGGCTGCGGCGACGAGCCCCGGCACCCCCCGTCACCTCTACCTGGACATCCAAGGACACCGCAACGCCGCCGGTGGATATGACGCCGATGCCCTGGAGATCATCCGTGAGTTCCTGCTGGAGTTCCTCGGCCCGTATCTCACGGAAATCAGCACACCGCTCTACCGCATGAGGAACCGTGAGCCGCAGCGCGAGGACATACCCGACGTCCTTCATATACGCGACCCTGGCCGCGAACACGGCTACGACCACCGTGAGTTACGCGTGCGGAACAGGGACGGCGACCCCGATCCGCGCCGGTCGCGGCCTCCGGTTCGGGCCATCGCCGACTACCTCGGCCTCGCTGAGCCGATCTGCCTGATCTGCTGGCAGACGCCCGTGGAAAGGGCCCATGTGGTCCCGGGGTCGCTCGGCGGTTCCAACGACGTCCGCAATTTCGCCCTCCTCTGCCCGCGCCATCACCGTGAGGCACCCGACGTGGCGGACGCCGAGGCGTTCTGGTCCTGGGTGGATTACGCCTGCCGGCGCGACGGCCATATGAAGTGGGACGGTGTGGATCCGGAGACGCTGGCCAGAATGGAAAGTGTCGGCCTTCGCGTCGACACGTCCGGGCCGGTACGGAAGAGTCTGCGTCATTTCGACCGGGTCCATGACGAACTCGTGCGGCATTACGGCTGGTGCCCGGAGGACTTCACCGGCGGCGACCATTGGGGAGCGCTGATGGCGGAGTTCCACACGGTGATGGACGAGGCGACGAGCACTCATTTCAATGTCCCCAAGAAGGCGTCCACCGAGGCGTGGGCTTTCGAGATGGCGCGTAAGCGACTGAGGGACAAAGCCGCGGAACACGAGGCCGGTGATGACCGGCCGGCGGCGTCGGGTCTTCCGGCGGTCGGTCTGGCGGAACGGACGGCGTACAAGTCGCCCGCCGGCAGCCATGCGGAGAGCCTGGTCGACGCCGCCCGGCGGGCGGACATCGCGATCGAAGCGGCGGCGCTCGTGCGCGAACTCATCGGATCGGCGGGGGTCTCCGGCGCCGAGGAGGTGCTGCGGGGCATCCAGGAGGAGGCGGCCGACCGCGCCGCGCAAGTCGAGCGGCTGGCCGGTGAGTTGATGGGGCACGCGGCCTGCCGGCACTGCGGTCACGCCATAGCCCGTATCGGGGACGCCGCCTGGCGCCACATCGCCGGGGCGCAGATGTCCCGCGGCTGCCGGGCCGCCGGCTTCGACCGGGACGGCGCTTGGGACAACTCCCTCAGCCGAGCGTGGAAGGCGAGCCCACCGAGGACGTACCGATGACCCTTCCCTCCGCTCAGCCCGAAGCGAGCGCCCCGAAGCGGTCCCCCTGAAGTAAGCCCCCCCGAGGCGGCCCCCCGAAGCAAGCCCCCCGAGGCGAGCGCCCCGAAGCGAGCGCCCCGAAGCGAGCCCCCCGAGGCGGTCCCCCTGAAGTGAGCCCCCCCGAGGCGGCCCCCCGAAGCGAGCCCCCCCGAAGCCCCCCCGAAACTCATGCGAAACAAGGTCTTGTGGCCAGTTTTGATCGAGGGTTAATTTAACCGCCACGCAAAGCCGCGGCTGGCTGATCGGAACGCTCCGTCTGTGCGTTCGCACACCTCAACCAGGGGATGAGTCATGCCAGTTGACAGATTTCGGATGTCGCGCCGAGGGTTCCTCGGGCTCGGCGCGGCGGCGGGGGTCGTCACGCTCACCGCGTGCGGGACCTCTGCGGGCGGCTCCGGCAGTGGCCCGCTGGTGATGACGGTGTGGGGCGGCGACCCGGACCGCAAGGCGTACCAGGCGCGGATCGACGCGCTCGTCAAGAAGTACCCGGAGCTGAAGGTGAAACTCCAGCTCATCCCCAGCGACTCGTACCCGCAGAAGGTCCAGACGATGATCGCGGGCGGCAACGGGCCCGACATCATGCAGGTGGCCGAGAGCGTCAACACCTATGCCAGCAAGAACCAGTTGCTGCCCCTGGACGACCTCGCGAAGAAGGCGTCCCTCGACACCACGCAGCGCTTCGGGCCGGTCGGGGACATCTACTCCTATCAGGACAAGAAGTACGCGATCCCGGACCGCTCCGGCGCGATGATCGTGTACTACAACAAGGAGCTGTTCGCGAAGAAGGGCATCAAGGCCCCTACGGCGGACTGGACTTGGGACGACGCGCTCGCCGCGTTCAAGGAACTCACCGTCCCCGGCAAACAGTGGGGCTACGGCGGCGCCGGCTGGTGGCCGCAGTGGTGGAGCTTCGTCTACCAGAACGGCGGCCAGATCATCGACGACAGCGGCCGGCCCGCCGTCGCCAGCGACGCGGCGGTCGAGGCCCTCCAGTGGGCCGGTGACCTGGTCTTCAAGCACAAGGTCGTGCCCAGCGCCAAGGACTACGCCGACATGGGCGCCGACATCGGCGGCGACCAGGCCTTCGCCAACCAGAAGGTCGCCGTCAACGCGACCGGCTTCTGGGCCATCGCCGGCCTGACGACCACCACGTTCGGCTGGGACATCGCCCCGATGTGGCGCGGCAAGAAGCAGGCGGTCTCCGCGTTCGGCAGCGGCCTCGCCATCTCCCGCACCTCGAAGCAGTCCGAGAACGCCTTCAAGGCCATCGACTTCCTCACCTCCGCCGACGCCCAGAAGGAGATCATCTCCTCCGGCCAGGACGTCCCCGCCAACCTGGAGGTCCAGAAGAGCGACGCGTTCCTGAAGCCCGCGTGGATGAAGACCCAAGTGGACATGGGGGTGTTCGCCGAGTCCAGCGAGTTCGTCTTCCGCGCGCCCTTCATCCCCGAGTGGAACGAGATGCAGGCCGCCATCGAGAGCGGGCTCGCGGACTTCTGGCTCGGCAAGGAGACCAGCGCCAAGAAGGTCCTCACCGCGCTCCAGAAGAACCTTGAGTCCATCATCAAGTCCGCGGGATGACCGGCCATGGCGATCCCCGAAAGAACCTCAACACCCCTGAAGAAACAAGGCACTTCCAAGCGCCGCCGGCGTGAGGCCCTCGCCTTCTACCTCTTCGTCTCCCCCTGGATCATCGGCTTCCTCGTCTTCCTCCTCGGCCCGATGATCGCGTCGGTCTACTACTCCCTCACCGACTGGGACTCCTTCACCCCGCCGAAGTGGGTCGGCCTCGCGAACTACACCAAACTCCTCACCGACGACCCGGCGTTCTGGAAAGCCCTCTGGAACACCTTCTACTACGCGGCCATTTCGGTCCCGCTCGGCCTGGTCCTCGGCCTCTGGCTCGCGAACCTCCTCAACAAGCAGGTCAGAGCACGGAAGTTGTTCCGCACCCTGATCTACCTGCCCACCCTCGTCCCGCTCGTCGCCACCGCCATGATCTTCAAGATGGTGCTGGCGCCCTCGGGACCGATCAACGACTTCCTCGGCCTGTTCGGCATCTCCGGACCCGCCTGGCTGATCGACGGCCCCTGGGTCAAACCCGCCCTCATCCTGATGTCGGTGTGGGGCGCGGGCAGCGCGACCGTCCTGCTGCTCGCCGCGATGAAGGGCATCCCGAAAGAGCTGTACGAGGCCGCCGAGGTCGACGGCGCCGGCGCCACCCGGCAGTTCTGGAGCATCACCCTGCCCCATCTGACGCCCATCATCTTCTTCAACCTGATCATGGGCCTGATCGGCGCGTTCCAGGTGTTCTCCCAGGTCTACATCCTCACCCCGAAGAGCAACGCGGCTGCCTACGACGCGGCCCAGACCATGGTCCCGCTCCTGTTCGACCAGGCCTTCGGCTTCTACCACATGGGATACGCCTCGGCGATCTCCTGGCTGCTGTTCGCCGTGATCATGGTCTTCACGGTGCTCGCCTTCCGCTCCGCCCGGCGCTGGGTCTTCTACGAAACCGAGGTGAAGTGATGGCCGGCCTGCTCACCGCCGCCCCGCCCGGCACGGACACGGCTCCCGAGCCCAGAAAACTGATGAAACGTCAGGAGAGGCCCGCCGTACGGGCGTTCCGCGCGACCCCGTTCACCTACGGCACCCTGATCATCGTCGCCGCGATCCTTTCCACCCCGCTCGTCTTCGTCGGCTCCATCGCCCTCTCCAGCGACGCGACCGTCAACGCGAACACCTTCACCGTCATCCCGCGCGAGTTCCACTGGGAGAACTTCACCCGGGTCTTCGGCACCGAGCTGCCGATGGGCACGTTCCTGCTCAACTCCGTGCTCATCTCGCTCTTCTCGGTCGCCGGCCAGGTCCTCTCCAGCGGACTCGTCGGCTACGCCTTCGCCCGGCTGCGCGCCCCCGGCAAGAACGCGGTCTTCCTCGTCGTCATCGCCACGATGATGATCCCGACACAGATCACGATGATCCCCCAGTTCATCCTCTTCCGGGACCTCGGCTGGGTGAACACCTACCTCCCGCTGATCGTGCCGAACTTCTTCTCCAACGCCTTCAACGTCTTCCTGGTACGGCAGTTCGTCTCCCGGCTGCCCAGCACGCTCGACGAGGCGGCCATGATGGACGGGCTCGGCTTCTTCGGGATCTACCGGCGCATCATGTTCCCGATGCTGCGCCCGGTCCTGATCGCGATCGGCATCTTCACCCTCACCCACACCTGGGGCGACTTCATGGGCCCCCTCATCTACCTCAACGACGAGTCCAAGATGCCGCTCGCGCTCGGCGTGCAGTACATCACCAGCACCTCGGCCGCCATGCAGGCCCCGCCGTGGAACCTCGTGATGGTCGGCTCCATCCTGCTCGCCGTACCGATGATCGTCGTCTACTACATCGGGCAGAAGTACCTTTACGAGATGGACATCAGCGGCGGAAGCGCGGGAGTCAAGTGACCAGTTCTGCAACGACATTGACCACCGAGGAAGCCGTCCGGCTGGACGGCCGGGCGGTCTGGATCGACGGCCGCCCCCGCACTCTTCTGTGCGCCTCCCTCTTCTACTTCCGCCTCCCCCGCGAGCAGTGGCGCGCCCGCCTCGCGCAGGTGAAGGCCTCCGGATACACGTGCATCGACGTCTACCTCCCCTGGAACTTCCACGAACTCGCCCCGGGCGACTGGTCGTTCGAGGGCCGCCGGGATGTCGCCGCCTTCCTCGACCTCGCCCACGAGGCGGGCCTGTACGTCATCGCCCGCCCCGGCCCCTACATCTGCTCCGAGTGGGACGGCGGCGCCCTGCCCGCATGGCTGGGCCTGGACCGGGAGTTGAGGGTCCGTCAGAACGAGCCGCGCTATCTGGGGCAGGTCGCCGCCTGGTACGACCGGGCGCTCCCGCTGCTCGCCGAGCGGCAGTACCCGGCGGGCGGCGCGGTCGTCATGGTGCAGCTGGAGAACGAGCTGGACTTCTTCGACTGCCGTGACCGCACTGGGTACGTGACGGCGCTGCGCGACATGGCGCTGGCCCACGGCATCACCGTCCCGCTCATCGCCTGCTCCGGGCAGGGCGACATCAGCGGCGCCACCGGCGACGTACCCCTGGTCGTCCCGGCCTGCAACTTCTACCCCGACGACGACTCCCCGGACATCGAGCCCGAAGTCCTGCGCTACGCCGACCTGTTGGCCCAGCGGGACACCCCGCTGCTGGTCACCGAGACCAACCGGCGGCACCGCACCCTGCGCCGGCTGCTCGCGAGCGGGGCCAAGCTGATCGCGCCCTATCTCCAGGCGTCCGGCTGGAACTTCGGCTACACCCCGTCGACCGGCAACTGGGGCCGCCCCGGCAACTTCATGAGCCACGGCTACGACTTCGGCGGCTACGTCTCCTCGACCGGCGCCGAACGCCCCGAGTTCACCGAGGCCAAACTGCTCGCGCAGCTCGTCGACACCTGGGGCGACCGCCTCGCCCTCGCCGCGCCGAGCAGCCAACTCCCGCGCATCGAGAGCGACTTCACGACCAGTACGACCCCGGCGGCGCTGGACCTCGAAGGAGGCGGCCGGCTCGTCGCCGTACCGCATCTGGGGAGCGCGCCCGGCACGGCCGTCATCGACGGTACACCGGTCGCCGTCGCCCCCGACTCCTGCCCCTTGATGGCGCTCGGGGTTCCTCTCAACTCCTGGGGTATCGACGCCACTCTGACCCTCGCCTCCGCCGATCTGATCGCGGCCGGTGACGGCAGGCTGACGTTCGCCTCCGAGGTTCCCGTGACGGTCGTGATCGGTGACGAGAGTGTCGTCGTCCCCGTCTCCGGGCGGGCGGAGATTGCTGGAGCAACGGTTTCTGTCCTGTCGTCGGCCGAGGCGGCCGGGGCCCATGAAGAAGGGGCCGCCGAAAAAGACGCCCCCGCGCCGGTCGTCGTACAAGAAGTGCGCCGCCGTGCGGACTCCGCGCCCGAGAAGGACGCCGGCGCCCACCCCTCCCCGCCCGCGCTCGAAGCGCTCGGCGTGTACCGGGGGCGCGGTGTCTATCGGGCCACCGTCGAGCTGACCGGCGTCGACGAGCTGCTGCTGACCGGGGCCGCCGACATCGTGGACCTGACCATCGGCGGGCGCGTGCAGCCCACGATCGCCGGGTTCGGGGCCGCTCGCGGCATCGATGTGCGGGAGCTGGAAGGGGGCGTCCGCGTCGAGGCCGTCGTGGAGACATGGGGGCACGCCAACTTCGACGACGCCCGGCTGCCCGCGTTGCGGCTCGGGGCGCTGCGGGGGCTCGGGCGGCTGTGGAAGGTCCGCGGTGCGGTCGATGTGTCCGCCTTGTGGACCGTCGGCGGGCATTGGACGGGCGCGCCCGCGCCGCTGCGGACGCTCGGCGGGTGGAGCAGTACGCGGGTCGGGGTGCCCGTCACCTATACCCGGACCGTGGCCGTCGTGACCGAGTCCGCGTTGCAGGTGCAAGGGGTCGTGGAGCCGCTGCGGGTGAGCGTCGACGGGGGTGAGCCGCAGACTTTGCACGCCGAGAATCCGTGGCTGCCGCTCCCGCCGGGGACGCACGAGATCGCGGTCACGCTGCCGCATCACCCGAGCGGTCCGGGGCTGCGGGCGCGGCTGCTCGGGCTCGAACCCGTCGAGGAGTGGGTGTGCGCCGTCCAAGACGACGTGCTGCTCACGGAGTTCGCGGGGGAGCGGGGTCTTTCGGAGGCCGTGCGGCTGCCGTTGGCGCTCGCGCCGGGGGAGGAGGCCTGGGTCGACTTCGAACTCCCGGACCAGGAAGGGCGGTTGATCAGGTTCGACGCCTCTCAGGTGCGGATCACCGGGTGGGCCGGCGGGGAGTGCCTCGGGCGGGTCTGGGCCGGGGAGCGGCCCGACTTCTCCGGCGGGGACCCGGACGCGCTGTGGGTGCCGGACGGCTGGCCGGGGTCAATCACCTTGCTGGTGCGGGGAATTGAGGGGCGCGGCAAGCCGGAGCTCCGTACGCTGACGCTGGAGCCTGCGACAACAGAATGAGGGAGCACGCGTGGCGCGGCACACGGCACGGGACGTCCGCAGCGAGAACCGTTTCGAGGTGCTGCACGCGCTGTTCGACCTCGGCCCCTCCTCCCGGCAGGAGCTGGCCCGGCACACGGGGCTGAGCCAGGCGACGGTGACGACCCTGGTCGGCGAGTTCCTGTCGGAGGGGGTCCTCACCATCGCGGCGAAGGAGCGCACCGGCGTCGGCCGCCCCTACGACCGCCTCGCGATCGACCCCGGCCGGGGCCGCCTCGTCGGGGTGGACGTCGCCGAGACGTACGTCGCCGCGACGGTGTACGACCTCGCCCTGGGCGTCCTCGGCCAGGGCGAGGTGGCGCTGGACGAGCACGACAACGGGCAGGGGTACGTCGTCGACGGCGTCGTCACCGCGATCCAGCAGGCCGTCACCGCCGGCGGCTGCGGGCGGGAGCGGATCGTCGGCGTCGGGGTGAGCATGCCGGGCCATGTCCATCCGGGCGCGGGCGTCTCGGTGTTCGCGCCCAACTGGGACTGGCACGACGTACATATCGAGGAACTGCTCGCCGCCCGGCTGGAGTTGCCGGTCCATGTCGACAACCCGCTGAAGGCGGTGGCGCTTTCGGAGATGTGGTTCGGGGTGGGGCGCGGGGTCGACAGCATGGCCGTCGTCAACCTCGGTACGGGCGTGGGCGCGGGGCTCGCGCTCGACGGCTCGCTGATCCGGGGGGCCACCAACAACGCGGGGGAGTGGGGGCACACGCTCCTCGAACTCGACGGCCGCCCCTGCCGCTGCGGGCGGCGCGGCTGCGTCGAGGCGTACGTCGGCGCGGCGGGCCTCGCGGCGACGCTCACCGCGATCGCGCCCGGGCACCCGGCGCTGCTGCGGGGCGGGGGGCAGCGGGACTTCGTGGCCGCCGTCGCCGAAGGGCTCGCGGCCGGTGATCCGGCGGTGCGGGAACTCCTCGTGCGCACCGCGCGTTATCTGGCCGCGGGGCTCGCGGATCTGGTCAATCTGCTGAACGTGCCGACGGTGACGCTCACCGGCTGGATGTCGTGCGCGCTGGCCGAGTGGCTGGTCCCGGCCGTGGTGGAGGAGCTGCCCCGGCATGTGCTGCCCGGGTCGCTGCCGGGGCTGACGGTGCGGGCGTCGCCGGTGCCGGGGAACGCGGTGGCGCTGGGGATGGCGGCGTTCACGCTGGAGCGGTTCCTGGAGCGGCTCGGCCTCGCGAGCCCGGCGCGGGCGCGGGTGCAGTGACTCTCTCTTCGGCGGCTTGTCGACAAGTCATCGGCGGCCTCCGGCCCCGAACTGACTGACCGTCAATGTTCATAACTGGTCAGATGTTTGGCGGTCATTGAGCGGTTCTTGCGGTGATACGATCACGGCGCTTGTAGGGGCCGTCAGTCGCCTGAAGAGAGTCTTATGACGCATTACATAGAGAACCCGGCCCTTTGGGCTCTCCTTGTCCTGGTGATCCTCGCCGTGGCGATAATTGTGCGGCTTCGCCGGATGACGCGGGCCCTGCGCCAGGAGGTCACCGGGCTCAAGACGCACTATTCGGAGCTGGAGAACCAGTACACGCAATCCGTCGAGGCGGCCCAGGACCGCGCCGAGGAAGCGACCAAGACCGTACTGAAATCCGCGATGCGCACCCTTCAGGGCCTCGCCGCGGAACAGCAGCTCATCGTCTCCCGTTTGCAGAGCAAGTACGGCGACTCGGTCATCCTCCAGGACCTGCTGGAGATCGACCACACCAACTCCCAGTTCGGCCGGCGCGCCCAGTCCATCGCCGTGCTCTGCGACGGCTGGCTCGGCCGGCAGCGCGACACCGCCTCGGTCTACGACGTCGTACGCAGCGCTCAGGGCCGCGTACGGCATTACCGGCGGGTCGAGATTCTCTCGCAGGTCGATTTCGGAATCACCAGCCGGGCCGTCGAACCGGTCGCGCTGGCGCTCGCGGAAATCCTCGACAACGCGACCAGCTATTCCAGCCCGGACACCGTCGTGGAAATCAATATCCGCACCGTGCCCAAGGGAATCTGCATCGTCGTCGACGACGCGGGCGTCGGTATGAACGACGAGGAACGCGCGAAGGCGGAGAAACTCCTTTCCAGCGACCGGGTGCACGGCGTCGCGGCGCTCGGCAATCCGCCGCAGTTCGGGTTCGCCGTGATCGGCGTGCTCAGCGAGCGGTTCGGCTTCGAGGTGTCCGTCGACTCCACCTCCCCCTACGGCGGCGTCCGCGCCGTCGTCCTCCTCCCGCACGACCTCCTCACCACCGCACCCCAGCAGAAGGAGCCGGCGCCGGTCATCCCCGCCGTCAGCGCCCCGAGCCGCGCCGCGGACCCCTTCGACGGCTACGACGCCGAGGCCGCCACCCCGCTGCCCACCGGCACCACCGCCGACGGACTGCCCAAGCGGCGCCGCAAGCGGCCGATGGCGATCGTCCCCGGCGGCGCCGAGGCACCGACCGCCGCGGGCCGCTCCCGCTCCGGCGCGGAGACCGCCGCCATCATGGGCGCTTTCCAGCGCGGCACGCAGTCCGGCCGCACCGGCCAGGGCGAGGGAGACCAGACGAGCAGCGAAGGGCATGATGTCTCGTGAACGACCTGTCATGGATGCTTGACAGCGCCCTGGAGATCCCCGGGGCCCTGCACGCCGTCCTGATATCCGCCGACGGGCTGCTGATGGCCCG
This sequence comes from Streptomyces sp. AMJ-169, assembly GCF_055597585.1. Lineage (NCBI taxonomy): Bacteria > Bacillati > Actinomycetota > Actinomycetes > Kitasatosporales > Streptomycetaceae > Streptomyces > Streptomyces sp. AMJ-169. Next base: position 755,418 of record NZ_JBVLTJ010000001.1, read on the forward strand.
GACGACGGAGTTCGACAAGGACAACGCCGACCGGGTGGCCGCCGCGATGAGCGGGGTGCAGTCGCTCAGCCGCTCGCTCGCCTTCTTCTGCGAGGACTCCTCCCAGCAGTGGCGCCAGACCCTCGTCGAGTTCGACGGCGGCTGGGTCTTCCTGATCTCCGCCGGCACCGGCGCCTACCTCGGCGTCTCCGCCAGCCCCGAGGTCGACATGCAGGACATCACCTTCCGCATGCAGCAGCTCGTCGGCCAGCTCGGCAAGGCGCTCACCACGCCGCCGCGCGAGAACATCGGCGTCCAAGGATGACCGGATACGGCGAACTCGAACCCCAGACGCCGGAATTAGTGCGACCGTACGTCATCACCCGGGGCCGCGAACTGCCCGACGAGGCACAGCTGGCGCTCATCACCCTCGTCACCGCCGCCCCCGGCGGCGACCGGCGCCGGCCGATGCGGCTGACGCCCGAGGAACAGAGCCTGCTGGACATCTGCGACGCCGGCTACCTGTCGGTCGCCGAGATCGCCGGGCACACCCAACTGCCCCTGGGCGTCGTGAAGATCCTCCTCGCCGCGCTGGTCGAGGGCGGTCATCTCGTCACCCGCCCGCCCGTGCGGCGGGCGCCCGTCGCCGACCGGGAAATCCTGGAGGAGGTGCTGAATGGTCTCCGGGCCAAGTTTGGATGAGAAGGCGTACGTCCGCGGCGGTGAGCAGCAGACGGCCGTCAAGATCCTCGTGGTCGGCCACTTCGCGGTGGGCAAGACCACGTTCATCGGGGCGATCTCCGAGATCGAGCCGCTGACCACCGAGGAGACGATGACCCGGGCCGCCGAGGACGTCGACGACCTCAAGGGTGTCACCGGCAAGTCCACCACCACCGTCGCCATGGACTTCGGCCGGCTCACCATCAGCGACCGCGTCGTGCTCTATCTGTTCGGTACGCCCGGACAGCAGCGGTTCGTGCAGATGTGGGAGGACATGGCGCGCGGCGCGCTCGGCGCGCTGGTGCTGGTCGACCCCGAGCGGCTGGCCGACTCCTTCAACGTCATCGATCTGATCGAGGGGTACGGCCTCGACTACGCGATCGCCGTCAACCACTTCGACGGCAGTCCGCTGCGGGAGGTGGAGGCGTTGCGGGAGGCACTCGATCTGCTGCCCGACACGCCGGTCGTCACCTGCGACGCGCGCGACGAGCGGTCCTCGGCGGAGGCGTTGATCACGCTGGTCGAGTTCCTGATGGCGCGGGCTCAGTGAGGCCGAGCCCCAACTAGGGCTCGCGCGCACCGAGTTGCTCCGAACACCTTTATCGACTTGCTCACCTGAAGAGGCAGACCAGGCAGCCATGGCCGAAGACCGTTCCGCCCTCCCCGTGCCCCCGCCGGGGTGCCCGGCGCACAACTCGGGCGCCCGAGTACCGCTGTACGGGCCGGAGTTCGCCGCCGATCCGCAGTCCTACTACAGCTATCTGCGCCACTACGGCCCGACCGCCCCGGTCGAACTGGCCCCCGGCGTCGAGGCCACCCTCGTCACCGACTACTCGGCGGCGCTCCAACTCCTCCAGGACGCGGGCTCGTTCCGCAAGGACGCGCGCCGCTGGCGGGCCTTCAACGAGGGCAAGGTCGCCCCCGACAGCCCCGTCGCCCCGCTGCTCGCCTACCGCCCCAACTGCATGTTCAGCGACGGCGCCGAACATCTGAGGCTGCGTCAGGCAGTGACCGACAGCTTCGCCCGGGTCGACTCGCGCAAGCTGAGCCAGTCCACCGAGCGCATCTCCGACTACCTCATCTCCCAGTTCTCCGCCCGGGGTTCGGCGGATCTGCTCGGCGACTACGCCAAGCAGCTGCCGCTGTTCGTCTTCAACGAGCTGTTCGGCTGCCCCGCCGACATCGGCGACCGGGTGCTGTTCGGCATCTCCGGGATGTTCGACGGCGTCAACGCGGAGAAGGCCGCCGGGGTGCTGTTCCAGGCGATCGGCGAACTCGTCGCGCTCAAGCGGGCCCGGCCCGGCGACGACGTCACGTCCTGGCTGATGCAGCATCAGTCCGCGCTCACCGACGAGGAGATGGTCCACCAGCTCGCCCTGCTGCTGGGCGCGGGCGCGGAACCGCTGCGCAACCTCATCGGCAACACCCTGCACCGGCTGCTCACCCACGACCGCTACGGCGGCGGTGGCGGGCTGATCGAGGAGGCGATGGACGACACGCTGTGGGAGAACCCGCCGATGTCGAACTACGCCCCCCACTACCCGTCCGGTGACCTGGAGTTCGCGGGCGAGCGGCTGGCCGAGGGCGATCTGCTGCTGGTCAGCTTCGCCGCCGCCAACACCGGTCCGACGCTCACCGCCGCGCGGCAGGCCGGCAGCAACCGCGCGCACCTGGCGTGGAGCGCGGGACCGCACGCCTGCCCCTCGAAGGAGCCCGCGCGGCACATCGCCGTCACGGCCATCGAGAACCTCCTCAACGAACTGCCGGACGTCGAACTCGCCGTCCCCGAGGAGAGCTTGACCTGGCGTCCCGGTCCCTTCCACCGGGCGCTCGCGAATCTGCCGGCCCGCTTCACGCCGGTGCAGCCGGTGCGCCGGGTCGTTCCGCAGACGCGGGTGGAGACTCCGGCGCAGCCGACGGCGCCGGCCGGCGGCGGGCGGGAACGGGGCGGTGTGTGGAGCCAGTTCCTCAACTGGCTGACGCGGTGACGCCTTTCTGACCTGAAGTCGCTTGCCCGGCGCGATGACGCCACTCCGGCGCGGGTGATTCACACAACATCCACAGCCTTCGTCGTACCCGCATGATGCGTGAGCACTGGGGGTAGTGAGCAGCACGATATCCGTGTTGCTCACGAGACGAAAGGTGTGTCATGGGCATGGTGATCCGTGGCTTCCGCATAACCGGGGGACGTCCCGCCGTCCCCCGCCTCCGACCCCGGCTCCCCCGCCGGAGCCGCCAGATACCCGCCCCATCGGGCGGGTATCTTCTTGTCCGCACCCGGGTGGGGGCGGGCCGATGAGGGCGCGAGCGGTCGGGGAGTCGCGGCCTCGGGCCGTCGAACGGGTGCCCACGCTGGGTGCGTTGACCGTCGGGCAGCTGCTGCGGCTGTCCGACGTCGCGGGGCTCCCGGCGGCGGACGCGACCGGCTACGCGGGCGTCCTCGTACGGGCGTTGGGCCCGGCCGCCGGGCGCCGGCTCGACGCGGCGCCGCCCTCGCGGACCTTCCTCTCCGACGACCACACGCCGGTCGAGTTCTCCCTGTCGTACCTCCCGGACCGGCCGCCCGCGCTGCGGGTGCTGGTCGAACCGGGGTGCGCGGAGCGCGACTTGGCCGCGAACGGACGTACCGGGCTGGCCGCCGTACGGGAGATGGCGCGCACCTGGGGGTTCGGGACCGCTCAACTCGACGCCGTGCGGGACCTGTTCCTGCCCGATGATCCGCAGGGGCCGCTCGCGCTGTGGATCGCGCTGGAGCTGCGGCCCGGGGGGATCCCGGCCGTGAAGGCGTACCTCAACCCCGCCGCGCGGGGCGCCCACCGGGCCGCCGACACCGTACGCGAGGCGCTTCAACGGCTCGGCCACAGCCAGGCGTTCGGGGAGCTGCCCGCCGCCGACGGGTACCCCTTCCTCGCCCTCGACCTCGGTGACTGGGCCACCCCGCGCGTCAAGGTGTACCTGCGTCACGACCACCTCACCGCCGCCCGCGCCGGCACCCTGCCGCGCACCGGGTCCGGCGCGAGCGCCGTGCAGGCCGAGGAGTTCCTGGCGCTGGCCGCCGGGTTCGACACGGCGTTCGCGGGGCGCGGCCGGCACGTACCGCTGACCGGGCGGCCCGGGCTGAGCTGCCACGCGTTCACGGAAGGGGTCACGGGCCGGCCCAGCGGCTTCACCCTGCACATCCCGGTCCGCGACTACGTGCGCCACGACGGCGAGGCCCTGATGCGCGCCGAACGCGCCCTGCTGCGGCACGGGATGGACCCGGCGCCGCTGCACCGCGCGGTCGACACGCTGACCTCGCGGCGGCCGGAGGACGGGGCCGGGCTCATCGCGTACCTGGCGCTCGTCCATCAGCAGGGGCGGCCGACGAGGATCACGACGTATCTGTCGGCGGAGGCGTACGGGGTGCGGCCGCCTCGGCGGCGGCCGACGTATCCTCGGGCGGCGTCGGGGGTGTGAGCCGGGGGTGGGGCTGGGGGGAGTCCCGCCGACTCCGGTCACTCCTCCCGGAGTTCGGCCAAGTAGGACGCCACCTCCACCTGGGTCGAGGAGCCCTCCGCGTCGCCGTACTGGCCCGCTATGCCGTCGAGGTAGGTCGCGATCTCCTTGTGCATCACCTCGGGGGGCGGGAGGGTGGCCTCGCCGGTGATGACGCGGGCCAGCCAGCGGGACTGGGCCTCGACCAGGCGGGTGATGGAGCCGAGCGGGCGGACCAGGCCGGTGAAGTGGAGGCCGGGGCGGTCGGCGGCCACGACCCGCTTGTACAGCTCGACCGCGCCCTGCGGACCGGTGGGCCAACCGGCGGGCAGGAAAGGGAAGTCCATGCGGTAGCCGGTGCAGTAGACGATCGCGTCGGCGGTCACGGAGGTGCCGTCGGCGAAGACGGCCCGGTTGCCGTCGAGGCGGTCGAGCGCGGGCTTCGGGGTCACCGCGCCGTGCCGGATACGGCTCAGGATCTCGTCGGAGATCGTGACCGCCGAGGCGAAGAGGGGGTGGTCGGGCTCGGGCAGCCCGTAGTCGCCGAGCTTGCCCTGCGCGATCAGCAACGCCTGGGCGATCAGGCGGCGTTGCTCCTCCAGCTCCATCGCCGTCCACCACGGCGCGTCCGCGATCTCGTCGAGCGACATCCCGAACAGCTGCTTGGGCAGCAGGTGCAGGCCCCGGCGGACCGAGAGGACCGTCCGCCCGGCGTGCCGGGAGAGGTCGGCGGCGATGTCGACGGCCGAGGCGCCGAGGCCTACGACGACCACGCTGCGGCCGGCGAAATCGCTTCCGTCGCGGTAGTCCATGGCGTGCAGGATCGTGCCCTCGAAGCGGTCGGCGCCGGGGGGGAGGGCGGGCATGGAGGGCTGGGCGTTGTGGCCGGAGGCGACGATGACGTGGTCGAAGCGGCGGGTGCGGGAGGTGTTGTGGGGGGCTTTGCCCTGGGGATCTTTGCTTTGGGTGCCTTTGCTTTGGGCGTCTTTGCCTTGGGGGCCTTTGCTGACGACCGTCCAGGTGCCGTTGGCCTTCTGGCGCACCGACTCGACGGTCGTGCCCAGCTCGATGTGGGGGAGCAGGTCGGCCCACTCCGCGAACGCGCGCAGATAGGCGGCGACTTGGGAGTGGCGGGGATAGAGCGGATAGGAGGCCGGCATCGGATAGTCGGTGTAACCGGTCAGCTGCTTGGCCGTGTTGAGGTGCAGCGACAGATAGCCGGGGCCGCGCTCGCCCGCCTGCGGCTGCCGCCAGATCCCGCCGACGTCCGGCGCCTTCTCCAGGCAGACGAAGTCAACGCCCTTCTCCTTGAGGGCCCTTGCCGTCGCGAGCCCCGACAGGCCCGCACCGATCAGACACACGCGCACGGAATCCCCCACAGGAAAGACACCAACCTTTCGCCCGTGGGGATTGACTGCCCATACGGCACTGCGCTCACTCGCCGCACATCCGCGACAAGGATCACAGGGGGTGGCGGGGTGGGGTGGTTTGCGTCGCGGGGCTCGCGGTTCGCACGGCAGGGCCTGCGATTTGTGCGGCGGGGTCCGCGGTTTGCGTGGCGAGGGCGGGAAAAGGGGAGGTGGGAGGGGTGGCGGGGGTGTCATCCTGCGTCCGTACAGATGGCTGATCCACAGGGAACGGGGGGTGCGGCATGGCCGTCCGGAACGTCCTGCTGTCCGGAGTCGTCGGCTCCACGGCCTACGGCCTCGCCCGCGAGGGCTCCGACATCGACCGGCTCGGCGTTTTCGCCACACCCACCGAGACGCTGCACGGGCTGAACCGGCCGAAGGAGTCGTACGTCACGACGGCCCCCGACCGCACCCTGCACGAGGCCGCCAAGTGGTGCCGCCTCGCCCTCGCCGGCAACCCCACGGTCATGGAACTCGTCTGGCTGCCCGACGAGTTGTACGAGGTCCGCACCCCGCTGGGCGACGAACTCATCGGCATCCGGGGTGAGTTGCTGAGCGCGCGGCGAGTGCGGGAGGCGTATCTCGGGTACGCGACGCAGCAGTTCCGGCGGCTGCTGGGCCGGGGCGACGGGTCGTTCTCGGCGGACACCCGCAGCCGCACCGCCAAACACGCCCGGCATCTGAAGCGGCTGTGCGAACAGGGACTTGAGCTGTACGGCACCGGGCGGCTGAGCGTGCGGGTCGAGGACCCGGAGAGCTACCACCGCTTCGGCGCGGAGGTCGCCGCCGATCCTGAGGCGGCGGTGCCGGTGATGCGGCGCTATGAGGAGGCGTTCGGGGCGGCGCGGTCGGCGCTGCCGGAGGAGGCCGACGAACGGGCGGTGGAAGCTTGGCTGTTGCGGGTGCGGAGGGCTTTTTACGCGGGGTAGGCGGGGTTTCCCGGGCGGCTCGGAAATGGTTTGGCCAGCTGGGGAATGCGGGGTGGCTGGTGTCTTGGGCGGCTCGGGAATATCCGGGTGACGTGATCCGTGCCGCCCGCTAAATTGGCCGATGTCGTTACGCCGCCCACCAGTTGAGGCCGCGTGTCACCGGAACTCGGGAAGGGGTCGGCCATGCGTGAGCACACCGCTGCCGTGACCCCTCGTGTCCGGTACGAGGTGATCCTCGTGTCTCCGGCCGTCCGGTGCCCGCTGCGCGCCCGGCACCGGAACGGCTGACTCGGTCCCTTTTCCGTACATCGCCCGAACAGGCTTGCCTTGACGGGGAGTTGTGGAGTGGGCCCGCATTCCGTACATCGCGCCGCCTGTTTTCCTCACCGCACCTCGAAAGGCCAAAGGCCGTGCGCGCCAACGTTTTCGACCGTCACCTCACCGCCGTACGCAATCTGGGCATCCTCGCCCACGTCGACGCGGGCAAGACCACCGTCACCGAGCGGATCCTGTACGCCACCGGGACGACGCACAAGCGGGGTGAGGTCCATGACGGCACCACCGTCACCGACTTCGACCCGCAGGAGCGCGACCGGGGGATCACCATCTTCGCCGCGGCGGTCAGTTGCGACTGGGCCGGGCACCGGCTGAACCTCATCGACACACCGGGCCACGTCGACTTCGCCGACGAGGTCGAGCGGGCGCTTCGGGTGCTCGACGGCGCGGTCGCCGTCTTCGACGCCGTCGCCGGGGTCGAGCCGCAGAGCGAGTCCGTGTGGCGGCAGGCCGACCGGCACGGTGTGCCGAGGATCGCGTTCGTCAACAAGCTCGACCGCGCGGGCGCCGACCTCGATGCGGCCGTCGCCTCGATCAGGGAACGGCTCCATCCGGCGCCGCTGGTCGTGCAGTTGCCGATCGGCCGGGAGGGCGGCTTCACGGGGGTCGTCGACCTTGTCCGTCTGCGTGCGCTGACGTGGGCCGAGGGTGCGGAGACCGGTGTCACCGGCGATGTCCCAGAGGAGCTGCGGGCTGAAGTGCTGCGCCGGCGGCGGCTGTTGGAGGAGGCCGTCGCGGAACGGCACTCCGGTGCGCTGGAGGAGTTCTGCGCGCAAGACGGGCTGTCGGCGCCGACGTTGGCCGCCGCGCTGCGGGAACTGACGCTGAGCGGTGAGGGGTTGGTCGTGCTGTGCGGGTCCGCTTATCGGAACCGGGGGGTCGAGCCGTTGCTGGACGCGGTGGTGGCGTATCTGCCGTCGCCGGTGGATGTGCCGGCGGTGCGGGGTGCGTCGGTGGTGAGCGGGGAGTCTCGGTCCGCCGGTCCCGGAGCTTCGTCCGCCGGAGTCGGGGAGTCCTGGTCCGCCGGTCCCGGAGCTTCGTCCGCCGGAGTCGGGGAGTCCTGGTCCGCCGGTCCCGGAGCCTCGTCCGCCGGAGCTGCGGAGTTCCGGTCCGTCGATCCCGAAGTCCCGTCCGCCGGAGTCGAGTTCCGGCCCGCCGGCCTCGAAGTCCCGTTCGCCGGGCTGGTGTTCAAGGTCAGTGTGACCGCCGCCGGGCGGCTGACGTATCTGCGGGTCTACTCCGGGACGGTCGGGAAGGGGGACACGGTGTGGGACGCGAGTGCGGGGCGTGCCGAGCGGGTCGGGCGCATTCTGCGAGTGCAGGCGGACCGGCACGAGCAGCTGGAACGGGCCGTCGCCGGGGACATCGTCGCCCTCGTCGGGGTCAAGTCGGCGCGGGCCGGGGCGACTTTGTGCGCGCCCGGGGCGCCGCTGGTCCTGGAGCCGCCCGGAGTCCCCGACCCCGTCGTGTCGGTGGCCGTCGAGGCCGCGCGCCGCGCCGACGTCGGCCGGCTCGCGACCGCTCTCGCCCAACTGACCGAGGAGGACCCTTCGTTGGCGGCGCGCACCGATCCCGAGACCGGGCAGACCGTGCTGTCCGGGATGGGGGAGCTGCACCTGGAGGTCGCGGTGGAGAAGATCCGCCTGGCCGCCGGGTTGGAGGTCAACGTCGGGCGGCCCAGGGTGACTTACCGGGAGACCGTCGTACGGGGCGTGTCCGGTGTGCTGTACCGGCATGTCAAACAGGACGGCGGGGCCGGGCAGTTCGCCCAGGTCGTGCTCGAAGTCGAGCCGTACGAAGGTGAGTTCGCGTTCCGTTCGGCGGTCGTCGGCGGGCGGGTGCCGCAGGAGTACGTCCGCGCGGTCGAGGCCGGCTGCCGTGCCGCCCTCGCCGAGGGGCCGCTCGGCGGGCACCGGGTCACCGGGCTGCGGGTCACGCTGACCGACGGGGCGACCCATGTGAAGGACTCGTCCGAGCAGGCGTTCCGTACGGCCGGGCGGTTCGCGCTGCGGGAGGCGCTGCGGGGCTGCGGGATGGCGCTGCTGGAGCCGGTCGCGGAGGTCACCGTCACCGTTCCGGAGGGGGCCGTCGGCGCGGTGCTCGGGGATCTCGCCGCGCGGCGGGGGCGGGTGAGCGGGTCCGAGGTGCGGGCCGGGTCGGCCGTCGTCACGGCGACGGTTCCGCTGGCGGCGCTGTTCGGGTACGCGGGGCGGCTGCGGGGGCGGACGCAGGGGAGGGGGAGCTTCATGGCTCGGCCTGCCGGGTATGCGGTGGCTCCGGGGGACCTGGGGGTGATGGCTGGGTAGGGGACGGGGCGACTCGGTCCGCTGCGGTTGCGGTTGCGGCTGTGGTGGGCCGGGTCAACCCGGTGACCGGTGATCACTCCATGGAGTGGTCGTCGGGGAATCGGGAGAACAGGCGTTCGGCGGTCCGTTGGTCGAGTGTCGGGACGATCCGGCACTCGATCAACGGGGGAGTTATGGAACTGGACAGCTGGGGCGGCGGGCGCTTTCGGAACCGGCCCTTTCAGGGGGACCGGCACTTCATGGGAGGCCGCCACCTCCGTCTCGTACTAAATGCATATGATGTGCAAGTGCGTGACTACTGCGTAAGGCCTGCGGGCCCCGAGGACCTCGACAGTGCCCGTGCCGTGATGCTGGACACGGTGTACCGGGATTTCGGTACGGGGTACGTGCCGCGGTGGCATGGAGACATCATCGACCCGGCCGGTGCCTATCTCGTACCGGCGCGGCACACCTTGCTGGTGGCCGTCGACGGGTCGGGCGAGGTGGTGGCGACCGGCGCGCTGGACGCGCGGGGGCCGCTGCATCCGCCGAACCCGCTGGCGCTGGCGCTGAGATATCCGTCGGGGAGCACCGCGCAGCTGCGGCGCGTCTACACCCGGCCCGAGCACCGACGCAGAGGGCTCGCGCGGCGGCTGGTCGGCGAGCTGCTGGAGTTCGCTGCGGCGGACGGGGGCTACCGCTCCGCGTACCTGCACACCGATCCGTCGGTGGAGGGCGCCGAGGGGTTCTGGCGCTCGCTCGGCGAAGTGGTGCACGACGAACGGGAGCAGGCGGGGGGACAGGGCATCGTCCACTTCGAGGTGCCGTTCGACGCGGTGCGGGCGGCGGAGGCGCCGGTGGTGCGGGGGGCAGAGGTTTCGGTGGGGCGGGGCGCCGGGGTCCGGGTGGGCTGAGGCGGGGCGGTTCCGGTGCCGGCGGTTCCGGTACGGCGGGGCACGGCAGCCGCCGCCTCTTCGGGGCCTGCCGACGCCGGGCTCCGGACCGCCGAGCCCGAACCGGTCGGCGCGGGAAGTCTCGCCGGCCGGCCCGACAGCCCGACCGCCGCACAGGAAGCCCCGTCGGCCACAGCCCCGCCGGCTCCCCATCGGCCACAGCCCGGCCGGCCCCCGCCCTCCTGGGCCCGGCCCCCACCTCTGGCACCCGCAAGCTCCCCTGAACTGCACCTTCACCCCCGACCCCCGCAAGCCTCCCGAGCCCCCAACTCCCGTACCCGCAAGCTCCCTGGACTGCACCTTCACCCCCGACTCCCGCAAGCCTCCCGAGCCCCCAACTCCCGTACCCGCAAGCTCCCTGAGCCGAGCCCCCACCCCCGGCACCCACAAGCCCTCGCCCCCCTAAGCTCCCCAGCCCTCTATCCCCCGAACACCCCCAACCCACCCCGGTAGGCCATGCGCATCCTCCACCCCACACGTCTCCGCCCCTCACACCGTCCCCCCTCCCGCCTCCACCCCACCCGCCTCCTCGCCGCAGCCCTCGCCCTCCCCCTGCTCGCCGGTTGTTTCGCCTCCGGTGGTGGTGGGGAGTCGGCGGGCAAGTCCGGTGGTGACGCCCGGCTGCGGGTCGCCCTCGCGTTTCCGCCCGCCGAGAAGCTCTCCCCTTACGGCGCCGACGCGACGCTGCTCAGCCGGCTCGGAGTGACCGAGGGGCTGACGGCGCTGGACGCGAACGGGGCGGCGGCGCCGGCGCTGGCGCAGTCCTGGCGGCGGGCGGACGCGCGGACGTGGGTGTTCACGCTCAGGGAGGCGACGTTCCAGGACGGGAGCAAGGTCACCCCGGCCGCGGTCGCGGCGTCCCTCGGCCACGCCACCGAGGCCAGGCCCGCCCCGGCCGCCCTCGCCGGGATCGAACTGACCGCGGCGGCGGACGGCGCGACCGGAGTCAAGGTCACCACCGCGACCCCCGACCCGGTCCTCCCGCTCCGCCTGACCAGCCCGAGCCTCGCGATCCTCGCCCCGAAGGCGTACGACGCGAAGGGCGCCGCCGACCCGGCCGGAACGGCCACCGGACCCTTCGAGATCACCAAGCTCACCGGGACGACGGCCGCGACCCTCGACCGGTTCGACGACTACTGGGGCGGGCGCGCCCAGGCCGCCGGCGTGGACGCCCGCTTCATCGCCGACGGCACCGCGCGGGCCAACGCGCTGCGCACCGGCGAGGTGGACGTGGCGGAGGCGATCCCCGTCGCCCAGGCCGCCACCCTGGACGCGGCGACCCGCAAGGAGACCGCCACCACCCGGACGACGAGCCTGCTCCTCAACACGAAGACCGGCGTCTTCAAGGACCCGGCGCGCAGAGCCGCCGCCCGCGCCGCCGTCGACACCAAGACACTCGCGACCGGCGTCTACGAGGGGCACGCCGACGCGGGCGCCGGGATCTACGGCCCCGCCGTCACCTGGGCCGCCGGCAAGCGCACCGCCCCCGCCGGCCGGGCCGCCCCCGCGAAGCCGGCCGGCGCCCCGATCACCCTGGCGACCTACGACAACCGGCCCGAACTCCCCGAAGCCGCCCAGGTGCTGAAGCAGCAGCTGGAGAAAGCCGGGTTCAAGGTCACCCTGGAGGTGCGGGAGTACTCGCGGCTGGAGAGCGACGCGCTGGCGGGGAAGTTCGACGCGTTCGTGCTGGCCCGCAACACCCTCGTCGACACCGGCGACCCGGTGGCGGTGCTCGCCAGCGACTACACCTGCGCCGGCGGGTTCGACATCGCCCAGCTCTGCGACCCGAAGGTCGACGCGGCCGTGGCGAAGGCGCAGGGCCTCGCCGACACCGCGCAGCGCCAGGACGCGGCGATGGCGGCCGAGGCGGCGATCCTCGGGACGGACGCGGTGGTGCCGCTGGTGCACCAGCGGGTGATCACCGGCGTCGGCAAGGACGTACGCGGTGTCCTGCTCGACCCCTACGAGCGCACGCTCGTCGGCCAGGGTACGAGGCGCTGAGATGGCCAGGGCAGTGGGGCTGCTGTGGCGGACCGTCCTCGCGGCAGGACTCGTCTGCGGCATCGGACTGCTGCCCTGGATCGCGCGCACCGACCCCGCGCTGACCGTCCTCAAGGCCCGCGCGATCGACCGCGACCCCACCCCGCAGGCCCTCGCCGACATCCGTGAACAGCTCGGCCTCGCCGAAGGGCCCCTGCACCTCCTCGGGCACTGGCTGTCCGGGCTCCCGCGCGGGGACGCCGGCACCTCCTGGCTCTCCGGCGACCCGGTCCTGCCCGCCGTCGCCCAGGCCCTCGGCGCCTCCCTCCTCCTGGTGACCGTCGCCCTCACCTTCGCCCTGGCCACCGCCGCCCTCGTCTGCGCCCGCACGCTCCGCCTCGGCGCCCGCGGCCGGCTCGCCGGACACGCCCCCGCCCGCTCCGGCTCCGCGATGCTCGCCGCGCTCCCCGAGTTCCTCACCGCGTCCGTGCTCGCCACCGTCGTAGGAGTCCAGCTCGGCTGGCTGCCCGCGCTCGGCTGGTACGGGCTCAAGTGGACGATCCTGCCCGCGCTCGCCCTCGGACTGCCCGCCGGCGCCGTCCTCGGGCGGCTCCTCGACGATCTGCTGCCCGCCGCGTTCGCCGAACCCTGGGCCAAGGCCGCCGCCGCGCGCGGACTGCCCGGCCGGCGCGTCGCCCGGCACGCGGTGCGCCGCTGCCTGCCGGGGCTGCTGCCCAACCTCGGGCTGTTCGCCGTCGGGCTGACCGGCGGATCGGTCGCCGTCGAGCAGATCTTCGACATCCCCGGCCTCGGCCGCACCACCCTCCAGGCCGCCCTCGCCCAGGACCTCCCCGTCCTCCAGGCCGGCACCCTCGCCCTGATCCTCTGCGCGGCCCTCGCCGCCACCGCCGCGAGACTCGCCGCCCGCCCCCTCCTCGGCCCCGCCCTGCGCGACGGCGCCCTCCCCACCCTCCACCGCCCCGACCCGCCCGCCCGCCGCCTCCCGGCCCTGCTCTACGGCGGACTCCTCACGGCGGCCGTCGCCGCCGGACTGCCCCGCGACCCCCTCGCCGTCGACACCGCCGCCCGCCTCAAGTCCCCTTCCCCCGCGCACCCGTTCGGCACCGACGCGCTCGGCCGCGACCTGCTCGCCCGCGTCGCCCACGGCGCCCTCGACACCCTGCTGCTGGCCGGGGCGATCAGCGCCGCCGCCCTCGTCGCCGGCGTCCTGCTCGGACTCCTCCCGGCGCTCTCCGGACCCCTCGTCGACACCGTCAACGCGGTGCCGCCCGTCCTCGCCGCCCTGCTCGCCGCCGCGCTGTGGGGCAGCGGCGCCACCACCCCCGCGATCGCCGTCACCGCCGTCGCCTGGGCGCCGCTCGCCGCGCACACCTCCGCGCTGCTGCGGCAGGAGAAGGCCGCCGTCCACCTCGCCGCGACCACCGCCCTCGGCGCCGGCCGCCCCTACCTCCTGCGCCGCGCCCTGCTGCCCGCGATCCTGCCGCCCGTCGCCCGCCACGCGCTGCTGCGGCTGCCCGGCAACGCCCTCGCCCTCGCCTCCCTCGGCTTCCTCGGCCTCGGCGCCCAGCCGCCGTCCCCCGAATGGGGGCTGCTGCTCGCCGAGAACCAGCCCTACGCCGAGCGCGCCCCCTGGGCCGTCCTCGCCCCGGCCGCCGCGCTCGCCCTGCTCGGCGCGTTCGCCGTGACCGCCCGCCCCGGCCGCCGCCGCACCCCCGGCCCGGCCGCCGAACTCCCCGAACTCCCCGCATCCCCACGAGAGCTGGTGGCGACCCGATGACCACGACCGCCGTCACGACCGCCACCGGCAAGCAGCGCCTCTCCCCGCTGCTGCGGCTGCTGATCGGCACCCAACTCGCCTTCAACGTCGGCTTCTTCGCCGTCCTGCCGTTCCTCGCCGAACACCTCGGCGGCGCGATCGGCATGGCGGGCTGGCTCGTCGGGTTCGTCCTCGGGCTGCGGACCTTCAGCCAGCAGGGCCTGTTCGTCGTCGGCGGCGCCCTCACCGACCGGTACGGCGTCCGGCCCGTCGTCCTCGCCGGCTGCGCCCTGCGGATCGCCGGGTTCGGCTGGCTCGGGTACGCCGAGCGCACCGCCGGTGTCATCGGGGCGGTGCTGCTCATCGGGTTCGCCGCCGCGCTGTTCTCCCCGGCCGTCGAGAGCGAGGTCGCCCGGCAGGCCGTCGCCTGGGAGGAGGCCGGCAACGGCTCGCGGACGCGGGTCCTCGCGCTGTTCACCGTCGCCGGGCAGGCCGGGGCGTTCGTCGGGCCGCTCCTCGGCGGGCTCCTGCTCGGCGTCGACTTCAAGGCCGTCTGCCTCGCGGGCGCCGGGATCTTCGTCCTCGTCCTCGCCGGGCACGCCTGGCTGCTGCCGCAGCACATACCCGGGCGGCAGCGCACCCGGATACGGGGCGGCCTCGGCCCCCTCCTGCGCAACCGCCGCTTCCTCGCCCTGTGCGCCGCCTACGGCGCCTACCTCCTCGCCTACAACCAGCTCTACCTCGCCCTCCCCGCCGAGGTAGAGCGGGCCGCCGGCTCCCAGACGCTGCTGTCCTGGCTGTTCGCCCTCTCCTCGCTGCTCGTCGTCGCCGCGCAGCTGCCCGTCACCCGCTGGGTCGGCGAACGCCTCAGCCCGCGCCGGTCCATGGCCGGCGGGCTCGCGCTGATCGCCGCCGGGTTCGCCGTCGTCGCCGCCGCGCTCCCCGCGCGCGCGACCGGCACGGCGGGGCTGCTGCCCGCCGCCGGGTTCGTGGTCCTGCTCACCTTCGGCCAGATGCTCGTCGCCCCCGCCGCCCGCGCCTGGGTCCCCGACCTCGCCGAACCCGGCCGCCTCGGCCTCTACACCGGGGCCCTGTCCTCCGTCTCCGGCCTGATCGTCCTCATCGGCTCCTCCGCCACCGGCACCCTCCTCGACACCGGCCTGCACCCGGCCGTCCCCTGGCTGGTCCTGGCCGCCGTACCGGCCCTCGCGATCGCGGCACTGCCGAGGAAACCTTCCTGAGTACCGGCGCCCCCGCCCGGCGTGGCAGGATCTGGCGGCATGAGTGCGTCGCCGGGACTCCGCGGGCTGCGTGCCGCGGTGTTCGCCGCGGTGTGCGTCCTGCTGGCCACCGCCGCGCACGCCCTCACGACCGGCGCCACCCCGCCCCCGGAGACCCAACTCCTCGCGTTCACCGCCGTGTTCGGCGCCGCCCACCTCCTTGGCGGACGCGAGCGGCGGCTGCCCGGCATCGGCGGCGGCATGCTCGTCACCCAGGCCGCACTGCACACCCTCTTCGAGAACTGCGGGCGGCCGCGGACGACCGTACCCATGCGCGGCATGGCCACGCCCATGCCCATGCCTACGCCCGCCGCCCACCTGGCCGGCGGACCCCACGCCCACACCCTCACCCCGCACACCCTCGCCGCCCACCTCCTCGCCGCGCTCGTCGCCTCCTGGTGGCTGCGGCGGGGTGAGGCCGCGCTGTGGTCGCTGCTGCGCCGGGCCGCCGTGCTGCTGCCGGGGCTGGTCGCGTGGTGGCGCGGGCCGGCCGAACTGGCCGAGGCCGGCCCGGGGGTACGCCGCCCCCGCGACCCGGAGCGCCCCCGCCACCCGCACCTCCTGCACGCCGTCCGCCGCAGAGGACCGCCCCCGCTCCCGTGCCCGAGCTGAAAGGACAACACCTCGACTCCCGTACGGAGAGCACGACTTCCATGATCCGCACACGTACCGCCGCCCTCGCCGTCGCGCTCGCCGCGACCGGCGTGCTCGTCACCGCCGGCGTCGCCTCCGCGCACGTCACCGTCCACCCCGACAGCTACGCCAAGGGAGCCACCGACGGCACGCTCACCTTCCGCGTCCCCAACGAGGACGACAAGGCGAGCACCACCCAGGTCCAGGTCTTCCTGCCCACCGACCACCCCGTCCTCGGCGTCCTGGTCCGCGCGCACGACGGCTGGACCCCGAAGGTCACCACCGCCAAGCTCGCGACCCCGGTCAAGACCGACGACGGCACCATCACCGACGCCGTCTCCGAGGTCACCTGGACCGGCGGCAAGATCGGCCCGGGCCGGTTCGAGGACTTCGACGTCGCCTTCGGCCAGCTCCCCGAGGACACCGCCGCCCTCACCTTCAAGACCCTCCAGACCTACGACGACGGCAAGACCGTCCGCTGGATCGAGGAGGCGGGACAGGGCGACGCCGACCCCGAGAACCCGGCGCCCGTCCTCAAACTGACCTCCGCCGCCGGGACCGTCTCCGCGGCCCCCGTCGCCAAGACGGCGGCCGACCACGACTCGGCGGCCCGCGAGATGGGCGTCGCCGGTCTGGCGCTGGGCGCGGTCGCGCTCGGGGCCGGAGGGTTCGCCGTGGCACGGGCGCGCAAGCCGAGGTCGTAACCGCAGGCCTGGCCGCGACAGTCACCGCACGCGAAAGGGCCCGGACAACCCCCCGCGGGAGTCCGGGCCCTCTCAGCGACAGCCAGGCACGCTCAGCGCGCGGCCAGCACCCCCGCCTCCTGCGGAAGCACCGCCGGAAGCACCGCCGGGATCACCACCTGAGGAACGACCACCTTCGCCTCCGGCGCGCCGGCTTCGGCCCCCGAGGCCCCCCGCGACTCCCGCGCCTCCCGGTAAAGCCACACCACATCCCGCCCGAACGACCACACCAGCGCCCCCAGCGCGACCGCCGCGACCGCGAAACTCCCCGCGTACGGCAGCAGCCCGGAGCCCGCCAGCAGCAGGAACACCCCCTGCATCGCGGCGACCGTCTTGCGGGCCATGCTGTGCGGGAGCGCGGCGTTCAGCCAGGGCCAGACGTACGCGGCGGCGACGAAGACGTACCGCATGGCGCCCATCAGCAGCACCCACGGCCCGAGCTGGGTCGAGACGTAGACGCTCAGGACGAGGATCAGGAACGCGTCGACCTCCATGTCGAAGCGGGCGCCGAGGGCGGTCGAGGTGCCGGTGCGGCGGGCGACCTTGCCGTCGACGCCGTCCAGGACGAGCGCGACGGCGGTGAGGCCGACCAGGAGCGTGACCGGCGGCGCGGACTCGAAGGAGTCGGCGACCAGCGCCGTCACCCCGCCGACCAGGGTCGCGCGGCCGAGGGTGACCCGGTTCGCGGGACCGAAGGAGCGCAGCCCCGAGCGGTGGCAGGCGCCGGAGAGCAGAGCCCAGGTGGCGACGGCGAAGACGAGACCGCACGCCCAGCCCGCCGGGCCGAGCCCGATCCCGGAGCCGAGCAGGGCCAGCAGCAGAACCTGCACGCCCGCCCCCAGGGCGGTCTCCTGCTGGACCAGCTTCGCGTCGTACGTGTTGTTCAGGGCCACCGCACATCCTCCGGCCGAGTGACAGAGTCGATCAACGCCGCGTACTGTGCGCGGCCTGTGCCGCCACTCGGTACGTGAACCAGTTCCCGATCGTTCAGGAGGTCTTCCATGAAGAGCGCAGCACGTGCGTTCTGGCTCCGCTCCCCGGGCGCGGGCGAGATCCGCGAGAGCGCGCTGCGCGGGCCCGCCGGGGGCGAGGTCCTGGTGCGCTCGCTGTGGTCGGGGATCAGCCGCGGCACCGAGACGCTGGTCTTCCGCGGCGGGGTCCCCGAGAGCCAGCACGCCGCGATGCGCGCGCCTTTCCAGGAGGGCGAGTTCCCGGGCCCGGTGAAGTACGGGTACCTCAACGTCGGCGTGGTCGAGGAAGGCGCCGCGGAACTGGTCGGGCGGACGGTGTTCTGTCTGTTCCCGCATCAGACGCGGTACGTCGTACCAGCCGAACGTGTGATCGTCGTACCGCCGAATGTCCCGGCCGAACGTGCCATCCTCGCCGGCACCGTCGAGACGGCCGTCAACGCCCTGTGGGACGCGGGCCCCCTCGTCGGCGACCGGGTCGCGGTGGTCGGCGGCGGCATGGTCGGCTGCTCGGTCGCCGCGCTGCTCGCCCGCTTCCCCGGCGTGAAGGTGCAGCTCGTCGACGCCGACCCGGCGCGCGCGCGGACGGCCGCCAAGCTCGGCGTGGACTTCGCGCTCCCGCACGAGGCGGCCGGGGACCTGGACCTCGTCGTGCACGCCAGCGCCACCGAGGCCGGCCTGAACCGCGCCCTCGAACTCCTGCGCCCCGAAGGCACGGTGGTCGAGCTGAGCTGGTACGGCGACCGCCGCGTCAGCCTGCCGCTCGGCGAGGCGTTCCACTCCCGGCGGCTGACGATCCGGGGCAGCCAGGTCGGCACGGTCGCCCCGGCGCGCGCCCACCGTTCCTACGACGACCGGCTCGCCCTCGCGCTGGAGCTGCTCGCCGATCCCGCGCTGGACGCCCTCATCACCGGGGAGTGCGGATTCGAGGAGCTGCCGCAGGTGATGCCGAAGCTCGCGTCGGGCGAGATCCCGGCGCTGTGCCACCGGGTGAGGTATCCGGCGTGAACAGGTTTCGCGCCAACGCGTACAGCCTGACCTGAGAAAAGAGTGAGAGAGGGCTGAACACGGGGAAGCGAAGAGCCGTACTACACGGCACCCCGGGCCACTCCTCGGCCGGGGGCCAGAGGCGCCGCACCTGGAGGGTCGTCCGTTGTTCAGTGTCACCGTCCGCGATCACATCATGATCGCCCACAGCTTCCGCGGCGAGGTCTTCGGACCCGCGCAGCGCCTGCACGGAGCGACGTTCCTGGTGGACGCCACCTTCCGGCGACCCGAGCTGGACGACGACAACATCGTCGTCGACATGGGGCTCGCGAGCCAGGAGCTCGGTGCCGTGGTCGCGGAGCTGAACTATCGCAATCTGGACAGTGAGCCGGACTTCGCCGGGGTCAACACCTCGACGGAGTTCCTGGCGAAGGTCATCGCCGACCGGCTCGCCGAGCGGATCCACAAGGGGGCGCTCGGCGAGGGCGCCCGGGGGATCGAGAAGATCTCCGTCGCGCTGCACGAGTCGCACATCGCCTGGGCGAGTTACGAGCGTGCGCTGTGACCGACGTGACGATCGAGCGGGCGCCGGGCCGTCCCGTGCGGCTGGAGAAGAGCGCCGACAAGCCGGCCCGCCTGGGCCTCGTCCCCTCGCAGCCCGCGCCCGTCCGGAAGAACGGCGACCTCATCCCCATGTCCCTGCGGACCGTCCACTTCGTGCTCCCCGCGGGCGTCGACGACCCGAGCCGGCCGAGCGGCGGCAACGCCTACGACCGCCGGCTCTGCCTCGACCTCCCCGGCTTCGGCTGGCAGGTCCGCAAGGTCCTCGCCGCCGGTGACTGGCCGAGCCCCGCCGCCGAGGACCGGGCTCAACTCGCCCGCGCGCTGCGGGAGCTGCCCGACGGGGCGGTCGTGCTGCTCGACGGGATCGTCGCGTGCGGCGTCCCCGAGATCGTCGTGCCCGAGGCCGAGCGGCTGCGGCTCGCCGTCCTCGTCCACCTCCCGCTCGGCGACGAGACCGGGCTCGCGCCCGAGGTCGCGGCCGAACTCGACGCCAAGGAGCGGGCGGTGCTGCGGGCGGTGCCGTCCGTGATCGCCACCAGCGACTGGGCCGTGCGGCGGCTCGTCTCGCACCACGGGCTCGCCCCGGAGAAGGTGCACGTCGCCGCCCCCGGCGCCGACATCGCCCCGCTCGCCTCCGGCACCGACGGCGTCTCGCGGCTGCTGTGCGTGGCCGCCGTGACGCCGCGCAAGGGGCAGCACCGGCTGGTCGAGGCGCTCGCCACGGTCACCGATCTGCGCTGGAGCTGCGTGCTCGTCGGGGGCGTCGACCAGGACCCCGGATACGTCGCCCACCTGCGGGAGCTGATCGCCCGCCACGGCCTGGGCGACCGCCTCCACCTGGCGGGGCCGCAGGCGGGCGCGGCACTCGACGCGAGTTACGCGGCGGCCGACCTGATGGTCCTGACCTCGTACGCCGAGACGTACGGCATGGCGGTCACGGAGGCGCTGGCCCGGGGCATTCCCGTGCTGGCCACGGACGTCGGCGGCCTCCCCGAGGCGGTCGGCCGCGCCCCCGACGGCGGCGTCCCCGGCATCCTCGTCCCCCCGGAGAACCCCGCCGCCCTCGCGGCAGAGCTGCGCGGCTGGTTCAACGAGGCGGACGTACGCCGCCGGCTGAAGTCGGCGGCACGCGGCCGGCGCGCGTCCCTCAACGGCTGGGCGTCCACGGCCCAGAGCCTGGCGGGCGTACTGAGCAGGCTGCCGCAGGAGTCCTGGAGGGCGGCATGAGCGAGGCGATGGTGATGGGGCGGGGCGAGGAGATGGGGGCCGGGATGAGCGGGGTCGGGGCGGATGCGGGGGGCGGCGCTGCCGTTGCCGGGGCCGGGGCGAACGGGCTTGCGGCGGGCGCGAGTTCCGCGAACGTCAACGGTCTTGCCACCGGGGCGACTTCGGCGAGCGCCCCCGAAGCGGCAGGCGGCGCGATCTCCGGGTCGGGCGTGAACGGCGTTGCCCCCGCCCCGAGTTCCACCGACTCCGTCATCCCCGGCGCCGGCCCCGTCGCCCCCTCCGAGGAACGCTCCACCGTACGGCTGCGTGAGGCCGGGCCCGACGATCCGCCCCGCTACGCCCCCGAGTGGCTCCAGCTGCGCGAGGGGGCCGACTCCGGGGCGCGGGCGCTGGAGTTGCTCGACCCGTTGCGGATACGGCTCGCGAATCTGCCGAACGGGCGGGCGGCCGGGGTCGTCGTGCACGATCTCGGGTGCGGGACCGGGTCGATGGGGCGCTGGCTGGCGCCCCGGCTGGACGGGGCGCAGCACTGGGTGCTGCACGACCGCGACCCCTACCTCCTGCACTTCGCGGCCGTCGCCTCTCCGCGCGCGGCGGCCGACGGCAGCCGGGTGACCGTGGAGACCCGGCGCGCCGACGTCGCCCGGCTCACCCCGGACGCGCTGACCGGCGCCTCCCTCGTCACCGCCTCCGCGCTGCTCGACGTCCTCACCCGCGAGGAGGTCGACACGCTCGCGGCGGCCTGCGCGGGCGCCGGCTGCCCGGCGCTGCTGACACTGTCCGTCGCCGGCCGCGTCGACCTCTTCCCCGAGCTGCCGCTGGACGCGGGGATCGCCGCCGCGTTCAACGACCACCAGCGCCGGGAGGGCCTGCTCGGACCGGACGCGGTCGAGGCCGCGGCGGCGGCGTTCAGCGCACGCGGGGCCACGGTCAAGCTTCACCCGAGCCCCTGGCGGCTGGGCTCCGAAGAGTCGGCGCTCACCGCGCAGTGGCTGCGCGGCTGGGTCGGCGCGGCGGTCGAGCAGCGTCCCGAACTGGCGGACCGGGCCGAGGAGTACCTGACGGCCCGCCTCGCCGCGAACGCCGCCGGCGAACTCCGCGTCACCGTCCACCACACCGACCTCCTCGCCCTGGCCCGCCCCACCGGGGGTGCCTGATGGCCGAGGGGAGCGCGACAGCGGCCCCGGACGCGGTGGAGGCGCGTCCGGGGGCGGTCCCGCCCGGTGCCGGGGGAGACGGCCGCGCACCATCTCCGCCAGGGGAGGCCGAGTCGGCGGCGCCGAATTCGCCGGGCCCCGAACTCGCGCTCCCCACAAAGGAGTCCGCGCCCCCTGCCCCCGAACTCGCGCTCCCCGCAAAGGAGTCGGCGCCCCCCAAGCCCCCCAGCCCCGAACTCGCCCTCCCCGCAAGCAAACCGGCGTCCCGGAAAGCTCTCGCTCTCCTGCGCACCCACTTCGGCACCGCCGCGGGCCTCGCCATCATCGCCGTCCTCCTCTGGCGCATGGGCACCGGCGTCTTCCTCGACGGACTGCGCCGGATCGACGCGGTAACTCTCCTCGCGGGGCTGGGAATCGGCGTCGTCACCACCGTGTTCAGCGCCTGGCGCTGGGCGCTGGTCGCGCGCGGGCTCAGGATCCGGCTGCCGCTCGGCGCGGCCGTCGCCGACTACTACCGCGCGCTGTTCCTCAACGCGGCGCTGCCCGGC
Organism: Streptomyces sp. AMJ-169; assembly: GCF_055597585.1. NCBI lineage: Bacteria > Bacillati > Actinomycetota > Actinomycetes > Kitasatosporales > Streptomycetaceae > Streptomyces > Streptomyces sp. AMJ-169. The sequence goes on from NZ_JBVLTJ010000001.1 coordinate 777,367, forward strand.
GGCATCCTCGGCGACGTCCACCGCGCGGTGCGGCACGGCCAGAGCGAGGGCGACATCGGGCGCGGCGTACGCGCCGTCTTCTGGGAACGCACCGCGGGCCAGCTCGCCCTGGCCGGCGCGGGCGTGGCGATCCTGCTCGCGCTGCCCTCCCCGGTCATGGCCGACGTACGGCACGTCACGCCGCTCGCCCTCCTCGCGGGCGTCGGCGCGCTGGCCGTCCTGGCCGCCGTACGGATGAACCGCACCGCACCCTCCCGGCGCGGCCGGGCGCTGCGGGCGGCGCTGGGGGAGGCGCGCGAGGGGCTGCTGTCGCGGCGCAACGGGCCCGGCGTGGCGCTGTCCTCGGTGATCGTCCTGGCCGGGCACCTCGGGATGTTCGTCCTGGCGGCCCGCGTCGCCGGCTCCGGTGCCCCCACGCTCACGCTGCTCCCGCTGGCGGTGCTCGCCCTGCTCGCGATGGGCCTGCCGCTGAACGTCGGCGGCTGGGGCCCCCGCGAGGGCGTCACCGCCTGGTCCTTCGGCGCGGCCGGCCTCGGCGCCACCACCGGCTTCTCCGTGGCCGTCGTCTACGGCGTCCTCAGCTTCGCCGCCGCGCTGCCGGGCGCGGTGGTGCTGGTGGTCCGCTGGTGGCAGACGGCACGGACGCGTACGACGCCCGGGGCGCGGACCGAGGGGCGACTCCCCGTCCCGGACCGCCCCCAGCCCACGGAAAACCCTCAGCCCCCCGTTTCCCCCCGAGCCGCTTCCGCCCGAGAGGTGAGCAGTGAGAAATACGCGCCGAAAGAATCCACCAGGCTCGCCAGCAAACGCTCGCCCTTTTCCGGCGAGGCCAGGGAAGGCCTGCCGATGACCCCCGAATCGGTATAGGCGGACATTCCCGAGGTGAGCAGATGACGGCGGTCGTCGGCGGTGAAGTCGGCCGATTCCCCGCCGGGCCTGACGACTTCGCGATGCGCGTGCAGCAGAATGGACGTCTCGATCTCCCCGGCGTGCATGTCGGTCAGCAAAGACGTCTCCACGCCCGCCCGCACCCGGGCCTCCTCCCAGTCCTCCCCGGCGGGGAACAGCGCCATGTGCTCCCCGCGCGCCGAGGCCTCCTGGACGACATTGCCGAGCACGTAGTTCCCGCCGTGCGCGTTGACCACGACCAGGGCCTCGACTCCGCCGCGGCGCAAGGAATCCGCGATGTCCCGCACCACCGCGTGCAGCGTCACCGAGGAGATGCTGACCGTCCCCGGCCAGTCCGCGTGCTCGTGCGAACAGGCGAGGGACACCGGCGGAAGGAGGTGCACCGGATACGCGGCGGCGATCCGCGAGGCGATCGCGCAGGCGACCAGCGTGTCGGTGGCCAGCGGCAGATACGGACCGTGCTGCTCGAAACTCCCGACGGGAAGAACGGCGACCTGAGTTGAGACGCCCGCCGCCCGCGTCCGTACGTCATCGGTGGTGTCCAACGGAAACACACCCGCCCGTATTTCTGAACTACCCGTCATTTCCCGCCCTTTCGACTCCACCATCGGACCTGAGGAACCAGATCATGACAGAAAAAGTCGGCGTACTCGGCAAGAAGACCCCGCAGCGCACGGGCGTGGAACGGGTGGTGAATGCCCCGCTGCCCACCGTCTACGGCAAATTCCAGGCGGTCGGCTACATGGACCACGACCGCGGTGACGAACAAGTCGCCCTGGTCTACGGCGACATCGGCGCCGAGGGCGTGCTGACCCGGCTGCACTCCGAATGCCTCACCGGGGACGCCTTCGGTTCCCAGCACTGCGAGTGCGGTGACCAACTCGCCTCCGCGCTGCGGGCGGTGGCCGCCGAGGGGCGCGGCGTCGTCGTCTATCTGCGCGGTCACGAGGGCCGGGGCATAGGCCTGCTGGGCAAGCTGCGCGCGATGGCGCTCCAGGCGGAGGGGCTGGACACGGTCGAGGCGAACGTGGCCCTCGGCTTCCCCGTCGACGCCCGCGACTACGGCGTCGCCGCCGAGATCCTGCGCGACCTCGGGGTGCGCTCGGTCCGGCTGATGTCCAACAACCCGCGCAAACGTGAGGCGTTGACGGACAACGGCATCCAGGTCACCGAGCAGGTGCCGCTGCTCATCCCGCCGTGCGAGAACAACATCACCTACCTGCGCACCAAGCGGGAGCGCCTCGACCACCACCTGCCGCACCTCGACGCCGTGGCGCACTGGTCGTAGGGCAGGACGCCGGCATCCGCCGGCCCCGGCCTCGGCGACCGGGCCGGGGCCGCCGCGCAGCGCCACCACCGAGCGCAGCAAGAGGAGTTAAGGAGCAGCCCGCGTGCACACGCATGCATCGGTCGTCGTCATCGGCGGCGGAGTGATCGGCACCAGCATCGCCTACCACCTCGCGGCGGCCGGCGTCCCCGAAGTCGTCCTCGTCGAACGCGACGAACTCGCCGCCGGGTCGACGTCCAAGGCCGCCGGCGGGGTCCGCGCCCAGTTCTCCGACGAGCTGAACATCCGGCTCGGCGCCCGCAGCCTGGAGTCCTTCGCCCGGTTCGGCGAGGAACTCGGCCATGACATCGGCCTGCACCGCACCGGCTACCTCTTCCTGCTCAGCACCCCGCAGGAGGTCGAGACCTTCGAGGCGAGCGTGGCCCTCCAGAACGCCCTCGGCGTCCCCAGCCGCCTCATCGACCCGGCCGAGGCGCGGCGCCTCAACCCGCTGATCACCACCGACGGACTGCTCGCCGCCGCCTACTCGCCCGACGACGGCCACTGCACCCCCGAGGCGGTCGTCCACGGCTATGCCGCCGCCGCCCGCGACCTGGGCGCCCGCGTCCTGCGCCGCACCGAGGTCACCGGCATCGAGCAGAGCCGCGACCGGATCACGGCCGTGCACACCACGCTGGGCCGCATCACCACCTCCGCGGTGATCTGCGCGGCCGGCGCCTGGTCGAAGGCGGTCGGCGCGATGGCCGGCGTCGACCTCCCGGTCCGCCCGCTGCGCCGCCAGATCGCCGTCACCGAGGCGCTCCCCGGCCGCCCGCCCGGCCTGCCCATGACGATCGACTTCCACACCACCTTCTACTTCCACCCCGAGGGCCCCGGTCTGCTCATCGGCATGTCCGACCCCGACGAACGCCCCGGCTTCGCCACCGACACCCACGACCGCTGGATCCCCCGCCTGGTCGAGACGATGGAACACCGGGCGCCCGCCCTGCTGGAACTGCGCCGCACCGGCGGCTGGGCCGGCCTGTACGAGGAGACCCCGGACCACAACGCCCTGATCGGCGAGGCGAGTTCGGTCTCCCGGTTCCTGTACGCCACCGGCTTCTCCGGGCACGGCTTCCTCCAGGGACCGGCCGTCGGCGAGGTCGTTCGCGACCTGTTCCTGCGCCGCGTACCCTTCGTGGACGTCACCCCCTTGAGCGCCGGCCGCTTCGCCGCCGACGCCCCGCGCCCGGAGGCCCACCGCGTATGACGGCCCTTCACCTGTGGCTCCGCCACGAACCCCGCCGCAGCGAACGCCGCACCCCCGTCGTCCCCGCCGCCGCCCGTCAACTCACCGCCCACGGCATCACCTTGACGGTGGAGGACTCCCCCCAGCGGATCTTCCCCGCCGAGGAGTACGAGGCATCGGGCGCCCAAGTCGCCCCCGCCGGCTCGTGGGTGTCGGCGCCGGCCGACGCGGTGATCCTCGGCCTCAAGGAACTCCCCGACGAACCCGGCGAGTTGACGCACCGGCACATCTTCTTCGGCCACGCCTACAAGCAACAGCCGGGCGCAGAAGCCCTGTTGAGGCGTTTCGCCAAGGGCGGCGGCGCCCTCCTCGACCTCGAATACCTCACCGACGACCAGGGCCGCCGCCTCGCCGCCTTCGGCTACTGGGCCGGCTACCTCGGCGCCGCGCTCGCCGTCCTGCACCACCGGGGCCGGCTGCCGGAAGAGCTGACGCCGACGGACGAGAAGACCCTGAACGACCGACTCGCCCCCGCCCAGGGCGACGAGGCCATCAAGGCTCTCGTCATCGGCGCCCTCGGCCGCAGCGGCCACGGCGCCCGCGCCGCCCTCACCGCCGCCGGCATCGACCCCACGGCCTGGGACCTCGCCGAGACGAGGGACCTGGACCGCACGGCCCTGCTGGCCCACGATCTCCTGGTCAACTGCGTCCTCGCGACCACCCCGGTACCCCCGTTCGTCCGCCCCGAGGACGTCACCGACGCCACCCGCCGTCTGCGCACCCTCGCCGACGTCACCTGCGACGTCGGCTCCCCGCTCAACGTCCTGCCGGTGTACGACCGCACGACCGAATGGACGTCCCCGGTACGCCGGTTGCACACCTCGCCGCCGCTCGACCTGATCGCGATCGACAACCTCCCCTCGCTGCTGCCGCTGGAGTCGAGCACGGACTTCTCGGCGAGCCTGCTGCCCCAGCTGCTGGACTTCCGTACGGACAGCGGGCCTTGGGGGCGGTGCCTGGCGCGGTTCGCGTCGGTCAGCGGTGAACTGGGTATCGACGAGGGGTAGTTGACGCACTGTGTGAATTCGCGAAGGGTGAACCCGCGAAACCTGTAGGTCCGATGGAGGGAGAACGGCCCGTGTCGACGAGGGTCCCCGCGAGCGGCACGGTCCACTGGATCGGCGCCGGCCTGTCCACGGGCAGCGGCCTGTCACGCCTCACCGGCCACGCGGCCCGCGTCCGCCTCTGGCACCGCACGGAGGACCGGGCCGCCGAAGCCCTGGCCCGGCTCGACCTCGCCGGACGCGCCGAGCCGCGCGCCTACACCCCGGCCGCCCTGACGGCCGAACTCGCCCCCGGTGACGTGGTCGTGTCGATGCTCCCGGCGTCCGAACACCCCGCCCTGCTGGCCGCCTGCATCGGGAAAGGCGCCCACTTCGCCTGCTCCAGCTACGTCTCCGCCGAGGTCGCGGCGCAGGCGCAGGCGGCGCGCGCGGCCGGGGTGACGGTCCTGACCGAGGCGGGCCTCGACCCCGGCCTCGACCACCTCTTCGCGCACAGCCTGGTGGCGAAGGCCCGCGCGGAGATCGGCGCCGAGAACGCCGCCTTCTACAGCTTCCTGTCGTACTGCGGCGGCCTGCCGGCCGTCCCCAATGACTTCCGCTACCGCTTCAGCTGGGCGCCCCTCGGCGTCCTCAACGCGCTGCGGACAGAGGCCCGTTACATCGAGGGCGGCACGGAGACGACCGTCGCCCGGCCCTGGGAGGCGACCCGCGTCCTCGACCTCGCGGGGGAGCCCTTCGAGGCCTACCCCAACCGCGACAGCCTGCCGTTCGTCGGGCAGTACGACCTGCCGCCGGGGTGGACGGCCGACGCGTTCGTCCGCGGCACCCTGCGGCTCGCGGGCTGGCGGCGGGCGTGGGAGCCGGTCTTCGCGGAGCTGCGCAAGGGGGACGAGGGCCGAATAGCCGAGCTGGCAAGGGAGCTGGCGGCGGCGCATCCGACGACCCCGGACGACCGGGACCGGGTCGTCCTGTCGGTCGCGCTGACCGTACGCGGGGCCAACGGCCGTGACTGGTCGGGGAGTTACCTCCTCGACCGGCTGGGCACGGCCGAGGAGAGCGCCATGGCCCACACGGTCTCCCGGCCCCTCGCGCTCGGCGTCCGCCACATCCTGGACGGCACCCTGCCCGCCGGGCTCTCCCGGGCGGCCGAGACGGCGTCGCGCTCCGAGCAGTGGCTGAACGAACTGGCGGGGGAGGGGCTGGAGTTCACGCAGCGGGCGGGGTGAGCGCCTACCGGATCAGCGCCTCGTGCACGAACCGCTTTATCTCCGGATACAGCGCGTGCGACCCACGGGGCCGCACCTGCGTCATGAACTGCACCGTCACATCGTGCTCGGGGTCGACCCAGAACGTCGTGGTCGCGACCCCGCTCCAGCCGTAAGTCCCCATCCCCGCAGGCGCCTTGGTGCGGTCCGGGTCGATGACGACGGAGACGCCGAACCCGAAGCCGATCCCGTCCTTGCTGGGCTCGTCGTGCGCGGGCCGGCTCCCGAAGGTCCGCAGATCAGCGCCGCCGGGCAGCTGATTGCCCGTCATTAGCCCGACACCGGCCGGGGAGAGCAGCCGTACGCCGTCCAACTCGCCTTTGCGGCGCAGGAGTTCCATGAACCGGTGGAAGTCGTGGGCGCTCGCGGCGAGTCCGCCGGAGCCGGAGAGGAACCGGGGCCGGCCGCCCCGCAGCGGCAGTCCGGCGATCGGCTCGATCCGCCCGTCCTCGCCCTCCCCGTACAACTCGGCGAGCCGGTGGGCCCGTTCGTCCTCGACCCAGAACCCGGCGTCGGCCATCCCGAGCGGCCGGAAGATGCGTTCCGCCAGGAACTCGTCCAGAGGCTTCCCGGACACCACCTCGACGATCCGGGCCAGCACATTGGTGGAGACCGAGTAGTTCCACTGCGTACCGGGCTCGAACTGGAGGGGCAGGGAGGCGTACACGTCGACCGTGCCCGCGAGGTCGGTGCCCGGCGCGACCGCCGAGTCGAGTCCGGCCTCGCGGTACAGCGCGTCGACGGGGTGGGCGCCGTAGAACGCGAACGTCAGCCCGGCGGTGTGCGACATGAGGTGGCGGACCAGGACCGGACCGTCCGCCGGGCGGGTCACCAACTCCTGTCCGGAGCCGCTGACATAGACCCGGGGCGCGGCGAACGAGGGGATGTGGTCGCCGACGGGGTCGTCCAGCGACAGCAGGCCCTCCTCGACGAGCAGCAGCGCGGCGACGCAGGTGACCGGCTTCGTCATGGAGTACATCCGCCAGAGGGTGTCCGCCTCGACCGGCGTCCCGGCGGCGACGTCCCGCCGTCCGTGGACGGTGAGATGGGCGACCCGTCCGCCGCGCGCGACACTGAGCAGATATCCGGGCAGCCGCCCCTCGTCCACCTCGTGCGCGATGTACCGGTCCAGCCGGCCCAGCACCTTGGGATCGAGCCCGGCCTCTTCGGGGTCGACCTCTTGCCGCAGCAGCGCCATCGTTCTCCTCGGGCGGATGACCTCGTCCGGATCATCCCGCCCTGAGATCGTTCCGCAGCCGCCCCGCTCCCGAACCTCTTTCCCCCGCACACCCGGTGTGGCCTGCGTCGCTTCCCGTACGGAGCACACGCGGGAATGCGCCCGTCGCACAAGCCGGTTGTGCCCGGCATGACTCAGGACACCACGGATACGCCGGACACGACGCCGGACGACGCCCTCCTCGCCCTCCTCGGCACGACGAAGGGCGGCGTACTGGTCACCCTCAAGCGCGACGGCCGCCCCCAGCTCTCCAACGTCTCGCACCACTACTACCCGCAGGAGGGCCTGATCCGGATCTCGGTGACCGACCCCCGCGCCAAGACCCGTAACCTGCGCCGCGATCCGCGCGCCTCGTACCACGTGACCAGCGAGGACCGCTGGGCCTACACGGTCGTGGAGGGCACCGCCGATCTCACCCCGGTCGCCGCGGCCCCCGACGACGACACCGTCGAGGAGCTGATCCGCCTCTACCGCGACGTCCTCGGTGAGCACCCCGACTGGGACGACTACCGCGCGGCGATGATCCGCGACCGGCGGCTGGTCGTACGGATCCGGGTGGAACGGGTGTACGGGCAGCCGGCCCGCTGACCCCCACCGGGCAGCCGGCCCGCTGATCAACTACGCGTGGCCGCCCGCCTGTTCACGTCTCCGCGAACAAGGCGAGCGGCCACCCGCACAGAACTCAGGCCGACACCGTCTCCCGCCGGGCCGCCTCCTTCACCGCCCGCACCCCCAGCTCCTCCGTCGGCACCTTCGCCGTCTCCCGCGCGGTCAGCACCGCGATCACCGGCGGCACACAGAGCGCGGCGGTGAACAGCGCCACGGCGAACCAGTCGTCACCGCCCGGCCCCGCGATCTCGGCCGCGAACGTCACCGCGAACCCGGCCACGGCGAACCCGATCTGGGTACCGATGGCCATCCCGGACAGCCGTACCCGGGTCGTGAACATCTCGCCGTAGAAGCTCGGCCAGACCCCGTTCGCGGCGCTGTAGACGATGCCGAAGGCGAAGATGCCGACCGGCATGATCAGGGCGTAGGAGCCGGTCGAGATCGCCCACAGGTAGAGGAACATCGCCCCCGCGCTGCCGGCCGCGCCGATCAGGTACACGGGCCGGCGCCCGACGCGGTCGGACAGCGTCGCCCACAGCGGGATCGTGCCGAGCGCGACGACGTTGGCGAGCGCCCCGACCCACAGCATCGACGTACGGCTCATGCCGACGGCGTCGCTGGTGGCGTACGACAGCGACCAGACCGTGAAGATGGTGCTGACCGAGGCGATCAGCGCGCCCGCGATCACCCGCAGGACGTCCCGCCAGTGCTCGCGCGCCAGCACCACCAGCGGCATCTTCACGACGCCCTCGGTCGCGGTCTGCCGCGTGAACGCGGGCGTCTCGTCGAGCTTGCGGCGGATGACCCAGCCGACGACGGCCACGACGACGCTCAGCCAGAACGGCACCCGCCAGCCCCACGACAGGAGTTGGTCCTCCGGCAGCGCGGCGACCGGGATGAACACGAGGGTCGCGATCAGCTGGCCGCCCTGCGTGCCCGAGAGGGTGAAGCTGGTGAAGAAGCCCCGCCGGTGCGAGGGCGCGTGCTCCAGGGTCATCGAACCGGCGCTGGCCTGCTCGCCGGCCGCCGAGATGCCCTGGAGGATGCGGCACAGGACCAGGAGCGCGGGAGCGAGGGTACCGACCTGTTCACGGGTGGGGAGACAGCCGATCAGGAAGGTCGACAGGCCCATCAGCATCAGCGTGAAGACCATGATCTTCTTCCGGCCCAGGCGGTCCCCGTAGTGCCCGAGGAACAGCGCCCCGACCGGCCGCGCCGCGTACGCGACCCCGAACGTCGCGAGCGACAGGAGGGTCGCGGTCGCCGGGTCGGACTCGTCGAAGAAGACCTTCGGGAAGATCAGGGCCGCCGCGCTGCCGTAGATGAAGAAGTCGTAGTACTCCAGCGCGCTGCCGATCCAGGCCGCGGCGGCGGCCTTCTTCGGCTGGCCGGGCGGCGCCGCGGACGCGGCGGGCGAGGACGCGGGGACGGACACGGAGGGCTCCTTCGGGGAACTCCACGGCGGTGTGGAGGGGGCCGCAGTAATTAACTCACTAGGTAGTTAGCTCGATGGGAAGGGATGTTGCGCCCGCGTTTCCCCGCTGTCAAGAGGTCGTGCGCTCCGCCGTCAGATACGCGATGACCATGTCGCCGAGCATGACCCGGTACGCCTCGCGCCGGCCGGCGTCCAGCAGGTCCCGGTCGAAGAGAGCGCCGAAGGTGTGTCGGTTGGCGACCCGGAAGAAGCAGAACGAGCTGATCATCGCGTGCAGGTCGACGGCGTCGACGTCCGCCGTGAACAGGCCCGACTCCTGCCCCGAGGTCAGGATGCGGCGCAGCACCGCGACCGCCGGGGAGCCCATCCGGCCCAGCTTCTCGGAGGCCGCGATGTGCTCGGCGCCGTGGATGTTCTCGATCGTGACCAGGCGGATGAAGTCCGGGTGGCGCTCATGGTGGTCGAACGTCAGCTCCGCGAGCCGGCGGATCGCCGCGACCGGGTCCAGGTGCTCGACGTCGAGTTGCTGCTCGGCCTCGCGGATCACCCCGTACGCGCGCTCCAGGACCGCCGTGAACAGCTGTTCCTTGCCGCCGAAGTAGTAGTAGATCATCCGCTTCGTGGTGCGGGTGAGGGCGGCGATCTCGTCGACGCGGGCCCCGTCGTAGCCCGCCCGCGCGAACTCCTGGGTGGCCACGTCGAGGATCTCGGCCCGGGTGCGGACGGCGTCCCGCGTCCGTCCGTTGGCTCGTGCCGGTTCGTCGGCGCTGGTCATCGGTGCCCTTCGGGAGTGCGGACAGTGCGCAGATTCTAGAAGGCGGGGCGGCGGGGGGTTCCCGGCGGCCGGGGGCGGCTGATATAGCTAACGTACTAGTTCGTACATTGGAGGTCCGTGTGGCCAAGGACTCGTTCCTCGTCGGGCTGATCGGCTCAGGGATCGGACCGTCGCTCAGTCCCGCGCTGCATGAGCGGGAGGCGGGCCGGCAGGGGCTGCGCTATCTGTACCGGCTCATCGACCTGGACGTGCTGGGCGCGGCACCCGAGCGGGTTGGCGACCTGGTCAGGGCCGCGCGTGACCTGGGCTTCGACGGTCTGAACATCACGCACCCCTGCAAGCAGCTCGTCCTTGACCACCTGGACGCGCTGGCGCCGCAGGCCGAGGCGCTGGGCGCGGTCAACACGGTCGTCTTCGAGGACGGCCGTGCGATCGGCCACAACACGGACGTCACCGGTTTCGCCGCCTCGTTCGCGCGCGGCCTGCCGGACGCCCCGCTGGAACGGGTCGTGCAGCTCGGCGCGGGCGGGGCGGGCGCGGCCGTGGCCCACGCGACGCTCACCCTGGGCGCGGAGCACATCACGATCGCCGACGCGCTGCCCGACCGGGCGACGGCGCTGGCGGACTCCCTGAACACCCACTTCGGCGCAGGCCGGGCGAGGGGCGCGGACCTGGCCGACCTCCCGGCGCTGCTCCCGCAGGCGGACGGCCTGGTCCACGCGACCCCGACCGGCATGGCGGCCCACCCCGGCCTGCCCCTGCCCGCGCAGCTGCTGCGCCCTGAACTGTGGGTCGCGGAGGTGGTCTACCGCCCGCTGGAGACCGAACTCCTGCGCGTGGCCCGCGAGTTGGGCTGCGCCACGCTGGACGGCGGCGGCATGGCGGTGTTCCAGGCGGCCGACGCGTTCCGCCTGTTCACCGGCCGGGAGCCGGACAGTGCACGGATGCTGGCGGACATCGCGGAACTGGCGAGCCCCGGCGTCACCGCCGGCTCACCGTCCGCGTGATACCCGTCACCACGGTCGTCGCCGGCAGCCGCGGGGCGAGGGAGCCGTAGGTCAGGTCCAACAGCCCTACCTGGGCCGGGACTTTCTCCGGGGTCAGGCTCAGTCGGCCGGCCTCCGTGCGGCGCGGGTTCAGCCGCCCCGCCAACTGCGGCCCGCCGCCCAGCCACAGCTCGCCGATGACACAGCTGCCGGCGTGCAGCAGGGTCGCGGAGGTCCACGGTCGCCCCTGTGGCGAAGGCCCGCCAGACGCGCCGCTCGACCGATGTCGGACTGTTGATCCCCATCGGCCGCGACTCTGGCGGGCCGGATGCCACAGTGTCCATACGCCACGGACGGCGACGCCCTCAGGACACCGCCGGCGGCTCCCGCTACGCCCGCGTGTTCCACTCCGCGATCGCTGGCCACCCGTGCTCCAGCGTCAGCCGGCTCACCGTCCCGGTCGCCAGCTGGAACAGCCGTCCCTCGGCGGGCGGCAGCCCGAGCCGCCGGGCCGTCAGCACGCGCAGGAAGTGGGCGTGGGCGACCAGCACCACATCGCCCTCCTCCAGCGCGGGAGCGATCCGCGCCAGCACCCGGTCGGCGCGGGCGCCGATCTGCTCCGGTGACTCCCCGGGGTGGCCCTCGGGCCCGGGCGGCACCCCGTCCCGCCACAGGTACCAGTCGGGACGGGTGCCGTGGATGGCGACGGTCGTGACGCCCTCGTACCCGCCGTAGTCCCACTCGCGCAGGTCCGGTTCGGGCAACGCGCCCGGTATCCCGGCGAGTTCGGCCGTGCGGGCGGCCCGCTGGAGCGGGCTGGTCAGCGCCAGTGCGAAGGTCCGCCCGGCGAGGAGCGGGGCGAGCGACTTGGCCTGCCGCTCACCGGTGTCGGTGAGCGGCAGGTCGGTCCAGCTGGTGTGCCGGCCCGAGGCGCTCCACTCCGTCTCCCCGTGGCGGACCAGGAAGAGGTCCCCCACGGCGGACTACTTCGACTCGACGGCGTGGCCGCCGAACTGGTTGCGCAGGGCCGAGATCATCTTCATCTGCGGCGAGTCGTCCTGGCGGGAGGCGAACCGGGCGAAGAGGGAGGCGGTGATCGCGGGGAGCGGTACGGCGTGGTCGATGGCCGCTTCCACGGTCCAGCGGCCTTCGCCGGAGTCCTCGGCGTAGCCGCGCAGCTTGTCCAGGTGCTCGTCGTCGTCGAGGGCGTTGACGGCGAGGTCGAGCAGCCAGGACCGGATGACCGTGCCCTCCTGCCAGGAGCGGAAGACCTCGCGCACGTCGGTGACGGAGTCGACCTTCTCCAGCAGCTCCCAGCCCTCGGCGTAGGCCTGCATCATGGCGTACTCGATGCCGTTGTGGACCATCTTGGAGAAGTGTCCGGCGCCGACCTTGCCGGCGTGGACGAAGCCGAACTCGCCCTCGGGCTTGAGGGCGTCGAAGACGGGCTGGACCTTCGCGATGTGCTCGGCGTCGCCGCCGACCATGAGGGCGTAGCCGTTCTGGAGGCCCCAGACACCGCCGGAGACACCCGCGTCGACGAAACCGATCCCCTTGGCCGCCAGCTCTTCGGCGTGCTTCTCGTCGTCCGTCCAGCGGGAGTTGCCGCCGTCCACGACCGTGTCGCCGGGCTCCAGGAGGCCGCCCAGCTCGTCGATGACGGACTGCGTCGGGCCGCCGGCCGGGACCATCACCCAGACCACGCGCGGCGCCTCAAGCTTCTCCACCAGCTCCGACAGGCTCGCGACGTCGGAGACCTCGGGGTTGCGGTCGTATCCGACGACGGTGTGGCCGGCGCGGCGGATCCGCTCGCGCATGTTGCCGCCCATCTTGCCGAGACCGATCAGGCCGAGCTGCATGGCTACTTCACTTCCTTGAGTTCACGGTAGGCGGCCACCAGAGCCGCCGTGGAGGCGTCCAGACCGGGCACGTCCGCGCCCTCGGTCAGGGCGGGCTCGACCCGCTTGGCGAGCACCTTGCCCAGCTCGACGCCCCACTGGTCGAAGGAGTCGATGTTCCAGACGGCGCCCTGCACGAACACCTTGTGCTCGTAGAGCGCGATCAGCTGGCCGAGCACCGACGGGGTCAGCTCGCGGGCCAGGACCGTCGTCGTGGGGTGGTTGCCCTGGAACGTGCGCGGCGCGACCTGTTCCTCCGGGACGCCCTCCGCGCGGACCTCGTCGGCCGTCTTGCCGAACGCCAGCGCCTGCCCCTGCGCGAACAGGTTCGCCATCAACAGGTCGTGCTGCGCGGCCAGTTCGGGCTCCAGCTCGGCCACCGGACGCGCGAACCCGATCAGGTCGGCCGGGATCAGCTTCGTCCCCTGGTGGATCAACTGGTAGTACGCGTGCTGCCCGTTGGTGCCGGGCGTGCCCCACACCACGGGACCCGTCTCCCAGGAGACCGGACGCCCCTCGCGGTCCACGGACTTGCCGTTGGACTCCATGTCCAGCTGCTGCAAGTAGGCGGTGAACTTGGAGAGATAGTGCGAGTACGGCAGCACCGCGTGCGACTGCGCGCCCAGCACATTGCCGTACCAGACGCCCAACAGGCCCAGGATCAGCGGGGCGTTGGCCTCGGCGGGGGCGGTGCGGAAGTGCTCGTCGACCTGGTGGAAACCGTCGAGCATCTCACCGAACGCGTCGGCGCCGATCGCGATCATCAGCGACAGGCCGATCGCCGAGTCGTAGGAGTAGCGCCCGCCGACCCAGTCCCAGAACTCGAACATGTTCGCCGTGTCGATCCCGAAGTCCGCGACCTTCTCGGAGTTCGTCGACAGCGCCACGAAGTGCTTGGCAACGGCCTTCTCATCGCCGTCCAGGCCCCTGAGCAGCCAGGACCGCGCCGAGGTCGCGTTGGTGATCGTCTCGATCGTCGTGAACGTCTTCGAGGCGACGATGAACAGCGTCTCCTCGGGGTCCAGGTCCCGCACGGCCTCGTGCAGGTCGGAGCCGTCCACGTTGGACACGAACCGGAACGTCAGATCCCGCGCGGTGAACGCCCGCAGCGCCTCGTACGCCATCGCCGGACCGAGGTCCGAGCCGCCGATGCCGATGTTGACGACGTTGCGGATGCGCTTGCCGGTGTGCCCGACCCACTCGCCCGAGCGGACCTGCCCGGCGAACGCGGCCATCTTGTCGAGCACCGCGTGCACGGCCGGTACGACGTTCTCGCCGTCGACCTCGATCACCGCGCCCCGGGGCGCGCGCAGCGCGGTGTGCAGCACCGCCCGCCGCTCGGTGACGTTGATCTTCGCGCCCCGGAACATGGCGTCCCGCAGCCCGAACACGTCGGTCGCGGCGGCGAGTTCACGCAGCAGGCCCAGCGTCTCGTCGGTGACGAGGTGCTTCGAGTAGTCGATCCGCAGATCGCCGACCCGGACCACGTACCGCTCGGCGCGCCCGGGGTCGGCGGCGAACAGCTCGCGCAGATGCGGGAGTTCACCGTCGCCGTGCTCCAACAGCGCGTCCCACTCGGGCCGTTCGGTGAGCAGAGGGGTCTCAGACATGTGCGTGGATCTCCTTGCCGGCCTCGCCCCGCAGGGCGACGGCGTACATCTCGTCAGCGTCGAGGCGCCGCAGCTCCTCGGCGATGAGTTCGGAGGTGGTGCGCACCTTCAGCGCGAGGGTGCGCGAGGGCTGGCCCGGCAGCGACAGCGTCGCCAGCGGGCCGTCGGGACGGTCGATGACGATGTCGCCGTCGGCCGTGCCCAGGCGTACGGCGGTGACGACCGGGCCCGCGGTGACCACGCGGTCGACCTTCACCTTGAGGCGGGCCTCCAGCCAGCGCGCGAGGAGTTCGGCGGCCGGGTTCTCCGCCTCGGCCTCGACCGCGCCGGACACGATCGGCACCCGGGCCTGGTCGAGGGCCGCCGCCAGCATCGAGCGCCAGGGGGTCAGCCGGGTCCAGGCCAGGTCGGTGTCGCCGGGCGCGTAGGACCTCATCCGGGTGGTGAGCGCCGCGATCGGGTCGGCGACCGCGTACAGATCGGTGATCCTGCGCTGCGCGAGCGCGCCCAGCGGGTCCTTCGCGGGGTTGTCGGGGGCGTCCACGGGCCACCAGACGACGACGGGCGCGTCCGGCAGCAGCAGTGGCAGGACGACCGAGTCGGCGTGGTCGGAGACGTCGCCGTAGGTGCGCAGCACGACCGTCTCGCCGGCGCCCGCCTCGGAGCCCACCCGGACCTCGGCGTCGAGCCGGGACTGGGTGCGCTCGCGCGGGGTGCGGGCCTGGCGCTTGATGACGACCAGGGTGCGCGAGGGGTGCTCGTGCGAGGCCTCCTCGGCGGCCTTGATCGCGTCGTAGGCGTTCTCCTCGTCCGTGACGATGACCATCGTCAGGACCATGCCCACGGCCGGGGTGCCGATCGCGCGGCGGCCGTCCACCAGCGCCTTGTTGATCTTGCTTGCCGTGGTGTCGGTGAGGTCGATCTTCATGGCCTGCGCCAGCTCCGTCCGTCTCGTGCGAGCATGTCGTCCGCTTCCTTCGGTCCCCAGCTGCCCGACGCGTACTGGGCCGGCCTGCCGTGGCCGTCCCAGTACTCCTCGATCGGGTCGAGGATCTTCCAGGACTCTTCCACTTCCTGGTGGCGCGGGAAAAGGTTCGCGTCACCCAGCAGTACGTCCAGGATGAGCCGCTCGTACGCCTCCGGCGAGGACTCCGTGAAGGATTCGCCGTACGCGAAGTCCATCGTCACGTCCCGGATCTCCATCGACGTGCCCGGGACCTTCGAGCCGAAGCGGACCGTGATGCCCTCGTCGGGCTGGACGCGGATGACGATCGCGTTGGAGCCCAGCTCCTCCGTCGCCGTCGAGTCGAACGGGGAGTGCGGGGCCGTCTGGAAGACCACCGCGATCTCGGTGACGCGGCGGCCCAGGCGCTTGCCGGTGCGCAGGTAGAACGGGACCCCGGCCCAGCGGCGGTTGTCGACGTTCAGCTTGACGGCCGCGAAGGTGTCGGTCGTCGAGGCCGGGTCGATGCCGTCCTCCTGGAGGTAGCCGGAGACCTTCGCGCCGCCCTGCCAGCCCGCCGCGTACTGGCCGCGCACGGTGTGCCGGCCGAGGTCGTCGGGGAGCTTGACGGCCTTGAGGACCTTCAGCTTCTCGGTGAGCAGCGACGCCGCGTCGAAGGAGGCGGGCTCCTCCATCGCGGTGAGCGCCATCAGCTGGAGCAGGTGGTTCTGGATGACGTCACGGGCGGAGCCGATGCCGTCGTAGTAGCCGGCCCGGCCGCCGATGCCGATGTCCTCGGCCATCGTGATCTGCACGTGGTCGACGTACGACCGGTTCCAGATCGGCTCGAACATCGTGTTGGCGAAGCGCAGCGCCAGGATGTTCTGGACGGTCTCCTTGCCCAGGTAGTGGTCGATGCGGAAGACCTGGTCCGGGTCGAACACGTCGTGCACGATCCGGTTCAGCTCCTCGGCCGACTTGAGGTCGTGGCCGAACGGCTTCTCGATGACCGCGCGCCGCCAGGACCCCTCCGGCGGGGTCGCCAGCCCGTGCTTCTTCAGCTGCTGGGCGACCTTGGGGAAGAACTTCGGGGGTACGGAGAGGTAGAACGCGTAGTTGCCGCTGGTGCCGCGCGCCGCGTCCAGCTCGTCGACGGTCTGCCGCAGCTGCTTGAACGCGGTGTCGTCGTCGAAGTCGCCCGGGATGAACCGCATGCCCTCGGCGAGCTGCTGCCAGACCTCCTCCCTGAACGGGGTACGGGCGTGCTCGCGCACCGAGTCGTGCACGACCTGCGCGAAGTCCTGGTCCTCCCAGTCCCGGCGGGCGAACCCGACGAGGGAGAAGCCCGGCGGGAGCATCCCGCGGTTGGCCAGGTCGTAGACGGCCGGCATCAGCTTCTTGCGGGACAGGTCACCCGTCACACCGAAGATCACGAGGCCCGAGGGCCCGGCGATCCGCGGCAGCCGCCGGTCGCGCGGATCGCGCAGCGGGTTGTCCCACTCGGGCTCTGCTGTGCTGCTCATTTACGCGTCGGCTCCCTTGCTCTCCAGCGACTTGCGGACCGTGCCCAGCAAGTCCTCCCACGCCACCTCGAACTTCTCGACACCCTCCTGCTCCAGGCGGGTGACGACCTCGGCGTACGAGACGCCCAGCGCGGCCACGGCCGTCAGGTCCGCCAGCGCCGACTCGTAGGTGCCGGTGACGGTGTCGCCCGTGATCCCGCCGTGGTCGGCCGCCGCGTCCAGCGTGGCCTCCGGCATGGTGTTGACCGTGCCGGGCGCGACGAGCCCGTCCACGTACAGGGTGTCCTTGTAGGCAGGATCCTTCACCCCGGTCGACGCCCACAGCGGACGCTGCCGGTGGGCGCCGGCGTTCTCCAGGGCCCCGAACCGCTCCGAGGCGAAGAACTGCTCGTACGCCGCGTAGGCGAGCCGCGCGTTGGCGAGGGCCGCCCTGCCCTTGAGGGACAGGGCCTGCTCGGTGCCCAGCGCGGTCAGCCGCTTGTCGATCTCGGAGTCGACGCGGGAGACGAAGAAGGAGGCCACCGAGTGGATGCCGGCCAGGTCGTGCCCGGCCGCCTGGGCCTTCTCCAGGCCGGCGAGGTAGGCCGCCATGACCTCCTCGTACCGCTCCAGGGAGAAGATCAGCGTCACGTTCACGCTGATGCCGAGGCCGATGACCTCGGTGATCGCGGGCAGGCCCGCCTTCGTCGCCGGGATCTTGATCATCACGTTGGGCCGGTCGACGAGCCACGCCAGCTGCTTGGCCTCGGCGATCGTCGCCACCGTGTCGTGCGCCAGACGCGGGTCGACCTCGATGGAGACGCGGCCGTCACGGCCCTTGGTCGCGTCGTACACCGGGCGCAGGATGTCGGCCGCCGCGCGGACGTCGGCCGTCGTCATCATGCGGACGGCCTCCTCCACGGTGACCCCGCGCTCGGCGAGGTCCGCGAGCTGCTCCTCGTATCCGTCGCCGGCGCCGATCGCGGCCTGGAAGATGGAGGGGTTGGTGGTGACGCCCACGACGTGCTTCGTGGCGATCAGTTCGGCGAGGTTGCCCGACGCGATCCGCTTGCGCGAGAGGTCGTCCAGCCAGATGGACACGCCTTCGGCGGAGAGGCGTTCCAGGGGGGTTGCGGTCACTTCGATCATCTTCTTTCCGGCGGTTCGATCAACTGCGCGTCGCGGCCAGGGATTCCCGGGCGGCGTCGGCCACATTCTCTGCGGTGAATCCGTACTCGGCGAACAGGGTCCCCGCGGCGGCCGAGGCGCCGAAGTGCTCCAGGGACACGATGCGTCCGGCGTCACCGACGTAGCGGTACCAGGTCAGCCCGATCCCGGCCTCCACGGCGACCCGCGCCTTCACGGCGGCCGGCAGCACCGACTCCCTGTACTCCAGGGGCTGTTCCTCGAACCACTCCACCGACGGCATCGACACGACCCGCGTGCCGATCCCCTCCGCCTCCAGCGACTCCCGTGCGGCGACGGCGAGTTGGACCTCGGAGCCGGTCGCGATCAGAACGACCCGCGGGACAGCGGTGGTCGAGTCCTTCAGGACGTAACCGCCCTTCGCCGCAGCCGGGTTGGCCGGGTACGTCGGCACGCCCTGCCGGGTCAGCGCGAGCCCGTGCGGGGCCGGCTTGCTGGAGTGCCGCTTCAGGATCTCGGCCCAGGCGACGGCGGTTTCGTTGGCGTCGGCGGGGCGGACGACGTTCAGGCCCGGGATCGCCCGCAGCGAGGCCAGGTGCTCCACCGGCTGGTGCGTCGGGCCGTCCTCGCCGAGCCCGACCGAGTCGTGCGTCCAGACATAGGTCACCGGCAGCTGCATCAGCGCGGACATGCGGACCGCGTTGCGCATGTAGTCGGAGAAGACCAGGAAAGTCCCGCCGTAGACGCGGGTGTTGCCGTGCAGGGCGATGCCGTTCATCTCCGCGGCCATCGAGAACTCGCGGATGCCGAAGTGGACGGTACGGCCGTAGGGGTCGGCCTCGGGGAGCGGGTTGTCCTTGGGGAGGAACGACGACGCCTTGTCGATCGTCGTGTTGTTGGAGCCCGCCAAGTCGGCCGAGCCGCCCCACAGTTCGGGCAGAACGCCGCCGAGCGCCTGGAGGACCTTGCCGGAGGCGGCGCGGGTCGCGACCGACGTGCCCTCCTCGAAGGCGGGGAGCGCGGACTCCCAGCCCTCGGGGAGCTGCCCGGCCACGATCCGGTCGAACAGCTGGGCCCGCTCGGGGAGTTGGCCGCGCCACTCGGCGATCCGCTTGTCCCAGGCGGCGTGCGCCTCGGCGCCCCGGTCCAGGGCCTGGCGGCTGTGCGCGAGGACTTCGGGGGCGACCTCGAAGTCCAGCTCCGGGTCGAAGCCCAACACGCGCTTGGTGGCGGCGACTTCGTCCGCGCCGAGCGCGGAGCCGTGCGAGGCTTCCGTGTTCTGCGCGTTCGGCGCCGGCCACGCGATGACCGTGCGCAGGGCGATGATCGAGGGGCGGCCCGTCTCCGCCTGGGCCGCCTTCAGGGCGTCGTACAGGGCGGGTACGTCGACGTCGCCGTCGGCGGCCGGGGACACGCGCTGGGTGTGCCAGCCGTACGCCTCGTAGCGCTTCAGGACGTCCTCGCTGAACGCGGTCGCCGTGTCGCCCTCGATGGAGATGTGGTTGTCGTCGTAGACGAAGACCAGGTTGCCGAGCTTCTGGTGGCCGGCCAGGGAGGACGCCTCGGCGGAGACGCCCTCCTCCAGGTCGCCGTCGGAGACGATCGCCCAGATCGTGTGGTCGAAGGGGGAGGCGCCCTCGGCGGCGTCGGGGTCGAACAGGCCGCGCTCGTAGCGGGCCGCCATCGCCATGCCGACCGCGTTCGCCAGCCCCTGGCCGAGCGGCCCGGTCGTGGTCTCGACGCCGGCCGTGTGACCGTACTCGGGGTGGCCCGGGGTCTTCGAGCCCTGGGTGCGGAACGCCTTCAGGTCGTCCAGGCCGAGTTCGTATCCGGCCAGGAAGAGCTGGGTGTAGAGGGTCAGCGAGGTGTGGCCGGGGGAGAGGACGAAGCGGTCGCGGCCGGTCCACTCGGGGTCCGCGGGGTCGTGCCGCATCACCTTCTGAAAGATCGTGTACGCGACCGGGGCCAGGCTCATCGCCGTCCCCGGATGCCCGTTGCCGACCTTCTGTACGGCGTCCGCGGCCAGGACCCGGGCGGTGTCGACGGCCCGCCGGTCGAGGTCCGTCCACTCCAGGCTGTTGCTCATCGTCAGAACCCCAATTCAAGAAGTCATCGGTGCGACCGGTAACACGGTCGTCACGTGTTCAAAATTAAAAGTCAGACTTTTTCTGTGGAAGGGCTGGGTGTGTCAGTCTGTGGTGAAAGTGGGACACGGCGATCAAGCCGGGGTGCGGCGCGAGGCGGACATGGCGGACAGAACCATCCAAGGTGGCGAGGGTGACGGCTCGGTGGCCGGCATCCGAACGTTCCCCTTCCCCGCCGAGCTGAGCGTCGCGGGCGTCGGCATGCAGGTCGGCCCCATGGGCGCGGGCCGCACCTGGCACGCCGACGCGCCCCTGGACCGCTTCCACCGTGTGGATTTCCATGTCGTCCTGCTCTTCGACGAGGGCCCGGTCCGGCACATGGTCGACTTCACCGAGCACGAGGCGCGCGCCGGCGACCTCCTGTGGATCCGCCCGGGCCAGGTCCACCGCTTCTCCGGAGCCCGCGGGTACCACGGAACGGCCCTCACCATGCAGCCGGGTTTCCTCCCCCGGGAGACGGTCGAGGCGACCAACCTCTACTGCTACGACCTCCCGCCCCTCCTGCACCCCGACCCCGCCCAACTCGCCGCCCTGCGCGGCTCACTGGACCATCTGCGCCGCGAGTACGAGGACACACGCACCCTCCCCCTCCCCCTGCACACGGCGGTTCTACGGCACTCCCTGACCGCGTTCCTCCTGCGCCTCGCCCACCTCGCGGCCAGCTCGGCGGAGGGCGCCCGGCGCACGGACACCACGTTCACGCTCTTCCGGGACGCCGTGGAGCGGGACTTCGCGAGCAACCACAGCGTCAGCGCCTACGCCGACGCGCTCGGCTACTCCCGCCGCACCCTGGTCCGCGCCGTCCGCGCGGCAACCGGCCAGACCCCCAAGGGGTTCATCGACAAACGGGTCGTCCTGGAGGCGAAACGGCTCCTGGCCCACACGGACCTGCCCATCGGCCGGGTAGGAGCGGCGGTCGGCTTCCCCGACCCGGCGAACTTCTCCAAGTTCTTCCACCAGCACACGGAACTGACGCCGGCGGCGTTCCGGGCGGAGACGCGGTAGGGCGCCGGCGTTCGCGCGCAGACGCGCCGGGTCCTGTTCCACGCAGTCGTGCCGTCCGGTGACGGTGACGGCCGGTCAGGACAGGAAGTTCTGCTGCCACTGGAGCGAGTCCATGCTCAGCGCGGCATCGGCCAGGGCCTTCGCGGACGGGGTCTTGAGCGAGGCGAGGCTGGTGTCGATCCAGTTCTGGGTGAGGCTGTAGCCCTGCTCCCGGTACTCGACCGCCTGGACCAGGCATTCGAGCTTGTCGGCGTCGCGGGCGACGACTGCCTCCGGGGTCTCGCCGGCCTCGTACTCGTCGACCGCGCTCTGCACCCCGGTGCGCACGGCCGGGTGGGCGTTGGCGATCTGATCGGCGGTCACCTCGCCGTTCGGGGCGGCCTTGATGTACTTCCGGCCGATGTGCGGGATGTCGCCGACCCGCGTCTCCTGGCTGTCGTGGAACAGGCACATCAAGGCGACCCGGCCCGGGTCGGCTCCTTCCATCATGGCGAGCACCGAGCCGATCACCCCGACCCGGAAGGAGTGCTCCGCCACTGATTCGGGGGTCTTGTTGCCGGTGAACCACCAGCCGGTCCGTGCGACGCGCTTGAGCACGCCCATCTCGGAGATGAAGCTCGCGGTGCCCCGGGTGGTGTCGTCGGCCATGAGGTCCTCCGGTGTCAGCGGTTGTGATCGAAAACGTAGTGGATGTGGGCCAGTTCGCGCCGGGATCTCGCCGACAGCGCTGTCCCGTCCAGGAGTTGACCGGTCTTCTCGTGCAGCAGGCCGGACAGAGGCCCGGTGGCCTGTGGCAGCCACGGGAAAACGGTCAGCAGTGCCCACAGCGAGTGCGCGTACAGGTCGACGTAGCCGGGTGCCAGGTGCAGGCCGCGGGCCAGGCCCCGCAGCAGGGTCACCGGATCCCAGCCCGAAAGGTCCCGGTCACGCATGAACGCGTCGTCCGGCTGCGGCAGCGGCGACGCTCCCAGCCACAGTGCCCAGTAGTTCAGGTTCGCGGCCTCAGCGGTGTCGTCGCCGGCCAGGGCGCGGTCGATGAAGTCCAGCAGCGGCTGGGGATCTCCCAGCCGGGCGAGCGCGGTGGCGGTGGAGCGGGCCTGCGCCCAGTGCGGTGACCAGCCCCGCCAGGCCGGCACGGCACGGCGCCGGTGGAGGGTGTGCGCGGTCCACGCGGCCGCGTCCGGACTCCGGTCGTACGAGGCGAGGTAGAGCGCCTGGCGGTGCAGCAGCGCCCCGCCTTCGCCCTCCCGGGCCGCCGCCTCGGTCGTGTCCCGGAGGTGGTCGAAGAACACCGCCCGGTCTGTGGCTGCCAGTTGCGGGGCGACGGCGACCGGACCGCGCCGGGGCCGGGGCGACCGTCCGGCGAGCGCCGCCGGGACAGTGCCGTTCAGAGCCCAGGCGAGCAGGTGCGCGGTGGCTCGGGTGTGCACCCACTCGGCCAGTGGATGTGCCCCGTCGACCGCATTCTCCAGACCGGCCGCGATGATCCGGTCCGCGTCCATCGCCGCGTCCAGCCACGGCACCAGCGCCACGTCCGCGCCGAGTGCCGGCAGTCGCCTGCGCAGTTCCAGCAGCGCGCCGGCCCGTATGTTCGCCAGCGGGCGCCGACCTGACTCCCAGCCCTGAAGCGTCTCGACGTCCACGCCCAGGGCCTCCGCCAGGACGGCCTGCGTGCACGGGATCGACTCGCGGACCAGGCGCAGCACGAATCCGCTCACCACGCCTGCGGATGTTCGCCTGGATCTGCCCATACCGGCCCGCTCCCCGGTCGCCCTGCGCACCGAAACCCGTACTCGCCCAACCCGGGCCGGGCGCGCACCACTCGACACCGAAAGGGGCACCACCATGAACACCGCGACGACCGAGCTGCGCCGGTTCCTGACCATCACCGGCCGGCGCTTCAAGACCGGCCGATCCGCACCCGAGATGTTCTCCCCGGCCGTCGACGCGGCGTGGCACGAACTGCTCGGCACCCCGCAGTACGAGGCCCTGTGCCTGGAGACCGCCGGACAGCCGATCCGCCACGTCGCGAACAACGGTCACGGCCCGATCGCCTGGATCGCAGCGTACGAAGAGGCGTACGGTCCGCTGCCGGAGATCTGGTTCACCGCCGCCGACGGCACCGTCGACCAGGACGCCGCCGCCCGCTACCGGGAGACCGGCACCGTGGTCGCGGAGTGGGACTGTAGCCCTGCCGGCGGCGACGGTGACGACGTCGCCCCCGACCAGTCGGAGACCGCCCGCCGGTGACCACCGACCGCGCCGGCGCAGCGCCCCGGCCCACCGCCGGGGCGCTGCGTCTCGTCGAGGCCGGCACCACCCGGCCGAGATCCGTCGACCTCAGCGACTACGCGCGGCAGATGACCGCCCACTGCCCCTACCTGGCCCCTTCCCTCCAGCGGGGGCTGACGTCCTGGACGGTCTACCGCGCCGTCGGCGACGCCGAAGCCGTCCAGGCGGAGCTCTTCCACGCGGGTGCACAGGCCGCGGAGTGGCTGCGACCCCTGCTGAACCGGCCGCACGGCCTCCTGCGGTGCGAGAACATCGTCCTGGTGGGCGACGTGCCCCACACCCGGCACCGCGACCTGCTCGCCTGGCCGCACTGGGTGCTGAAGAACCTCTACGGCCCGGTCGGGGTGATGTTCGGCAAGTTCTGCGCGGGAGAAGGGGAAGTCACCGCGGCCGGCCACCGGATCCCGGCCGCCCCTGCCTCGTTCCTCCCCGTGAGGGCCGCCGTCCGTCGCCGCGACCCACGCTTCCTGAGCGCGACCCCCGACCTGGCCGCCGCGCTCGCCGCCGCCGCCGACGACGGCCGCGACGTGTTCGAGCACATCCCCGACGAGTGGACGGAGATCCGCACATGGGCACAACACCTGCTCCCCCCGGCGAAGCCGTCGCCCTTCTCACCGGACACACCGGCGAACCCGCCGCCATCCAGCTCCTGAGCGACCGGCGAGGCTCCCGGGCCTGGAAGATCCAGGGCCCCAAGGGGGCCGTCGTGCTGAAGGCCAACGACCCCGACGGGGACAACGTCCGCGACAAGGCCGCCGAGATGGCCCAGGAAGACGACCACCTGCTCCGCCTCACCGCCGCCGGCGCCCTGAGCCCCGACTACCGGGTGAGTGCCGGGACATGGGACGGCGGCCGGTGGCTGGCCGTCGGCTGGATCGACGGCGTCCCCCTGTGGCGGGCCCTCGCCCTCGCCCGCGGCCCGGAAGGAGACCGCGCCTCGGTGCGTCCCTGGCTCGCGGGCATCGCCCGCACCTGGGCGGAGCACCTCGCACTCATGCACGCCGCCGGGTGGTCCCACGCCGACGTCCAGCCGACCAACACCCTGGTCACCGGTGACGGTCAGGCCGCCGTCATCGACTACGCCCTCGCCTGCGGCCCCGGCGAGGGCCGCCGCGTCCCGTACCGGGGCGCCCTCACCCACACCACCGCCCCCGAGCTCGCCGCGCAGCTCCTCGACACCCCCGCCGACGCCCACATCCAGGCGCAACCGCCCAGCGACATCTGGAGCCTGGGTGCCTCTCTGTTCTGGTGCTGGACCGGTCGGCGCCCCTTCGCCTACGACGACGGCCTCGGCCGGCCGGAGAAGCTGGCCGTCATCGCCCGAGGAACCACTACCGCGCTGCGCGACGTCCGGCCTTGGCCCTTCCCTCGATTCGAGCAAGCCATCACCGCGTGCCTGGCTCCCAGCCCCGCCGATCGGCCCACCGCGAAGGAGCTGACCGCCGCATGGTGACTCTGCGTGCCCTGCGCCCTGATGACGCCCCCGCCCTCACCCGCGTCTACAGCGGCGCCTCCATCCGGCACACCACCGGCAAACCCCTCACCCTCGATCAGGCGCACGAGAAGATCCGCGCAGCCCTCGCCCGAGCCGCCGAGATCCCGCGTGCGCAGTGGAGCTGGGGCATCCTCGACGAAGCTGTGCTGATCGCCCTGCGACGACGAACCGACACCTGAACCAGTGCGACGCACAGAAAAGGGCGACCGGGCCCAAGACCTCAGGGCCTGCACGCACACCGGTGCGTGCAGGCCCTGGATCGGTTTTGGGTACGAGGCTCAGTGACCGAAGCCGAACCAGTTCACGTTGACGAAGTCCGCCGGCTGGCCGCTGGTGAAGGTCAGGTAGACGTCGTGCGTGCCGGTGACCGCGCTGATGTTCGCCGGGACCGTCTTCCACGTCTGCCAGCCCCCGGTGCTCGCGATGGAGAAGCTGCCGACCGGTGTCGCCGTGCGGCTGTCGAGGCGGACCTCCACCAGGCCGCTGACCCCGGCCGGGGCGCCGCTCGCCACGCGGGCCTTGAACTGGGTGGCCGCCGTGGAGCCGAAGTTGACGCCCTTGTACAGGGCCCAGTCGCCGTTGGCGAGCGAGCCGATGTCCTGGCCGCCGCCGGTGTCCGTGGTGGTCTCGGTGACGACGCCGGACTGGCTGTCGTAGGACTCGGCCTGGATCGTGCCGTAGGCGTCGCGGCTGCCGCCGGGCGGGGTCGTGGTGCCGCCGCCGGACTGGAGGACCTGGACGTAGTCGACGAGCATCGGGTGGCCCGGCACGGTGTCGTTGTCGAGGCCGCCGCCGTACGCGTCGGGGAAGGAGCCGCCCATCGCGACGTTCAGGATGACGAAGAAGCCGTGGTTCGTCGCGTTGGCCCACGTGGTGGCGTCGACCTGGTTCGCGGTCACCGTCTGGTAGTTGACGCCGTCGACGTAGAACCGGATCGCCTCGGGGGAGACCGAACGGTCCCACTCCATCGTGTAGTTGTGGAAACCGGCCTGGCAAGTGGTGTTCGGGCAGGCCGTGTTGTTGCCGATGCCGCTCGTCTCGTTGCAGGGGCCGCCGGGGTTGGTGCCGCAATGGACGGTCGCCCAGACCCGGTTGAGGCCCTGGACGTTCTCCATGATGTCCAACTCGCCCACGGCGGGCCAGTTCTGGTAGTTGCCCCGGTAGGGCGCGCCCAGCATCCAGAACGCCGGCCAGTAGCCCTCGGCGGCCGTGCCCGTCACATTGGGCATCTGGATACGGGCCTCGACGCGCAGCTTCCCGCCCGCCGGGGGCTGGAAGTCGGTGCGGGTCGTCTCGATCCGGCCCGACGTCCACCGGCCGGCCGCGTCCCGCAGCGGGGTGATGCGCAGATCGCCGCTGCCGTCGAGGGAGACGTTGCTGGTGCTGTTCGTCATCGTCTCGACCTCGCCGGTGCCCCAGTTGGCGGGGCCACCGGGGTACGAAGTCCCGGTGTCGTACTGCCAGTTGGAGGTGTTGACGCCGGTGCCGGCGGTGCCGTTGAAGTCGTCGAGGAAGACCTGCGTCCAGCCCGACGGCGGAGTCGGCGCGGAGGCGTCGGCGGGGGCGGTCGCCGTCGTCGCGAGGGAGACGGCGAGCCCGAGGGTGGCGAGCACGGCGAGGAGGGCGCGGCGTCTTCTCGGGGCGCGCGGGGGGTTGCCGGAGGTGGTGCTCATGGGGGGCCTCTCGGGGACGGGAGTACGGAGCGGGTGCCCTGAGAAACGCTCCGAGACATTCTGAGAGCGCTCTCAGGATGCGGTCAATGTGCTCCCGGTGGTCCCGGCCGTCAAGAGTTGAAGCAGTCAAAGGCCCTTGGCGGCAGCCGAGTTCAGCCGATGAAGGTACTTATGTACCGCCGCCGGAGCTACAGCGCGCTGCCCGCCTTCCACTCCGCCCACGTCAGGTTCCAGCCGTTGAGGCCGTTGCTCGCGGTGACCGTGCGCTCCCCGGAGTCGGTGACGATGACGACGTCCCCGAGCATGGAGCTGTCGTAGAACTCGTACCCCGGCACCGAACTGTCCGAGGCGCCCTTCGCGTCGTGCAGGCCGATGCAGCCGTGGCTGGTGTTCTGGCTGCCGAAGACGGACGTCGACGCCCAGTAGTTGCCGTGGATGAAGGTGCCGGAGGTGGTCAGGCGCTGGGCGTGCGGGACGTCGGAGATGTCGTACTCGTCGCCGAGGCCGACCGTGGAGGACTCCATGCGGGTCTGCCTGAACCGCTCGCTGATGACCATGATCCCGGACCAGGTGGTGTGGTCGGCGTCGCCGCCGGTGACCGGGTAGGTGGCGAAGGCGGCGCCGTCGCGCCGTACGGTCATCTCCTTCGCGGCGAGGTCGACGGTGCTGATCTGGGAGCGGCCGATGTGGAAGGTGACGTCCTTGGACTGGGTGCCGTAGACGCCGTCGGCGGCCTGGACGTCCTTCAGGCGCAGGCTGAGGGTGACCGTCGTGCCGCTGTCCCAGTAGGACTGGGGGCGGAAGTCGAGGCGGGTGTCGCTGAACCAGTGGCCGACGATCTCCACGGCCGGGTCCGAGGTGACCGTGATCGCCTTCTCGACGGCGGCCCGGTCGGTCACCGCGTGCGTGAAGTTCACCGACACGGGCATGCCGACGCCGGAGGTCGAACCGGCCTCGGGGGTGAAGACGCCCACGAAGGTCTCGCCGGGTGCCTTCGTCGTGAACGTCGACTTCTGCACGGCGGCGCCCTCGGCCTGCGCGGTCACCGTGTACGTCGTGCTGGACCAGGGGTTGCCGGCGGACGTCCAGGTGGTCCGGGCCGTGTCGAGGGCGCCGGCGAGGGCGGTGCCGTCGGCGGCGGTGACCCGCACGGAAGTGAGGGTGCCGCCCGCGACGGTCACCTTCACCGGGGCCGAGAAGTCGGCCTGCGCGGTGCCCGCCGCCGGGGAGACGGTGATCACGGGGGCCGCCTTCGCTGCGGCCTGCGTTTTCTCGGAGGCGCTCGCCGCACCCGAACTGCATCCGGTCAGCGCGACCGCCGGCACCGCCGCCCCCAGCGCGGCCAGCACCCCGCGCCGGGACCACGCCCGCGTCTGCTGCTCGGACCGGTTCGATATGTGCTCGACGCCCACGGCACGCCTTCCTGAGTTGTCCGCCCTTTATGCCCGCATCCTGCAACCGCTTCCTGGGACGTTCCTTTGAAGCGGCGCTCAGGTTTCTGAGATTTGGGTGAGGATCAGGAGGGCCGCCACCCCAGCGCCCGCGATATCCCCCGCGCCGCCAGCCGCACCGCCGGCGTCAGCAGCGCCACCTGCGCGCTGTGCGCGGGCACGACGACCGACACGGCCGCCACCACCTCACCCCCGGCCCCCCGGATCGGCGCGGCCACCGACAACGCGTCATCGGTCACCTGACGGTCACTCACCGCCACACCCGTACGCCGGACTTCGGCGAGCAGCCGCCGCAACTGGGCCGGATCGCGCACAGTATGGGGAGTGAAACC
Source organism: Streptomyces sp. AMJ-169 (assembly GCF_055597585.1). Classification (NCBI taxonomy): domain Bacteria; kingdom Bacillati; phylum Actinomycetota; class Actinomycetes; order Kitasatosporales; family Streptomycetaceae; genus Streptomyces; species Streptomyces sp. AMJ-169. Next base: position 805,654 of record NZ_JBVLTJ010000001.1, read on the forward strand.
GGCCAACCACCCACCGCAGTACGCCTCTTGCAGCTCCAGCTCCCCGTGCGCGAGCAGTACGAGTCCGACCCCGGTGGCGTGCAGCGGCCAGCGCGCGCCGACCCGGATGTGGACGCCGACGGCGGACCGCCCGCTGAGCCACTCCGTGTACACCACGTCGTGGCCGTCGCGGACGGCGAGCTGCACGTTCTGGTGCGTGGCCTCGTACAGGTCCTCCAGATACGGCAGGGCCGCCTGGCGCAGGGCGAGGCCGCGCGGGGCGAGGGCGGCGACCTCCCACAGGCGCAGGCCCACGTGGTAGACCCCGTCCGCGTCCCGCTCCAGCGCGCCCCACGTGGTGAGGGCGGTGACGAGGCGGTGCGCGGTGGTCAGGGCCAGGCCGGCCCGCCGGCTGATGTCCGTGAGCGTCAGCGCCGGATGGTCCTGGTCGAACGCGGCGAGGACGGACAACAGCCGGTCGGGCGCGGTGCGTTGCCCGGTGCTCACCCCGCGGCACCCTCCCGCGCGGGCGCCGGGGTGCCGGCGGCGGGTTCCAGGGCGTCGTGCGACGTCTCGCGCAGCCGCCACACCGTGAGCGCGGTGATTGCCGCGCCGCCGCACAGCAGCAGCGACACCGGGGTGGAGTCGCCGCCGTTGGAGGCGAGGAGGCTGCTGGCGATGAGGGGGGAGAAGCCGGCGCCGATCAGGGTCGCGCCCTGGTAGCCGAGGGAGGCGCCGGTGTAGCGGACCTTCGTGCCGAACATCTCGGTGAGCAGGGCGCCCAGCGGGCCGTACATCGTGGACTGGGCGACGCCGTGGCCGAGGGCGAGGGCGAGGATCAGCAGGCCGGGGGAGCCGGAGTCGACGAGGGCGAGGACGGGGAAGGCGAGGGCGGCGCAGGCCACCGCGCCGGCGAGGACGACCGGGCGGCGCCCGACCCGGTCCGACAGCGCGGACGCGGCGGGCAGCACGAACAGCGCGACGCAGGAGGCGACGGTGACGGCGGTGAGGACCTGCGGCCGGGTGTAGCCCTCCCCGACGGCGTAGCTGATCATGAACCCGGTCAGCAGCGACTGCGCGGTGAACGCCCCGATGCCCACGCAGGCCGCCAGCAGCACCGGCTTCGGCCGCCGCAGCAGCTCCAGCACGGGCGGTTTCGCGGCGGGTTCGGCCGGCTGGAACAGCGGGCTCTCGGCGACCCGCAGCCGCACGAAGAGGCCCACGGCGAGCAGGACGACGCTCAGCAGGAACGGCACGCGCCAGCCCCAGGTGCGGAAGTCGTCGTCGGGCAGCGTGGCGACCAGCGTGACCACACCGGCCGACATCACCGAGCCGAGCGGCGCCCCGAGCTGGGTGGCGCTCGACCACAGGCCGCGCCTGTTGCCGCCGGTGTGCTCGGCGTGCTCGACGACCATCAGGGTCGCGCCGCCCCACTCACCGCCGATGGCGATCCCCTGGACGACGCGCAGCGCGACCAGCAGGACCGGCGCCCACACGCCGATCGCGTCGTACGTGGGCAGCACGCCGATGAGGAAGCTGCCGGTGCCCATCAGGGCCATTGTCAGCAGCATCATCGACTTGCGGCCGATCCGGTCGCCGAAGTGGCCGAAGAGCAGCCCGCCGAGCGGCCGGGCGAGATAGCCGGCGGCGAACGTGCCGAACGCGGCGACCGTCCCGACGGCCGGGTCGGCGTCGGGGAAGAACAGCTCGCCGAAGACGAGGGCGGCGACGGTGCCGTAGACGAGGAAGTCGTAGAACTCCACGGCGGTGCCGAGCAGCCCGGAGAGGGCCACGCGGCGTAACTGCCGGGAATCGGCGGAAGAGGGGGACGACTGCACGATCAGCTCCCTGGGGCCGGGCGGCTGTTGGGGGAAGGTGGCCCGGACAGTCCGTGAAGTTAGGCACTTCCTGTGCTGCCGTCAATCATTCGCACAACATTCAGCCGAGTCCGTCCCCCGCGATCCGCAGCAGCAGCCCGTGCAGTGTGTCCCGCTCGGCCGGACTCAGCGGCGCCGTCAGCTCGTTGCTGACCCGCAGGCCCGCCTCGTCGGTGTCGCGCAGGAAGGCCCGGCCGGGGCCGGTCAGGACGACGATGCGGCTGCGGCGGTCCTCCGGGGAGGGCCGGCGCTCGGCGAACCCGAGCCGCTCCAGATCGTCGACCAGGCCGACGATCGCACTCGGGTCGTAGCCGAGCCGCGCGCTCAACTCCCGTTGCAGGGAGCCGTTCTCGGCACCTGCGAGATAGCGCAGCACCGCGTAGTGGCGCAGCCTTACGCCCGACTCCTGGAGGAAGGAGTTGAAGAACTGGCCGGAGCGCAGGCCCAGCCGGTACAGGAGGTAGCCCGTGTCGGCGTGCAGGCCGCGCATCCATGGCTCGTCCGCGTCGATCGGGGCGGCGTTCTGCGCTGTGCTCGTTGCTGGGTCGGGCCGGCTGGCGATGGCGGACTCCTCGGTCGCGGATGGCTGAACTCCGTACAGATTCCAGCATGGCCCAGCCGTAGGGCGACGACAACTATTGACGACAACAATTATTGCTCTTAACTTCGATCTCGCTCCCCTGCTCTCTGTGTGAAGGGACCCCCTGTGTCCAGCATCGATCTCACCGGCAAGGCCGCCGTCGTCACCGGCGCCGGCCGGGGCCTCGGCCTCGCCTACGCCCGCGCCCTCGCCGCGCACGGCGCGTCCGTCGTCGTCAACGACGTCGACGAGGAGGCCGCAGACCGGGCCGTGAAGACGATCACCGAGGACGGCGGCAAGGCCGTCGCCGAGGTCGTGCCCGTCGGCACCGCCGAGGCCGCCGACCGGCTCGTCGGACGCGCCGTCGAGGCCTTCGGGCGGCTCGACGCGCTGGTCACCAACGCCGGCATCCTGCGCGACAAGGTGCTGTGGAAGATGACCGACGACGACTTCGACGCCGTCGTCAGCACGCATCTGCGCGGTACGTTCACCTGCGCCCGCGCCGCCGCCGTGCGGATGCGCGAGCAGGGCGAGGGCGGTTCGCTGATCCTCGTCGGCTCGCCCGCCGGGCAGCGCGGGAACTTCGGGCAGACCAACTACGCGGCGGCCAAGGCGGGCATCGTCGGCTTCGCCCGGACCTGGTCGATGGAGCTGGCCCGGGCCGGGATCACCGTCAACGCGATCGTGCCCGTCGCCGCGACCGCGATGACCGAGACCATCCCCGCCTTCGCGCCCTACATCGAGGCGATGAAGCAGGGCGAGCCGCTGCCGGACTTCCTGCGCAAGGGCGAGGGCTTCGGCACGCCCGAGGACTGCGCGGCGATCGTCCCGTTCCTCGCCTCGGAGGCGGCGCGCGGGATCACCGGGCAGGCCATCGGCATCGGCGGCGACAAGGTGACCCTGTGGTCGCATCCGCAGGAGGTGCGCGCCGCGTACGCCGACGGCGGCTGGAGCCCGCAGACGCTGGCCGCCGCGTGGGCCACGTCGGTCGGCGCCGAGCCGCAGACGGTCGGCATCCCCGCGCCGAAGCTGCCGGAGGCGTGAATGGATCTTGACAAGCTGGTCGCCATCGACGTCCACACCCACGCCGAGGTCTCCTCCAAGGGCCACTCCTCCCTCGACGACGACCTCCACGACGCGTCCTCCGCCTATTTCAAGGTCGAGGGCAAGCGCAAGCCGACCTTGGAGGAGACGGCGGCCTACTACCGCGAGCGGAACATGGCCGCCGTGATCTTCACGGTCGACGCCGAGTCCGCGACCGGCACCGCGCCCGTCCCCAACGAGGAGGTCGCCGAGGCCGCCGCCGCCAACGCCGACGTCCTGATCCCCTTCGCCTCCATCGACCCCTTCCGGGGCCGCGCGGGCGTCAAGCAGGCCCGGCGGCTGGTCGAGGAGTACGGGGTCAAGGGGTTCAAGTTCCACCCCAGCGTCCAGGGCTTCTTCCCCAACGACCGCTCGGTCGCGTACGGCCTGTACGAGGTGATCGAGGAGACCGGCTGCGTCGCCCTCTTCCACACCGGGCAGACCGGCATCGGCGCGGGCGTGCCCGGCGGGGGCGGCATCCGGCTGAAGTACTCCAACCCGCTGCACGTCGACGACGTCTCCGCCGACTTCCCCGAACTGAAGATCATCCTGGCGCATCCGTCGTTCCCCTGGCAGGACGAGGCGCTCGCGGTCGCCACCCACAAGCCGGGCGTGCACATCGACCTCTCGGGCTGGTCGCCGAAGTACTTCCCGCCCCAACTGGTGCAGTACGCCAACACGTTGCTCAAGGACAAGGTCCTCTTCGGCTCCGACTTCCCCGTCCTCACCCCCGACCGCTGGCTCGCCGACTTCGCGAAACTCCCGGTCAAGGACGAGGTCCGGCCGAGAATCCTGAAGGACAACGCGGCCCGGCTGCTCGGGCTGACCCGTACGACCTGACGCCGACCACTTCCCAAGAGGGGCCGCAGATGCGCAACGAGGGACTGGGGTCGTGGCCCGCACGCCGGGCCCGCAAGACCCCGCACCGTACCGCTCTGATCCACGCCGGTACCGCCGTCACCTACGCGCTGCTCCACGACCGCGTCACCCGCCTCGCGCACGCCCTGCGCGCCCGGGGCATCCGGCGCGGCGACCGCGTCGCCTACCTCGGCCCGAACCACCCCTCCTACCTGGAGACCCTGTTCGCGGCCGGCACCCTCGGCGCGGTCTTCGTCCCGCTCAACACCCGCCTCGCGGGCCCCGAGATCGCCTACCAGCTCGCCGACTCCGGCGCCAAGGCGCTGATCTACGCCCCCGCGCACACCGGCCTGGTCGCGGGGCTGCCCGGCGACACCGACGTCCGCGTGTACGTCGAGGTCGGCGCCGAGTACGAACAGGCCCTGGCGCAGGCTCAGTTCGAGCCGGTCGACGAACCCGTAGGGCCCGACGACACCTGCGTCATCATGTACACCTCGGGCACGACGGGCCGTCCCAAGGGCGCCATGCTCACCCATGGCAACCTCATCTGGAACGCCCTCAACGTCCTCGTCGACACCGATCTCATCGCCGACGAACGCGCCCTGGTCTCCGCCCCGTTGTTCCACACGGCCGGGCTGAACATGCTGACGCTGCCGGTGCTGCTGAAGGGCGGCACGTGCGTCCTGGTCGAGTCCTTCGACCCCGACGCCACCTTCGACCTCGTGCGCGAGCACCGCATCACCTTCATGTTCGGCGTGCCCACCATGTTCGACCTGATGGCCCGTCACCCTCACTGGCCCGACGCCGACTTGTCGTCGCTGCGGCTGCTCACCTGCGGCGGCTCGCCCGTGCCGACCCCGCTCATCGCGGCCTACCAGGAGCGCGGGCTGACCTTCCTCCAGGGGTACGGGATGACCGAGGCGGCGCCCGGGACGCTCTTCCTCGACGCCGAACACGCGGTCAGCAAAGGGGGTTCGGCCGGGGTGCCGCACTTCTTCAGCGACGTCCGCGTGGTCCGGCCCGACCTCACCCCGGTCGGCCCCGGGGAGACGGGCGAGGTCGTCGTGCGCGGCCCGCACGTCATGCCCGGGTACTGGGGGCTGCCCGAGGAGAGCGCGGCCTCCTTCACCGACGGCTGGTTCCGCAGCGGGGACGCGGCGCGGGTCGACGAGGACGGGTACGTGTTCATCGTCGACCGGCTCAAGGACATGATCATCTCCGGTGGGGAGAACGTGTACCCGGCCGAGGTGGAGGACCTGCTGCTGGCCCACCCGGACGTCGCGGAGTGCGCGGTGATCGGGGTGGCCGACGAGAAGTGGGGCGAGGTGCCGCGCGCGGTCGTCGTCCCCCGCGAAGGGGCCGCTCTCGACCCCCAGGAACTGCTCGCCGGGCTCGCCGGGCGGCTCGCCAAGTACAAGATCCCGAAGTCGGTGGTGCTCGCGGACGAACTCCCGCGCACCGCCTCCGGGAAGCTGCTGAAGTCCCGGGTGCGCAAGCGCTACGGGAACTGATCAACTCTCTTGAGGAGCACGACAGTTATGGGCATCACCGTCAACGGGCTCGACGAACTCCGCAAGCTCGCCGGCACCGACCTTGGCGCGAGCGGGTGGCTGGAGATCACGCAGGAGCGCGTCAACACCTTCGCCGACGCGACCGGCGACCACCAGTGGATCCACGTCGACCCGGAGAAGGCCGCCGCCGGACCCTTCGGCGCCCCGATCGCGCACGGCTATCTCACCCTCTCCCTGTTCATCCCGCTCTACACCGAGCTGCTGGACGTCCAGGGCGTCACCACGAAGGTCAACTACGGGCTGAACAAGGTGCGTTTCCCCGCGCCGGTGACCGTCGGCTCGCGCATCCGGCTCGTCGCGCGGCTCGCGGAGGTCGAGGACATCGCGGGCGGGGTGCAGATCGTCGTGGACGGGACGATCGAGATCGAGGGCGGGGCGAAGCCGGCGGCGGCGTTGCAGAGTGTGGTGCGGTTCTACGCCTGAACCGGTTGATGGCGGGCCCCTCTGACCGGCGCGGCCGGCGGGGGCAGCGGGAGCAGTCGCCCTGGCCTAAGGGGTCAGCTCTCCCCGGCCGGCCTGACCGGCACCAGCTGGATCAGCCGGCCCGCCGCCTCCTCCGCCGCCGGCGTCAGGCGTTCGTGCACCCGCCGGAACGTCTTCTCCGCCGTGTCGGCCGGCCAGTCGGCCGGGAGGTGGCGGACCGGGAGGCGGGGGTCGCGGCGCACGACGTGCAGCCACTCCGTCTGGAGCAGCAGCCGGGTGGCCAACGCGTCGTCCGGGGGCGGGAGTTCACTCTCCCAGCGCCGCCAGCGGGAGCTGAACGCCGTGTAGCGGGCCGCGAGTCCGGACAGCTCCCAGGTCTCCTCCAGCATCGCCGGGATGTCCATGCCGGTGTCGGCGTGCGCGCGGAACACCTTCACCCGGTCGGCGAGACCGAGTTCGCCGACCAGCGCCGAGACGTCCACCTCGCCGGGCGCGATCCACAGCCCGCTGAACAGCGGACCGAACCCCGCCCACACCAACTTCGCGCGCAGGTCGTGCCGTTGGCGCTGCCAGGACTCCGGGAGGGAGAAACCGAGCAGCGTCCAGGTGCCGTCCCAGTGCCGGTTGACCGCGCCGGTGTGCCAGATCCTGCGCTCGCCGTCGCGCAGGACGGACTCCGAGTGCGAGGTGAGCCCGAAGTACATGCGCCGGCCTTCACGTTGGCGGCGCAGCAGGCCCCGGTTGACCATCCGGGTGAGCGTCGACCGCGTCGCCTGCTCGCCGACCCCGGCCCGCCCGAAGACGTCGATCACACTGCCCGAGTACACGCACACCCCGCGCCCCAGCACCTGATCGCCCAGGAAGGTGAGCATCAGGGACTGGGGGCGCGGGGACTCTTCCGTGGTCACCGGGCTACGGTACGCCCGGTGACCGGAAGGGGATCGACCCTCAGCTCACGACGTCCACGAACACCGGGTTCGCGTAGAACCACGTGTCCTTCCACGGGTCCCCGTCGCCCGGCGTGTGCGGGATCGGCCCGTGCGGGTCGACGGACGCGCCCAGGTAGCCGGTCCCGTTCCGCTTGCCGTCGCTGCCGCGCAGCCGCAGATAGAACGACTCGTCCTCCACCTGCACCGGGATCCGCAGCGTGTACGTGCCCTTGAGCCCGGAGACGTCCTTGGTGCGGACGACCTTCGTGTCCGGCGCGCGCCAGGTGTCGCGGTCGGTGACGGGGCCGCGTACGGCGCCCCGGATGACGTCGACGTGCGCCAACTGGGGCAGGACGCCGTGGGGGTTGGGGCGGGAGGCGGTGGTGACGGTGATTTCGAGGGTCAGCCGCTCGCCCTTGCGCACGCGCAGCCGGCCGCCGAGGGTGACGCCCCGGCCGTCGCCGTGCTGCCGCTTGAGGCGGACCTCAAGGCCGTCGATCAGGTGCCCGTGGTCCGCCCAGACCCGGCCCTCGCGCAGTCCCGTCATGACTGCGCGGTAGCCGTAGCGGGTCACGCCGACGTGGGTGCGGCTGAACTGGCCGGGCCAGAAGTCGCTGCCCGGCTGGGGAGTCGTGGTGTCGACCGGGTCGGGCAGCTTGCCGGTGTTGTCGAAGTTCCGCCCGGCCGGCCAGTCGCCGTTCTTCCACGTGTCGAAGACGACGCGGTGCGCGTCGGAGTTGCTGGTGACCGAGAACAGGCTGCCTTCGGCCAGCATCGAGTCCCAGAGCCCGCCGACGGTCGCGGTCGCCCAGTCGAAACCGCCGTACGTCAGATACGCCTCTTTCGGGTACCCCGCGTAGGAGTTGGCCGACGGAGCGTTCTCGTACTCGCCGCGGATCGAGTTGGCGCCCCGCCAGCCGGGGATCGCCGCGCCCTGGGCGCCGGGCGCGCCCTCCATGCCGATCATGATGTCGCGGGCGGCGTCGCGCCAGGCGCGCAGCTCGTGCGGGGAGTCGATGCCGAGCCGCAGCGGGTGGTTGGCGAGGACGAGGACGTCGTCGACGTATCCCGAACGGCGCTGCTCCGCCAGCCACTTGATGGCGTTGACGGCGTGCGCCTCGTTGCGGGCGGTGTTGGCGTTGTCCGGGGCGCCGTCGGTGTAGCCGAGGAGCTTGCCGTCGTAGGCGCTCTCGAACCGGGTCAGGACGTCGACCTCGTGGGGGCCGGGCGGGGTGAGCACCGTGCCGTGCTCGGCGGCCGGGATGTACCACTCCAGGCCCTGGAAGATCAGCTGGCGCGGGTTTTCTTTGCGGGCCTTCGCGATCTCGGCGTGCTCCAGCGGGGCGCCGTACTGGGCGTGGCCGAAGTTGGAGTGCTCGGTGAAGACCATCCAGTCCAGGCCGAACTCGGCTGCCTTGGCGGCGAGTTGGGAGAAGGTGTACTTCGCGTCGTGGCTGTACACGGAGTGCACGTGGTGGTCGCCGACGAGGTAGGCCAGGCGCGGGTCCTCGCCGCCGTGGCCGCGGCCCGGGGTGGCGGATGCGGGGGCGGCGAAGGCCGCGGGGACGGCGAACGCCGCCCCGAACAGGCCCGCGCTGCGCAGGAGTCCGCGTCTGGAGACGCCCTGCGGATCGAGTGCGGCGGGCGCGACGGCGGGGTCGGCCCAGGTGGGGAGCTGCTGCTCGGTCATCTCAAGTCTTCCTGGAAACTCAGTGGTTCATGAACGACGTGACGGGCAGCGCCCGTTCGGTGATCCGGACGTCCCCGAGGCGCGCGTGGAGGATCTGGTCGATCTTCCCGGCGTACTCGTAACCGCCCAGCAGCCAGGGGAGTCCGACCGAGGTGACGCCGGTCGAGACGGGCTTCGGGTTGCGCACGACCGGGCAGCCCTCGACGTACAGCGTCGTGTGCTTGCCGTCGTTGACGACCGCGACGTGCCACCAGGTCTCCAGAGGCGTCTGCTGGCCCCAGTTGGTGGCGATGCCCTCCTGGTTCAGCGGGCGCATCGCCCACTGCGGCTCGCGGTCGTTGGACAGCGACATGGTGGCCAGCGGCTCGTCCGGGTCGTCGCCGGTCTTGCCGGCCGCGCCGCCCGTGCCGGTGCGGCTGACGATGCCGGACCAGGCGTGGTGCGAGGGGTCCCAGTCGGCCGGGAGGCGGTAGAACGCCTCGATGGTGTAGCCGTCGCGCAGGGTGTTCTTGTTCAGCGGCGCCGAGTCCACCGTCTTCAAGTAGGCGCCCTTCAAAGGCGACTTGAAGCCCTGGAACTCCAGGCTGCCGTGGCCGGGCTGGTCGGGGTGGTGGTCGGCGGACCAGCCGAGCGCGCCGCCGCCGACGCTCACCAGCGACAGGTCGTTGCCGTGCCCCGACAGGTCCCGCACGGTCCCGCCGGACACCGCCGCGTCGAACCGCCAGTACGCGACCGTGCCGCGCACCAGCATCTCCGAGACGGGCCGCGCCGCGCGCACCGGCGCCGGGTCGAAGCCCTCGAAGCGGGCCGCGAAGTCCAGGCCGATGCTGAACCGGTCGGCGTCACCGCCGAGTTCGACCTCCTGCCGCTCGAACTCGTTGAGCCCCTTCTTCGCCCGGCCGAGGATCCAGGGCGAGACCGTCTCGACGTCGATGACACCCCGGTCCAGGTCGAAGCGGTACAGCCGGATCATCGCCGCGCCGCCGAAGTACCGGTTCTGATAGTTCGTCAGGTGCAGGTGGACGTCGTTGCCCGCGCTGTTCTTGCGCACCGCGCGCCCGGCCGGCCAGTAGTGGCCGTTGAGGGTGAGGAAGATCTGGTCGTGGTCCTTGACCAGCTGGTCCCACAGCTGCTGCCCGTAGTCCGACAACTGGTCGTCCTGGACCACGAGTTCGTGCGTGGTGAGGATGACCGGCGTCTTCGGGTGCTTGGCCAGGACGTCCTTCGCCCACGCGTAGCCCTGGTCCGACAGCCGCCAGTCCAGCGCGAGGACCAGCCACTGCCGGCCGGCCGCCGTGAAGAGGTGGAAGGTGTTGTAGCCGTCCGGAGAGGCCCCGCCGTAGGAGGACTTGCCCGCGAACCGCTTCGGCCCGAACGTGTCCAGGTAGGCGGAGGCCCCGCGCTGGTCGGTCGTCGAGGACTTCACGTCGTGGTTGCCGGCCAGCACGCTGTAGCCGACGCCCTTGCGGTCGAGGAGGCCGAACGCCTCGCCGATCGCGGCGAACTCGGCGGCGGCCCCGTTCTGGGTGAGGTCGCCGAGGTGGGACAGGAAGACGATGTTCTCGTCCTTCCCGTGCTCCAGCAGGTACTTGAGGGACGCCTCCACGGGCGTCTTGTCGATGCTGGGCCCGTCGAAGAGGTACTGGGTGTCGGGCATCACCGCGAGGGTGAAGCGCCGGCTCTTGGTGTCGGGGTGCCAGCCGGCCTTGTGGGTGGCCGCCTCGGCGGTCGCCGTCGGCAGGGTCACGCCCGCGGTGGCGGCGGCGCCGAGCAGCGCCGTCGCCCGCAGGAAGCTACGCCGTCCGGCGCCCGCCTGGGGCGCCTCTTCGTCCGGCGTGTGGGCATGCGAAGTACACACGTGTGCTCCGTCGTACTCGGATTCGGAAGGTGTCTTGAAGGGGGATCTCCCGAGGCGCCTGAACCGCCCCGGAAGGTGGCTCCCGGAAGAAAGACACCTTCCGGAAACCGGGTGCTACAGAACGGCCAGGGTCCAGCTCCAGTGGTGGACACCCGGCCCGACCAGATAGCGGTCGAACGTGTCGGGCCCGCAGGACGCGGTCCCAAGTCCCCGGTGGGCCGCGTCGAGGTGCACGACGCACCCCGCGCGCGGGACCAGTTCGTCATGGTGCGCGACGGCCGTCAGGTCGTCGGCACCGTGCCGCGTGACGGACACCTGCCGGGGCTCGTCGAGGGTGACGGTGAGCCCGGTGGCGTCCGGCGCGGACAGCGTGAAGTGCCGTACGCCGTGCCGGCCGCCGCTCTCCTGCGGGCGCAGGTAGGGCGTGAACAGGGCGTCGACCGCGACCCGGTGGTGGCCGACCGGGGCGCCCGCCGCGCGGTCCGGGTAGGACTCCCAGGGGCCCTGTCCGAACCACTCCAGCAGATCGGGTCCCGGCGCCGTCTCGAAGACCGTGCCGACCCGCGCCACGTCGTGGAACTCCGCGGGCAGCTCGGCGCTCTCCTCGATCCGTACCCCGCCCGCGACCGGCGTGAGGACCTGCCGGTGCCGTACGACGGCGGCGCCCGGACCGGTGTACTCGGCGTCGACGACGACCCGCGCGCCGTCCCGCCGCACCGACACCAGCCGGCGCTCCAGCCGGTCCAGCCCCCACTTGCGCCAGCGCTCGGCGATCCCGCCCAGCTCGTCGTTGTCGGTGGGCGCCCGCCACAGCGACAGCACGGGCGGCGCCACCAGCAGCGGGTGGACGAGGAGCCCGTCGGCGTCGACTTCGACCGTCCCTTCGGAAGCCTCGGTGACAGCGCTGCCCTCGGCCTCCCGCAGCCGCACCTGCGGTGTGCAGATCTCCGTCCCCCGCGGCGCCCAGGGCGTGTCCTCGGCCGTCGTGACCCGCAGCGTCAGCCACGCCTCGCCGCCCTCCTCGGGCAGCTCGAACGGCATCGGCACGGCCGCGGAGGCGCCCGGCGCGAGCGGCGGCAGGCAGGCCGGGGCGAGGTAGGTGCCCTCGCCGGCGAGCGCGAGCCGCCATTCGCCGGTCAGCCAGTCCGTGCCGCGGAAGTGCTGCCGGCTGGTGACCGTCAGCCCGCCCGCCTCCGACAGCTCCAGCCGCAGCGGCGCCCCGATCTCGCGGTGCTCGTACATCACCGGCTTCGGGGTGCGGTCGGGGAAGACGACGCCGTCGGCGATGAACGCCCCGTCGTGGTCGGGTTCGCCGAAGTCACCGCCGTACGCCCAGCGGTGGCCGGCGCCGGCGACCCCGTCCTCGTACAGCCCGGCGCCCCCACGCCCGGCCGGTCGTCCGTCGCTCACACGCTGGAGGATCCCGTGGTCCCAGAACTCCCAGATGAACCCGCCCTGAAGTCCCGGAGTGGACTCGATGGCGGCCCAGTGGTCGGCCAGCGTGCCGTTGCTGTTGCCCATCGCGTGCGAGTACTCGCACTGGATGAGGGGCTTGGTCTGCTCGCCGGAGAGGGCGTGCGCGACGCAGTCCTCCAGCGGCGCGTACATCGGGCAGGCGATGTCGGAGGCGAGGTCGGCGCCCGCCCAGTCGAGCTTGGCCGCGCCCTCGTACTGGATGGGCCGGGTCGGGTCGTGCCGGCGCACCCAGCCGGCCGCCGCGTCGTGGTTGGCTCCGTAGTCCGACTCGTTGCCCAGCGACCAGATGATCACCGACGGGTGGTTCTTGTCCCGCAGCACCATCCGCGAGACCCGGTCCACGAACGCGTTCAGATAGCGCGGGTCGTCGGCGATCTCGTGGGCGTGGTCGTGCGACTCGATGTCCGCCTCGTCGACGACGTAGAACCCGAGTTCGTCGGCGAGGTCGTAGAAGGCGGGGTCGTTCGGGTAGTGCGAGGTGCGCACCGCGTTGAAGTTGAACCGCTTCAGCAGCGTCAGGTCGGCGCGCAGGTCGTCGTACGACACCGTGCGGCCGGTCAGCGGGTGGAAGTCGTGGCGGTTGACGCCCCGGATGTACACGCGCTCGCCGTTGACCAGCAGGTCGCGGCCGACGATCTCGACGTCGCGGAAGCCGACCCGGTGCCGGGAGACGTCCGCGAGGGAGCCGTCCGCGCGGTGCAGGCGGACCTCCAGGTCGTACAGGGCGGGGAGTTCGGCGCTCCAGGGCTGCACGCCGGGCAGGGCCGCGTTCAGGCGGACCTCGCCGAGGAAGTCGGAGACGCGGCCGTCCTCCTGGTTCAGCCGGTCCAGCTCGGCGTCCTGGGCGAGCTGGACGCCGTCGATGTCGCCGGTGACGTACCAGCCCTCGGGCAGCGGGCCCTCGGCGTGGCGGACCAGGCAGTCGACGCGCAGCGTGCCGTTCGCGGACGCGCGCACGCCGACGTCGGCGAGGTGCAGCGGATCGGTCGCGTGCAGCAGCACCGACCGGGTGATCCCGCCGTGCCACCACTGGTCCTGGTCCTCGATGTGCGAGGCGTCCGACCACTTGACGACCGTGAGCCGCACGACGGCCCGGCCGCCGGGGCGCACCAGGTCCGTCAGGTCGAACTCGGCGGCCAGGTGGGAGTCCTTGGAGACACCGACCGGACGGCCGTCGACGTGGACGAGAAGCACGCTCTCGGCGGCGCCCACCTGGAGCGTGATCCGCTTGCCGGTCCACTCCTCGGGGACGTCGACGACGCGTTCGTACACGCCCGTCGGGTTCGCGGCCGGGACGCCCGGGGGGACCTCGGGGAACGGCATGCGGATGTTGAGGTAGACCGGGAGGTCGTCGGTGTCCTGCATGGTCCACACGCCCGGCACGGTCTGCGAGGACCAGGTCTCGCCGAGCGGCGCCTCGGGGGCGGGCAGCAGCTGGAAGCGCCACTCGCCGTCCAGGGACACGGCGTTCTCGCGGCGGTCGACGGCGCTCATGGGCAGTCGCCCGAGGGAGGTCACCTCGGGCGACTGCCACGGACGCAGTCCGGACAACGGGTCGGACAAGGTCACTTGATGGCCCCCTTCGCGAGGTCGCCGATGATCTGACGGGCGCCGATCGCGAAGACGATCAGCAGCGGGACGAGGGCGAGGAGCGCGCCGGTCATGACCGTTCCGTAGTCGGTGGTGCCGTGGGTGCCGTTGAGCTGCGACAGCGCGACCTGGAGGGTGACGTTGTCGGGGTTGGTGAGGGCGATCAGCGGCCAGGCGTAGTCGTTCCACTGGCCCATGAAGGTGAAGATGCCGAGGAAGGCGAGGCCCGGCCGGACCACCGGGAGGGCCACGTGCCAGTACTGGCGCAGGAAGTTCGCCCCGTCGATCCGGGAGGCGTCGAGGAGTTCGTCGTGGATGGCGCCCTGCATGTACTGGCGCATCCAGAAGATGCCGAAGGCGTTCGCGGCGGCCGGCACGATCAGCGACGTCATCGAACCGATCCAGCCGAGCTTCGCCATGATGACGAACTGGGGGATCGCCGACAGCTGCGCCGGCACCATGAAGATGACCATCATCATGGCGAACAGCAGCTTGCGGCCCGGGAAGTGGAACTTCGCGAACACGAACGCGGCCAGCGAGTCGAAGAACAGCACGAGGAACGTGACGCTGACCGCGACCAGCAGCGAGTTCCACATCGACCCGAAGAAGTCGATCGCCTTGAAGAGGTTGCGGACGTTCTCCAGGAAGTGCGTGCCCGGCAGCAGCTTCGGCGGATAGGAGAAGATCTCGGAGGAGGTGTGGGTCGACATGATGACGGCCCAGTAGAACGGGAACGCCGACAGCAGCAGCCCGATGACCAGTACGGCGTGCAGCGCGATCCCGCGCCTGCGGGAGCCCTTGATGGATGTCATGGCGCGTGGCTCCTAGTCTTCGCCCCGGCGCTGCACCAGACGCCAGTTGACGATCGAGAAGAGGATGACGACGAGGAAGATGCCCCACGCCACGGCGGCGCCGTAGCCGAAGTCGTTGTTGTCGAAGGTCTGCTGGAAGAAGTACAGGACCATCGTCTGGCCCGCGTGCCCCGGACCGCCCGCGTACGTCGAGTCGTTGGCCGTGGACTGGAGCAGCACCTGCGGCTCGGAGAAGGACTGAAGGCCCGTGACCGTCGAGACGACCAGCACGAACAGCAGCACCGGCCGCATCATCGGCAGCGTGATCCGGAAGAACGTCTGGAACGGGTTCGCCCCGTCCATCCGCGCCGCCTCGTACAGCTCGCCCGGGATCGTCTGGAGCCCGGCCAGGAAGATGATCGCGTTGTAGCCCGTCCACTGCCAGGTCATCAGCGTCGCGATGGCGATCTTGATGCCCCACGGTGTGTTCAGCCACGCCACCTGATCGAGCCCGACCGCCTGCAACAGGGCGTTCATCAGGCCGAAGTTGGTGGAGAACACCGAACCGAAGATGATCGCGATGGCGACCACCGACGTCACGTTCGGCAGGAAGTAGGCGAACCGGTAGATGTTCTTGAACCGCACGGCCGAGTTCAGCATCACGGCCGTGACCATCGCCAGGAAGATCATCGGGAAGGTCGCGAGCGCCCAGATGATGATCGTGGTCCCGATGGAGTGCCAGAAGTCCGTGTCCCCCAGCAGATAGCGGTACTGCGCGAGCCCCGCCCACTCCATCTTGCCGAGCCCGTCCCAGCGGTGGAACGAGACGTACAGCGAGAACCCGACCGGGATCAGCCCGAAGCACAGGAACAGCAGATAGAACGGGGAGATCGCGGCGTACAGGTGCCAGTACTTGCGCCAGCCCGTGCGCGGCCGGCTGACCGCCGCCGTGTCGAGGACGGGCGGCTTGTCCAGGGTGGTGGCCATCAGTAGCTCACCCCCAGGTGTCCCGCGATCCGGCGGCACTTGCTCATGGCGTCCTTCCATGCCTGCTCGGGGTTCTTGCCGAGGACGCCGACATTCTTGATCTCGTCCTTCAGCGGCTGGCCCAGCGCGACGTCGTACGGGCTGTTGTAGGCGACCGGGATCTTCCGCGCGGCCGGACCGAAGACGTCCATGGTCACCTGCCCGCCGAAGAACGGATCGGGCTCGGTGAGCTTCTTCATGCCGTACGACGCCGGGGTCGACGGGAACAGGCCCGCGTCCACGAACCCCTGCGCCTGGTTGTCGGCGTTCAGCAGCCAGGAGATGATCTCGAACGCCTTCTCCGGCTCCCGGCACTCCTTGGTGATCGCCAGGAACGAGCCGCCGATGTTCGAGGGCCCGCCCGGACAGTCGGCCACCCGCCACTTGCCGGACGTCTTCGGCACGCCCTGCTTGAGGTCGCTGCTCGCCCAGGACGCGTTCAGGTTGGAGGGCAGCTTGCCGTCCTCCTGCGCCGACAGGGCGTCCGGGGTGCCGCTGACGATGCTGGAGACGATCCCGCGCTTCTTCGCCTGGACGGCCAGCGCCCACGCGGTACGGACGTGGTCCTCGTCACCGATGAAGTGACGGTTCTTGTCGACGTACTGCTTGGTGCCCTGGTTCATCGCCATGGTGAACACGCTGGTGATGTCGGTCAGCAGGAAGGTGCCGGGGAGGCGCTTCTTCAGCTGCTCGCCGGCCGTGAAGAACTGCTCCCAGGTCGCGATCTCCCTGGAGACGTCCGCCGGTTCGTGGGGCAGGCCCGCCTTCTCGAAGACGGCCGGCTGGTAGTAGTGGGCGACCGGTCCGCAGTCGATGGGGAAACCGACCATCCGCCCGTCGTCGGCGATGCCCTGGTCCCACTTCCAGGACAGGTACTGGCTCTTCAGTTTGTCCGCGCCGAGGGTCCGCAGATCCACGAACTGGTCCGCGTTGGGCAGGTAGGACGCCATGTCCTCGCCCTTGAGGCCCGCGATGTCGGGGATGTGGGCCTTGCCGGCCATGGTGGTGATCAGCTTCGAGCGGTAGTAGCCGCCGATCTGGATCGCCTTGAGGTCGACCGCGGGGCCGTACCGCTTCTTGGCGTTCTTCACGACCGTGTCGCTCAGGCCGCCGTTCCAGTACCACAGGACCATGTTGCGGCCGGTCGAGCCGGCCGGTACGCCGCAGCCGGTCGCCAGGCCGCCCAGCGCACCGGCGGCCCCGGTGGCCAGGCCCGCGCGAAGCAGGCCCCTTCGTGAGAGCCGCACAGCTCTCACCGCCTTTCGGATCTGTTCTGGACTACTCGTGGAGCTTCGGAAGGTGTGGGGGAGTTCTCGAAACAGGTGGGGTCTTTAAGGCAGCCGCGCCGGCGGGGTCACCGGGGCGTGGCGCACCGGCGGGCCCGGATCGGCGGGCAGACGGTCCGTCAGAAAGCCGTAGGAGCGCCGCAGTTCGGGGTCGGTGACCGACTTCCACCACTGGTCGACGCCGTACCAGCCGGGCGCCGCGAGTGCCCCGCCGTGATGCTGGACCGACAGCCCGGCGGACAGCACCGCGAACTTCAGCCGCTCTTCCAGAGGCCAGCCGCCGAGCGAGGCGGCGACGAAGCTCGCGCCGAAGACGTCACCGGCGCCGGTCGCGTCCACCACGTCCACCGGCAGCGCCGGGACCTCGGCGTACTCGCCGGTCGTCTGGTCCACCGCGAGCGCCCCGTCGCCGCCGCGCGTGACGACCGCCACGGGCACCAGCTCGGCGAGCGTGCCGAGCGCCGCGACCGCGCTGTCGGTACGGGTGTACGCCATCGCCTCGCCCTCGTTGGGCAGGAAGGCGTGGCACAGGGCCAGCTGGTCGAGGAGTTCGCGCGACCACTGCTGGGTGGGGTCCCAGCCGACGTCGGCGTAGACGTGGGTGCCGTTCGCGGCGGCCTTGGAGATCCAGGCCCGCGGCTCGGCCTCCAGATGCACCAGCGCCGTACGCGCGTTTGGCGCCCCGTCCATGAGCGCGTCCTGCGAGTACGGCGGTTCCTGGCCGTGGGTGACCAGTGCCCGGTCGCCGCCGTGGGCGAGGGCCACGGTGACCGGGGTGGGCCAGTTCCCGGCGGTCCGGGAGAGCGAGAGGTCGACGCCCTCCTGGCCCGCGATGACCTCGTGGCACCAGGCGCCGTAGAAGTCGTCGCCGAAGACGGTCGCGAGGGAGGTCCGCAGGCCGAAGCGGGCGGTGGCTACCGCGAGGTTCGCGATACCGCCGGGGCCGCAGCCCATGCCGGCCGTCCAGACCTCCTCGCCCGGCGTCGGGGGCTTGCCGAGGCCGGTGAGGACGAGGTCGTAGAAGAGCAGGCCGGTCAGCAGTACGTCGGGCCGGTCGTCGTCCACGTCCACGGCGGGGTCCTCTCGGTCGGGGGTGCGGGGGCGCCCGGTTCACCGCGCGTTCACGTTCGGGGGGCGCCACTCGTCAAAACTCTTCACCCGGTGACCGGAATCGTGCGCTCCCGGGTGAGATCTGGTCAATACCCGAGCAGAAGTAAGCATGGATTTGATTGAAGATGACGAGTAGTGTTCACGCCGTGCTGGCAGAACGACGACATCAACTCATCCTGCGGGCCCTGCGCTCCGGAGGCGCGGCCACCGTGACCGACCTCTCCGAACAGCTCGGCGTGAGCCCGGCCACCGTCCGGCGCGACCTGGTCAAGCTGGAGGAGGACGGGCTGCTCACCCGCGTCCACGGCGGCGCGCTCGTCGAGGAGGGCGACCAGCCCTTCGCGGAGGTCGCCGAGGTCAGAGTGGCCGAGAAGGACGCCATCGCCGCGCGCGCCGCCGCCATGGTCGCCGACGGCCAGTCGGTGCTCCTCGACATCGGCACCACCGCCTTCCGCCTCGCCCGTCAGCTGCACGGCCGCCGGCTCACCGTGATCACCAGCAACCTGGTGGTCTACGAGGAGCTGGCCGACGACGAGGGGATAGAGCTGGTGCTGCTCGGCGGCATGCTGCGGCGCGAGTACCGCTCGCTGGTCGGCTTCCTCACCGAGGACAACCTGCGCCAGCTGCACGCCGACTGGCTCTTCCTCGGCACCAGCGGGGTACGCCCCGGCGGCCAGGTCATGGACACGACCGTCGTCGAGGTGCCGGTCAAGCGGGCCATGATCTCGGCGAGCGACAAGGTCGTGCTCCTCGCCGACCGGGCGAAGTTCCCCGGCACGGGCATGGCGAAGGTCTGTGGTCCCGAGGACCTGGACGTGGTGGTGACGAACGGGCCGGTCGACGCGGCGACCCGGTCCTCCCTGGAGGAGGCCGGCGTCGAGGTGGTCGTGGCGGGAAACACGGCAGGAAAGGGACAGACGTGAGACTGACGATTCTGGGCGGCGGAGGCTTCCGCGTACCCCTGGTGTACGGGGCGCTGCTGACGGACCGCGCCGAGGGCCGGGTCACCGAGGTCGTCCTGCACGACCTCGACGCCGGCCGGCTGCGGGCCGTCGTACGCGTGCTCGCCGAGCAGGCCGTGGGCTACGAGGACGCGCCGACCGTGCGCGCCACCACCGACCTCGACGAGGCGCTGCGCGGCGCCGACTTCATCTTCTCCGCGATCCGCGTCGGCGGGCTCGCGGGCCGGGCCAACGACGAAGCCGTCGCGCTCGCCGAGGACGTCCTCGGCCAGGAGACCGTCGGCGCCGGCGGGATCGCCTACGGGCTGCGCACGGTCCCCGTCGCCACCGACATCGCCCGCCGCGTCGCCCGCCTCGCCCCCGAGGCCTGGGTCATCAACTTCACCAACCCGGCGGGCCTGGTCACCGAGGCCATGTCCCGCCACCTCGGCGACCGCGTCATCGGCATCTGCGACTCCCCCGTCGGCCTCGGCCGCCGCATCGCCAAGGTGCTCGGCGCGGCCAGGCCGGGCGAGGCGTACATCGACTACGTCGGCCTCAACCACCTCGGCTGGGTCCGCGGCCTGAAGATCGCCGGCCGCGACGAACTGCCCCGGCTGCTCGCCGACCCCGCCCTGCTCGGCTCCTTCGAGGAGGGCAGGCTCTTCGGCCCCGAGTGGCTCCAGTCGCTGGGCGCGATCCCCAACGAGTACCTGCACTACTACTACTTCAACCGCGAGGCCGTGCGCGCCTACCAGCAGGCCGAGAAGACCCGCGGCGCCTTCCTCCACGACCAGCAGGCCCGCTTCTACGACGAGGTCGGCGACCCCACGACCCCCGCCCTGGACGCCTGGCACCGCACCCGTGCCGAGCGCGAGGCCACCTACATGGCCGAGAACCGCGAGGCGGCCGGCGCCGGCGAGCGCGAGGAGGAGGACCTCTCCGGCGGCTACGAGAAGGTCGCCCTCGCCCTGATGCGGGCCATCGCCCGCGACGAGCGCACGACGCTGATCCTCAACGTCCGCAACCGCTACACCCTGTCCGTGCTCGACACCGAGGCCGTCATCGAGGTGCCCTGCCTCGTCGACGCCAACGGCGCCCACCCGATCTCCGTCGCCCCGCTGCCCGGCCACGCCGTCGGCCTGGTCAGCGCGGTCAAGGCGGTCGAGCGGGAGGTCCTGGCCGCCGCCGAGTCCGGTGCGAAGGCAACGGCCGTCAAGGCGTTCGCGCTGCACCCGCTGGTCGACTCCGTGAACGTCGCCCGCCGCCTCGTCGAGGGGTACACGTCCGTCCACCCCGGCCTGGAGTACCTCAAGTAAGCTCCCGGTGGAAAGCGCTTTCCCCACGGGCTCTGCCCTCTCCTCCTCTCCCGGTATCCCTTCTCTGGAGACCCTGTCATGCACGACGAACGCCGTCGGATCGAAGAGCGCGTAGAGCGCCTCCACACCCAGCGCATCAAGCCCGCCGTCTACGCGGCGACCGTCCCCTTCGAGGTCGCGGCCTGGCAGGCACCGGGCGAGCCGGTGTCCTTCGAGGAGGCCGCCGCCGCGCCGTTCGCGCCGTTCGCGATGGGCACCCCGTGGGGCCCGCCGTGGGGCACCACCTGGTTCCGGATGAGCGCCGCCGTCCCCGCCGAGTGGGCCGGGCGCCGCGTCGAGTCCGTCATCGACCTCGGCTTCGTCGGCGACTGGCCCGGCAACCAGGCTGAGGCCCTCGTCCACACCGCCGACGGCACCCCGCTGAAGGCCGTCAACCCGCTCAACCAGTACGTCCCCGTCGCCCACCCGGCGGCCGGCGGCGAGCGGATCGACTACCTCGTCGAGGCCGCCTCCAACCCCGACATCCTCGCCGACAACTTCTCCAGGACGACCCCCCTCGGCGACATCCTCACCGCCGGCGACCAGCCGCTCTACACCTTCCGCGCCGCCGACCTCGCCGTCCTCGACGAGGAGGTCTGGCACCTCGACCTCGACGTGCAGGTCCTGCGCGAGCTGATGGTCGAACTCGGCGAGCACGAGCCGCGCCGGCACGAGATCATGCACGCCCTCGACCGCGCCATGGACGCCCTCGACCTGGACGACGTCTCCGGTTCGGCGGCTGCGGTGCGCGCGATCCTGAAGCCGGTCCTGGAGAAGCCGGCCAACGCCTCGGCGCACATCATCTCGGGCGTCGGCCACGCCCACATCGACTCCGCCTGGCTCTGGCCGATCCGCGAGACCAAGCGCAAGACGTCCCGCACCTTCTCCAACGTGACGTCGCTGGCCGACGAGTACGAGGAGTTCGTCTTCGCCTGCTCCCAGGCCCAGCAGTACGAATGGGTCCGCGACAACTACCCCAAGGTGTGGGCGCGCATCCAGGAGTCCGTGAAGAAGGGCCAGTGGGCGCCGGTCGGCGGCATGTGGGTCGAGGCCGACGGCAACCTGCCCGGCGGCGAGGCCGTCGCCCGCCAGCTCATCCACGGCAAGCGCTTCTTCATCGAGCACTTCGGCATCGAGACCAAGGGCGTCTGGCTCCCCGACTCCTTCGGCTACACCGCCGCCTACCCGCAGCTCGCCAAGCTGGCCGGCAACGAGTGGTTCCTCACCCAGAAGATCTCCTGGAACCAGACCAACACCTTCCCCCACCACACCTTCTGGTGGGAGGGCATCGACGGCACCCGCATCTTCACCCACTTCCCGCCCGTCGACACCTACAACGCCCGCTTCAGCGGCGAGGAGATGTCCCGCGCGGTCCGCCAGTACCGCGAGAAGGGCCAGGCCAACCGCTCGCTCGCGCCCTTCGGCTGGGGCGACGGCGGCGGCGGCCCCACCCGCGAGATCATGGAGCGCGCCCGGCGCCTGCGTGACCTGGAGGGCTCGGCCAAGGTCGAGATCGAGCACCCCGACGAGTTCTTCGCCAAGGCCCGCGCCGAGTACCCCGACGCCCCCGTCTGGGTCGGCGAGCTCTACCTGGAGCTGCACCGCGCCACCTACACCTCCCAGGCCCGCACCAAGCAGGGCAACCGGCGCAGCGAGCACAAGCTGCGCGAGGCGGAGCTGTGGGCGACGACGGCCGCGCTGCACGCGCCGGAGTACACCTACCCGGCCGAGAAGCTCGACCGCCTGTGGAAGACGGTCCTGCTGCACCAGTTCCACGACATCCTGCCCGGCTCCTCCATCGCCTGGGTGCACCGCGAGGCCGAGGCCGAATACGCCCGCGTGGCAACGGAGTTGGAGGAGCTGACCGCCGAGGCGATCGCCGCGCTCGGCTCCGGCGGCCTGCGCGTCTTCAACACCAGCCCCTACGACCGCGCCGAGGTCGTCCGCACCCCCGAGGGCCCCGCCTACGTCGAGGTCCCCGCCAACGGCAGCGCCCCGCTCACGGACGCCCAGCCGCCGCAGCCGGTCACGACCGAGGGCCTGACCCTCGACAACGGCCTGATCCGCGTGGTCATTTCGCAGAACGGCACCCTGGAGTCGGTCTACGACCTGCGCGCCGGCCGCGAGGTCCTCGCCGAGCCCGGCAACCTGCTGCGCCTGCACACCGACCTGCCCAACTACTGGGACGCCTGGGACATCGACAAGCACTACAAGAACCGCTACACCGACCTGCTGGACGCGGACTCGGTGACGGTCGTCGAGGCGGACCCGCTGATCGGCGCCGTGCGCGTCGAGCGGTCCTTCGGCAAGGGCTCGAAGATCGTCCAGACGGTCACCGTCCGCGCGGGCAGCCCCCGCATCGACATCGAGACCGACATCGACTGGCACGAGGCGGAGAAGATCCTCAAGGCCGCGTTCCCGGTCGACATCCGCGCCCCGCACTCCTCCGCCGAGATCGCCTACGGCCACATCCAGCGCCCCACCCACACCAACACCAGCTGGGAGGCGGCCCGCTTCGAGGTCTCGGGCCACCGCTGGGTGCACATCGGCGAACCGGGCTACGGCGTGGCGGTGCTGAACGACTCGACCTACGGCCACGACGTCTCCCGCACGGTCCGCGAGGACGGCGGCACGACCACCACGGTCCGGCTCAGCCTCGTGCGCGCCCCGCGCATCCCCGACCCCGGGGCCGACCAGGGCCGGCACACCTTCGTCTACTCCCTGCTGCCCGGCGCGAGCATCGCGGACGCCGTCGCGGAGGGGTACTCGCTCAACCTGCCGCTGCGGCTCGCCGATTCGGCGGGCACCGAGGCGCCGGTCGTCTCGGCCGACGGCGACGGCGTGACCGTCGAGGCCGTGAAGTTCGCGGACGACAGCTCCGGGGACCTCGTGGTCCGGCTCTACGAGTCGAGCGGCGGCCGCGCGGTGGGCGGCCTGCGCACGTCGGTCCCGCTGGCGGGCGCGCAGATCACGGATCTGCTCGAACGGCCGCTGGAGGATGTGGAGTTGACGGGGGACGGGGCGGTGCCGGTGGAGCTGCGGCCGTTCCAGATCCTGACGCTGCGGTTGCGGCGGGCGTAAGTGCGTTGAAGGGGGCGGGCGTTCGGGAGGACGCCCGCTCTCTGGAGGGACGGGCGCTTACGGTGCTCGTCTGTTGTGAGGGGCGGGCGCGTGAGAGTGCCCGCCTTCTGTCTGTCCAAGTCCCCGATTTCGCCGAGGAGTTCAGCCATGCCCATGCAACCCTGGTTCACCGACGCCAAGTTGGGGATCTTCGTCCACTGGGGCATCTACGCCGTGGACGGCGTCCAGGAGTCCTGGTCGTTCTACGACGACATCGTCCCCTACGACCGCTACCTCTCCCAGCTGGAGCGCTTCACCGCCGCCAACTACGACCCCCGCGCCTGGGCCGGCCTCTTCGCCCGGGCCGGCGCCAGGTACGCGGTGCTGACCAGCCGGCACCACGACGGCGTCGCCATGTGGGACACCGAGCACAAGCACCTCGGCCTGGACCGCGACCACCTCACCGGATACGCCGACGCGCTGCGCGAACAGGGCCTCAAGGTCGGCCTCTACTACTCGCACTCCGACTGGAGCCACCCCGACTACGCCAGCACCCGCAAGCCGGGCCGCCCGCCGGAGCAGGAGGACAACCGCTACTCCGAGTGCGCGGCCGAGGACGAGGACCTGGCGGCCTGGGACCGCTTCATCGCCTACCGGGACGGCCAGATACGGGAGTTGGCGCAGCGCTACCGCCCCGACCTGATGTGGTTCGACGGGGAGTGGGACCGCAGCGAGGAGCAGTGGCGCATCCCCGAACTCGCCGCGCTCATCCGGGCCCACGTCCCCGACGTCGTCTTCAACGCCCGCATGCTCAGCGAGGGCGACTACGCGACCCCCGAGCAGGGCGCGCCGATCGTCGCGCCGGACGGCCCGTGGGAGCTGTGCCTCACCATCAACGACTCGTGGGGCTACCAGCACCAGGACCACAACCACAAGTCCCTCGCCCAGCTGATCCGCTACTTCACCGAGACGATCGGCGGGGGCGGCAACCTGCTCCTCGACGTCGGCCCGATGGAGGACGGCACGATCCCCGCGCCGCAGGTCGAGCGGCTGGAGGGCTTGGGGGAGTGGATCCGCAAGCACGAGGAGGCGGTGTACGGGACCGGCCGGGGGCTGCCCGCCGGGCACCACTACGGCCCGAGCACCCTGTCCGCCGACGGCCGCACCCTCTACCTCGTCCTCTTCGACGCCCCGCGCGCGGAGATCGGGGTGCGGGGGCTCGCGACGGGCGTACGGAAGGTGCGGGTCGTCGGGGGCGCCGGCCGGGAGCTGGGGCACCGGGTCGTGGGCGGGCTGCACGACGCGGTGGGGGTGCTGTGGATCGATCGGCCGCAGGAGTCGGACCTCGATCCGTACGCGACGGTCCTGGCGGTGGAGCTGGAGGGGGAGCTGGAGCTGTACCGGGGGTCCGGGCGGGACTGAGTCTGCGGGCGCCGGACGGGGGCTGAGTCTGCGGCGGGCGCCGGATCAAGGGCATCAAGGGCGCCGGGTCAAGGGCGCCGGCCCGGGAGCGGGTCGGGATGTTATTCGGGTCGGTCGGTCGCTCCCCGTGACAGCGGCCGACCGACCCGATCCCCCGATCGCCCCGCGGATCTCTCCCGTACCCCGAACGGGCCCCCGTGAGATCCAGCGGGACTGCGGTGCTCCCCCAGGAGAGGCTTTCTTCCCCCGTGTCCCCCGTTGCTTCCCCCGTGCCTACATGGGTAAGAGCACCGGCCCCGCCCCCTGATACACCCCGGGAAGAAAAAAACTCCCCCGGATTTCAGAAATCCGGGGGAGCAAGGGTGAACGAGGGGGCGCGCGGCGGGAGTTCGGGGGTGTGAGCTGGGCTTACGCCGACGCCGCCCCGGGGCGCGGGGGTTTACGCCGACGCCGTCGCCTCCGAGGCGACCTCCGTCTGGACCGGCTCCGCCTGCTCCACCGACCCCTGCTGCTGCGGGGCCGTCAGGACCGGGAGGGGTTCCTCGACGCGGCGCGGGGGGAGGGAGACGGGGCGCAGCGGGCGGGGGCCGGAGACGACCGTGTAGTCCTGGCCGAGGAACGGCGGCTCGACGGCGCCGGGGTCCTCGCCGAGCGCCAACTGCACCGCCGCCCAAGGGGCGTTGACGCCGCACAGGGAGAGCTGGTGCAGTCCGCCGGCGGGGCGGGTGTTGACGTCCATGAGCACCGGCTCGTCGCCGAACATCCGGAACTGGATGTTGGAGAGGTAGTGCAGCCCGAAGCCCTCGGCGATCCGCCGGGCCTGCCCGATCCACCGCTCGTCGAGGGTGAACCCGCGCCGCCGCCCGTTCTTGGTGCGCCCGATGGCCATACGGACGATGTTGTCGGGCCCGGTGAGGCAGTCCACCGACACCTCGGGCTCCTCCAGCCGCGGCATGACCAGCCAGTCGACGCCCTCCCCGCTCTCCTCGGCGTCCCGCAGGATGCCGACGACCAGGTCCAGCGGCACGTAGGGGCTGGGGAACCCGCCGAGGTGCGCGAGCGAGAAGGGGGCGCGCGTGATGACGCGGAAGCCCACACCGCCCGCCCCGGACGCCGGCTTGAAGCACGCCCTGTGCCCGCCCGCCTCCAACTCCTCGACGGCGGCGATCAGTTCATCGGCATTACGGACCCGGAACCACGGCGGCACCCCGATCCCGATGGCCTGCACGGCCTCGTAGGCGACGACCTTGTCCTCGAACACGGCGACGGCCTGCGGGGTGGGCGCCAGCAGCGCCGTACCGGCGGCCTCGAAGTCGGCGCGGTGGGCGACGACCGCGGACTGGTGCAGCCGGGGGACGAAGACGTCGATGCCCCGGCGTACGCACTGGTCGAGCGCGAACTCGACGTAGGCGGCGGGGGAGAGGCCCTCGTCCGGCTCCAGGTCGGCGGTGTCGGCGGCGGCCAGCACCGGGGAGTTCGGGTCGGCGTGCGTGGCGTGGATCTCGACGGCCCGGTCGCTGGGATTTCTCCGCAGCTGATCCATGAAGAACACGTTCTCCGCGTACGTGCGGTTGAGCCAGACGCGTACGCGAGAGACCATGCGAGGCCGCCTTTCGGGGGTTCGCGGGCAGGGCGAAGCTGCCCGGCCCGGGGCAAGGGGAATGGAGGGTCACCAAACCGCCCTGCGCGAAGGGAAGTTCGAGGCGGTGGTGGTGGGGCGATCATACGGCCTGCGAAGGCTCACGCGTGCAACACACGTGTTACGGCTTTCCAGCCGATGACTGGCGAAAACCAGGAATGTCCGGTGGCCTGAAGTGTCCCCCCGGCACACCTCACACGGGCCGCCCTTGTCGGGCGCCGCCGAATGTGTTGTCGTGGTGACCTTGGAACATGTCCTGACCAGAGAGGTACGGGGGCGCGAAGTGACGTCGACGGCCGGTGGAGCCGGGCAGCTGCTGGCCATCAGCGATCTGCACATCGGATATCCCGAGAACCGGGAGATCGTGGAGAACCTCCACCCCGGCGATGAGAACGACTGGCTGCTGATCGCGGGCGACGTGTCGGAGAACGTCGCCGACATCACATGGGTGCTCAAGACCCTCGCCGGCCGGTTCAGGAAGGTCGTCTGGTCACCGGGCAACCACGAGCTGTGGACCCACCCCAGCGACCCGGTCACCCTGCGCGGCGTCGCCCGCTACGACCACCTCGTCGAGGTCTGCCGCGACCTGGGCGTCGTCACCCCCGAGGACCCCTACCCCATCTGGGAGGGCCCCGACGGACCCGTCGCCGTCGCCCCCCTCTTCCTGCTGTACGACTACTCGTTCCTGCCGCCCGGCTGCGCCACCAAAGAGGCGGGCCTGGAGTACGCGCACGGCACCGGGGTCGTCTGCAACGACGAGTTCCTGCTGCACCCCGACCCCTACCCGACCCGCGAGGCGTGGTGCCGGGCGCGGGTCGCCGAGACCGAACGCCGCCTCGCCGAGCTCCCGCCGGACCTCCCGCTGGTCCTGATGAACCACTACCCCCTCGACCGCCACCCCACCGAGGTCCTCTGGTACCCCGAGTTCGCGATGTGGTGCGGTACGACCCTCACGGCCGACTGGCACCGCCGCTACCCGCTGGCCGCCATGGTCTACGGCCATCTGCACATCCCCCGCACCACCTGGCACGAGGGCGTCCGCTTCGAGGAGGTCTCGGTGGGCTACCCCAGGGAGTGGAAGAAACGCGCGCAGGAGCCCGGCAGGCCCCGGCTGATCCTGCCGGCGCCCGCCAAGGGAGGCGACCAGTGATCGAGCGGCTGCTGCCGGACAGCGTGGTCGCGGTCGAGGCGTTCGGCGCGGACGCCGCCGACCCCGCCGCCGAGGACACGCTCTACCCGCAGGAGAAGGAACTCATCGTCCGCGCGGTGCCCAAGCGCCGGCGCGAGTTCGCCACCGTACGCACCTGCGCCCGGCGCGCCATGGACAAGCTCGGCGTGCCCCCGCAGCCGATCCTGCCCGGTGAGCGCGGCGCGCCCGGCTGGCCCGAGGGGATCGCCGGCAGCATGACGCACTGCGCCGGCTACTGCGCCGCCGTCCTCGTGCGCGCCGCCGACCTCGCCTCCGTCGGCATCGACGCGGAGCCCCACGAGGCGCTCCCCGAAGGCGTCCAGGGGGCCATCGCGCTCCCCGCCGAGGAGGAGCGCCTGGCCCGGCTGAACGCCGCCGAGCCGGGCATCCACTGGGACCGGCTGCTGTTCAGCGCCAAGGAGTCGGTCTACAAGGCCTGGTTCCCGCTCACCGGCAAGTGGCTCGACTTCTCCGGCGCCGACATCACCCTGACGCCGCGTGAACCGGGCGCCGCCGACGGCACGTTGAGCGCCCGGCTGACCGTACCCGGGCCGGTCGTCGGGGGGGTGCGGATCGGCCGGTTCGAGGGGCACTGGACGGTCGGGCAGGGGCTGCTGATCACGGCGATCGACGTACCGCACCCCTAGGGCCTGTCCGGCGGATCAGGCTGGAGGAAATAGACGGTATCTGCCCAGCTCACGCGAGCGGGGTCTGGTGCGTGCAGCTGCAAGGCGGAGGAGGGAGTTGACGCGGAGCGTCGGCGACCGACGACAACGCGGCAGATGTGCGTGCCAGGGCCCGCGACCCCAGCAAGATCCGCCGGACAGGCCCTAGTCCGGCGGGCCGGGGTTCTTCAGCGCGGGGCGCTATGGGCACCACCCCCTCAGCAGCCGGAAGAACCCCTCCTCGTTCCCCGCGAGCCCGGCGTGCGCCAGCGCCCGCTCGGCCTCGGCGAGCACCCCGGGCGGCACCGCCACCCCCGCGTCCATCGAGGCCCGCACGGTGTGCAGCAGCCGCATGTACGCCTGCACGGCGGCACGTTCACGGTCGGTCAGTACGGCAGCTGTCGGCATCGGACGCTCTCCCCAGGTCGACGACGGCTCACGCGCCGCGAGACCTCGACGGCGCACACCCCAGCTTGCCGCCCGCCACTGACAATGCCTCTCAACCCCGGTCGGCGGCGCCCCGGTTCACCTACCCGGCGGAGGTGATAACGGGCCGCTCACCCGGTGAACGTGACGCGCTCTCACGCCTCCGGGCGTCGCACGCTCTCCAGGAGCATGTCCAGCCATTCGGCGACCTTGTCGCGGTGCTGGTCGGTGGGGAGTTGGGCGGCGCGCCAGGCTATGCCGCGCACGCCGTGGTCCTGGAGGAGGCGCTCCAGGGGGTCGCTCGCGGCGGCCGCCTCGCGTTCGGCGAGCTGCTGGAGGAGGTCCTGCTCGGTGTGCTGGAGGGCGGCGCAGAGGGCTTCGGGGTCCTCGGCGGTCAGGAAGCCGGCGTGGACGCGGAAGAAGCGCTGGAGGGCGTCGCAGTGCTCCATCGTGGGGCGCCGGTCGCCGTTGATGAGCGCGCCCGCCTGCTGCCGCGACATGCCCGCGCCGTCGGCTATCTCCTGCTGCGTGTACTTGCGGCCACCGGGTTTCAGCCGGGTGCGGCGCAGCAGCCCGAGCCGCTGGAGGAAACGCTCCTGCACGTCCGGCTCGCCCGCGGCCTTGCCGCTCAGCAGCGCTTTGACGACCGGCTCGGGGACCCCGCTGGCCACCGACAGCCGGGCGGGGTCGAAGACCTGCGCGTGGGGCACGCCGAGGCGGTCGGCGAGCGCGGTGACCCGGGCGACGACGGCGGCCGGCGAAGCCGTCGCCGGGGCGCCGGGAACCTCGTGGTCGTCCGTACCGCCGGCCCTGAAGTCATCCGTCACCGAACAGGCTCCTCCGTCTCTCCGGGCCGGCCGCGCGGCCTCTTGCGCCCCGCGCCCAGGTGCCACCGACTGTCACGGTGAACTGCCGGGAGAGTAGCGGGTTTTTCGAACTCGCATCCAGGTTCCGCCACAACTGTGGCCAATTTCAGCCTTCAACGTCCGCGAAATGCCACGATAGTTGACACGGCAACTCTCGGGGAAGCAGGATCGGGGCGCCGCGAGAAGGCCGCGCATCAGGCAAGAGGGGTGACCTCCCGATGGCATATCAGGCAGGTGGGCAGCGGTCCGTACCGCGCCCCGTCCCCGAGGACCCGGAGGGCCGGGCGTATCTCCAGGACTACGCCGCGCTGCTGGAAGCGGTGTCCTTCCCGTCGGTGGTCCTCGACGGCCGCTGGGACGTCGTTCTCGCCAACAACGCTTTCCGGACGCTTTTCGGGGAGGTCGGCCCGCATCCGACGGCCATGCCCGCCGACAACTTCCTGCGCTTCGTCCTCTTCCACCCGGACGCCGCCGAGGTCCTCGGCGAGCACGAGTCGCGCTGGTGCCTGCCGATGCTCGCGCACTTCGCCGCGGCCCTGGAGCGCGACCCCCAGGACCGCGAACTCCAGTCCGTGCGCCGGGAGATCGCCGAGGACCCCATCATGGAGGCCGCCTACCGGCACGGCCTGCCGCACTGGGTCCGCACCGCCGGCGCCGAGGCGACCACCGACGACGGCTCCGTACGGCCGCTGCTGCACCCCGACCCGCGCTGGGGCGCCACCGACTGCCGGCTCGTCACCGAGGCGCCGGGCGCGCTCCAGGCGATGGGGTACACCCGGCTGACCCTGGTGCTGCGGGAGCGGCGGCGCGCGCCGCATCCCGGGCGCCGGGCGCGCGGAGTGCGGCGCGGCGCCGGACATCTGACCGTGCTGCCCGGTGGAGGGTCCGTTCCCGAAGCGTGATTCCCTTGCGAGACCCCCGCCGGGCACCGTCGTCGTTCAGGTCTTCGACGGCGCCCGGGCGGGCCGAGTGGGTCCGACGGGGTCAGTCGGGGTCAGTCGGGGGAGTCGGGGGCGCTGGGGGGCGTCAGTCGGGGGCGTTCTGTTTCGCGGCGCGCACCTGCTCGTACACCCGGGTCCGCAGCTGGGCGAAGCGCGGCTCCACGCGGGTGTGCACCTGGTCGCGCTCCTGCGGCAGGTCGACGGCCAGCTCCTCGCGGACCACGGTCGGGGAGGCCGACAGGACGACGACCCGCTGGCCGAGGTAGACGGCCTCGTCGATGTCGTGCGTCACGAACAGGACCGTCATCCCGCGCTCCTGCCACAGCCGCCGCACCAAGTCCTCCAGATCCGCCCGCGTCTGCGCGTCGACGGCCGCGAACGGCTCGTCCATCAGCAGGACTTGGGGCTCGTACGCCAGCGCCCGCGCGATCGCCACCCGCTGCTGCATGCCGCCCGACAGCTGCCACGGATAGGCGCGCGCGGAGTCCGGCAGGCCGACGGCGGCGAGCGCGTCCGCGACCAGCTCCCGGCGCCGCTCCTTCGCCAACCCCTTCTGCTTCAGCGGCAGTCCGACGTTCTCGGCGACCCGCAGCCAGGGGAAGAGACTGCGGCCGTACTCCTGGAACACGAACGCCATCCCGGGCGGCGGACCCGTAACTTGCCTTCCCGCGAGCAGGACTTCACCGCCGCTGGGGTCGAGCAGCCCGCCGATGCACTTGAGCAGCGTCGTCTTGCCGCACCCCGACGGGCCCACGACACAGACGAGTTCGCCCTCGCCGACCGTGAACGTCAGCTCCCGCAGCGCCTCGACCGGCCGCTCGGCGCCCGCGTAGACCTTGCGCAGACCGCGTACGTCGAGCATGGGGCTCCTGTTCGGGGGGAGTTGGGGGTGCTGGGGTTCTTTGACGGGGTTCACCGGGGGCTCGGGGTGCGCGGGAGGCTCGGGCGCCGCCGCACGCGTACGGTTCACCGGCGCCGCCGGTCCGCCGCGCGGCGGCCGTGGTGCCAGCCGAGCACCCGCCGCTCGACCGCCTGGAACAGCACCGACAGCGCGAACCCGAGCAGACCGAGGACGAGGATGCCGGTCCACATGCCGGGGATCGCGAACCCGCGCTGGAACTGCACGATCGTGAACCCGATGCCGTCGCTCGCCGCGAACATCTCGCTGATGACCATGAGGATGATCCCCACGGACAGCGCCTGCCGCAGCCCCGCGAAGATCTGCGGCCCGGCCGACGGCAGCACGAGATGCCGCAGCCGCGCGAGCCCCGTGACGCCGTAGACCCGCGCGGTCTCGGCCGCCACCGGGTCCACCGCGCGCACCCCCTCCACGGTGTTGAGCAGCACCGGCCACACGCAGCCGGCAGCGATGACCACGACCTTCATGGTGGTCCCGATCCCCGCGAACAGCATGATCACCGGTACGAGGACCGGCGGCGGCACCGCCCGCAGGAACTCCAGCACCGGCTCGCAGAAGGCGCGCACCCGGCGGTACGAGCCGATGACGGTACCGGCGGCCACGCCTGCGACGGCCGCCAGCGCGTACCCGCCGGCCAGCCGCAGCACACTCGGGACGACGTCCGCCCGCAGCCGCTCCGGGGTCCAGACGTCGGGGAACGTCCGGAGGATGGTGCGCAGCGGGGGCCAGTAGACGTCGGTCGAGCCGGAGGAGGCGAGCCACCAGAGGGCGAGGAGGGTGAGGGGGAGGGCGAGGGCGGTGAAGAGGCGCTTCAGCAGGGGGAGTTGGGGGAAGCAGCGCTTCTTGGGGCCCGTCCCCGAGGGGCGCTTCCGCACAGGGAGGTTCGTCGCGGGGCGCTTCACGCCGGTACCTCCGCCCGTATCGACTGATGCCAGCGCAGCGCCCGCCGTTCCACCGCCCGCGCCCCCGTGTTGACCAGCAGCCCGAGCAGCCCGGTCACCACGATCAGCGCGTACATGTCCGGCACGGCCTGCGAGGTCTGCGCGACGGCGATGCGCGCGCCCAACCCCGGTGCCCCGATGACGAGTTCGGCGGTGACGGTGAGGATCAGGGCGACGGCCGCCGCGAGCCGCACCCCGGTCATGACGTACGGCAGCGCCGTCGGCCACAGCACGTGCCGCACCCGCGCCCAGGCGCCGAGCCCGTAGGAGCGGGCGGTCTCCTCCGCGACGGGGTCGACGTCCTGGACGCCGTACAGCACCTGCACGAGGACCTGCCAGAACGCGGCGTACACCACCAGCAGGAGGACGGAGCGCAGTTCGGTGCCGTAGAGGAGGACGGCCAGCGGGATGAGGGCGACGGAGGGGATGGGGCGCAGGAACTCGACGGTGGACGCGGTGAGTTCGCGGGCGTGGGGGACGGTCGCCAGGGCGAGGCCGGCGAGGATCCCGGCGGTCACCGCGAGGGCGAGGCCGAGGGCCCAGCCGGTGAGGGTGTCGCCGAGGGCCGACCAGAAGGCGGGGTCGGTGAGTTCGGTGCCGAGCGCTTTGAGAATGCGGTAAGTCGGCGGGAAATAGGCCTCGTCGACGAGACCGAGACGCGGCACCGCCTCTCCCGCGGCGAGGAAGACCAGGAGCCCGGCGGCGCCGAGGGCGGCGTTCTCTCCTCTCACGGCAGCAGCTTGTCCAGATCGGGCGCGGACTTGAACAGCCCGTCCTGAGCACCGAGCTTCTCCAGCGCCTCGATCGACGAACGGTTCGGCTGCGCGGGCCACTTGGGCAGCGTGACCTTCGCGAGCACGGCCGCCGGGATCTTCGTGTACGTCGTGACGACCTGCCGCACCTCGTCCGGGTGGGCGTCGGCGTAGGCGAGGGACTCGGCGGTCGCGGCGTGGAACTTCCGTACGGTGTCCGGGTGTTGTTGCTCGTACTGGGTCGAGGAGAAGTACATCGCGACGGTGAGATCCGGGGCGACGTCGACCATGGGGGAGGCGATCTCGACGGCGCCCTGGGCGAGGACGGTCGCGAGCGCCGGTTCGACGACCATCGCGGCGTCGACCCGCCCGGCGTCCAGCGCGGCCGGCATCTGGTCGAACGCCAGCTCCACGAAGTCGACTTGGTCCGGATCGCCGCCCGCCCCCCGCACCGACTCCCGTACGGCCGTCTCGTTGATGTTCTTCAGCGTGTTGATGGCGACCTTCTTGCCGCCGAGCTGCTTCGCGGAGCCGATCGGGCTGCCCTTCTTCACCACCAGCGCCCCGAAGTCCTTGCCCCGCACGCCCGTTGAGGCGTTGCCGTTCGAAACGGCCTTCACGGGGACGCCGTTGGACTGGGCGATCATCAGCGAGGTCACGTTGCTGAAGCCGAACTGGAACTGGCCGCTGACCACACCGGGCACGATCGCGGCGCCGCCCTGCGCGGTCGTGATCGACAGTTTCAGACCCTGCTTGGCGTAGAACCCCTGCTGCACACCGAGGTAGATGGGGGCGACGTCGACGATCGGGATCAGCCCGAGCTTGACGGTCGTCGTACCGTCCTTCGCCGAACTCCCGCCGGAAGAGCTGGAGTCGTCCGACGAGCCGCAGGCCGCCGCGGCGAGGAGCAGGGTGCCGGCGGCGAGACCGGCGAGCAGTGGACGCATGGGGCAACTCCTGAGTGGGGGTGGGGAGTTCCGACAGTCTGTGGGGAGGCTGTGCGTGGCGGACACGTTCTTGCCGAATCGCGTACAGCGGGACGGTAGAGGGGCGGGTGCCGCGGGTCAACGGTCCCGACCACGCCATGAGCCGCCGCTACAGGTCCAGCACCAGCCGCTGCCCCCGGCACCGCGACACGCAGATCAGCATCGTGTCCCCGGCCGCCCGCTCCGCCTCCGACAGCACCGAGTCCCGGTGGTCGGGCGTCCCCTCGACGACGTCGGTCTCGCACGTCCCGCAGGTCCCCTCGGTGCAGGAGTACAGCACCTCGACCCCGGCGGCCCGCACCGCGTCGAGCACCGAGACGTCCGGCGCGACGGTCAGCGTACGGCCGCTGCGCTCCAGGACGACCTCGAACTCCCGCTCCTCGCCCGCCTTTTGGACCTTCGGCCGGAACCGCTCCACCCGCAGCACGGCCGGCGGACAGCGCTCCTCCACCGCGTCGAGCAGCGCCCCCGGGCCGCAGCAGTACACGAGGGTGCCGTCAGGGATCGAGTCCAGGACCGCGCCGAGGTCCAGCAGCCCGCTCTCGTCCTGCGGAGCGACGGTCACCCGCTCGCCGTAGCGCGCCAACTCCCCGGTGAACGCCATCGATCGACGCGTCCGGCCGCCGTACAGCAACGTCCATTCGGCGCCCGCCGCCTCGGCCGCCGCGAGCATCGGCAGCAGCGGGGTGATGCCGATGCCGCCCGCGACGAACCGGTAGCGGGGCGCGGGTTCGAGCCGGAAGTTGTTGCGCGGGCCGCGTACCCGGAGCTTGTCGCCGACGCCCAACTTCTCGTGCGCGTAGGCGGATCCGCCCCGCCCGTCCGGCTCGCGCAGCACGGCGATCCGCCAGCCGGAACGGTCTTCGGGGTCACCACAGAGGGAGTACTGGCGCTCGAGTCCGGGACTGAGAAGGACGTCGAGGTGCGCGCCCGGTTCCCAGGACGGGAGTCGGTCGCCGAGGGGATGCCGGAGGGTGAGGGAGACGACGCCGTCGGCGGACAACTCCTTCTCGGCGACGACGAGTTCGGCTTCGTACAGGCTCATGCGGGTTGCTCCGGAAGCTGGTGCGGGGGTCGGTTCGGCGGCCGGTGTCCTTCGGGATGCCCCAGCATCCACTCCCACATCTCCACCGGGTCCTGCGCGGAGTGCTCGGCGCCGCAGTGGCAGGTGCCGTACAGCACGTCGGTGCCCGGCAGCCAGGCGATGCGGTAGACCTCGCCGGTCGGCGCGCTCACAGCACCCGCTCCACCGGCTTGTCGCCCTCCTCGATCAGCCGGGCGAGGATACGGCGCGCGGCGAGCCCGCCGGTGTCGATGTTGATGCTCAGCTCCTGATAGCCGTCGCGCTCCGAACCGAGCGTGCGCTGAAGGAGGTTGAGCGCGTCGACGTCCTGCATGACGACCGTGTGGTTGTTGCCCCGCAGGAACTCCGTGACCTCCTCGTCGTCGGTCGCCCAGTCCCGCGAGACCATCCAGAAGTCGTAGACCTTGCCGTCGCCGGACGGGGTGATGGCGTACGTGATCTCGGTGTGGAAGCCGTTCGGGTCACTGCCGTCGGCCTCCGGCAGCACGCCGACCGGCGCGATCCGGCTGTGCAGCAGATACAGGCACGGCGCGTGGTACTCGATGTCCTGCCAGCGCGTGATCCGCCCGCTGATCCCGGTCGAACGGGCGTAGAACGGCGGGCACTCGGCGTCGTCCATGTGCCGGCTGACCCGCACGATCCCCGCGCCCTCGTCGACCTCCGTCGTGATCGGCGTCTCCGCGACCTCCGGCGTGCCGATGTACCCGCCGTGCAGATACGTCTCGTGCGAGAGGTCCAGCAGATTGTCGACGAGCAGCCCGTAGTCGGCGTCGATCGGCTCCATCCCGCGTACGGTCACCCAGCCCGGGGAGTCGAGATGCCGGGCGCGCGGTATCGCCGCCGCGTCGGCGAGCGCCGGGTCCCCGATCCACACCCACACCAGCGTGTCCTGCTCGACCACCGGGTACGACAGGACACGCGCCGTGCGCGGCACGCGTTTCTGGCCGGGGACGTACACGCAGGCGCCGGTGGTGTCGTAGGTGAAGCCGTGGTAGCCGCAGACGATCCGGTCGCCGTCCAGGCCGCTCTCCGAGAGGGGGAAGCGCCGGTGCACGCAGCGGTCGTGCAGGGCGACGGGGGTGCCGTCGGCCTCGGTGCGGTAGACGACGATCGGCTCGCCGAGCACCGTGCGGCCGAGGAGTTCGCGGCCCACCTCGTGGCTGTAGGCGATCACGTACCACTGGTTCCTGGCGAAGGCGGTCGTGTGCGGCATCGTTGCGGCTCCCGTCTGGTCGGCCGGTTCTGGTCGGCTGTTGCGCCATCGTCGGGAAGCGGGCCGGGGCGGGGCAACGCGACTTCCGTCTCGCGGAAGAGCGGCTGGTGGGGCGGGGGCGGTGGCCGGTGGGGCGGTTCCGGCGGCCGGTGGGGCGGTCTCGGCGGCCGGTGGGGCGGGGCGCGCGGGCGGCAACTTCGGTATGCGGGTCAAGATCGGCTAATGGCCGGAAAAGGCGTGCACGTTCGGTCAATTCATGGGGAGAGATGGGGTGCCGGGCCTTTGTCGTGGGCCCTCGGTGCGGGGCTCGCCGGTATGGCCGGTGGTCGCCCGCTGGCCGGAAAAAATCGGCGGGGTTACGAGGGTTGACTCGTTCGGGTGAAGGCCTTCGAACGGGCTGGAGGCCGCCCCGGAGAGTTCATATAAGCTCCATCCGTTCCGTGATTATTGCCCGGCCATTCCCATTGCCCCCTCCCCGAGAAAGGGATTACAGAGCCATGCCTCCAGTCGTCCCCCCGTTTCTGATCGGCCTCATCGCCGCCCCGCTCGCCAAGCGCATCGTCACCCCGCTGCTGAAAGGGGTCCTGAAGACCTCGGTGGGCCTCGTCATGGAGGTCAAGCGCGCCGCCCACGAGGCGAGCGAGGGGCTGCACGACCTGGCGGCCGAGGTGACCGCCGAGGTCGTGGCCGCGCAGCTGGCCGCGAGCGGCGGCGCGCCGGCCCAGGCCGCGGTCCCCGCGAGCGGGGCGGGCAGCGCGGCCAAGTCGGCCGCCGCCAAGCCCCGGCCGGCCGGCGGCAAAACGCAGTAGGAACCGGAGCGCTCTTCCGTAAGTCAGGCAGCACGACACCCCCTGGACAGGAGGTGCCGAGAACATGGGAACCTTCTGGACATGGCACTACTGAGAATTCGGTCGAATGTGCCGGGGCGGCAGCGGTGGAGCGTTCCGGAAACCTTAGGGAAACCGGAGCTTTCCGACGCGCTCGCACGTGTTCTTCAGGAAATCGACGGCATTAAATCGGTGCGGGTCAATTCCGTCACCGGAAGCGTTCTCGTCCTGCATGGAAAGGGATGGGGGAGCGCGGAGGTCGGGGCGCTGCTGCGGCGGTCGATGCTTGCGCTTTCCGGCAGGGCGGAGAAGGAGGCCACCCGGGAACTCGCTGGGGAAGTCACTAGGGAAGCCTCTGGGTCTGGTTCTGGGGAGGTTTCTGGGGAAGCCGCCCGGCACTCCTCCTCCGTACGCGCCCTCCTGGACATCGCCGGCGAGCACAAACCCCGGCTGGCCCTGGCGACCGGTCTCTCCGCGGTCTGCCAACTCGCCGAAGTGGCCTGCGGGTTGTTCCTCGGCTGGACCGCGCTCGTGCTGATCAAGGGCTCCTGCCCGCCGCTCGTCGCGCTCGGCATCACCGGCGCCTCCGCCCAGCTGTGGACCCTCGCGGGCGCCGCCGCCGTGGCCTGCGCCGCCGTCGGCGGGCTGTCGTATGCCGCGCACCGCGAGTGGCGCGGGCTCGGGCAGGCGGTGCAGCAGGACTGGCGCAACTCCACCTACGCCCACGTACAGCGCCTGGAAATGGGCCAGTTGGAGGGGGAGCGGACCACGCGGATCGCCGGGGTGCTCACCGACGAGGTCGCCCAACTCGGCGGGTTCTTCTCGACCTGCGCCAACGACGTCGTACAACTCGGCACCAGCTTCCTCATCTTGGTGCCCGCGTTCCTGCTGCTCGCGCCGCAGATCGCGTGGATCGCGTTCCTGCCGATGCCGATCGTGGCGTGGCTGTCGTTCCACTACCAGGACCGGGTCGCCGCCGACTACGCCGTCTCCAGCGAGCACCGCGCCGAGCTGCACAGCCAGTTGGTGAACAGCCTCCAGGCCGGCGCCACCGTCAAGAGCTTCTGCACCGAGGACCACGAGGCCGCGCGGCTCGACGAGTTGGGCGAGCGGTACCGGCTCAGCAACCAGCGCACCGACCGGGGCACCGTACGGCACGGCGAGACCGTCCGCGCCACCACCACCGCCGCCATGATCGGCATGCTGCTGCTCGGCGGCCGGGCCGTCCTCGACGGCAGCCTGCCCTTCGAGGTCTACAGCCCCCTCATCGGCCTGCCCCAGCAGGTCCTGGTCCGCCTCACCCGCCTCGGCACCGTCGCCGACCAGTACCAGCGCACCCTCACCGCCTACGACCGGGTCCGCCATCTGCACGCCCTGCCCACCGAACCCGTGGGCGAGGAACGGCCGTTGGACCCCGCGACCGTACGCGGTGCCATCCGGCTGAAGGACGTCACCTTCGCCTACTCCGGCCGCCCGCCCGTCCTGGAGAAGCTCTCCCTCGACATCGCGCCCGGCCGCGTCACCGGCATCGTCGGCGCCACCGGCTCCGGCAAGACCACCGTCGCCAAACTCCTGATGCGCTTCCAGGACGCGGCCTCGGGGGACGTGACTCTCGACGGCCAGGACATCCGCGACCTCGACCGCCGCGACCTGCGCCGCTCCATCGGCTTCGTCGCCCAGGACCCCTTCCTCTTCGACGGCACCATCGCCGACAACATCCGCTACGGCAGCTTCGGCGCGAGCGACGAAGAGGTCGAGCGCGCCGCCCGCACCGCCGAGGCGCACCCCTTCGTCGCCGCCCTCCCCGACCGCTACGCCACCCGCATCGGTGAGCGCGGCGCCGCCCTCTCCGGCGGCCAGAAACAGCGCATCGCCCTGGCCCGCGCCATCCTCAAGGACTCACCCGTCGTCATCCTCGACGAGGCGACGTCCGCCGTCGACAACGAGACCGAGGCCGCGATCCAGCGCGCGCTGCGCGGGTTCGCCGAGGGCCGCACCCTCATCGTCATCGCCCACCGTCTCTCCACCATCCGCTCCGCCGACCACATCCACGTCCTCGACAAGGGCGGGGTGGTCGCCGAGCAGGGCACGCACGCCGAACTCCTCGGCAGGGGCGGTCTCTACGCCTCGCTGTGGCAGCTTCAGGCGGGCGAACAGGGCGCGGCTTAGCCCGACTTGGCCTTGTCCCCGGCTCGGGCTCATCCCCAGCTCGGGCCTGTCTCGGGCTCGGCCTTGTCTCGGGGTGCCGCGTCCCGCTCCGGCACCTCGCAGGGGAAACCGTTCCCCTTCTCTCCTTCCGCGCCCCGCCGTGCGTGCGCGCTCACCCTTTTTCCGGAGGTATCCCCATGGTTTCCCGCGACGGAGCCGCTCTCCCCCTGACGGCGGCCCAGCGCGAGATCTGGCTGGCCGAACAGCGCACTCCCGGTGTGCTTCCGGTCTACCGGATCGGCGAGTACCTGGAGATCCATGGGCCTGTCGAACCGGAGGTGTTCGGGCGGGCGTTGGGGCTTGCGGTGGCCGAGAACGAGGCGCAGCGGGTCGGGTTCGTGGATGGAGCGGGCTTTGCGGATGGAGTCGGCTTCGCGGATGGAGTTGGCTTCGCGGGCGGAGTTGGCTTCGCGGGCGGAGCCGCTTTCGTGGGCGGAGCGGACGGCCCGTTCCAGATCCTGCGGGACACCGCCGAACTCCGCCTGCATCACCTCGACTTGAGCGCCGAACCCGACCCGCACGCCGCCGCCGTCGCCTGGATGCACACCGATCGGCTGCGCCCCCTCGACCTGGCCCGCGACCCGCTCGCCTCGCACGCCCTCATCCGCCTCGCCGACGACCGCTGGCTCTGGTACCACGCCTACCACCACCTCGTCAGCGACGGCATCGCCCTCACCCTCGTCGCCGACCGCGTAGCGACCCTCTACACCGCCCTCAAGTCCAGTACGGAAACGGGAAGTTCCCCCTTCCCGGCGCTGCGCGACGGAGTCGCCCGCGACCTCGACTACCGCGCCTCCGCCGACTTCACGGCCGACCGCGGCCACTGGACCGAACGCCTCGCCGGCCTGCCCGACCCCGTACGGCTCACCGCGCCCGGCACCGACCCGCGCACCCCGACGCGGGGCGTCCGGGTGCCGGTGCGGGGCGAGTTGGGGCGCACGGCCGCCGGTGCCCGCGCCTCCCGCACGGTCATCGCCGCGACCGCCCTGTACCTGCACCGCCTGACCGGCGCGGACGACATCGTCCTGGGCCTCCCCGTGACGGGCCGCACCCGCGCCGACCGCGTCCTCACGGCTTTCCCGGGCCTGGTCTCCAACGTCGTCCCGCTGCGGCTGCGGGTACGCTCCGGCTGGACCTGGTCCGACCTCCTCGACGAGACCGACCGCGAGGTGTGGGCCGCGCTGCGCCATCAGCGCTACCGGGGCGAGGACGTCCACCGCGACCTCGGGCTGCCCGGGGTACCGGGTTCGGCCTGGTCCGCCGTCGTCAACATCCGCGAATTCTCACGGCACTTGACGTTCGCCGGGGCCCGCGCGACCGTCCACGAGATCTCCGAGAGCGCGCCCGGCGACCTCGCGGTGTGGGTGGTCGACAGCAGGGACGGGCGGGGGCCGAGGGTTTCGCTGCACGCGGAGGAGGGGGCGTGGAGGGAGGCCGAACACGCCGCGCACGCGGGGGCGTTGGCGGGGCTGATGGGCAACTTGGCGGGGGCGGAGGGGAGTCGGCGGCTGGGGAGTGTGCCGTGGGGGGACGGGGGTGGGGGTGCGGCTCGGGCTAAGGGGAGGCCGAGTGCGGGGGACGCCGCTCACGTGCGGACGCCGGCGGGTGGTCATGGCGCTGAGGGCACGGCTCGCGCGAGCGCGGAGGCGGA
This sequence comes from Streptomyces sp. AMJ-169, assembly GCF_055597585.1. NCBI lineage: Bacteria > Bacillati > Actinomycetota > Actinomycetes > Kitasatosporales > Streptomycetaceae > Streptomyces > Streptomyces sp. AMJ-169. Next base: position 846,869 of record NZ_JBVLTJ010000001.1, read on the forward strand.
CGGTCACGGTGCCGGGGACGCCGTCCACGCGCATGCCGGTTACGAGGCCCCGGACGCCGCTGGTTCCGATGCCCCGTACGCCGCCGGTTACGGTGCCCCGGACGCCGAACTCCCCGACCTGGCCGCCCTGTTCGAGCGCCAAGCGGCCCGAACTCCGGACACGGATGCCGTCGTGGCCCCGGACGCGACCCTCACCTACGCCCGACTGGACGCCCGCGCCGACCACATCGCCCGCCTCCTCACGGAACACGGCGCCGGCCCCGAACGCCTCGTCGCGCTCGCCCTGCCCCGCACGTCGGACTTGGTCGCGGCGGTCCTCGCGGCACTGAAGACGGGCGCGGGGTACGTCCCCCTGGACCCCGCCCACCCGACGGCCCGCCTCGCCGAACTCCTCGACGACACACGGCCGGTGGCCGTACTGACGGACGCGGCGACGCGGGGGAGGGTGCCGGCGGGGGTGCCGGTGATCGTGCTGGACGAGACGGGAGCCGGGGCCGGGGCGAGCAGCACTGTGCCGCCCGGTGACCCGGGCTCGGGGCGAGCCGCCGACCCGAGCCGCACCGCGCCGCTCGGCGACACGCCGCCCCGGCAGCCCGCGCCGTCCGCCGCCGACGGCCACCCCGCCACCTCGCCCAACTCCCTTTCGCCCAGCGCCTCCAGGCCCCCCATCAACCCCCACCACCCCGCCTACCTCATCCACACCTCCGGCTCCACCGGCCGCCCCAAGGGCGTGCTCGCCACCCACGGCGGCCTCCTCAACCTCGTTCGCCACCAACGCGCCACCCTCTACCCCGCCGACGGCCCCCGCCTGCGCGTCCCGCTCACCACCTCCGTCGCCTTCGACGCCTCCTGGGACCAGCTCGGCTGCCTCTTCGCCGGCCACACCCTGCACGTCCTGGACCGCGCCACCTGGGCCGACCCGACCGCCTTCGTCGCCCACCTGCGCACCCACCGCCTCGACCTCGTCAACGCCACCCCGACCTACCTGCGCGCCCTCGTCGACCACGGCCTGCTCGACCCGGCCCACCACCGCCCGGCCGTCGTCATCGCAGGCGGCGAGGCGGTCCCCGACCGCCTCTGGGACGAACTGCGGGCCGCGGACGGCGTACGCTGCCTCAACTTCTACGGCCCGACGGAGTGCACGGTCGACGCCGTCACCACCGAGATCACCACCCCGCGCCCCACTCTCGGCCACCCGCTCCCGGGCCTGCGCGCCCACATCCTGGACAGCGCCCTGCAACCGCTCCCGGACGGAGTCGCGGGCGAACTGTACCTGTCCGGCGCCGGGTTGGCCCGCGGCTATCTCAACCGCCCCGCCCTGACGGCGGAACGCTTCGTCGCCGCCCCCGACGGCACCCGCATGTACCGCACGGGCGACCTGGCCCGCCGCACACCGGACGGCGAGCTGGAGTTCGCGGGCCGGGCCGACGCACAGCTCAAGGTGCGCGGCTTCCGCATCGAACCCGGCGAGATCGAACGGCACTTGACGGACCGTCATGATGTCAGGGAAGCGGTCGTGGCCCTCAGGGACGAACGCCTCGTCGCGTACGTTGTTCCCGCGCCCGGCGCCGCCGACCCGCGTCCGGAGGAACTGCGGGAGCACCTGCGGGAGTTGCTGCCGGAACACATGGTCCCGGCCGCCTATGTGATCCTCCCGGCGCTCCCGCTGACGCCGACCGGAAAACTGGACCGCGCCGCCCTGCCCGAGCCCGCCCCGACGACCGCCCCCGCGACGCCGGCCCGCGCCCCGCGCACCGCACGCGAGGAACTGCTGTGCGGCCTCTTCGCGGAGCTCCTGGGCGCCGAACGGGTGGGCGTGGACGGCGACTTTTTCGCCCTGGGCGGTCATTCACTGCTGGCGATGCGGCTGTTGACGCGGGTACGGAGCGTGCTCGGCGTCGAGCTGCGGCTCGCGGAACTCTTCGACGCGCCGACTCCGGCGGGGCTGGCGGCGGTTGTCGAGGCGGCGTCGGCTGAAGCGGCGCCGGACGCGGAGGGAGTTGAGCCCGGCCCCGATCGCCGCGCCCACCCCGCCGGCCGCCCCGCCCTCACCCCCTACCCCCGCCCCCACTCCATCCCCCTCTCCTCCGCCCAGCGCCGCCTCTGGTTCCTCCAGCGCATGGAAGGCACCGGCGCCACCTACCACATCCCCCTCACCCTCCGCCTGACCGGCGCCCTCGACCGCACCGCCCTCCAGCGCGCCCTCGCCGACGTCACCGCCCGCCACGAAAGCCTCCGCACGGTCTTCCCCGACGAACGCGGAGTCCCCTGCCAGCACGTCCTCCAGGACGCCGCCCCCCACCTCCCGGTGACACCTGTCAGCGCGGCCGAACTCCCCGCCCGCCTCCTCACCGCCGCCCGCGCCCCCTTCGACCTGGCCACCGAACTCCCCTTCCGCGCCGAGCTGTTCACTCTCGCGGAGGACGAACACGTCCTGCTCCTGGTCCTGCACCACATCGTCGGCGACGGCTGGTCCGTGGGCGCCCTCGCCCGCGACGTGACCCGCGCCTACGCCGCCCGGCGCGCCGCCCGCGCCCCCGAGTGGCCCGAACTCCCGGTGCAGTACGCCGACTACACGCTCTGGCAGCAGGACCTGCTCGGCGACCCGGCCGACCCGGACAGCCTCTCGGCCCGCCAACTCGCCTACTGGACACGGCAGCTGGCCGGACTCCCGGACCAGCTGAGGCTGCCGTTCGACCGCCCGAGGCCCGCCGCGACGACCTACCGGGGCGAACAGCTGCGTCTGCGCGTGGACGCCGAACTCCACCAGGGCCTCAGGGACTTGGCGCGCCGCAACGGCACGACCCTCTTCATGGTCCTCCAGGCCTCCCTCGCCGCCCTCCTCGGCCGCCTCGGCGCCGGGCACGACATCCCCGTCGGCACCCCGGTCGCCGGCCGCGCCGACGAAGCCGCCGACGACCTGATCGGCTTCTTCGTCAACACCCTTGTCCTGCGTACCGACTTGACCGGTGACCCGACGTTCGCCGCACTCCTCGCCCGGGTCCGCGAGACCGCCCTGTCGGCCTACGCCCACCAGGACGTGCCGTTCGAGCACCTGGTCGAAGCCCTCAACCCCACCCGCACCCTCGCCCACCACCCCCTCTTCCAGACCATGCTGGCCCTCCAGAACGCCCCCCTCGACGCGTTCGACCTGCCCGGCCTGCACGCCACCGCCGACCTGATCCCCACCCGCACCGCCAAGTGCGACCTCACCTTCAACCTCACCGAACGCACCGACGCCCAGGGCGACTTGGCCGGCATCGAAGGCGCCGTCGAGTACAGCACCGACCTCTTCGACCCCGGCACCGTCGAGGCCATCGCCGCCCGCTGGCTGCGCGTCCTGCGCGCGGTCGTCGCCGACGACGCCGTACGGCTGAGCGCCATCGAGATCCTCTCGGACACCGAACGCGCGGCCCTGCTCCCGGCCCCCGCGCCGGCCGAACCGCTCTCCGGGCACATCGTGGCGCGGTTCGAGGCCCAGGTCCGTACGGCCCCCGACGCGATCGCCGTCACCGCAGGGGACGAACAGCTGTCGTACGCCGCCCTCAACTCCCGTGCGAACCAAGTAGCTCACTGGCTCATCGGGCGCGGAGTCGGTGCCGAGGACCTGGTGGCGCTGGCACTGCCCCGGTCGGCGGACCTCGTCGTCGCGATCCTCGGTGTGCTCAAGGCCGGGGCGGCCTATCTGCCGGTGGACCCGGGATACCCGGCCCAGCGGCGGGAGTTCATGGTCTCCGATGCCCAACCGGTGCTGATGCTGGATGACTTGGAGGTGGTCGGCCGCGATCTGCCTGAGACTGACCCAGGGTTGGAGATCTCGCCGTCGCATCCGGCGTACGTGATCTACACGTCCGGTTCCACCGGTCGCCCCAAGGGAGTTGTGGTCCCGCACGGGAACGTCGTCCGCCTGTTCTCGGCGACGGACCACTGGTTCGGGTTCGGTCCGGACGACGTATGGACGCTGTTCCATTCCTACGCGTTCGACTTCTCCGTCTGGGAGTTGTGGGGGCCGCTGCTGCATGGCGGCCGGCTGGTGGTGGTGCCGTTCGAGGTGTCCCGTTCGCCGGAAGCCTTCGCACAACTGCTCGTCGAGGAGCGGGTGACGGTCCTGAACCAAACCCCGTCCGCCTTCTACCAGTTGGACGCGGGCCTCAAGGGGCACGCGCTGCGTACGGTCATCTTTGGCGGTGAAGCGCTGGAGCCCGCCCGGCTCGCGGAGTGGTACGCCCAACAGGCGGACGACGCCCCGGTGTTGGTGAACATGTATGGCATCACCGAGACGACCGTGCACGTCACCCACATGCCCCTCACTGCCGCCTCGGTGCGGGAGCCGTCGAGTGTCATCGGCAGCGCGATCCCCGACCTGCGGGTGTACGTCCTCGACGAGTCGCTGCGCCCGGTCGCGCCAGGTGTCGCGGGCGAGTTGTACGTCGCCGGAGCCGGTCTCGCGCGCGGATATCTGAAGCAGCCGGGGCTGACCGCGTCCCGTTTCGCCGCCGATCCGTACGGGCCGCCGGGGACGCGGATGTACCGCTCGGGGGACGTCGTGCGGTGGAACGCGCGCGGCACGCTGGAGTTCGTCGGGCGGGCCGACGACCAGGTCAAGGTCCGCGGTTTCCGGATCGAGCTGGGCGAGATCGAGGCGGCGCTGGCCGGGCATCCGGAGGTCGCTCAGGTGGCCGTCGTGGCGCGGCAGGACCGGGCCGACGACACGCGGCTCGTCGCGTACGTCGTCCCCGCGCCGGGGCGGCTCGCCCAATCCGCCGAGCTGCGGCGGCACTTGAGGGAACGGCTGCCCGAGTACATGGTCCCGGCGGCGTTCGTCGCGCTGGACGTGCTGCCGCTGACGGCCAACGGGAAGCTGGACCGGCGGGCGCTGCCCGAGCCGCAGGTCGGCGCGGTCGGCTCCGGGCGGGCGCCGCGCACCCCGCAGGAGCAGATCCTGTGCGAGCTGTTCGCGGAGATCCTGGGCGTCGCCGAGGCCGGTGTGGACGACAGCTTCTTCGACCTGGGCGGTCACTCGCTGCTCGCGACGCGGCTCGTGGCCCGCGTCCGGGCCACGCTGGGCGTGGAGTTGGAGCTGCGCGCCCTGTTCGAGGCGGCGACCCCGGCCGGGCTCGCGGCGAGCCTCGCGGCGGCGGGACAGGCCCGGCTCGCGCTCACCGCGCAGCCGGACCGCCCTGAACTGGTCCCGCTGTCCTTCGCCCAGCGCCGCCTGTGGTTCCTGCACCAGCTGGAAGGCGCGAGCGCCAACTACAACATCCCGCTCGCCTGGCGGCTTTCCGGACCGCTGAACCGAACGGCCCTGGAAACAGCGCTCGTTGACGTCGTCGTCCGCCACGAGAGCCTGCGCACGGTGTTCCCGCAGACCGACGGCGTGCCCCACCAGCGCGTCCAGCCGGCCGCCGAGGCCCGCATGCCGCTGCACAGGACGCGGGTCACGGAGGCGCGGCTCCACGACACCCTCACCGAGGCGCTGCGGTACGACTTCGACCTGGCCGTCGAACCGCCGCTGTACGCCGAGCTGTTCGAGCTGGAGACCGGCGGACACGTCCTGCTGCTGGTGATCCACCACATCGCGGGCGACGGCTGGTCCCTCGGCCCGCTCGCGCAGAACCTCGCCGACGCCTACGCGGCCCGCTGCCGGGGCGAGGAGCCGGTGTGGGCCGAACTCCCCGTCCAGTACGCCGACTACACCCTCTGGCAGCACCGCCTGCTCGGCGACGCCGACGACCCCACGAGCCTCTTCGCCCGCCAAGCCGCCTACTGGACCCGCCAGTTGGCCGACCTGCCCGAACAGATCCAGCTGCCCACCGACCGGCCGCGCCCGCCCGTCGCCTCCCACGAAGGCGGCTTCGTACGCGTCCGCCTCGACGCCCAACTCCACCACGACCTGCGCGAGTTGGCCCGCACCCACGGCACCAGCCTCTTCATGGTCCTGCACGCCGGACTCGCCGGCACCCTCAGCAAGCTGGGCGCGGGCGACGACATCCCCGTCGGCAGCCTCATCGCAGGCCGCACCGACCAGGCCCTCGACGACCTCATCGGCTATTTCGTCAACACCCTTGTCCTGCGCGCCGACACGTCAGGCGACCCCACCTTCGCCGAACTCCTCCGCCGCGTCCGCGACGTCGCCCTGGCCGCCTACGCCCACCAGGACCTGCCCTTCGAATACCTGGTGGAAGCGCTCAACCCGGCCCGCTCCCTCTCCCATCACCCCCTGTTCCAGGTGATGTTGGTCCTCCAGAACGCGCCCGCCGTCGACTTCGCCCCGCCCGGCCTGACCGCCGAGGGCGTCCAGCTCACCACCACCACCTCCAAGCTCGACCTGATCTTCTCCATGTCCGAACGGCACACCGCCGACGGCGACCCCGAAGGCATCGACGGCTTCGTCGAGTTCGCGGGCGACCTGTACGACACGGCGACCGTCGCATCGATGCTCGCCCGCTGGGAACGCGTCCTGCGCGCCGCCGTCGCCGACACCGAGACCTGCCTCAGCGACATCGACATCCTCTCCGCCCCGGAACGAACCGCCTTGCTGCCCACCCCGGTTGAGCACAAGACGCCCCCAACGGACATCGTGTCGCTCTTCGAGACACAGGCCCGCGAACACCCGGACGCGATCGCCGTGACGGCGGGCGGGAAACACCTGTCGTACGCCGCCCTCAACGCCCGCGCCAACCGGCTGGCCCACTGGCTGATCCGGCGCGGTGTCGGCCCGGAGGACTTCGTCGCCCTCGCCCTGCCACGCTCCGCCGACCTGGTCGTCGCCGTGCTCGGCGTACTGAAGGCCGGGGCCGCGTATGTGCCGCTCGACCCCGACTACCCTGCCGCGCGCCGGGAGTTCATGGTCGCGGACGCCCAACTGGTGCTGGTGCTGGATGACTTGGGGGTTGTCGGCTCCGATCTGCCGGAGACCGACCCGGGTCTGGAGATCTCGCCGTCGTATCCCGCGTATGTGATCTACACGTCCGGTTCGACGGGTCGGCCCAAGGGAGTTGTGGTCCCGCACGCGAATGTGGTCCGCCTGTTCGCGGCGACCGACGCCTGGTTCGGGTTCGGCCGGGACGATGTATGGACGCTGTTCCACTCGTACGCGTTCGACTTCTCCGTCTGGGAGTTGTGGGGGCCGCTGCTGCACGGCGGTCGGCTGGTGGTGGTGCCGTTCGAGGTGTCCCGTTCTCCGGAAGCTTTCGCGCGCCTTCTTGTTGAGGAGCGGGTGACGGTTCTGAACCAAACCCCGTCCGCCTTCTACCAGTTGGACGCGGGCCTCAAGGGCCATGCGCTGCGTACGGTCATTTTCGGTGGCGAGGCGTTGGAGCCGGCCCGGCTCGCGGAGTGGTACGCCCAACAGGCGGACGACGCCCCGGTGTTGGTGAACATGTACGGCATCACCGAGACGACCGTGCACGTCACCCACATGCCCCTCACCGCCGCCTCGGTCCACGAGCCGTCGAGCGTCATCGGTACCCCGATCCCCGACCTGCGGACGTACGTCCTAGACAGCGGGATGCGGCTCGTACCGCCGGGCGTGGTGGGGGAGTTGTACGTCGCCGGGGCCGGTCTCGCGCGCGGATATCTGAAGCAGCCGGGGCTGACCGCGTCCCGTTTCGTCGCCGATCCCTACGGGCTGCCGGGGGCGCGGATGTACCGCACCGGCGACCTGGTCCGGCGGCGGCCCGACGGGACGCTGGAGTACGCGGGGCGGGCCGACGACCAGGTCAAGGTCCGTGGTTTCCGGATCGAGTTGGGCGAGATCGAGGCCGTACTGGCGGGGCATCCGGAGGTCGGCCAGGTGGCCGTCGTCGCCCGGCGGGACCGCGCCGACGACACGCGGCTGGTCGCCTACGTCGTGTCGGGGGCCGAACCCGACGCGCTGCGGCGGCACTTGAGGGAGCGGCTGCCGGAGTACATGGTGCCGGCGGCGTTCGTCGCGCTGGACGCGTTGCCGCTGACCGTGAACGGCAAGCTGGACCGCGCCGCGCTGCCCGCGCCCGACCTGACCCCGGCCGCCGCCGGACGCGCCCCGCGCACCCCGCGCGAGCAGGTGCTGTGCGAGCTGTTCGCGGACGTGCTCGGCGTCGAACGGGTCGGCGTGGACGACGACTTCTTCGACCTGGGCGGTCACTCGCTGCTCGCGACGCGGCTCGTGGCCCGCGTCCGGGCCGCGCTCGGCGTGGAGTTGGAGCTGCGCGCCCTCTTCGAGTCGCCGTCGGTCGCGGGCCTCGCCGCCGGGCTCGGCACCGCGAGCGAGGCGCGCCCGGCGCTCGTCGCGGGCGCCCGCCCCGAGCGGCTGCCGCTGTCGTCGGCGCAGCGCCGCCTGTGGTTCCTGCACCAACTGGACGGCGGCAGCGGGGCGTACCACATCCCGCTGGCCTGGCGGCTCTCCGGCCCGCTGGACCGTACGGCCCTCGCGGCGGCGCTCGCGGATCTCGCCGCCCGGCACGAGAGCCTGCGGACGGTGTTCCCGGACGTGGACGGGGTGCCGTACCAGAAGGTGCTGGACGCGCACCGGCCGGCGCTGCCGGTCGTGAAGAGCGACGAGGCCGGTTACGCGGCGCTGCTCGACGCGTCCCTGGACCGCCCCTTCGACCTCGCCACTCAACCGCCCTTGCGCGCCGAGCTGTTCGAGCTCTCTCGTGGTGAATTCGACGACCATGTCCTACTGGTGACGGTCCATCACATCGCGGGCGACGGCTGGTCCCTCGGCCCGATCTCCCGCGACCTGGCCACCGCCTACGCGGCCCGCCGTACCGGCCGGGCCCCCGACTGGTCCCAACTCCCCGTCCAGTACGCCGACTACACCCTCTGGCAGGACCAACTCCTCGGCGCGGCCGACGACTCGGACAGCCTCTTCGCCCGCCAGTCCGCCTACTGGACGAAGACCCTCGCCGGCCTGCCCGAGCAGATCCAGCTGCCCACCGACCGCCCCCGCCCGGCCGTGCCCACCTTCCAAGGGGGCCATCTCCCCGTCGAGTTGGACGCGCGGCTGCACGCCGGTCTGCTCGACCTCGGCCGCCGCAGCGGAGCCAGCCTCTTCATGGTGCTCCAGGCCGGGCTCGCGGCCCTGCTGAAGAAGATGGGCGCGGGCGACGACATCCCCGTCGGCAGCCTCATCGCGGGCCGCACCGACCAGGCGCTGGACGACCTCGTCGGGTTCTTCGTCAACACCCTTGTCCTGCGCGCCGATACGTCGGGCGACCCGACGTTCGCCGAACTCCTCGGCCGGGTCCGCGAGACGGCCCTGTCCGCCTACGCCCACCAGGAGCTGCCGTTCGAGCACCTGGTGGAAGCCCTCAACCCCACCCGCTCCCTCTCCCGCCAGCCCCTCTTCCAAGTCCTCCTCGCCCTCCAGAACGTGCCGCGCGGGAGCTTCCGACTCCCGGACGTCCAGGCCGAGATCGTGCCCGTCCACGCGCCCACCGCCATGTTCGACCTCTCCTTCCACCTCTTGGAGCACGAGGCGGACGGCGTGCGCGGCTACATCGAGTTCGCGACCGATCTGTTCGACGAGACGACCGTACGGCGCCTCCTCGAACGGTGGGTGCGGCTGCTCGAAGACGCCGTCGCCGAGCCGTCGCGTCCGCTGAGCCGGTTCGACGTACTCCTGGACGACGAACGGGAGTTGGCGCCGATGCCGGCCGAGCGGAAGTTCGTCCCGCTCCCCGCCCTGTTCGCCCGCCAGAAGCCCGAACTCCCGGCCGTCCTCTTCGGCGACACCACCCTCACCTACGGTCAACTCGCCGCCCGCGCCAACCGGCTCGCTCACTCCCTGATCGACCGGGGCGTCGGCCCCGAGGACGTCGTGGCGATCGCGCTGCCCCGCTGCGCGGAGGCCGTCGTGGCCGTGCTCGCCGTCCTCAAGACGGGCGCCGCCTACCTGCCGGTCGACCCCGAATACCCGGCCGCCCGGCAGGAGTTCATGCTCACCGACGCCCGCCCGGCGCTGGTGCTGGCCGACCCGGCCGACACCGACCCGGGCCCCGGCTACCCGGACACCGACCCGAAGGTCAGGCACCGGCCGCAGCACCCGGCGTACGTCATCTACACCTCCGGCTCGACCGGCCGCCCGAAGGCGATCGTCATGCCCGCCGGAGCCCTCGGCAACCTCCTCGACTGGCACCACCGCACCCTCGGCGGCGCCCCCGGCACCCGGGTCGCGCAGTTCACGGCGGCCGGTTTCGACGTCGCCGTACAGGAGACCCTCTCCGCGCTGCTCTACGGCAAGACCCTGGTCGTGCCCACCGACCCCGAGCGGCGCAGCGCCGAACTCTTCGTGGACTGGCTGGAGTCGCACGCCGTCGAGGAGCTGTACGCGCCCACGCTGATGCTGGAGGCGGTCGCGCAGGCCGCCGAGGAACAGGGCAGGACGCTGCCCGCGCTGCGTACGATCGTGCAGGCCGGCGAGGCGATGCGGGTCGGTCCCGCTCTGCGCGCCTTCCGCGACCGGCAGTTGGGGCGGCGGCTGCACAACCACTACGGGCCGGCCGAGACCCATGTCGTCACCGGCTACCCGCTGCCCGCCGACGCAGCCCACCCCGTGCCGATCGGCCGCCCGGTCGACCATGTCCGCGCCCACGTCCTGGACGCCTCCCTGCGCCGCGTCCCGCCGGGCGTGCGGGGCGAGTTGTACCTGTCCGGCGCCTGCCTGGCCCGCGGCTACCTCGACCGGCCGGCCCTGACCGGCGAACGGTTCGTCGCCGACCCGTACGGACCGCCCGGCGCCCGCATGTACCGCACCGGCGACCTCGCGCGCCAACGCGCCGACAGCGAGCTGGAGTTCATGGGCCGCGCCGACCAGCAGGCCAAGGTGCGCGGCTTCCGGATCGAGCCCGGCGAGGTCGAGTCCGCCCTCACCGCGTGCCCCGGAGTGACCCGGGCGGCGGTCCTGGTCCGGGACGACCGCCTCATCGCGTACGTCGTCCCCGCCGACGTCCCCACCGCCCCGATCCTCGCCCAACTCCGCGACCGGCTCCCGGACTTCATGGTCCCCTCCGCCGTACTCACCCTGGCCGCGCTCCCGTTGACCCCGAACGGCAAGCTGGACCGCGCCGCCCTGCCCGCCCCCGCGCCGCAGCAGTCCGGCCGGGCCCCGCGCAGCGCGCGCGAACAGCTGCTGTGCGACCTCTTCGCGGAAGTCCTCGGCGTCGCCCAAGCCGGCGCGGACGACGACTTCTTCGCCCTCGGCGGCCACTCCCTGCTCGCCACCCGCCTCATCTCCCGCATCCGCGTCACCCTCGGCGTCGAACCGGAGCTGCGCGCCCTCTTCGAGGCCCCGACCCCGGCCGCCCTCGCCGCCCGCCTGGGCGACGCGGACACCGCCCGCCCCGCGCTCACCCGCCAACTCCGGCCCGATGTACTGCCGTTGTCGTTCGCGCAGCGCCGCCTGTGGTTCCTGCACCGCATGGAGGGCCCCAGCGCGACCTACAACATGCCGCTCGCGCTGCGCCTCACCGGACCGCTCGACCGCGCAGCCCTCGAAGCCGCGCTCACGGACGTCGTCGACCGGCACGAGAGCCTGCGGACGGTCTTCCCCGAAGTGGACGGCGTCCCGCGCCAGCGGGTGCTCGACGGCCTTCCCACGACGCTCACCGTCACCGACACCGACGACACCCGCCTGCCCGCCCTGCTCACCGAGGCCGCCGCGCACGGCTTCGACCTCGCGACTGAAATCCCCCTGCACGCCCAGCTGTTCACCCTCGCGCCCGACGACCACGTCCTGCTGATCCTGCTGCACCACATCGCGGGCGACGGCTGGTCCCTGCGCCCGCTCTCCCAGGACCTCGCGACCGCCTACGCCGCCCGCACGGCCGGCCACGCGCCGCAGTGGGCCGAACTCCCCGTCCAGTACGCCGACTACACCCTCTGGCAGCACCAACTCCTCGGCTCAGCCGACGACTCCGGCAGCCTCTTCACCGGCCAGACCGACTACTGGCGCACCGCCCTCGCCGGCCTCCCCGAACACCTCACCCTGCCCACCGACCGCCCCCGCCCGCCCGGCGGCACCCGCCGCGGCGGCCTGCTGACGGCCACCGTCGACGCCGAACTCCACGCCAAATTCCATGAGTTGGCGCGCCGCAATGGCGCGAGCCTGTTCATGGTGCTCCAGGCCGGTCTCGCCGCGCTGTTCACGCGGCTGGGCGCGGGGACGGACATTCCGGTGGGCAGCCCGGTCGCGGGCCGCACCGACCAGGCGCTGGACGACTTGGTCGGGTTCTTCGTCAACACCCTTGTCCTGCGCACCGATACGGCGGGCGACCCGAGCTTCACCGAACTCCTCACCCGGGTCCGCGAGACGGCCCTGTCCGCCTACGACCACCAGGACGTGCCCTTCGAGCACCTGGTCGAAGCCCTCAACCCGGCCCGCTCCCTCGCCCATCACCCCTTGTTCCAGGTCCTGTTGGCGCTCCAGAACGCCCCCGAGAGCGACTTCGCGCTGCCCGGCCTGGACACCGCCCCGGTCCCGGTCGGCACCGGCACCGCCCGCCTCGACCTGGCCGTCGCCGTCACCGAACGCCGCCACCCCGACGGCACCGCGGCAGGACTCGACACGGTCGTCGAGTACAGCGCCGACCTGTTCGACGAGGACACCGTACGGGCCCTCCTCGCCCGCTGGCAGCGCCTGTTGGCCGACGCCGTCACCGACCCGGCCCGCCCGATCGGCCGACTCGACATCCTCGGCACCGCCGAACGCCGCACCCTCCTGCACGACCGCAGCACCACCGCCGGGCCCGCCCCCGAAGCCGTCTTCACGGACCTGTTCGCCCGACAGGCGGCCCGCCGCCCGGCCGCGCCCGCCGTCGTCTGCGCCGGCACGGTCCTCTCCTACGGCGAACTCGACGCCCGCGCCAACCAGTTCGCGCACTCCTTGATCCAACAGGGAGTAGGGACTGAGGACTTGGTGGCGCTGAAGCTGCGCCGCTCGGCCGAACTGACCGTCGCGATCCTCGGCGTGCTCAAGGCGGGCGCCGCCTATCTGCCCGTGGACCCGGACTACCCCGAGTCCCGCATCGCGCACATGCTCGCCGACGCCCGCCCCGCGCTGGTCGTCGACGACCCTGACGCCGTTCACGTCACCGGCTTCAGCGCCACGGCCCCCGCCGTCCCCGTGCTGCCCCAGCATCCGGCGTACGTCATCTACACCTCGGGCTCGACCGGCCGCCCCAAGGGCGTCGTCGTCACCCACGCGGGCGTGCCCAGCATGGTCGCCGCACAGGCCGAACGGCTCCAACTGGCCGACGACAGCAGGGTCTTGCAGTTCACCTCGACCGGCTTCGACGCCTCCTTCTGGGACCTGTGCGCCGCCCTCCTCACCGGCGCCTCCCTGGTCCTCGCCCCCGCCGACACCCCGCTCCCCGCCCTCACCGACCCCGCCTTGGGCATCACCCACGTGACGGTTCCCCCGTCCGTACTCGTCGCCCTGGAAGGGGAGTTGACCGCCACGACCCTGGTCGTCGCGGGCGAGGCGTGCGCGCCGGAGCTGGTGGCGAAGTGGGCGCCGGGTCGGCGGATGATCAACGCGTACGGTCCGACGGAGACGACCGTCTGCGCCACCATGAGCACCTCGCTCACCCCGACCGGCCAACTCCCGCCGATCGGGCGGCCGATCACGGGTGCCCGGGTGTACGTCCTGGACGCCGGGCTTCAGCCGGTGCCGCCCGGCGTGCCGGGTGAACTCTATGTAGCGGGCGCGGGGTTGGCGCGCGGCTACCTCAACAGGCCGTCCCTGACGGCGGATCGGTTCGTGGCCGACCCGTACGGCGAGCCCGGTACCCGCATGTACCGCACCGGCGACCTCGTGCGCTGGACGCCGTCCGGTGAGCTGGAGTTCGCCGGCCGCGCCGACGAGCAGGTCAAGGTGCGCGGCTTCCGCGTCGAACCCGCCGAGATCGAAGCCCAGTTGGCCGAGCACCCGAGCGTCACGCACACCGTGGTCGCGGTGCGCCGGGACCGGCTCGTCGGCTACGTCGTCCCCGCGCCCGGCGCCGAACCGGCCCCGGCCGAACTGCGGGCGTACCTCAAGGAGCGGCTGCCGGAGCACATGGTGCCCAGCGCGTTCGTCACGCTGGCCGCGCTGCCGCTGACGCCCAACGGCAAGCTGGACCGGGCCGCGCTGCCCACCCCGGAGTTCACCGCCCACGGCAGGGCGCCGCGCACCCCGCGCGAACAGCTGCTCGCCGGGCTGTTCGCCGAAGTGCTGGGCGTGCCCCAAGTCGGCGCCGACGACGGGTTCTTCGACCTCGGCGGCCACTCCCTGCTCGCCACCCGCCTCGCCTCGCGCATCCGCGCCGCCCTCGGCGTCGAACTGCCGCTGCGCACTCTCTTCGAGACGCCGACCGTCGCCGGACTCGCCGCCGCGACGGACACCGCAGGGGCGGCCCGCCCGGTGCTGACCCGCCAACAGCGCCCGGAATCCCTGCCGTTGTCGTTCGCACAGCGCCGCCTGTGGTTCCTGCACCAGATGGAGGGCGCCGAGGCCACCTACAACATCCCGCTCGCGCTGCGCCTCACCGGCCGGCTCGACGAGGACGCCCTGGACGCGGCCCTCGCCGACGTCGTCGACCGGCACGAGACCCTGCGCACGGTCTTCCCGGAAGGCCCCGACGGCGTCCCCGCCCAGCACGTCCTGCACGGAGTCCACCCCCGCCTGCGCGTCACCCGCGCCGACGAACACCACCTCGCCGCCCTGCTCATCCAGGCCGCCCGCGCCGGCTTCGACCTCACTGCCGAACTCCCCCTGAAAGCCGAGCTGTTCGCGCTCGCGCCCGACGACCACGTCCTCCTCCTCGTCATGCACCACATCGCGGGTGACGGCTGGTCCACCGGACCGCTCTCCCGCGACCTCGCCGAGGCCTACGCCGCCCACCGCACCGGCCGCAAACCCGAATGGGCCGAACTCCCCGCCCAGTACGCCGACTACACCCTCTGGCAACGCGCCCTGCTCGGCGCCGAGTCCGACCCGGACAGCGCCTTCGGCACGCAACTCGCCTACTGGAAGCACCAGTTGGTGGACCTCCCCGAACAGCTGACCCTGCCCGCCGACCGACCGCGCCCCGCCGTCGCCGGATACGACGGCGCCCATCTCCTCGTCGACCTCGACCCCGAACTCCACGCCAGGCTCAATGAGTTGGCGCGCCGCAATGGCGCGAGCCTGTTCATGGTGCTCCAGGCGGGTCTTGCCGCGTTGTTCACGCGGCTGGGTGCGGGGACGGACATCCCGGTGGGTAGTCCGGTCGCGGGCCGTACGGATCAGGCGCTGGACGACTTGGTGGGGTTCTTCGTCAACACCCTTGTGCTGCGCACCGATACGTCCGGCGACCCGAGCTTCACCGAACTCCTCGCCCGGGTCCGCGAGACGGCCCTGTCCGCCTACGCCCACCAGGATCTGCCCTTCGAGAACCTGGTGGAGGAGCTGAACCCGGCCCGCTCGCTCTCCCATCACCCCTTGTTCCAGGTGATGTTCGCCCTCCAGAACGCCCCCATGGGCACCTTCGAACTCCCCGGCCTGCGCGTCGCCCCGCTCACCGTCCCGACCGGCACCGCCAAGTTCGACCTCGGCTTCAACCTGTACGAGCGGCCCGAGGGCGGCATCTCCGGGGCCGTCGAGTACGCGACCGACCTGTACGACCCCGGCACGGTCGCCGCACTCGTGGACCGCTGGACTCGCTTGCTGCGTGAGGTAGTTGCCGACCCTGACCGGTCCATCGGCCGTGCCGAGATCCTGACCGGGGACGAACGCCGCCGGCTGCTGGCGCACGGCGCCGGGGCCGTCGTACCGGTCGTGCCCGAGCCGTTGCCGGAGGCGTTCGCGAGGCAAGTGCGGGCCACGCCCGGTGCCGTGGCGCTGGCGATGGGGGAGCGGGAGGTCTCCTACGCGGAACTCGACCGGCTCTCCAGTCAGTTCGCGCACTTTCTGCGGCAACGGGGCGTCCGGGCCGAGGACTTGGTGGCGCTCAAGTTCGGGCGGTCCGTGGAACTGGTCGTCGGCATGCTCGGGGTGCTCAAGGCCGGGGCCGCCTATCTGCCCGTCGACCCGGAGTATCCGCAGACACGGATCGCGTACATGCTCGCCGACGCCCGCCCCGCGCTGATCGTGGACGACCCCGAGACCGTCCGCGCGACCGGCATGCCGGTCACCGCACCCCAGGTGGACGTGGCGCCGCAGCACCCGGCGTACGTCATCTACACCTCGGGAACCACCGGGCACCCCAAGGGAGTTGTCGTCAGCCACGCCGGGCTCGCCCACCTCGTGGCCGCCCAGGTCGAGCGGTTCGCCATCGACGCCGGCAGCCGGCTCCTCCAGTTCGCCTCGCCCAGCTTCGACGCCTCCGTGTCCGAGCTGTACACGGCCCTGCTGACCGGCGCCACACTGGTCCTCCCGCCGCCCGGCAACCCCCTGCCGGCCCTCACCGACCCCACGCTGGGCGTGACCCACGTGACCGTCGCCCCGTCCGTCCTCGTCGGCCTCGACACCGGCCAACTCACCGTTTCCACACTGGTGGTTGCCGGTGAGGCCTGCCCGCCGGAGCTGGTGGCGAAGTGGGCGCCGGGCCGGCGGATGATCAATGCGTACGGTCCGACGGAGACGACCGTCTGCGCGACGATGAGCGATCCCCTCACGCCGACCGGCCAAGTCCCGCCGATCGGCGGCCCGATCACGGGCGCCCGGGTGTACGTCCTGGACGCCGGACTTCAGCCGGTGCCGCCCGGTGTGGCGGGTGAACTGTACGTGGCGGGCGCGGGGTTGGCGCGCGGCTACCTCAACAGGCCGTCTCTGACGGCGGATCGCTTCGTGGCCGACCCGTATGGTGAGCCAGGCGCCCGTATGTACCGCACGGGTGACCTGGTGCGCTGGACGCCGGCCGGTGAGCTGGAGTTCGCGGGCCGCGCCGACGAGCAGGTCAAGGTACGCGGCTTCCGCGTCGAACCCGCCGAGATCCAGGCCCAGTTGGCGGATCACCCGAGCGTCGCGCACAGCGTCGTCACGGTGCGGGACGACCGGCTGGTCGCCTACGTCGTACCGGCCGCCGCGCGCGCCGAGCAGGAACTTGATGTCGTCGAGACCTGGCGGGAGACCTACGACGCGCTGCCGGTGACCGCCGCGCCCGCCGCCTTCGGGGAGAACTTCACCGGCTGGAACAGCAGTTACGACGGGAAGCCCATCCCCGAGGCGGAGATGCGGGAGTGGCGGGATGCCACCGTCGACCGCATCCGCGCGCTGTGCCCCCGCCGCGTCCTGGAGGTCGGCGCCGGCACCGGCCTGCTGCTGGCGAAGCTCGCGCCGGACTGCGAGACATACTGGGCCACCGACCTGTCCGCGACCGCCGTCGACTCCATCGCCCAACATCTCGCACAGGACGAGAAGTTGGCGGGCCGGGTGGTCCTGCGCAACCAGCCCGCGCACGACGTGAGCGGGCTGCCGGAGGGCGGCTTCGACACGATCGTCATGAACTCGGTGGTCCAGTACTTCCCGAGCGGCGGCTATCTCCTGGACGTCGTACGGAAGTTGACGGGGCTGCTCGCGCCCGGCGGGAAGCTCTTCCTCGGGGACGTGCGCAACCTGCGGCTGCTCAAGCCGTTCCTCACCGCCGTGCACGCGCCGCGCGTCCCGGCGGACCGGCTGGGGCGGACCGTGGAACAGGCGATGCGGCGGGAGGAGGAACTCCTCGTCGACCCCGACTACTTCACCGCCCTGCCCGCGCACGTCGAGCAGCTGGCCGGGGCCTTCGTGGAGGTCCGCAGGGGCCGGCACCACAACGAACTCACCCGGCACCGCTACGACGTGACCCTGCACAAGCGGCCGACGGCCGTACCCGCCATGGCCGTTGCCGAGGCGGTGTGGGGCGAGGACGTGCACAGCCTGGCCGAGGCGTACGCGGCGGCCGAGCGGACGCCCGCCCTGCGGATCACCGGCGTGCCCAACCCGCGCCTGGCCACCGAGGCGGGCCCGCTGAGGACCGTGCCCACGCCGCGCCGCACCACCGAGAACGACCTCAGCGGCGTGCCCGACCCGGAGGACTGGTACGCCTCCGGCCGCCGTACGCACGTCAGTTGGTCGCCCGACAGCCCCGAGCTGCTGGAGGTGCTGTTCCTCGACGGCGACGGGATTCCGCCAGGCCGCGCCGGGCAGCGCGGACTTGACGGACTCACCAACACCCCCGGCGGACCCCGCACCGCCGCCTCCCTCCCCGCCACCCTGCGCGCCCACGCCCGCGAACGGCTCCCCGAGCACCTCGTCCCGTCGGCGTTCGTCGTCCTCGACGAACTCCCGCGCACGGCAAGCGGAAAGCTCGACCGGGCCGCGCTGCCCGCCCCCGAGGCGGACCGCGCGAACACCGGACGCGCGCCCCGCACTCCCCAAGAGGAGCTGCTGGCCGACCTGTTCGGCGAACTCCTGAACACCGGCCGGGTCGGCGTGGACGACAACTTCTTCGACCTCGGCGGCCATTCACTGCTCGCCACCCGCCTGGCCTCCCGCATCCGCGCCACCCTCGGCGCCGAACTCGACGTCCGCGCCCTCTTCGAGGCCCCTACGGTCGCCGCGCTCGCCGCCCGCCTGGACCACGCGGGCGCCGCACGGCCCGCCCTGACCAAAGCCCAACGGCCGCAGCGGGTACCGCTGTCGTACGCGCAGCGCCGCCTGTGGTTCCTGCACCGGATGGAGGGGCCGGGCGCGACGTACAACATGCCGCTCGCGCTCAGGCTCACCGGACCGCTCGACCGGCGCGCGCTGGAGGCCGCCTTCGCGGACGTGGCCGCCCGGCACGAGAGCCTGCGGACGGTCTTCCCGGACGCGGGCGGGGTGCCGTACCAGCGGGTGCTCGCCGACGTCCGCCCCGCGCTGCCGGTCACCGACGCCGACGACGCGAAGCTGCCCGCGCTGCTCGCGGAGAGCGCCGGGCGCGGCTTCGACCTCGCCGCCGAAATCCCGTTGCGCGCCGAGCTGTTCGCGCTCGCGCCGGACCAGCATGTGCTGCTGGTCGTCGTCCACCACATCGCGGGCGACGGCTGGTCGATGGGCCCGCTCTCCCGCGACCTGGCGACGGCCTACGCGGCGCGCGGCGCGGGCGAGCACCCCGAGTGGGCCGAACTCCCCGTCCAGTACGCCGACTACACGCTCTGGCAGCGCGACCTGCTCGGCGCGGCCACCGACGACGACAGCCGGCTCTCCGGCCAACTCGCCTACTGGAAGCGCACGTTGGCCGGGCTCCCGGAGCAGACCGCGCTGCCCGCCGACCGGCCCCGACCGGCGACCGCCTCGCAGCGCGGCGACACGCTGCCGCTGCGGATCGACGCCGAACTCCATCAAAAACTAAGGGAGTTGTGCGCACGCCACGGCGCGAGCCTGTTCATGGTGCTCCAGGCCGGCCTCGCCGCCCTGCTGCACCGGCTCGGCGCGGGCGACGACATCCCGGTCGGCAGCCCGGTCGCGGGCCGCACCGACCAGGCGCTGGACGATCTGGTCGGGTTCTTCGTCAACACCCTTGTCCTGCGCACCGATACGTCCGGTGACCCGACCTTCGCCGAACTCCTCGGCCGCGTCCGCGAGACCGCCCTGTCGGCCTACGCCCACCAGGACGTGCCGTTCGAGCACCTGGTGGAGGTCGTCAACCCGGCCCGCTCGCTCTCCCACCACCCCTTGTTCCAGGTGATGTTGGCCCTCCAGAACGCCCCGGCCGGCGCGTTCGCGCTGCCCGGCCTCACCACCGGCTACCTGCCCGTGCCGACCGGCACCGCCCGCTGCGACCTGACGTTCAGCCTCGCCGAGCAGTACGCCGAGGACGGCCGCCCGGACGGGCTGACCGGCGCCGTCGAGTACGCGACCGACCTGTTCGACGCGCCCACCGTCCAGACCCTCGTCGACCGCTGGGCCCGGCTGCTCCAAGCGGTCGCCGACGCACCGGAGATGACGATCGGTCAGGTCGACCTGGTCCCGGCCGAGGAACGGCACCGCCTGCTCGTCACGCACAACGACACCGGGGGCGAACTGCCCCAACTCCGCTCACTACCCGAGCTGTTCGCGGACCAAGTGCGGGCCACGCCCGACGCGGTCGCCGTCGAGCAGGACGGGACGGCGTGGTCGTACGCGGAACTCGACGCGCGGGCGAACCGGCTCGCGCACGCGCTCGGGCGGGAAGGGGTCGGGGGCGGGACCGCCGTCGCCGTGCTGCTTGAGCGGTCCGCCGAACTGGTCGTGGCCGTGCTCGGGATCCTCAAGTCCGGTGGCACGTATGTGCCGTTGGACCCCGGGTTCCCGGCCGCGCGGATCGAGCTGGTCGTGCGGGAGACGGGCGCCGCGCTCGTGCTCACCGAGGACGTGCTGACCGCGCTCGTCCAGGCCGAGCCGCGCACCGACGCGCCCGACGTGGTGTGCCGGGCCGGGCAGGCGGCGTACGTGATGTACACCTCCGGGTCAACCGGCGTGCCCAAGGGGGTCGTTGTCACCCACGCCGATGTCGCCGGGCTGGCCCTCGCGCCCGTCTTCGCGGGGCACGACAGGGTGCTGCTGCACGCGCCGGCCGCGTTCGACGCGTCGACGTACGAGCTGTGGGTGCCGCTGCTCAACGGCGGGACTGTCGTCGTCGCGCCCCAAGGACGGCTCGACGCGCGGGAGTTGGGGCAGGCCGTCGAGGCCGGGCGGGTGACCGGGCTGTGGCTCACCGCCGGGCTGTTCCGGCTGCTCGCCGAGGAGGAGCCGCGGGCGCTGGCGGGGGTGCGCGAGGTGTGGACCGGCGGCGACGTCGTACCGGCCGCGTCCGTCGCCCGCGCGATGGCCGCCTGCCCCGGGCTGCGCGTCGTCGACGGCTACGGACCCACCGAGACCACCACGTTCGCCGCCCACCACCGCATGCGCACCGCCCCCGACCCCGCCCGCCCCGTACCGCTCGGCCGCCCCATGCCCGGCACCCGGCTGTACGTCCTCGACGCCCGCCTGCGCCCCGTCCCGACCGGCGTCACCGGCGAGCTGTACATCGCCGGAAACGGCGTCGCCCGCGGCTACTTGGGCCGGCCGGCCCTGACCGCCGAACGCTTCACCGCCGACCCCTACGGCGCGCCCGGCACCCGTATGTACCGCACCGGTGACCTCGCCCGCTGGAGCGCCGCCGGCGAGCTGGAGTTCGCCGGACGCGCCGACGACCAGGTCAAGTTGCGCGGCTTCCGGGTCGAACCCGGCGAGGCCGAGGCGGCGTTGGCGGCCTGCCCCGGGGTGGCGCGCGCGGTGGTCGTCGCCCGGGAGGAACGGGGCGGCGACAAGCGGCTGGTGGCGTACGTGGTACCGGAACTCGCGGTGTACACCGATGAGTTGACCCAAGTCGTCGAAGAGTTGCCGCCGACCGTCGGAGAGCTGCCCCCAGCCGTCCCCGAACTCGCCCCCGTCCCCGCCGACTTCGTCCCCACCCTCGCCGACCACCTCCGCCGCACCCTCCCCGCCCACCTGATCCCCTCCGCCTTCGTCCCGCTGCCGACCCTCCCCCTCACCCCGAACGGCAAGGTCGACCGCGCCGCCCTCCCCGCCCCCGAGGACCCCCGCGCCCAGGCCGCCCACCGCGGCCCGCGCACCCCTCAAGAACAGGTCCTCTGCGACCTGTTCGGGCAGGCCCTCGGCGTCGAACGGGTCGGCATCGAGGACAGTTTCTTCGACCTCGGCGGCCACTCGCTGCTCGCGGCCCGGCTGGTCGCGCGGGTGCGGGAGACGCTGGGCGTGGAGATCGGGCTGCGGACGCTGTTCCAGGCGCCGACCGTCGCCGCGCTCGCCGCCCGCCTCGCGCTCGGCGACGCCGACAGCTCGCTGGACGTGATCCTGCCGCTGCGCGCCACCGGCACCGCCACCCCGGTGTTCTGCGTCCACCCCGGCGGCGGCGTGAGCTGGTGCTACAGCGGCCTGTTGAGCCATATCGCGCCCGAGCACCCGGTCTACGCGATCCAGGCCCGCAGCCTCGCCCGCGACGAACCCCGGCCGGACTCGTACGAGGAGATGGCCGCCGACTACGCCGAGCAGATCCGCAGGATCCAGCCCGACGGCCCCTACCTCCTCCTCGGCTGGTCGGCCGGCGGACTCGTCGCGCACGCGATCGCCACCGAACTCCAACGGCAGGGCCGGTCAACGGCGTTGCTCGCGATCCTGGACGCCTACCCGGTCGTCGACCTCACCTTCGAGGTGGCCCCCGTCCCCAGCGAACGGGACGTCCTGGTCGGCATGTTGGACTGCGACCCGGACGAACTCCCGCCAGGAGACCTGAGTTACGACGAGGTCATGGCCGTCCTGCGGCGGCGCGGCAGCGCGCTCGCCAGCCTGGAGCGGCGTCACCTCGAAGCGATCGTCGCCGTGATGATCAACAACGCGAGTCTCGCCCTCAGCTTCGAACCCGGCGTGTTCCAGGGGGAGATGCTCCTGTTCAACTCCACGATCGACCGCGAGCAGGACTCCCCGGGCGCCGCCACCTGGCAGCCGTACGTCGACGGTCCGATCCGCAGCCACGACATCACGGCCCGCCACGACCGCATGACCCAGCCGGGCGCCCTCGCCCAACTCGGCCCCGTGCTCGCCGCACGCATCGCCGAGATCACCAACTCGCCTGAGAACAAGGAGAACTGACGCCATGTCGACCAACCCCTTCGAGGACGACGACGCCCGCTACCTGGTGCTCGTCAACGAGGAGGCCCAGTACTCCCTGTGGCCCGCCTTCGCCGACGTCCCCTCCGGCTGGACCGTCGCCCACCCCGAGGACACCCGCCAGGCCTGCCTCGACCACATCGAGCGCAACTGGACGGACATGCGGCCCAAGAGCCTCGTCGACGCCATGGACTCCTGACATGACAGCCCCCGAAGCGCTCGACTACGCGGCGGTGATGACCACCGATACCTTCCGCCGCGACCCCTACCCGCACTACGCCCACCAGCGCGCCCACGACCCCATCCACCGTTCCCCGCAAGGGATTTGGTACGTCTTCCGGTACGGCGACATCGAACAGGCCCTCGGTGAGCCGAAGTTGTCCAACGACCGGGACCGGATGACCGGCGCGCTGGGTGCGCAGGACGGCCGGATGCGGGAGCTGAGCCGGCTCACCGCGCGGCTCGGCCGGGTCATGAGCAACACCGACCCGCCGGACCACGCCCGCCTGCGCAGACTCGTCAACAAAGCCTTCACCGCAAGGCGAGTTGAGGAGTTGCGCGGCCGGGTACGGCAGGTCGTCGACGGGCTGCTCGACCAGGTCGGCGGCGGCACGTTCGACGCGCTCGCCGCCGTCGCCTCCCCGCTGCCGCACACGGTCGTCTGCGAGCTGTTCGGGATCCCCGAGGCGGACCGCCCGCAGGTCAAGGAGTGGTTCCGGGGCCTCGGCCGCATCCACGAGGACATCGGCCGCGCCGAGAAGGTCATCGACGCCTTCGAGGCCTACCTGACCCGGCTCGCCCGCGAACGCCGCGCCGACCCCGGCGACGACCTGATCAGCGCGCTGGTCACCGCCCAGGCCCAGGACGACCGCCTCACTGACCACGAGATCCTGTCCGCCTGCTTCATGCTCATCACGGCGGGCGACGAGACCACCACCAACCTCGTCGGCAACGGCCTCCTCGCCCTCCTGAACCACCCGGACCAGCTCCGACTCCTGCGCGAACAGCCGGAGTTGATGCGTTCGGCGGTCGACGAGTTCGTCCGCTACGACACCCCGAGCCAGGCCATCGTCCGCGTGAGCGCCGGCGAAGTGGACCTGGCCGGGCGCACCGTGCCCCCCGGCGCCCTGGTCTACCTCCTGCTCGCCTCGGCGGGCCGCGACCCGGAGCGGTACGACGCCCCCGACCGGCTCGACCTGACCCGCACCGCTCCCGCCCGCCACCTCGGCTTCGGCCACGGACCGCACTTCTGCCTGGGCGCCCCGCTGGCCCGGCTGGAGACCGAAGTCGCCGTGGGCGCAATGCTGGAGCGCTTCCCCGGCCTGCAACTCGCCGTGCCACGTGAAGAGTTGGACTGGCGCCCCAATCCCCTGCAACGCCGGCTCACGGCGCTGCCCGTCACCCACGACCCGAGGAAGTGACCGCCGTGCCCCGCGAGTTCAAGGTGACCCGCACCCGCATCCTGCCCCTCGCCCCCGAACGCGTCTGGAACGCGGTCGCCACCACCGAGGGCAACCTCGGCTGGCTCTACCCCATGGAGATCGAACCCCGCGAGGGCGGCGCCGTCTCGCGCGGCTCCTCCACCGTCGTCGCCTGGCAGCCGCCGCACGAATTCGCCTGCCGCACCCCCGACTTGGACGGCTTCACCAACACGCTCAGCTACCGCGTCCAGCCGCACGAGGACGGCGCCCGGCTCGACACGGGCATCCACTGGGTGCACACCGGCACCCCCGACGCCGGCTGGGACACCCGCGCCGACGCCGCCGAACGGCACGTCGACTTCTACCAGCACAGCCTCGCCCAGTACTTGGGCCACTTCGACGGCAGGCCCGCGGCCTACGTCAAGGCGAGCAGGCCCACGCCGCCGAGCACACCGGACGCCTTCGAGACCGTACGCGCCCGGCTCGGCGTACCGGCCGGGGCGGTGGCCGGGGACGCCGTGAAAGCCGTACTGCCGACCGGAGTCGCGCAGGCCGTCGTGGACCACCGCGACGGCGACTTCCTCGGGCTGCGCACCGGGGACGGGCTGTACCGGTTCTTCAACGGGGCGCGGTGGAACTGGCCGCTGTGGGCCGGGCACCACCTCTTCGGCGCGGTGGGGGAGGACGAGGAGCCGGCCTGGGGGAACTGGCTGGCCGAGACCGCGCCCTGACGAGCGAAGGAGACCGACATGCAGACCCAGACCTTGCTGTACTCCGCCGAACTCCTCGAAGAGGACGGCGTGTTCACCCTCGTCGTGACCGACCGGACGCACGACACCGTGCAGTCCGTGGAGGTCGGCCGCCGGGCGGTGGAGAAACTGCCTTACTTCCTCTCGATGCTGACGTCTCGTCAGTTCGGCATGTTCCGCTAGCAGTCCGCCCAGGAGAACCATGGCACCGACCCGCTTCGCCCCGCCGACGGCGGCCCGGCACACCGCCGACCGCTGGTTCCGCGTCCACCGCGCCGCCCGCCCGGCGGCCCGCCGCCTGCTGTGCTTCCCGCACGCCGGCGGCACCGCACAGCTCTACCACGGCTGGAGCGCCCATCTCCCCCCGGACGTCGAGCTGTTGGCGGTCCGCTACCCCGGCCGCCAGGACCGGCTGGCCGAACCCCGCATCGAGGACATGGCCGCCATGGCCGACGCCGTCACCGAAGCCCTCTCCAGCCAACTCGACCTGCCCGTCTCCCTGTTCGGGCACAGCATGGGCTCGGCCATCGCCTACGAGGTGGCCCTGCGCCTCGAACGCCGAGGCGTCCGCCCCGAACGCCTCTACGCCTCCGGCCGCGCCGCCCCCCACCGCGCGACCCCGGCCGGGATCGACCCGGACGACGACACCGCGCTGATCACGACCGTACGCGGCCTCGGCGACTTCCAGTCCGAGGTGTACGACATCCCCGAACTGCGCGACCTCCTGCTGCCCGCGCTGCGCGCCGACTACCGCCTCATCGAGAGCTACCGCCCGCTCCGCCCCCTCCCGCTGCGCACCCCGATCACCGCCTACACCGGCCTCGGCGACGCCTTCTGCCCCATCGAGGGGGTCCGCGCCTGGGCCGAACTGACCACGCACTCCTTCGAGTTGCGGACCTTCCCGGGCGACCACTTCTTCCTCGTCCCGCAGGAACGCGAACTCGTCCGGGACCTCGCCGCCCGGCTGCCGGGCTGAGCACCGCGTGAACCCCCCTTCTTGGAGCACGACTTGACCGAGAGCACCACCCCCACCGCGCCGTCCGCCGCCGCCCCCGAGACCCCCGCCACCCGCCCGGCGGACGAACCCCTCCTCCTGGACCCCGAGTTCCTCGCCGACCCGGCGGCGAGCCTCGGCGCGATCCGCGAACAGGGCCCCGTCGTCCGCGGCTGGCTCACCGAGACCCAGCCGGTCTGGCTGATCACCCGCTTCGACGATGTCCGCGAAGGGCTGCGCGACGCCGCCCGGTTCGTGCACACTCCCGAGAAGGTCGACGGACACACCGGCGAGGACCCGCGCCGCGTCCTCGTCGACATGCTCAACCTCCCCGAGGAGGTGCGGAAGTACTTCCTCGTCTCCGCCCTCGACGCCGACCCGCCGCACCACACCCGGCTGCGCGGCGCCGTGAGCCGCGCCTTCACCGCCCGCCGGATGCAGGCCCTGCGCCCCCGCGTCGCGGAGGTCACCGCCGGACTGCTCACCGGCATGGCGGCCAACTCACCCGACGGGACAATGGAGTTGGTGGAGGGCCTGGCGTTCCCCGCCGCGATCACCGTCGTCTGCGAACTCGTCGGCGTCCCCGTCGCCGACCGCGCCGTCTTCCGCCGCTGGGGCGACGACATCCTCACCATGGACCCCGAACGGCTGCGCGTCTCCTCCCCGGCGGTCGTGGAGACCGTCCTGCGGCTCCTCGCCGAACGGCGCCGACTCCCCACCGGCGACCTCCTGTCCACCCTCGCCGACCCCGCCGGGGGCCTCGACGAGGTGGAGGCCGTCGCCATGGTCATGAACGTCGTCATGGCCGGCTACGACAACACCGCCCAGCTGCTCGTCAACAGCCTCGCCGCCCTCCTCACCCACCCCGATCAGCTGCAACTCCTGCTTGAGCGGCCGGAGTTGATGCCTGGCGCCGTCGAGGAGTTCGTCCGCTGGTGCGGCCCCGACATCGTCGTCCGCATGCGACTCGCCGCCGAGGACGTGGAGTTGCACGGGGTCCGGATCCGCAAGGGGGACTGTGTGCAGTTCGTGCTGGTTTCCGCCAACCGGGACTCGCGGCGGTACCCGGACGGGGACCGGCTCGACGTCACGCGCACCGGGAGCGAGGACCATCTGGGGTTCGGGCAGGGGATCCACTACTGCGTGGGCGCGGGGCTGTCGCGCATCCAGTGCGAGGTCGCGCTGACCGTGCTGCTGGCGCGGTTCCCCCAACTCCGGCTCGCCGACGGGCCGGAGAGCCTGAAGCGAGTGGTCATCCCGGGGACCGCGCCCCGGCTGCCGGAGCTGCGGGTGAAGGTCTGACCGCCCGTCCGGATTCGGCCAACTTGCCGGTTTGTCGAATTCCTTCCTGACCGCCGCGTCCGCGTGGCTAAAGTGGCCGTGCCCGAACCCGGGCACGGCAAGGGAGTAGACGTGCGGCATATGCGAGAGACCGGGGACACCCCATGCTGACCCGCACCGTCACCCTCCCCACCCCCCTGGTCCTGGTCCCCGCCCCGGCCCTCGACGGCATCCTCACCCGCCTGCGCCGCGCGCACCCCCATCTCCCCGGAGACATCGGGGAGTTGGCGGCCGACCTCACCACCCGGGACGCCGTCCCCGCCACCTTCCCCCGGCAGCGCAACCGCGGCCAGGCCCTCGCGCTGCACGGCCGGGGCTGGACGGCGCTGCTCAACCCCGCCCAGGACGGCCGGAGTTACCAGATCCCGGCGGTCGCCCCGCTGCGCTTCGTCGACCACGACCGGATGGCACGCGGCTGCCTCCTCCTGCGCCCGACGGCCTGGCTGATCGGCCCCGCCGACGCGGCGGTTGCCGAGCGGGCGGAGACTCACTGGGGGCGGCTCGCGGGGGAATGGGATCTGCTGCGGGGCGAGGCCGCCGCCGGGGCGCCCGACGAACGGGAGTCCCGTTACCTCGGGCTCCTCACGAAGGCCGTCGACGCCGAACATGAGCTGCGCCGCCAACACGCGGCTGAGGAACGTCCGTTCGCTTATCAGGACGCGCTTCCGGGCGCCGATGCCTGGACGTTCGTCCTCCGGGGGCGCCGACTTCCCGTCGAGGGTGAGGTGTTGCGGGTCCGGGGTGAGCCGGGGGTGCGTGGGCAGGTGACGGCCGTGGATCAGCGGCGGGCGCGGGTGACGCTGGCGTTCGACCGGGGTGGGGATCCGCAATGTCCGCCTCGGCAGGGGGAGTTGGAGCGGTTCGAGGACAGTGCGGCGTACGGGTGCCGCAGCGATGCGCTGGCTGTTCTGCGGGGCGGACATGCCAGGAATCCGCGCCTGCTGTCGATCCTCGCGGGCAGCCGCCGGGCGGGGGAGGAGGCGCCGGGGGCGCACCGGCTCGGCGGGGAGGCGCCGGCCGGCGGAGAGGTCCCGGGGGTACGCCGGTCCGGCCAGGAGGCACCCATCCCGCAAGCTCGCCGGTCCGGCCAGGAGACACCCACCCCGCAAGCTCGCCGGTCCGGCCAGGAGGCACCGGCCCCGGAAGCTCGCCGCCCAGGCCAGGAGGCACCGACCCCTCTCGACGACGACCAGCACGCCGCCCTCCGCACCGCCCTCACCGCCCCCGACCTCGCCGCGATCATCGGCCCGCCCGGCACCGGCAAGACCCGTGTCCTCGCCGAACTCGTCCGCGAAGCCACCCGCGCCGGCTCCCGGGTCCTCGTCACCGCTCCCGGCGCCCCGGCCGTGGACGACATCCTCACCCGGCTCCCTGCCGGCCTCGTCGCCCTCCGCGTCGGACCCGAACACCAAGTCGCCCCGCCCGCCCGGCACTTGCTCCTCGACCGCCGCGCCGCCGAACTCCGCAGGACCGTCCTCGACCGCGTCGGCGCCCGCCTCTCGGCCCACACCGCCGGCGGCCCCGGCGCCGACCACTGGCCGAGGGTCCTGTACGACGCCGTGACCGCCCTGGAGAGCGCCGTACGGCAGGAGCGGTCGGCGCGCGCCGCGCTGGACGAGGCCCGGCGCAGCGTCGCCGGACCCGCACAGGTACGGCTCGACCGGGTCGCCGAACGGCTGCACCGCACCCTCGACCGGCGGGCGCGTACGACCGACCGGCTCGACCGGATGCGACAGCGCCAGCCGCTCTCCCAGTGGTGGCACGGCCGCCAACTCGCCCGCGCGGAGAAGGCGTTGCGGGTCTACGACGAGGCGATCGAGCAGGCCGAACGGGACCGGCGGGCGGCCGAGGACGCCCTTGATGCCGCCACCCGCGATCACCCCGCCGTCCGCGAACGCCGGGTCGCCGCCGGGCAGGCCGCGCAGTCGGTCGCGCGGTACCGGGAGGAGGCTCGGTTCGCCGAGCGGTCCTGCCGGGCGTTGCTCGCGCCGGTCGGGGACGCGCCCGCCGATCTGTACGCGTTCGCCCGTTGGGCCCGCACTGCTTATCCTCTGCTCGCTGCCCGGCGTGCGCTGCTTGCCGAGTGGCGTGATGAAGTCCGTGCGGATGCTGGGGAGTTGTCCGATGAGCTGCTTCGGTATGCGCATGTCGTCGGTGCCACCGACGCGGGGCGGCTCAGTGGGGTCGGGTTCGATCTCGCGGTCGTCGACGAGGCCGGGCGGCTGACCACTGCCGATGCGCTTGTTCCGTTGGTGCGGGCTCGGCGGGGGGTTCTGTTCGGGGACGAGTGCGAGGTGCCGGTGGGGGGTGCGGCTCAATTACCGGCTGAGGTGGCGGAGTTCGGTGCTCGGAGCGTTCTCGAAATGGTTCAGGGGAAGCTGGCCGAGGGTGCGGTGGCTCGCTTGTGCGTCCAGCGGCGGGTGCCTCGGGAGATCGCCGACTTTTGTTCGAGGGCGTTCTGTGGGGGACGGTTTGTGACGCCGGGTGATGACGGGGACGCTGCTGCTGGAGTTGCCGCTCAACTTCCCTCCACTGAAGGCATGTTCCGCAGCCCCCTAGTCCTCGTCGACACCTCCGACCTCCCCGCCGGTGAGCGCGCCGAAGGCGGTGACCATCGCGGCCGGGTCAACCGTGCCGAGGCGGATCTGCTCGCCGCGCTCGCCCGGCACTGCGCGGACGCGGGCGAGGAGTGGACGGTGGTCGTCCCGTACCGGGCCCAAGCCGCCCTGATCCAGGGCCTGTTGAGAGACCTTCCGGCCGGCCGGGGGGAGGTCGTCACCGTCGACTCGGTCCAGGGCGGCGGGCGGGACGTCGTCCTCTACGGGTTCACTCGCAGCAACCCGCGCGGCTCGGTCGGCGGCCTCGACGAACTCCGGCGCGCGGGGCGGGCGTTCACGCGTGCGCGGCGGCGGCTTGTCCTCGTCGGTGACTTCACGATGCTCACCCAGGCCGCCGACGAGGGGTTCGGCGAGATGGCTCGCGTGCTCTGTGAACACGTGGCGGAGAGCGGGGAGTCGCTGACCGCCGGGGAACTCGCGGCGCGGCTCGGTACGGATATCGGGGGCCTGCCTGACGCAGGGGGGCCGCAGAACGCGTTTCGATGAACTCGCCCCGCACATCGGCGACTTCGCTGGGGGCACCCCGGCTCACTCCCTGTGCCGGAGCCCCGGCTCACCCTCGCCGCCGGAGCCCTGGCTCACCCCGGCCCCCGGTCGGTCAGCCCCGGTCGCCTCGGCTCAGCCCAGTCCCGGTCGGCTCTGGCCGTTTCGTCCCCCGGCCTTGGCTGTCTTGGTATCCGGGCCTGGTCGCTCCGGCCTGGTCGCCTTGGTTCGGTCCGGTCCTGGTGGGCCTT